>CALLLP010000056.1 GCA_938008165.1 uncultured Neomegalonema sp. | reverse complement strand
CGACGCCTATCTGGCCGGGGCGACGCCCATCCCCTGCATCCGGTGTAATGAGCGGGTCAAGTTCAAGGATCTGATGCAGCTTGCGCGGGATCTGGACGCCGATTGTCTGGCGACGGGCCATTATATCCGGCGCATGGAGGGACCGAACGGGCCGGAGCTGCACCGCGCTGCCGATCCGGGCAAGGATCAGAGCTATTTCCTGTTCACGACGACCCGCGAGCAGCTCGATTATCTGCGGTTTCCGCTGGGCGGTATCGAGACAAAGGCGGATGTGCGGGCCATGGCGGCCCGGCATGGGCTGGCGGTGGCGGATAAGCCCGATAGTCAGGACATCTGTTTCGTGCCCGAAGGGCGCTATACGGATGTGATCGAGAAACTGCGCCCCGGTGTGTCGCAGCCGGGTGAGATCGTGCATCTTGACGGGCGGGTACTGGGCGCGCATTCGGGCGTTCTGAACTATACCATTGGTCAGCGGCGGGGTCTGGGCATCTCGGGCGGCGATCCGCTTTATGTGGTCAAGCTGGATGCGCAGGCGCGCCGCGTGATCGTTGGCCCGCGTGAGGCGCTGGGTGCGAGCGAGGTGCGGCTGCACCAGATCAACTGGCTGGGCGATGGGGATTTTGCGGATGCGCCTCAGGGGGGCTGGGATGTGACCGTCAAGGTCCGCTCGACCCGCCCGCCAAAGCCCGCCCGCGTGATCCCCGCCAAGGACGGCACCGCCATCGCTCATCTGGCCGAACCCGAAGACGGGGTGGCACCGGGGCAAGCCTGCGTCTTCTATGCGCCTCAGGGTACGCGGGTTCTGGGCGGGGGATGGATTACGGGGCGGCGATAGCCACCGACTGGGGCATGGCCGTCTCGCGCGGTCCTTGCCCCGGCTCGATGGCCGGGGGCGGCCCCTACTTTTTCTTATCCAGTTTCTTCTGGATCATCTCCAGCGCCATCTCGACAGTGACATCTTCGGGCTTGGTGTCCTTCGGGATGGTCGCGTTGACCTTGCCCCATTTGACATAGGGACCGAAGCGACCCTCCAGAACCTTCATCTCGCCGCCTTCCTTGGGGTGTTCGCCCAGGTCTTTCAGGGGTGGCTTGGCGGCGGCGCGGCCTCGTCCCTTGCCGGGATTGGCCTTTTTCTCGGCGATCAGATCGACGGCGCGGTTGATGCCAACCTCGAAGACGTCTTTCCAGTCTTCCATATTCGCATAGGTCTTGAGGTGCTTCACATAGGCACCATAAGGGCCGATGGCCGCCGTAATCGGTTCGCCATCCTCTGGATGCGCGCCGACCTCGCGGGGCAGGGAGAGCAGCTTCAGTGCCAGATCGAGCGTGATCGTATCGGGCGTGACCCCGTTGGGCAGGGAGGCGCGGGGCGGCTTGCTCATCTTGGCCTTTGTCTTGCCCTTCGCCGGGGTCTCGACCTCCGGCTCGCCGAGCTGGATATAGGGACCAAAGCGGCCCGAGCGCAGGTTGACGGGCTTTTCCGTCTCCGGATCGGTGCCCAGCACCACATCCACCGTCGCGGCCGCCTGCTTTTCCGCTTCTTCGTCCGACAGGCCGAAGGGGCGGGTGAATTTACAATCGGGATGGTTCGAGCAGCCGATAAAGGCCCCGAACCGGCCCGTTTTGATCGAAAGCTGGCCGCCCTCGCGCCCATCCTTGCCGCAGACCTGACAGGCGCGCGGGTCCGAGCCGTCGCCCCGGTCGGGAAAGACATGATCGCCCATCGCATCGTTGATGCGGTCGAGCACATCGCGGACGCGCAGTTCCTTGGTCTCGTCGACGGCCTTGGAGAATTCGGTCCAGAATTTCGAGAGCAGCTTTTTGTAATCCGCATTTCCGGCGGAGATGGTGTCCAGCTCCTCCTCCAGATCGGCGGTGAAGTCGTATTCGACGTATTTGGGGAAATAATTTTCCAGAAACGCCGTCACAAGCCGTCCCTTATCGACGGCGATCAGGCGGTTGCCATCCTTGTCGACATAGCCGCGATCCTGAATCACCGAGATGATTGAGGCATAGGTGGAGGGGCGGCCAATGCCCAGTTCTTCCATGCGTTTCACCAATGATGCCTCGGTGAAGCGCGGGGGTGGCTGGGTAAAGTGCTGAACCGCAAGGGCGCTTTCGTCTTTCGAAAGAATCGCGGTCAGATCGGGTGTCGCATCCGTTTCTTTCTCGACCAGCGCGCCGTCATCTGAATCGCCCTTGGGCGCGGTGGCCTTGGCGTAATCGGCCTTCATCGCACCCGATACCTTCCGGAGCGCGTCGCCCCCGGCCATGGCGGGCAGGATGCGGCTGTCCTCGTCGGTGGGGTCGTCCTTGCCTTCTTCATAGACCGCGAGAAAACCGTCGAATTTCACGACCTGACCCGTCGCGCGAAAGCCGATCTTGGTGTCGGCGCTGGCGATCTCGACCGTTGTTCGCTCCAGCTTGGCGGATTCCATCTGGCTGGAGATTGCGCGTTTCCAGATCAGATCGTAGAGGCGCAGTTCATCGCCGGAGAGGGACAGGTCTTTCGGGGCCTTCGAAAAATCGGTCGGGCGGATACATTCATGCGCTTCCTGCGCGTTCTTGGCCTTGGATTTATAGACGCGCGGCTTGCCGGGCACGTAATCCTTGCCATAGCGGGTGTCGATGGCCGTGCGGGCGTCCTTGACGGCATCGGGGTCCATGTCCAGACCGTCAGTCCGCATATAGGTAATCAGGCCCTGCTCGTAGAGGCGCTGGGCCACCTGCATCGCGCCCTTGGCTCCCATGCCCAGCTTGCGGCTGGCTTCCTGTTGCAGGGTCGAGGTCATGAAGGGGGGGGAGGGGTTGCGGGTCGCGGGTTTTGCCTCGACCGAAGTGATGGTGAAATCGCGTGCGTCGATGGCCGCGATGGCACGGGCGGCATCGGCGTCGGTCGCCATGTCGAAGCGGTCGAGTTTTTTGCCGTCCAGCGTGGTCAGCCGGGCCTCGAAATCCGCGCCTTTGGGCGTGGCGAAGCGGGCGCGGGCCGACCAGTATTCGCGCGGCTTGAACTGTTCGATTTCCGTCTCGCGTTCGCAGACGATGCGCAGGGCGACCGATTGCACCCGCCCCGCCGATTTCGAGCCGGGCAGCTTGCGCCACAGTACCGGCGACAGGTTGAAACCGACGAGATAGTCGAGTGCGCGGCGGGCGAGGTATGCTTCGACCAGCGGCATATCCACGTCTCGCGGCTTTTTCATCGCGTCGAGCACGGCGGTCTTGGTGATGGCGTTGAAGACGACCCGTTCGACCGGGACATCCTTTTTGAGCGACCGGCGCTTGCGCAGCGCTTCCAGCAGGTGCCACGAGATCGCTTCGCCTTCGCGGTCCGGGTCGGTCGCGAGAATCAGCTTGTCGGTGCCCTTCACCGCATCGGCGATGGCTTTGAGCTGTTTGCGAGAGCGCTCGTCCCCCGTCTCCCATTTCATCTCGAAATCGCTTTCGGGCAGGACCGATCCGTCCTTGGAGGGTAGATCGCGGACATGGCCATAGGAAGCCAGCACCTCGAATCCCTTGCCGAGATACTTCTCGATCGTCTTGGCCTTGGCGGGAGATTCGACGATAACGACGGCCATGGGGACCCCTTACGCGGATTCACGAAACGTGCGGTAAATGGTGGATACGCTCTGCGCTGTCAACGCGCCTTACGGTATGCGCGCAAACTTCACAGGCCGATCGTCAAGAAGGACGGTTATTCATCGCCCCGGAGCGGCTTGGCGTATTGAAGTTCCAGATCCCATGGAAAATAGATCCATGTGTCCTGCGACACTTCGGTGATAAAGGTCTGGACGAGGGGGCGGCCCTTGGGCTTGGCGTAGACGGTGGCGAGATGCGCTTTGGGAAACATCCTGCGCACCACCTCCAGCGTCTTGCCGCTATCGACCAGATCATCGACGATCAGGATGTTCTCGCCATCCCCGGCGATGGCTGCATCCGGGGCCTTGAGGATTTCGGCCTCGCCCCGCGCCTGATGCGCATAGGATTTGATCGAGATCGTATCGACCGTGCGTACGTTCAGCTCCCGCGCGACGATGCATGCGGGGGTCATGCCCCCGCGCGTGATGGCGATGACGGCTTTCCATGCGCCGTCGGGACCGCTGCCCTGACCGTCCAGCCGCCATGCCAGAGCGCGGGCGTCGCGGTGAAGCTGATCCCAGCTGACGATGAAGGCTTTTTCGGCGGGGCGGTCGGTCATGGTTACTTCACCGTGACGAGTTCGACATCGAACAGCAGCGTCGCGCCGCCGGGGATGGTTCCCGGAATGCCCCGCGCGCCATAGGCCAGATCCGAGGGGATCGTGAAGCGGTACTTCGCGCCTTCCTTCATCAACTGTACCCCTTCGGTCCAGCCGGGGATAACGCCATTGAGCGGAAATTCGATGGTCTTGCCACGATCGTAGGAGCTGTCGAATTTCTTGCCGTCGGTCAGGGTGCCCTCGTAATGCACCTCGACGGTATCGCTGGCATCGGGGGATTTGCCGGTGCCTTCGCGAAGCACTTCATATTGCAGGCCGCTGGCCGTGACGGTCACGCCGTCTTTTTTCGCGTTCTCGGCGAGATAATCCATGGAAGCCTCCGCTGGCTGGGTCGTCGGAATGGAGCCAGCGCAGATGAGAGCGGCGGCTAGGAAAAGGGGGCGTAGCATGATTTGTCGGTCCTCGTAAATTGTGTGAATCGCGTGGATTTGGAATTCGGTCGTCTACGAGGTATTTGTTCAAAGTTAGGACATGGTTACCAAAAGCTTGCCAGCCGGGTGCGGGAGCCTCGATGCGGGGAGGGATCGCCGATAGGGTTCTCGATTCATTTTCTGGCAGGAATCGAGCGGTAGAGTGCTAGCGTTCTCCTGATCTGAAACGGAAAGTCACCATGACGCCCAGTATAACCGGAGAGTGGCTGATTGCCTCCGAAACCCGTGCCGTTCTCGATGCCCTGTCTGCGCAGGGTGCGACCCCACGATTTGTCGGTGGCTGTGTTCGGGATGCCCTGATCGGGCGAACGGTGCGCGATATCGATATCGCGGTTGACATACCGCCTGATGAAACGATGACCGCGCTGGAACGGGCGGGCTTGCGAGTGATCCCTACGGGCCTGTCCCATGGCACGGTCACGGCGGTTTCGGGCACGCGCAGCTTTGAGATTACGTCCCTGCGTCAGGATAAATCGACCGATGGCCGCCATGCGGTCGTCACCTTCACGAAGGATTGGTCCCTCGACGCCGCCCGTCGTGATTTCACGATGAACGCGCTCTATGCCGAGGATGACGGAACGGTCGTGGATGTGCTGGGCACGGGTCTTGCCGATCTCAATGCCCGGCGCGTGCGCTTCATCGGTTCGGCCAGTGCGCGGATACAGGAAGATTACCTGCGCATCCTGCGCCTGTTCCGCTTTCACGCTTGGTATGGCAAGGGCGATATGGAGCCGGATGCACTGGTCGCCTGTGCCGGGCTGGCCGGAGGGATTGCAAAATTGTCCCGAGAGCGGGTCGGGGCGGAGATGCTCAAACTGCTCGCTGCGCCGCATCCGGAGGTCGCGGTGGATATGATGGCGCAGACCGGGGTTCTGTCGAAAACCCTGCCCTTTGCCGAGGGGATTCCGCCGATGGCGGCACTGGTTGCGGCGGAGGGCCGGATCGGAATTTCGCCTGACCCGATCCGACGGATGGCTTTGCTGATCGGCGATGCGGATCCGGTGGCGGCCGGGCGGGGCCTGCGGCTGTCGAATGAGCAATTGAAGGCCCTGCGCGCGCGTGGGCCGCTCGATCTTCCGATTACGGACGCCGCCAGCGCACGGCGCGCGGGCTATGAGCGGGGCGAGGCCGCCGCCCGTGACCGGATGCTGATCCAATGCGCGCAGTCGGGTGAGCCTCTCAATACCCGTTTCGTATCGCTCATCATGGATGGCGCGGCATCGACCTTTCCGGTTGCGGCCCGCGATCTGATCGCGCTTGGGCTGGAGCCGGGGCCGGAAATCGGCGAAGCGCTCGACCGCATCGAGCGGGACTGGATCGAAAGCGACTTTACCCTCGACCGGGCCACATTGCTCTCTGGAATCACGGGGCGCAAGCGCGCATAGGGCGATTATGAAACAGAAGCGATCAACGTGGAAGGGTGCGTTCGCCTGTATCCTATGAGTGTACGATGTGTTTTTATAATGTTCTCTTTGGGTTGTTTTAGTTGAAATGCTACCCTCTGGGTTGAGTGTTTGTTAAGGATTTGTTAACCTTTTTGAATGCAATCGATTCGAAAGGGTTCCGTCATGTATCTCCGTGCTGCTCTCGCGGCTCTTGCTGTGTCCTTTACCGCTTCGGCAACGCCTGCCAGCGCCCATTATTCGGGCTGTATCGACTATCTGAATGGCGGCTTCTGCAAAGAAGCGCATTACATCCGCCATCACAGCCCGCAGGCGCGTCATCAATCGCCATGGGCGCCAACCGTTGGCAGCGCCGCCAACCCGTATGACCCCTATTGGACCGGATCGTATTGGCCTGTCGGTTATCCGACCTACCCGACCTATCCCGTTTATCCGATCTATCCGGTCGCCCCGATCCTGACCTATCCGGCGGTGACGGGCTGCGATACATGGGTGACCCCGACCATCGGTGCCTGCCCCTATACGGGTGTGGGGTACTGACAAGGCCGGTGTAACGGTCAATATGCCGCCCAGGGCCGGGATGGGATCAAAGCGGTGTCGACGTCAGACGCTCAGGCGGCGCCTGACATCGCTTTCGATCATTTCGTCCCGGCGTCCGCTCATCACGATTTCGCCCCGGTCCATCACGTGAAACCTGTCCGCCAGATCGCGGGCGAATTCGAAGAATTGTTCCACCAGCAGGATCGCCATGTCCCCGCGTTGGCGAAGGAAATCGATCGCCCGTCCGATATCCTTGATGATGCTGGGCTGAATGCCCTCTGTCGGTTCGTCCAGCACCAGAAGGCCGGGCCGCGTAACCAAGGCACGACCGATGGCAAGCTGTTGCTGCTGTCCCCCCGATAGATCGCCGCCCCGCCGCCCCAGCATATCATGCAGGACCGGGAACAGGTCGAACACCTCCTGCGGGATATGCCGCTCTGTCTTTGGCAGACGCGCAAACCCGGTTTCCAGATTCTCTTTTACCGTCAAAAGCGGAAAGATTTCGCGCCCCTGCGGCACGCTGGCAATGCCGAGGGCGGCCCGCTTGTCGGCGCGCAGGCGGTGGATAGGGTCGCGGTCCCAGACGATTTCGCCGCTGGACACGGGTTGCCGTCCGACGATGGCGCGCAGCAGGGATGTCTTGCCGACCCCGTTCCGGCCCAGCAAAGTCGTCACTTCGCCCTTCGCGGCGGTCAGGGAGACCCCGTACAGGGCCTGCGCTGCGCCGTAATGCAGATCGATATTCGAGACAGTCAGCATGTCATCGCCCCAGATACACTTCGATGACCTTTTCATTCGCGCTCACCGCGTCGAGCGCCCCTTCGGCCAAAACGCTGCCCTGATGCAGCACGGTGACCTTGCAATCGAGCTGGCGCACGAATTCCATGTCGTGCTCGACGACCACGATGGCATGGTCCCCGGCAAGGTCGCGCAGCAGGGTCGCGGTTCTTTCGGTTTCCTCGTCGGTCATCCCGGCGGCGGGTTCGTCCACGAGTAACAATTTGGGGTCTTGCGCCAGCAACATTCCGATTTCCAGCCATTGTTTCTGCCCATGGCTCAGATCGGCGGCAAAATCGAGACGGCGATCCTCCAGCCGGATCAGGGCCAGCAGATCCGCCACGCGGGCGGCGTGATCCGTTTTCGAGAACAGCGTGCCGAAGACGCTGCGATCGTCCTTCAGCGACAGGACCAGATTATCCTCGACCGTATGGGTTTCGAACACGGTCGGCTTTTGGAATTTGCGCCCGATGCCGAGCCGGGCGCTGCCCGCCTCATCGGTTTTGGTCATGTCATGCCCGTCAAACCGCACGGAGCCGCCATCGGGCCGGGTCTTGCCCGTGACGATATCCATCATCGTGGTCTTGCCCGCACCATTCGGCCCGATGACCGCGCGCAGCTCGCCCGGCTCGATGGCAAAGCTCAGGCCGTTGATCGCCTTGAAGCCGTCAAAGCTGCGGGTTACGCCGTCCAGCGTGAGAAGACTCATGCCGCCAACCTCCGTTCGCGCGGGTCCATGCCGCGTGTGTGCCACATCTCGTCGATCATGCTGTCCCATGCACCGAGGACGCCGCGCGGCATGAAAATCGTGACGAAGACGAAGATACCGCCCAGCACGAACAGCCATGCTTCCGGATAAAGGCCCGTCAGCAGGGTCTTTGCCGCAGCGATCAGCACCGCGCCGATGGCCGCCCCGACCAGCGTTCCCCGCCCGCCGATGGCGACCCAGATGACGATCTCGATGCTGTTTGCGGGTGAGAATTCGCCGGGATTGATGATGCCCACCTGCGGCGTGTAGAGCGCCCCCGCAAGCCCCGCGAGCATCGCCGACAGGACGAAGACGAACAGTTTATACCCCTCGACCCGATAGCCGAGAAAGCGCATCCGGCTTTCGGAATCGCGGATGCCGACGATCACTTTCCCCGCCTTTGAAATCACCACGGCGCGGCAGATCAAAAAGCCGAGCGCGACCGCGAGGGTACTGAGCACCATCAGCCCGATCCGCGTATCCTGCGATTGCAGGTCAAAGCCGAGAACGTCCTTGAAATCGGTCAGCCCGTTATTGCCGCCAAACCCCATCTCGTTACGAAAGAAAGCCAGCATCAGGGCATAGGTCATCGCTTGGGTAATGATCGAGAGATAGACCCCCGTTACCCGGCTGCGAAAGGCGAACCAGCCGAAGACAAAGGCCAGTAGACCGGGCACGAACAGCGCCATCACCGCCGCGAACCAAAACAGGTCAAAGCCCCACCAGAACCACGGCAATTCCTGCCAGTTCAAAAAGACCATGAAATCCGGCAGGTCGGGATTGGCATAGACGCCCCGATCCCCGATCTCGCGCATCAAATGCATCCCCATGGCATATCCACCAAGGGCAAAGAACGCCCCGTGTCCAAGGCTGAGGATGCCGCAATAGCCCCAGAGCAGATCGAGCGCGATGGCCAGCAGTGCAAAGCACAGATATTTTCCGATCAGCGAAACCGCGTAATCGGGCAGGGCGCCGGTCGCATTCAGATAGGGGACACCGACGGCAATGGCCGCGAGGACGATCAGGAAAGTCCAGCCGCGCGTGTTCAGCAGGCGCTTTCGATTGAGGGGTGCGGGGGTAAGCATGGTCATCCCTCCACCGCCCGGCCCTTGAGCGCGAACAGGCCACGGGGGCGCTTTTGGATAAAGAGGATGATGAAGATCAAGACCAGCACCTTGGCCAAGACCGCCCCGCTGAAAGGTTCGAGAAACTTGTTGGCGATCCCCAGCGTAAACGCGCCCGCCAGCGCGCCCCACAGGTTACCGGCTCCGCCGAAGACGACGACCATGAAGCTGTCCACGATGTAGCTTTGTCCGAGATTGGGCGAGACATTGTCGATCTGGCTGAGCGCCACGCCCGCCAATCCTGCGATCCCCGCGCCAAGGCCAAAGGTCATGGCATCGACCCAGCCGGTGCGAATGCCCATATTCGCCGCCATGGCACGGTTTTGCGTGACGGCGCGCATTTGCAGCCCCAGCATCGTGCGCTTCATGACAAAAAGCAAAAATACGAAGACGGCCAGCGCGAACAGGATGATCCACAGGCGGTTCCATGTGATCGTCAATCCGCCAAGCTCGAACGCGCCCGACATGAAGGAGGGATTCCCGACCTCGCGGTTATTGGGACCGAAGATGCTGCGGACAGCTTGTTGCAGGATCAGGCTCACGCCCCAGGTCGCGAGCAGCGTCTCCAAGGGGCGACCATAGAGAAACCGCACCACCCCGCGCTCGATACAGATCCCGACCAGCCCGGCAACGAGAAAGGCGAGCGGGGCGGCGATGAACAGCGACATGTCGAACAGGCCCGGCGCGCTGGCGCGGATCACCTCCTGCACTGCGAAGGTCGTATAGGCACCGATCATCACCAATTCGCCATGGGCCATATTGATGACGCCCATGACGCCAAAGGTGATGGCCAGACCGATAGCGGCAAGCAACAGGACCGAGCCGAGCGACAGCCCCTGCCAGATATTCTGGGCATAGCCCCACAGGCGCAGCGATCGGTCGATGGCGGCGATGCCATCCTGCGCCGCCGCCGCGAGGGTGGGATCGCGGGTATCCAGACCGGCGAGGATGTTACGCGCCGCAGGATCGCCCCGCGCGACCATCCGCTCGATGGCGCTGCGCGTTTCGGCGGGGTCGGCGGTGGCGTCATTGAGCAAGATCGCCGCGCGGGCATCGCGCATGATCCCGGCAATCTGGGCATCCGCCTCATCGACCAGCGCGGCATCAAGGGCAGGCAGGGTGGCCGGATCGCGGTTTCTGAAGACTTGTCCGGCGGCGTCCAATCGGGTGGCGCGGTCGGGGGAGCGAAGGGTCAGGGTGCCCAGCGCCGTATCGATGCTGCGGCGCAGGGTGTTATTGACCTTCACTTTCTTGATCGTGCGTTTCTTTACGTCTTCCAGCGTTTCCCCGGTCAGGGGATCGAAAAGGCGCAGCAAGCGGCCCGGTATCTTTTCGGCCCGCACGACGAGACGGTCGGATTTGCGCCAGTAAATATCCCCGCCCCTCAACGCCCGCAGCAGGGGGGCGGCTTCGGGATCGCCGATTGATGCAAGGGATGTGACGACATCGGCGATCCCGTCGAAATCCGCTCCGGCAAGCCGCGCCATCTCGGCACGGAGGGTGCCCTCGTCGCTGGTCTGGCCATAGGATGGCCCCAGCATCATCATCTGAAACAGGCCAGCGATGATGACGAGAGAGCGGAAAACACGAACCATTCAACAGAACTCCGGGCAATAGCAAAGAAAGGGGCGCGGGGGAAAACCGCGCCCCGGTCGAGCGTCAGGCGATTACATCGCGCTGCCGCATTTTCCGGTTTCAGTGTTGAAATTGCCGCAATTCATCGGCAGCCGCCAATCAGAGATCAGAGGCTTGGAATCGGGCAGGAAGTCGGACCACGCATCGCCCGGCACCAGTCCGGCGGTCTCGTAAACCGTCTCGAACTGCCCATCGTCCTGAATCTCGCCGATCAGCACGGGTTTGGTGATGTGATGGTTTGGCATCATGGCCGAGTAACCGCCGGTCAGGTTTGGCACCGAAACGCCGATCATGGCATCGATCACGGCATCCGCATCGGTGGTTCCGGCCATTTCGACGGCCTTGATCCACATATTGAAGCCGATGTAATGCGCTTCCATCGGATCGTTCGTTACCCGGTCTTCGTCGCCGGTGAAGGCGTGCCACGCCTCGATAAATTCGTCATTCGCTTCGGTGTCGGCGGACATGAAATAATTCCATGCGGCCAGATGCCCGACCAGCGGCCCGGTATCGAGACCGGCCAGCTCCTCCTCGCCCACGGAGAAGGCGACGACGGGAATATCGGTCGCCTCGATGCCCTGATTGGCCAGTTCCTTGTAGAAGGGAACATTCGCATCGCCATTGATGGTCGAGACGACGGCGGTTTTCTTGCCCGCCGATCCGAACGCCTTGATATCGCCAACGATGGTTTGCCAGTCGGAATGACCGAACGGCGTGTAGTTGATCATGATATCTTCCGCCGCGACGCCGCTATCCTTCAGATATTGTTCAAGGATTTTGTTGGTCGTGCGTGGGTAGACGTAATCGGTGCCCGCCAGTACCCAGCGCTCCACCCCTTGATCCTTCAGGTAATCGACTGCGGGGATTGCCTGCTGATTGGGGGCCGCGCCGGTATAGAAGACGTTCCGCTGGCTCTCCTCGCCCTCGTATTGCACGGGATAGAACAGGATCGAATTCAGTTCCTCGAAGACCGGCAATACGGATTTGCGGCTCACGGAAGTCCAGCATCCGAAGGTGGCGGCGACGCCTTCGCCCTCGATCAATTCGCGGGCTTTCTCGGCAAAGAGGGGCCAGTCGGAGGCCGGGTCGACCACGACGGGTTCGAGCATCTTGCCGAGCAGGCCGCCCTTGGCGTTCTGCTGTTCGATCAGCATCAACATCGCGTCTTTCAGGGTCGTTTCCGAGATCGCCATTGTTCCCGATAGGGAATGCAATACGCCGACCTTGATCGTGTCTTCCTGTGCTTGGGTTGGCACGGCGGTCATCGCCAATCCCATTCCCAGCGCCGCCGCGAGGGCACTTGCCCGCAGATCACCTGTCCACATGATTTTACCTTTCTCCTGCACCGCAGCATCTTGCTGCATCGCAAAATTTAGGCAAAAATTAATTCTATTATCAATCAGAAGTTTAGATTAAAATTTGGCTGAAAAATCAGTAAAACTCGATTTCTATAAGAGCAAAAATTATGCAAATAAATTTTGATGATTAAATAAAAGGCAAATTGTGAATTTGCCAAGAGAAAACCGCAGCCGGTGATTCGCCGGGCTGTCACGCCACACCGCGCGGTTCGCTTTTCCACGCCAGCGTCAAATCAGTGAAATCGGGGGGATGCCCGGTGCGGGCATCGACGGTCTTTTTCAGGAATAGATGAGCATCACGATCGCCCCGGTCTCACTGCCCGCCGTATGCATTGTGCCGGGGGCGCGGATGGCGAAATCTCCGGCGCGATAGGTGGTGTCGTCATCGTGGAAACTGCCTTCGATCACGTAGATCTGCTCGGTCTCCTCATGGGCATGGGCGGGCGCGCTGGCCCCCGGATCGACGCGCATCAGCCATGTCCGCTGTCCACGGGCGGCATCGGCGTAGAGCGGCTTGATCCAAAAGCCCTCTGCGCCGCAATCGTGCCATTCGGAGCCATGGGTGCGCGCGACGAGCGTGCCTGTATCGGGGCGCGGCAGGGTGCTGCTGGCGCTGGTGAACATCTCCGGGCTATGGTCGGTGCGCATGGCGGTTTCCTTCAGCTGAAAGCGGGCATGACCTCATTGATGAAGAGTTGGAGCGAATGCTTCTGGGCATCCATATCGAGACCCATGCTCGCATAATAAATGTATTCATCGACCCCCAGCCGCTCATAGAGGCGCAGCTTCTCGATCACCGTCTCGGGCGATCCGAACATCAGGTTTTCTTCGAGCATGGCGGGGTCGTATTGCTCGCGCCCCTCCAGCTCGGACAGGGGGATTTCCTTTGGAAAGCCGTTCTGCACGTCGCCGAGATTGCGATAGAGGTTCTCGAATTGCCCCAATACCCGCGTAATCGCGCCGATGGCCCGGTCGCGGCCCTTATCGGTCTCGTAGAGTGCGGTATGGCGCATCAGGGCAAAGATGGGCCGGAAATCGCCGCCGAATTTCTCGATCGAGGCATCGAGATGACTTTTATACAATTCGGCCTCCGCATGGGGCCGGGTGAAGGGCCAGCACATCACATTGGCCTTTGACTGTACCGCGTAGTCATAGGTGATGGGCGAACGGGCCGCGACCCAGATGGGCACTTTGGATTGCACGGGCTTGGGCACCGATGTCGAGGTCGGAAACTGCCAGAACGCCCCGTCATGGGCGTAATCCCCCGCCCAGAGCGCATGGAGCGCGGGGAGCATTTCCTGCATATAGCGCCAGCCATCGGTTTGCTTGACGCCGGGGGCCATGCGGTCGAATTCGCGCTGATACGCCCCCGATCCGATACCGAATTCCAGCCGTCCGCCGCTGATGAGGTCGAAGAAGGCCGCTTCGCCCGCCAGCTTGATCGGGTGCCAATAGGCGGCATTGACCACCGCCGGACCCATGCGGATGCGGTCTGTCTCGCCCGCCCACCATGCGAGGATCGAGAACGGGTTCGGCGCGATGGTCATTTCCAGCGCGTGATGTTCGGCGGCCCAGACAATATCAAAGCCGCCCCGCTCCGCCATCTGCACCATATCGAGCGTATGGCGCGCGACCTTTTCCATCGGAATCGAATCGTCGAGGCGTTCGAGATTGACAGCGAGTTGAAATTTCATGGGGTAATCCTCAGCGCATCACGAAGGGGTTGGCCATCGGCTCATCGGATGTGTTCATCCAGATCGTTTTGGGCCGGGTGTAATCATACATCGCCTGAAACCCGCTTTCGCGCCCGTATCCAGATCCTTTGGTGCCGCCAAACTCTGCAATCGGTGACACAACCCGATAGGTATTAACCCAGACGATTCCGGCGCGCACCGCATTAGCCATTCGCAAGGACCGCGCACTGTCGCGGGTGAAAATCCCCGCCGCCAATCCGTGTTTGGTGTCGTTGGCCAACGCAATCACTTCGTCCTCAGTTTTGAAACGCTGCACACATAAAACCGGGCCAAACAATTCAGTATCTACAATTCGCAAATCCTGACGGGGGCACTCAATGATTGTGGGCTCGTAAAACAAACCCGCTGCATCGGGTTGCTTCCCCCCGCTCAACACCGTGC
>CALLLP010000055.1 GCA_938008165.1 uncultured Neomegalonema sp. | reverse complement strand
CATCGCCTACCAGCGCGACGTGGGCGATGTGCGCGAAAGTCCGGCAATCGAGGTGATGGAGCGATTGCGCGATTGGGGAGCGGATATCGCGTATAGCGATCCTCATGTTCCCGGTTTTCCGCCCATGCGTCGCCACAGCTTCGATCTGAAATCGCAGGCGTTGTCGCCGGAAATGCTGGCAGGGGCCGATGCCGTCCTGCTGCTGACGGACCATGCCGCGTTCGATTACGCGATGATCGAGACGCACGCGACACTGTTACTGGATACGCGCGGGCGCTTTCGGGGTGCGGAGCGGGCGGTCTGGCGCGGGTAAAGACGCGCAAACCTTCATGCGTCATTTCGTTTCGCGAGTTGATTGTGGCGGAGGGACGGGGATTCGAACCCCGGAGACGGTTGCCCGCCTACACACTTTCCAGGCGTGCGCCTTCGACCACTCGGCCACCCCTCCGTCGGAGGCGTCTCTACACGCCTCTTACCTGTCTTCGCAAGTGTTGTACGGCCATCAGGTTGAGATTTGACCAACGTTTGCGTCCAGGCGCGCACTTTCCCAGGCCAACATGGTGCGTTTGACCGGCAATCCCCAGTGATACCCCCCCAGCGCGCCTGATTTGCGAAGCGCCCGGTGACAGGGAATCAGCCAGGAGACCGGATTGCGCCCCACTGCCGTGCCCACCGCGCGAACGGCTTTTGGGGTGCCGATCCGTTTTGCAATATCGGAATACGTCGTGACATGGCCAGAGGGAATCGCCATCAGCGCCTCCCAGACCTTGGCCTGAAACGGCGCCCCGAGAACGGCAAGATGCACGCCATTGCCACCGCCGCCGAAAATCTGGTGCAGCATCGCGGTGCCCCGTGCGCCATCCTCCCGGTAGCGCGCTTCGGGCCAGCGGGCGCGCATATCGGCCATCGCCGCCGCGCGCCCCATCTCCGCTGTAAAGGCCAGCCCGCAGATGCCGCGTTCAGTCCAGAGAATCAGGGCGTCGCCGAAGGGGGTGTCCCCATGGCCCCAGGCAATATCCATCCCCGCACATCCGCGCCCAAATTCGCCCGGCGTCATCGCCTCCCACCCCACGAACAGATCATGCAGGCGCCCCGGTCCCGACATGCCGGTTTCCAGCGCCGTGTCGAGCAGGCTGTGGCGGTCGCGTAGCAGGGTCTTGGCATGGCCCAAGGTCAGGTATTGCTGGTATTTCTTGGGGCTGACCCCCACCCAGCGCGAGAAAATCCGCTGGAAGTGACCGGGGCTGAGGCCCAGATGCGCGGCCACCGCGTCGAGACCGGGCTGATCCTCGCGGGTTTCGTCAATGAAGCGGATCGCTTCGGCCATGCGTGCGTAATTGTCGGTGTCTTGCGGGGTCATGATCGACTCTGTTGTGAGCGGTTTCAGGGTCAGAATATTTGGCGGCCCATCGGCGCGCCACCCGCTTCCTGCGATACCGGATCACATCAGGCGAAGAACCGGGCCAATGCGGCCCCGGTATCCGCCGGATTTTCTTCGGGCAGGAAATGCCCGGCGCGAATCGCTGTTCCCTCGACCGTGCGGCACCATGTTCGCCAGATTTCGAGGGGTGTTTCGGCGCTCTGGGCGATCCCGGATGCGCCCCAAAGGACAAGCGTTGGCGCTTCGATCTTTTGTCCCGCCTTGCGGGAGGCGAGATCGTGCTCCACATCGACCGTCGCACCGGCGCGGTAATCATCGCACATGGCCTTCAACCGGGACGGATCGTGAAAGTTGTGGCGGTAATGGGCCATGGCATCCGGATCGAAACAGTCCAGCGACCGGGCCATCGTCCAGCTTTTGAGGGTCCATTCCAGCCAGAAATCCGGCTCTCCCCCGATCATGGTTTCGGGCAGGGGATAGGGCTGCGCCAGAAAAGCCCAATGGTAGATTTTCAGGGCAAAAGCCCGGTCCATCTTGTCCCAATAATCCGATGTCGGAAGAATATCGAGGACCGCGAGGCGCGTCACGCATTGCGGGTGGTCCAATGCCATGCGATAGGCGACGCGGCCACCCCGGTCATGCCCGGCCAGATCGAACGCGGCAAACCCCAAAACCTCCATCATCTGCACGAGGGAAGCGGCCATCGCGCGCTTCGATGCCTTTTCCACGGTCGCGGGGGCATCGCTGTCGCCATAACCGGGCAGATCGGGGATCACGAGGGTATGGGTATCGGCAAGGGCCTGCACCACCGGCCCCCACATCATCCGGCTTTGCGGAAAGCCATGCAGCAAAAGCAAGGGCGGCCCAGTGCCGATCACGCAGGTCTGTATCGTGCCGCCACGCGTCTCGATGCGGCGGCACGGTGTATCGCCGAGGCTCAACCGGCCTCGCGCACGTCGAGACCCAGTTCGCGCACCTTACGGTAGAGTGTCGAGCGGCCAATACCGAGACGGCGGGCGATTTCGGACATGTGATTCGAGTATTTGCGAATCGCAAGATGGATCATATCCGCCTCCACATCCGCCAGTGTCCTAAGATGCCCATCGGAATCGAAGGCTGTCACACCGCCATTCGCGCCCCCGCCATGCAGACCCTCGCCATCGATCACCATGTTCTGTTCTTCGGCATGGCCTGCAATTCCCACAATCTGCGGGAAGTCATGCAGCGTCAGCGTCTCACGGTCGGACAGGACAACGGCCCGGTACACCGAGTTCTCCAATTGCCGCACATTGCCCGGCCAGCGATAATCCGTCAGCATATCCCGCGCGGAAGATTCGATGCCGCGCACGGTTTTGCCCTCCTCCGCCGCGAATTTGCGGATGAAATAATCGATCAATTCGGGGATGTCCTCCTTGCGCTCGCGCAGAGGGGGCAGATTGAGGGGGAAGACATTCAGGCGGTAATAGAGGTCTTCACGGAAAGTGTTTTCCGATACGAGCTGCTGGAGGTTCTTGTTGGTGGCCGAGATGAGGCGGATATCCACCTTAACGGGCTTTGCGCCGCCCACCGGGTCAACTTCGCCTTCCTGAATGGCGCGCAGAAGCTTGACCTGAACCTGTGGCGGCAATTCGCCCACTTCGTCGAGGAACAGCGTGCCGCCATCGGCCTCCTGAAACTTGCCGATCTTCTTGGTCGTGGCGCCCGTGAACGCGCCCTTCTCGTGGCCGAACAGAATCGATTCGACCAGATTCTCCGGAATCGCGCCACAATTCACCGCGACGAAGGGCCTGCCGGAGCGGTCGGACGCGCCCTGAATCGCGCGGGCCATCACTTCTTTACCGACACCGGATTCGCCTTCAATGAGAATCGGAATGTTCGATTGGGCCGCCCGCTCGGCGAGCATGATCGACTGGCGCATCACGAGGCTTTTGGCGATGAGATCCGTGAAGAGCAGGCGGTGGTCCGATTTGCGCGACAAGCGCGAAATCTCGCCCGCCAGCACCTTCATCTTGAGCGCGTTCTGGATCGAGACCTGAAGCCGTTCGGGGCTGGCGGGCTTGACGATAAAGTCGTTTGCCCCCGCCTGCATCGCCTGCACGACCGTCGCCACAGACCCGTTCGCGGTGAGCACGACGACAGGCAAACTGGGCATTTCAGGCCGGATTTCCTCCAGCACATTGATCCCGCTGACACCGGGCATGACCAGATCAAGCAGCACCAGATTGATCCCTGCCGCTTTGGGGCCGCGCAGGGTGTCAAGCGCCTGCTTGCCATCGGATGCGGTAAGTGTGCGATACCCTTGCGCACTGATCACGGATTCCAGAAGGCGGCGTTGTGCGGGATCGTCATCCACGATGAGAATTGTCTGTGCCATGATTCCTCTGGTGTCACGTTCCGGGGATAGTCTTCAGGTCGCTGCACGGTATTCATCCGCACCCGTTAACTCCTGAAAAAGAACGGAATTAAAGGGCACAGTCACTCAAAACCGCACACAATCGGTCGTTTGGGATCGTCGAAATCGTCATATTTACGATGTTCTGACTTATCCTGCTACAACCTTATATCAATTCGACACAGCCCTGAAAAGGTTAACAAGTGGTTAACATTCTCAAAAAAGGAGCGCAAATCGTCCCGTATCGGGATCACGTACGCTTACCACTTTACGGAGAGCCACTGTGTTCTCAATGCTACTGTGTTCCAATAAAATTTTTGGTGGACAATTCAGACCCGCTATCTAATTGCACTTGCGTCAGAAACATGACAATCATTGGATAAGTGGGTGCTTTGAGACCTCTAGACGGTCTGCTTATCTGCTGACGATCAAGAATACGGTGTAACGCAAAAGTTGACGGAGAGAGGGATGAAAACGATATCCCGCATTATGGCTGCCACCGCTCTCGTGAGCGTGGTTGGCTGCGGCAAACTACCGGGATCCAGCCTTGGCGGGACGTTTATCGTCGAGCCATTTCTCAACAGGGTCATCCCAACGGAAGGCCTGACAGGCCCCGGCCAAGTCTACAGCGCGGCCCTTGGGCGCGAATATCAGGCACTCGCCCGAATCGCCGCCAAGGAAGACGTAAACTGGATCGACGCATCCGCTTACGCGAAAAAATCGCTTGCCGCCCTGCGCGGCGAGGAAATCCAGCCCTGGGCTCCTTCGGTTCTGGGTCTGTCGGGCGAAGCTGATTCGGTTTATCAACGCGTTCTGTCGACGCTCAATGCGAATGCGGGTCGCAACCCGGTCGCTTGTGCCCGCGCGATGGCTCTCTATGACAACTATGTCGAGGAGCTTTCCGAAGGCGCACATGCGTGCAGCGATCCTGCCGTCATCCTCGCCGAGCTTGACGAACAGCTCGCGGCATGCGGATTTGCCGAGGCGCGTACGGTTGTCGTACCTGTCCCAGCACCTGCGCCGGTTTACGTACCCCCGCCACCCCCGGCACCAGTGGTCGAATACGTTCCACCGCCTGCGCCAGTTGTGGAATACACCCCACCACCTGCTCCCGTGGTCGAGTATACGCCTCCACCCGCGCCGATTGACGCGTGTAGCGCTGTATCGGTTCCTGCCAATTGTACCTGTGACGGTGCCAGCGGCAATGCGATCCTGACCTGCGAGCGGGTCGTGACGCGCGAAGTGGTGAAAGAGGTTCCTGTTCCCACGGAAGTTATCCGTGAAGTCGTTCGGGAAGTTCAGGTACCGGCTCCGGCAGCTCCAGTAGCTCCAGCTCCGGCAACCTATGTGGCACCCCCGCCGCCACCAGCACCCGTGCCTGTGCCTGTGCCTGCTGCGCCGAACCTGCCGCTCAACTACACGATTTACTTCGGGTATGATCGGTATGATCTGACCGCAGAAGCCCGTCAGGTCATCGACGAAGCCGTCGCGGCCTTCCGTGCCTATGCAGCGCCGTTCATGGACATCATCGGCCATACGGATACCCGTGGCTCGAAGGCATACAACACGCGTCTGGCCCAGCGCCGGGCGGATGCGGTTGCCGGTGCGGTCTCGTCGCGTGGTGTCGATCGCAGCAGTCTGCGCGTTTCGGCGAGCAGCGAGCTTGATCCAGCCATCACCACCGGTGACGGCGTGCGCGAAGCCCTGAACCGTCGTGTATCGATCACGATCGTTCAGTAAGGCATTCGACCCCAATCGCTACGAAAGCCGTCCCTTCGGGGGCGGCTTTTTTCGTATTGCCGGGGGGCAAGGTGTTTCACCCACCCTCAAAAGGCCCATATCAAGCGTCACGATGGTGTCAGATATCTATTACGGGAGAACAGGATAATGACCCCCTTGCGCATAGCCACGATCATGGTGCCAATCCTCCTTGCATCGCCGGTCATGGCCCAACAGGACGCGCCTGCCACTGCCCCGGATCGTCCGGTGATCCAGATGGATCAACTAAGCGAGCTTGATCGCAAGGCCGATGAGCTGTCCGAAGCCGCCCGCCGAACGATTGAAGAATTCGTTAACCTCGTTGGCCCCATGCTCACGCGGCTCTCCCGACTCATCGAGGATCTGCCCGTCTACGAAACGCCCGAAATCCTGCCCAATGGCGACATCATCATCCGTCGCAAACGCGCGCCGCTCCCCTCCCCCGACAAGGGTGATGACGGCCTGACCGAGACCTGACCCATTCCGAGAGGCTTCATGACCAACGCCCGTTCGTCCTCCACCCCGATTCGCACTCTGGCCAGCAATGGCGCCACGGCCACGGCCACCGCTGCGCCCGGCTCTCTTCCGTCATGGGATCTGTCCGATCTGTTCCCCGGCCCGGAATCGCCCGAACTGGAAGCGGCCTTCAACAGCGCCGATGAAATCGCCACCGCCCTTGCCGCGATGCAGGGTACACTGGCCAGCCTGACCGGGAACGCGCTGGCCGATGTGATCCGCCAATATGAAAGCTTTTCCGAAATTCTGGGGCGCATCACCTCCTATGCGGGTCTGCGGTATTATGCCGATACGAGCGATGTGATCGCCGGAAAGTTTCTGGGCGATTGCGATGCGCGGGTCACCGATATTTCGGGCAAGATCGTTTTTCTGGTGCTCGAACTGAATGGCATCGACGAGGACGATCTCTCGGCCAAAATCGCCAGCAGCCCTGCCCTCGCACGCTACGAGCCATGGATTGCCCGCCTGCGCGCGATGAAGCCGTATCAACTATCCGACGAGCTGGAGCGTTTTCTGCACGATCAGAGCGTTGTCGGGTCGAGCGCGTGGGTCCGGCTGTATGACGAGACATTGGCGGGTCTGCGCTTTGAGGTGGACGGACAGACGCTCAGCCTCGAATCAACACTCACCCTGATGAGCGACCCGAACCGCGACAAGCGCGAAACGGCGGCGCGGGCGCTGGCAACGGCGTTTGGCCAGAACCTGCCGCTCTTTTCGCGCGTGACGAATACGCTGGCCAAGGAAAAGGAAATCGATGATCGCTGGCGCAACCTGCCCAGCCCGGATGCCAGCCGCCATCTCGCCAATCATGTCGAGGCCGAGGTCGTCGATGCCCTGCGGGAAGCCGTCACGGACGCCTATCCGCGCCTGTCGCATCGGTATTACAAGATGAAGGCAAAATGGCTGGGTCTCGACACACTCGAATACTGGGATCGCAACGCCCCCCTGCCCGAAAAGGACGACCGCCAAATTTCATGGGATGAGGCACGGGACACGGTTCTCGAAGCCTATGGCGGGTTCGACCCCGCGCTTGCCGATCTGGCAAAGAAGTTTTTCGATAATCCTTGGATCGATGCGGCGGAGCGCAAGGGCAAGGCATCGGGCGCATTCGCCCATCCCACGGTGGCTTCGTGCCATCCGTATGTGCTGGTCAATTACCTCGGCAAAACCCGCGATGTGATGACCCTCGCCCATGAGCTGGGCCATGGGGTGCATCAGATTCTCGCCGCCGATCAAGGCGAATTGCTGTCCCGAACGCCCCTGACCCTCGCCGAAACCGCTTCGGTCTTTGGCGAGATGCTGACCTTCCAGTCCCTGCTCGCCAAGGAGAGCGATCCGGGCCGCAAGAAGGCCCTGCTCGCAGGCAAGGTCGATGACATGCTCAATACGGTGGTTCGGCAAATCGCCTTCTACGACTTCGAGCGCCGCGTCCATGCAGAGCGCCGCACAGGGGAGCTGACCCCCGACCGCATCGGCGAGATTTGGATGGATGTCGCCCGCGAGAGTCTGGGACCATCGGTCAATCTGGCCGAAGGGTACGAGACATACTGGACCTATGTTTCGCATTTCATCCACGCACCGTTCTACGTTTACGCCTATGCCTTCGGCGACGGCCTCGTGAATGCGCTCTACGCCCGCTATCAGGAAGGCGATCCGGCGTTTCAACAGCGCTATTTCGACATGCTGCGGGCGGGCGGGGCCAAGCATCACAGCGAATTGCTCGCCCCCTTCGGTCTCGATGCCGCCGATCCGGCCTTCTGGGGACAGGGGCTGACGCTGATCGAGAGCCTTATCGATCAGCTTGAGGCGATGGATTGACGGGCGGTGGATTGACAGGCGATGAGCGAACCCGACCGCAAGGATGATGAAAAGAAGCAGCGCCTCGCCGAAGCGCTGCGCGCCAATCTGCGCCGCCGCAAGGATCAGGCACGCGAACGGCGCGATGACGAGACGACCCCAGGCACAGCGGATGACCCGCATGCCCCCTAACGCCCCCTTTCCTGCCCCGCAGCTATGACGGGGCGGGAGTAAAAAACGGATGGCACCCGCATCGGTCGGGATTTGAACATTTTACAAAATGCTAATTTTTTGCAAAATGCGACTCATGGACTTATCTTCAAGTTGTCCCGGCATATTCGTGGGCAATCAGGGCGGCAAAATATCCCCCATTTGTACTGGTTAGCACTCTTTTAACGTGCGAAATACACTGGTCCTTTTCTTGCGACACTCTCAATAGCCGGCCAATAAAGCCGCAATATTTGGGAGAACACAAATGACGATCATGCGGAAAATGATTGCCGAATTTATCGGCACTTTTACTTTGGTCTTTCTCGGGTGTGGTGCGGCCGTCATGGCCGGAGTGCATGATATTCTGGGGATGATGGGCATCAGTTTTGCCTTCGGTCTTGCCTTGATCGGCATGGCCTATGGGATCGGCCCGATTTCCGGCTGTCATATCAATCCGGCAGTCAGCTTTGGTGCCGTGGTTGCGGGCCGGATGAGCGTTTTCGAAATGATCCGCTACTGGATCGCACAGGTTGGTGGTGCCTGCGTTGCCGCGCTCCTGCTGCTGATTATGGTAAAGGGCCGCGCATCGGGTTATGATGTCGGTGCGAACGGTCTGGGCCAAAATGGCTGGGGCGCCGGATATCTCGGCGAATATACGATGATTTCGGCCCTGTTGTTTGAAGTCATTGCCACCTTCCTGTTCGTCATCGTCATTCTCGGCGCAACGTCGCCCGGCACCCCCGCATCCATGGCGGGTCTGGCCATCGGGCTAACGCTGGTCGTGATCCATCTCGTCGGCATCCAGATTACAGGTGTTTCCGTAAATCCCGCACGGTCGATTGGACCTGCCATCTTCTCGGGCAATGTCACGGCAATTGCTCAGCTGTGGCTGTTCATTGTCGCCCCGATGATCGGCGCCGGACTTGCCGGTATCGCGTTCCGTGCTGGCATCCTGGCCGATCGGCCTGTGGGTGAAGAAGTCGCCGCGTAAACCCTGAAAAGGGCGTGTAGATGAGTACGCGCGGCTTCGGGAAACCGGAGCCGCGTTTTCCTGTGGCCGGATGGTGTTTGACCGGCCTGCATGCCCCGGATAAACAGCACGCAAAAGAGCGCAACGGGGCAGAAGTCATGGACAAGATAGCGGTTACGGGCGGCACCCCGCTGCACGGCACCATTCCGATATCCGGGTCGAAGAACGCATGCCTGCCCCTGATGACGACTGCCTTGCTGACAGATCAGAGGGTGCGCCTGACCAATGTGCCCAATCT
This sequence comes from uncultured Neomegalonema sp., assembly GCA_938008165.1. Lineage (GTDB taxonomy): Bacteria > Pseudomonadota > Alphaproteobacteria > Rhodobacterales > Rhodobacteraceae > JAHDDY01. The sequence goes on along the minus strand of CALLLP010000055.1, from coordinate 22,464 downwards.
GGCGGATATCGGCACGCTATCGACGCTGCTGCGGTCGTTGGGGGCAACCATCGATCATGATGCGGAGGCGAAACATCTCGACCTGCGCGTCGCGCGCCTGTCCTCGCCCCTCGCGCATTACGACATCGTGCGCAAGATGCGGGCGAGCATTCTCGTGCTTGGCCCGATGCTGGCGCGGGACGGGGCGGGCACGGTGTCGCTGCCCGGCGGCTGTGCGATCGGGGCGCGGCCCGTGGACCTGCACCTGAAAGGGCTGGAGGCGATGGGCGCAACGCTCGACCTGCGCGACGGATATGTTCATGCGACCGTGCCGCGCAGCGTGAATGGCGGACGGTTGCGCGGGGTTTCGTACCGGTTTCCCTTCGTCTCGGTGGGGGCGACCGAAAACCTGCTGATGGCGGCCACTTTGGCCAAGGGGACCACGCGCCTCGTCAATGCTGCGCGGGAACCGGAAATCGTCGATCTGGCGAATTGCCTGTCCTCGATGGGCGCGCAGATCGAAGGGGCGGGCAGCTCGACCATCGAGATTGAGGGCGTCGATGCACTGTCCGGAACAGAACACCCCGTCATTGCCGACCGGATCGAGCTGGGCAGCTTCATGATCGCCCCAGCCATCACCGGGGGAGATGTGACGCTGGCGGGCGGACGGCTCGACCTCGTCTCCTCGCTGGCCGAGGCGCTGGATGCGGCAGGAGTAGGGATCGAGGAGGTGGCGGGTGGCCTGCGCGTGCGGCGGCGCAATGGCGGACTGAACCCGGTTTCCATCGTCACGGAGCCGTTTCCCGGCTATGCCACCGACCTACAGGCGCAGATGATGGCCCTGATGACCCTCGCCGATGGCACGAGCACCATCACGGAGCAAATTTTCGAAAACCGCTTCATGCATGTCCCCGAATTGACACGGATGGGCGCGAAGATCGACATCGTGGGCAATACCGCCACGGTCATCGGCGTCAAATCCCTGCGCGGCGCGCCGGTGATGGCGACTGACCTGCGCGCCTCGATCAGCCTGTTGCTGGCCGGATTGGCGGCGGAGGGCGACACAGTGGTCAGCCGGGTCTACCATCTCGACCGGGGCTATGAGCGGGTCGAAGAGAAACTGAGCGCCTGTGGCGCGAAGATCGAGAGGATAGCCGGGAATGACTGATGCCAGCTTCGCCGATGGCGACCCCGATGCCCATGGGCGTCTTTCCCTGCGCGCCGACGATACCGACGGACTGACCGTCATCTCCGCACTGATGCAGGATGCGGTGGGCAAGACGGTCGACACCGCCTGGATGCCGACCCGGCGCATCTTTGCCCTTGTGGTCAACCGCTTTCGCTGGGAACAGGGCGACGATGCCGATACGTGGGAGCGCTGCCGCAGCGGCCTGCATGCCGAAAACGTGCTGGCCGTGCGCGCCACCGGCTTCGATCCCCAAAAGGCTCAGGAAGTTTTCGAATTGCTCGCCGTGACCTTCGAGCCGGGCGAGGACGGCACCGGCACCCTGCGTCTCGATTGCGCGGGCGGGGCCGGTTTTGCGCTCGATGTCGAAGCGCTGGATGTGCGGATGGCCGATCTCGATGCCACGTGGAAAACCGGCATCAAGCCGCAGCATGACGAGGATGCGCCGTGACCGCGCGCAGATTGACAACCGCCGACCCGGATTTCGAGACCGCTTTCACCGCGCTCATGGGTCTCAAGCGCGAGGCGAGCGCCGATGTGGATGGCGCGGTCGCGACCATCATTGCCGATGTGATCGCGCGGGGGGATGAGGCGGTCATCGACCTCACCCGCCGTTTCGACCGCTTTGACCTGACCCCCGACACCATGGCCATCACCTCGGCAGAGATCGATGACGCCATCGGCACTGTGCCGCCCGAACGCATGGCCGCGCTGGAGGCCGCCGCGCGCCGTATCCGCGCCTATCACGCGCGCCAACGTCCGGCGGATGAGCATTGGACGGATGAGGCGGGTGTGCGTCTGGGATGGCGCTGGACGCCGGTGGATGCGGCGGGTCTCTATGTGCCGGGGGGTCTGGCGAGTTATCCGTCATCCCTGCTGATGAATGCGATCCCGGCAACCGTGGCGGGGGTGTCGCGGCTGGCGCTCTGCGTGCCCACGCCGGACGGGGTGCTCAATCCGCTGGTTCTGGCCGCCGCGCGGCTGTCGGGCGTGACCGAGATCTACCGCATCGGCGGGGCGCAGGCGATTGCGGCACTGGCCCATGGCACGGCGAGGATTGCGCCTGTCGATGTCATCACGGGTCCGGGCAATGCCTATGTCGCCGCCGCCAAGCGGCAGGTTTTCGGACGTGTCGGGATCGATTCCATCGCCGGGCCGTCAGAGATTCTCGTCATCGCCGATGGCGAAAACGACCCCGACTGGATCGCCCTCGATCTGTTGTCGCAGGCCGAACATGACGAATCGGCGCAATCGATCCTGATTACCGACGATCCAGCCTTTGCCGACGCCGTCGCCGGGGCGGTCAGCCGCCGCCTCGAAACGCTGGAGCGCCGGGCGATTGCCGGGGAAAGCTGGCGCGCGAACGGGGCCATCATCGTCACGCGCGATCTGGAAGAAGCGGCCACCTTGGCCAACCGGATCGCGCCGGAGCATCTGGAACTATGCGTTGCCGATCCCGATTCGCTCGCGGCACGCATCCGCCATGCCGGGGCGATGTTTCTGGGCCGCTGGACCCCCGAAGCGGTGGGCGACTATGTCGGCGGGCCAAACCATGTGCTGCCCACCGCGCGCAGTGCGCGCCATGCCTCTGGCCTGTCGGTGCTCGATTTCATGAAGCGCACGACGATGCTGCACTGTACCCCCGCTGCCCTTGGGACCATCGGCGGCGCGGCGGAAACCCTGGCACAGGCCGAAGGGCTGGAAGCCCATGGCCTGTCTGTCCGGGCGCGCCTGAACGCCGTAAACCGGGAGGGGACATGACGACCGGCACCGCCCATATCGCACATTTCAGCATCGACGAAACCGGAATGCCCGCCTCCTCGCCCGAAGCGGAACAGGAGCGCAATATTGCGATTTTCGACCTGCTGGATGGCAACAGCTTTCGCCTGTTGCCTGAGGGCGCGCCCGGTGGTCCCTATACCGTGATTCTGGCCCCGCGCGACCGGCATCTCGCCTTTCTCGTCACCGCCGCCGATGACAGCGAAACGGAAATCGCGATTCCCTTCTCGGCTTTTCGCAAGCGGGCACGGTCGTATTTCGCGATCTGCGAAAGTTATTTCGAAGCGGTGCGCCGCCATTCACCGGAAGAAATCACGCGGCTCGACGACCATCGAAAGGCACAGCATAACGAGGGGGCGGACGCCCTGCGCGACCGGCTGCGCGACCGCGTGGCGCTCGACGATCATACAGCGCGCCGCCTGTTTACGCTCGTCTGCTCACTGTCCTATCGCGGATGAACGCCGGGGCCAGATTTCTTCGCGCGAACTGGTCATGGCTTGGGGCAGGGTTGCTGCTGACCTTTGCATCCAGTTTTGGCCAGACCTTTTTCATCTCACTGATGGGCGGTCAGTACCGCACCGAACTGGGTCTCAGCCACGGGCAATTCGGCGGGCTGTACATGGCCGCAACGCTGCTATCGGCCTTGACCCTGATCTATGCGGGCGGAATCGCCGACCGGGTCGGTGCGCGCAAGCTGGGCGCGTTGACCATGATCGGCCTTGCCGGGGCCTGCCTGTTCATGGCGCAGGTCGCAAACGCGGCGATGCTGTTCGTCGCGATCTACCTGTTGCGATTTCTGGGGCAGGGAATGATGACGCATCTGGAGGTCACGGCGATTGCCCGGTGGTTCGCGGCGACGCGAGGCCGGGCCTTGGCGGTGGCATCCTGGGGGCATCCGATCGGCGAAGGCTTCCTGCCCGCCACGGTCGCCTTCATGCTGGTGATGATGGATTGGCGCAGCGTCTGGATGGCCATGGCGGCGGTGCTGCTGCTCGTCTTGCTGCCGGTCTATGTGCTGACCCTGCGCGCAGAGCGCCAGCCCCAAGGCACCGAAACCGCACCCGAACTTCTGACCGGCCTGCGCGGCAAACATTGGACCCGGCCCGAAGTGCTGCGCCATAGCCTGTTCTGGTGGTTGATCCCGGTCTTGATGGGGTCACCCCTGATCGGCACGGCGGTCTTGTTCCATCAGGCGCATATCGCCGAGATCAAGGGCTGGACACTGGCGCAACTGACCGCCGGATTTCCGGTCTATGCGGCGATGTCGATCATGTCGTCGCTGGCCTTTGGGGTGTTGGTGGATCGCTTCACCGCCTGCCGCGTCTTGCCGCTCTATCTGGTGCCGATGGGCATCGGGATCGTGACGCTGGGCGTGTTTGACGGGCCTTGGGTGGCGCTGGTGGCGCTGGGCGCGATCGGCATGACGGCGGGGGCGGGCATGGCGACGGTCGGTGCGATGTGGGCGGAGCTATACGGCACCCGGCATCTCGGCTCGATCCGGGCATTATCGGTCGCCGCGATGGTCTTTTCCAGTGCATTGGGACCGGGCCTGACCGGCATCCTGATCGATGTCGGGGTCGGCTTCGAAAGGCAATGCGTGTTCATGGGTCTCTACTGCCTTGCCATGTCGCCGGTGATCATCTGGCTGATGCGCCGCGAGGATGCGCGGACGTAGAGGAACACCATCAAGGGCCGCGAAAATCGCCCCGAAACACGACGATAGAGCCTTTTCTGCGCCTATCCCTTGGGCAGTTCCAGCCCCATTTCCGCATAGCGTTCGCCGTCATCCAGCCAGCGTGGATCGACTTTGACATGCAGGAACAGATGCACGGGATGGCCCAGCATCTCGGCGAGTTCCTTACGCGAATCCTGTCCCACGGCCTTGAGCGTTTGCCCGCCCTTGCCGAGCACAATGGGGCGATGGCCTTCCTTGGCGATATAGATCGTTTGCTCGATGCGCACGCCGCCATCCTTGCGGTCTTCCCATTGATCCGTGCCGACCGTTAGCTGATAGGGCAATTCCTGATGCAGCCGCAGCATCAACTTTTCACGGGTCAATTCGGCGGCAATCGAGCGCATGGAGGAATCCCCCAACTGATCCTCCGGGTACAGCCACGGCCCTACTGGCATCAATCCGCGCAACCATCCGACCATATCGTCCAGACCGTCCTTGCGTGTGGCGGAGACGTAGAAGATACGGTCGAAATCGTGCAGGCCGGTGATGTCGGTGGTCAGGGTCAACAGGCTGTCGCGGCGCACCTTGTCGATCTTGTTGACGGCGATGGCGATGGGGATCTCTGGCGAGATCTGCTGCTTATACTGCTCGATGATGCGCTTGACGCCGCCACTGAGTCCCTTTTGCGCGTCGATCAACAGGATGACCGCATCCGCCTCTCCCGCCCCGGCCCAAGCGGCGGAGACCATCGCCCGGTCCAGCCGCCGTTTCGGCGCGAAAAGGCCGGGGGTATCGACGAAGATGACCTGATCCGCCTCGACATTCAGCACGCCCCGGATGCGCCCTCGGGTCGTCTGCACCTTATGGGTCACGATGGAAAGCTTCGCGCCGACCAACGCATTGAGCATAGTCGATTTGCCCGCATTCGGCTCTCCAATCAGAGCGACGAAGCCTGCGCGTGTCTCGGTATCGGTCATTGGTCGCTTTCCGCCCGGTAGGCTTGGCATAGATCATCGGGATCGAGAGTCGGGTCGAGAAACGCCCGAACCGCCCCGCCCGCGCAGTGCATCTGCGTCGTTATATCAGATTCGCCCGATACCGTCCCCGTATTGATGCTGACAGCATGGCCCAGATGCGGGAAGATATAATGCTGCAACCCACCCAGACGACGGTGCAGCGCCTCGGCCCATTCGACGGGGGTAAAGGGGTCCAGACCCCCTGACAGAACAAGCACGGGGATGCCCGGCACCGCGTATTCACCCTTCAGAAACCGTGCTTCGCGGGCGCGCGCTCCCCGCCACAGGCGATAGAAATCGAGATGCATGGCGGCGTCTTCAAGATCGAGGGGGTATCGGGTCGGCCTGCGGATAATATCGGCATCGCCTGGGTCGTAGGTATCCGCATAGGCCTGAAGCATCAGCGGCAGGTTCTCCGCCATAAAGGCCGTATTCGACACGATATCGCCCCGAATCCAGCCCAAGGCCCGCAAGCGCCCGGTTTCAAGCGACCCGATCAGGGCCAGCGCAAGATCCAACCCGTTGCGATAGGCCCCAAGCTGCGACAGGTAATCGAGAATATCCGTGCTTTCGAGCGTCCATTCCACATCGTCCTGCACATATACTCCGAGCGGCGCATCATCGAATTGCGCGGCCCAATCGGACAGCGTGGTCGCATCGCCCCGCGCGATGGCCGGACAACGCGCCCCGGCAAAGCACAGGCGGTCGAGAGCGGTGAGAAACCTGTCCCGCGCCTTGATTTCGTCTTTGGTGCCGGACACCCCCGGCACCGAGACAGAATCGAGGATCGCGAACTCCAGCCAGTCCGGCTCCTGCGCGACCAGATGCAATCCCGCCTCCGTGCCGTAGGAAATGCCGTAAAGACCCATGCTCAGGATTCCCAAGGCACCGGCCAGCGCATCGATATCCTCCGCAATATCGAGGGAGGTGAAGCGCGCCGGATCGGGGCCGTCGCGCCCGAATCGCGCGATACAATCGCGCAGGATGGCCTGAGCCGCCGCATCGCCAAAATCTTCGTCCCAGACCAGCGCGCCGAAATCGCAGGCGAGGCGCGGTTCGGTGCCCCGCGTGCCGCGCGGATTGAACAGGACGACCGTACGGTTCGCGAACGGGATCAACAGATCATCGAACAGCCCATCCTCGGAAACCGGCGCCTCGCCGGGTCCACCGGGAATATAGAGAACATGCCCGATGCTCTTGCGGGTCGAGGGAGTCAGGACCGCCACGTCAAAGGCAATCGACAGGCCGTCATCCTCGCGCGTGAACCGCGAGCAGGTCGCCCGGTGCGTCGGCGCATCGCTCGCAAAGGGGCACGATACGGGGATCAAGTGCGTCGTTGCCACTGCCGCTGCGGGGGCGGCCATCACCGTCTCGCCTATCATCAGGATGACGGCGGCCCAAAGCCCCTTCACACTGCCTGCCCCAAATCGATGAGCAAAAGCCGGGCGCTCTCGCGCTCTCCGGCGCGTTTGGAGGGACCGGAGGATTCGGCGCTCTGTCCGGTATCGAGCGTCACCCGCACGGTAAAGCGGGGGGCGTGGTCCGGCCCGTCCTGCGAAACGGTCTCATAAACCGGCAGGGGCCGCCCGCGCGCCTGTGCCCATTCCTGAAGGGCCGTTTTCGGATCGACGGGGGCGGCGGTCTGGGCCGCGAACAAATGCGCCCAATGGGTCAGAATAAAGCCTCGCGCCGCGCCGATCCCCGCATCGAGATAGATCGCCGCAATCACCGCCTCCATGGCATTGGCCAGCAAGGCAGGCTTGCGCCGCCCCCCGCTCTGCGCCTCCGCGCGGGCCATGACCATATGCTCGCCAAGGGACAAGCGCTCGGCGATGACGGCACAGGTTTCGCGGCTGACAAAGGCATTGAGGCGCGGCGCCAGACTGCCCTCGCTTTCGTCGGGATGCCGCTCGATCAGGGCTTCGGCGATGACGAGGCCGAGAATCCGGTCGCCGAGAAACTCCAGCCGCTCATTCGACGACACCGATTGGGCGCTGGAATGGGTCATCGCCTCGCGCAGAAGGGCGATATCCTTGAACGGGTGTCCGAGAGATGCCTGAAGACCGTCAAGGGGGGGCAGCCGCCGTGGCATGACCCCGCCTAATATATCCAGTTGAGGAAACGGTCGAAACGCCATTTCCAGAAAGTCAGGGGATTGCCTTCCGATGACAGGAAGATGATCTCGGCCCGTCCAATCAGGTCGACAAAGGGAACCGACCCGATTTTCCGGCTGTCGCTGGAATTATCGCGGTTATCGCCCATGAAGAAATATTCACCCTCAGGCACCACGTATTTGCGGGTGTTGTCGTTATTGGTGCGGTTGCGATCGGCATTGAGGATCAGATGTTCGGTGCCATTGGGCAGCGTCTCGATATATTGTTCCTTGATGCACATCCGCTCGCCATCGATCACCTTGCGATCGACACATAGCTGGCTGCTGATGGAGGCACGGTCGGAGGGTTCGACGAAATCCTCGATCCGGCGCAGCTTGACCGGCACGTCATTGATATGCACGACGCCCTGGATCACCTGAATCGTGTCGCCGGGCAGGCCCATCAAACGTTTGATATAATCCTTGTTTCCGTCCCGGCGGTTCTTGAAGACGATCACGTCGCCGCGTTCGGGTTCCGCCGACCAGATACGCCCCTCGAATAAGGGCGGGCTGAACGGCACGGCATGGCGTGAATAGCCATAGGCGTATTTGGAGACAAACAGGTAATCCCCGATCAACAGCGTCGATTTCATCGAGCTGGAAGGGATGCTGAACGGCTGAAAGAAGAAAATGCGGAACACGAGGGCGATCAGGAGCGCGTAGATTACGGTCCTGACAAGTTCGCCGACGCTTTCCGAATCATCGCCCGTATCGGAGCGTGCCATGAACCATCCTTACCGGGCCGCGCCAATGCGCCCTTTTGTGCCGCGCGATAAAGCGGATGCAACCCGCTTTTGTCAAGATGGCACAAGGCCCAAGACATGCAACTCCCGGACGCGTGATCGTCTCAATCAACGAAGGCGCGCTCGACGACAAACTCCCCCGGCTTGCTATTCGATCCTTCGATCAGGCCCGCCGCCTCGCAGATCCCCTTGACATCCTTGAGCATATCCATCGAGCCACAGATCATCGCCCGGTCGGTTGCCGGGTCGAGGGGCGGCACGCCAAGATCCTCGAACAGCGCCCCACTTTCAATCAGCGTCGTGATGCGCCCCATGCGATCCGTCGTTTCGCGGGTGGTGGTGGCGTAATGGACCAGCTGCGCTGTCGCTTCCTCGCCCACCAGCGGATCGGCCCGCGTCGCCGCGACAAGCTCATGGCCGTATTCCAGCTCTGCGGCCTCGCGGCAGGTATGGATCAGGATGACCTGAGCAAAACGCTCATAGGTCTCAGGATCGCGGATGACCGACGCAAAAGGCGCGATGCCCGTGCCGGTTGAGAACATATAGAGTCGCTCGCCGCCCAACAGCGCATCATGCACCAGCGTGCCGACGGGTTTCTTGCGCATCAGGACCGTATCGCCGGGCTTCACCTTTTGCAGATGTTCGGTCAGGGGACCGTCAGGCACCTTGATCGAGTAGAATTCCAGCTCCTCGTCCCAAGCAGGCGAGGCGATGGAATAGGCGCGAAAGACCGGGCGCTCGGCATTGGGCAGCCCGATCATCACGAATTCGCCCGACCGAAAGCGAAAGCTGGCGGGACGGGTCATGCGGAACCGGAACAGGCGGTCGGTGTAATGCTGAACCGACAGCACCTTTTCGGCAAAAACACCCGATGGAATCGGAAAATCGCCAGCGGTGTTCTCGGCGGTTGCGGTCTCGCTCATACTGATCCCCGATCAATTGTCCCAATGGCATTCATATCATTTGTGCGATGCCATACATCAAGCCACAATAGGCATCCAAGATCATGCCAAGGAACGGCGTTCCGTCAATCCAATGCAATCCGGGCCGTTATCCGGTCGCAAGCGCATCTTTTGGATTTGATCGGGGTTCAGACGGTTGAAAGAAGGACGGGAACGCATGGGCGAGCGGGATCAGACGGCGGGGCTGGTGGCCGGAATCGATGTCGGGGGCACTTTTACCGATCTGGTTCTGGTCGATACCGCAACGCGCAGCGTACGCCTCGCCAAGACGCCCACGACACCGGAAAATCAATCCTATGGCGTGCTCACAGCCCTTGCCGAAAGCGAGGTCGATCTTGCCGCCCTCGATTTGATCGTCCATGGCACGACCACAACGACGAATGCGGTGCTGGAGCGCAAACTGGCCCGCACGGGGCTGATCACCACGGGCGGCTTTCGCGATGTGCTGGAGCTGGGCCGCCGCACGCGCCCCGCGCCCTATGGCATGAAAGGGGTGTTCCGCCCCGTGATCCCCCGCGACCTGCGCCTCGAAATCCCCGAACGGATGGATGCGGGGGGCGAAGTGGTCACGCCGCTGGACGAGACAGCCCTGCGCGAGGCGCTGGCCACGCTGATCGCGGCGGAATGCGAATCGCTGGTCATCCATTTCCTGCATTCCTATGCCAATCCCGCCCATGAACTGCGCGCCGCCGAAATCGCACAGGACATCTGGCCGAACGCGAATATCACCGTCGGCCATGCCCTGCTCGCTGAAAGCCGCGAATTCGAGCGCGGGGTGACGGCGGCGGTGAATGCCTCCGTCCAGCCCCTGCTGACCCGTTATGTCGACCGGCTGCGAGGCGAGTTGGAAAAGGGCGGCTATACGAACGACCTGCTGATCGTAAACGGCAATGGCGGCATGGTCTCCTCGCGTTTTGTGGGGCGCGAAGCGGCGAAGACCGTGATGTCCGGCCCCGCTTCGGGTGTGATGGCAGCGGCCTATACCGGGCGCCGGGCGGGCGAGCCGAACCTGATCACTTATGACATGGGCGGCACTTCGACGGATGTATCGCTGATCCGCAATGCGACCCCGGCGGTTTCCTCGGAAATCGAGGTGGAATATGCGATGCCGATCCACTTGCCGATGGTGGATGTACGCACCGTGGGGGCGGGGGGCGGCTCGATCGCACGGGTGAATGATGCGGGGCTGCTGGAGGTGGGACCGGATTCCGCCGGGGCGATGCCGGGGCCGATCTGCTATGGCCGGGGCGGGCGCGAGCCGACGATTTCGGATGCAAATCTGCTGCTTGGGCGGCTCGATCCGGCCAGCCTGTTCTCGGTCGATTCGCCCGTGACGATGGAGGCCGTCGCGGAGATCTTCACGACGACGATTGGCGCGCCGCTCGGTCTCGATGCAATGGACTCGGCGGCGGCGGTCATCCGCATTGCGAATGCACGCATGGCCGGGGCGACGCGGATGGTATCGGTTTCGCTGGGCATCGATCCGCGCGATTTCGCGCTGTTCGCCTTTGGCGGGGCCGGGCCGCTGCATGCGGTGGCCATCGCGCGGGAGCTGGGCATACCCCGCGTGTTGATCCCTGGCCGTCCGGGCATCACGAATGCGCTGGGCTGCGTTGTCGCCGATTTGCGCCATGATTTCGTGCGCACGCTGAACCGTCCCGTCGAGACTCTCGATATGGGCGATGTCCATGCGATTCTCGCGGGACAGACCGCCGAAGGTCATGCCCTGATCGGCAAGGAAAGCGTCGGCACCGACCGTATCGATGTCCATTACAGCGCCGATATGCAGTTCGTCGGCCAGACCCACCTGCTGCGGGTGCCCCTGCCCGGCGCCAACTTTGACCGCGACACGCTGCAATCATTGTTCGAAGCGGTCTATTTCGAGCGGTTTCGCGTGCGCCTGCCCGAAATCCGGGCCAATCTGGTCAATCTCACCACCTCCGTCGTCGGGGTGCGGCCCGAACTTGATCTGTCGGTCCTGATCGACCGCATGGCGCGTAAGGATACATTGGCCGACGCCCGGACCGGCACCCGCCGCGTCTGGTTCGAGGATGGATGGCAGAACACGCCCGTCTATCGCCGCGATGCATTGCCCGAAAGCGCGACCCTGACCGGCCCCGCCATCATCGAGCAGATGGATACGACCGTGGTGATCGAGCCGGGCGACCGGGTGACGCAGGATCGCGACGGCAATCTGATCGTGGAGGTGGCGTGATGCGAAACGATCGCCGTCCTTTCGCAACAACGCGCATCATGAATACAAAAACCGGATCGCATCCGGGGCAGAGAATAGCCGGGAGAAGCGCCCCATGACCATCGATCCCATCACCCTGTCCGTCATTCAGTCGGGTCTGCAACAGGTCTGCGACGAGATGGATCTTACCTTTTCGCGCGCGGCCTTTTCGCCGGTGATCGCCGAGGCAAATGACCGCTCGGACGGCATCTATTCGGCTGAGGACGGCGCATTGATCGCCCAAGGGGCGGGGGGATTGCCGGTCTTCGTCGGGACGATGCAATTCTCGACCCGCACCCTGATCGAGATGATCGCGGAGGGGCGCGTCCTGCCCCCCGACCCTGACGATATCTACATCGTCAACGACCCCTATCTGGGCGGCACGCATTTGATGGATGTGCGGTTCGCAAAGCCGGTTTACCGGGGGGGCGATATTTTCTGCTGGCTCTCGAATACCGGCCATTGGCCCGATATCGGCGGATCGGTGCCCGGCGGGTTTTCGGCCTCCGCAACCGCCGTGGAACAGGAAGGGCTGCGCCTGCCCCCCGTCAAACTGTTCAAGCGCGGGGTGATGGACTCCGAAATCTATGCCATTATCTGCTCGAATATCCGCGTTGCCGACCAACGCATCGGCGATGTCCGCGCACAGGCCAGCGCCTTGCAGGTCGGGGAGGAGCGTCTCGGCCAGTTGCTCGACCGCTATGGCGACGACACCGTGCGCGCGGCGATTGCGGAACTGCGCGCGCGGGCGGCCCAGCAAATGCGCGCGCGGATCGCGGAAATCCCCGATGGTCTCTACCGCTCGCAGGCCATCGTCGATTCCGATGGCGTGGTGAACGAACCGCTGGAAATCAATCTCGCAATTACCAAGGCGGGCGACACGCTGACCTTTGACCTCGGCGAATCCAGTCCGCCCTGTGCGGGACCGATGAATTCGGTGCTGGCGACGACGCTCTCCTCCGTCTATCTCGCCATGCGCCATATCTTTCCCGATGTCCCCATGAGCGCGGGGGCGTTCGAGCCGCTGACGGTACTGACCCCCGAAGGCACCTTTCTCGATGCCCATTACCCGCGCCCCGTTTCGGGCTGTGCGGCAGAGGTGAGCCAACGCATTGCCGAAGCGGTCTTCGCCGCCCTTGTCGGCCCCCTGCCCAAGCGCGTGACAGCGGCCCCGGCAGGCACTTCAGGCAATTTCGGGCTGGGGGGATACGACCCCGCAAAGGGCCGCAGCTATGTGATGTATCAGCTATCGGGCGGTGGCTATGGCGGGAATGCGGATCATGACGGATTGTCCAACGGATGCTCGACCATCGGCATCTCGAAGGCCCCCCCGGTGGAGATCATGGAACAGCAATTTCCCGTCCTCTACCGCCGCTATGCGCTTCGGGAGGGGTCGGGCGGTGCCGGGCGGCACCGGGGCGGCTTTGGTCTCGAATACGAGCTTGAACTGCGCCGGGGCGAGGCGCGGGCCTCCTTCGTCATGGATCACGGGCGGGTCGGGCCGCAAGGGGCGCTCGGCGGGGCGGATGGTGCCCCGAACAGCGTGACGGTCTGGCGGGACGGCGTGCCCTATACCCCTGAGCACCTGTCGAAAGAGCAAGATATCGCCCTGAAGGCCGGGGACCGGGTTGCCGTCAAAACCCCCGGCGGCGGCGGATATGGCGACCCGGCCACCCGCGATCCCCATGCGGTGGCGGAAGACAGGCGTTTAGGCTATTACCCCGCCGAAGACTAAGCGCCGGTATCGACACGTCACCCCCCTTTCCGACAGTCGCCATCCCGGATAGATCACGAGAGGGCCATCGATGAGCGATCTGGAAGCGAGCCTGACCGGGGGCACCGCCTCCCCCGATGGCGAAGGCGTCGCCCTTACGGGCCTGCCCCATTCCAACGCGATGGGAATGCGCCTGATCTCGACCGAAAACGGCGAAGCGGTGCTGATGCTGCCCTATTCGGCGGAGCTGATCGGCGATGGGGCAACGGGTGTTCTGGGGGGCGGGGCGATCACGGCGCTGCTCGATACCTGTTGCGGCACGGCGGTTTTCTCCAGCAAGGAACCGGGTGTCGTCTCCACCGCGACCCTCGACCTGCGCATCGATTACATGCGCCCCGCGACCCCCGGAAAGAACGTCTACGCCCATGCGGAATGCTATCGCATGACCCGATCCGTCGCCTTTGTCCGCGCGCTGGCATGGACGGAAGCGCGGGACAAGCCCGTGGCGACGGCCTCCGCCTCCTTCATCATCAACCGCAAGGCGGAGGACGGCGCATGACCGAGACGAGCGCCCATTCCGACTTGCTCGACGGGCTGTCCTCATCGATCCCCTATATCCGGTTTCTGGGCCTGATCTTCGAGCGGCGCGGTGATGAGATCACGGCGATGATGCCCTATAAACCCGATCTGATCGGCAACCCGTTTCTGCCCGCACTCCATGGCGGCGCGACGGGGGCCTTTCTTGAGATCACGGGCGTTATGCAGCTCGTCTCCGATACCGCCTTGCAGGATATGGCGGCGGGGGGGGGCGCATTGCCCGACGACTACATCCCCGCCATGCCCAAACCCATCGACATCACGTTTGACTATCTGCGCTCCGGCAAGCCGATCGACACCTATGCCCGCGCCATCGTACAGCGTCGCGGCCGCCGGATCGCGAATGTGCGGATCGAGGCATGGCAGGAGGAACGCGCAAAGCTGATCGCCGCCGCCCATGGCAATTTTTTGCTGTCACAGAAGGCACCATGACGCCCCCCCTCGCCCATGCCATCACCGGACCGCGCATCCTCGCCATCGCCCTGCCGGTCGTGCTGTCGAATGCGACCGTGCCACTGCAAGGGGCGGTCGATACCGCGATCATCGGCAATGTGGGGTCACAGGCGGCGCTGGGCGGTGTGGGGATCGGAGCGTCGATCTTCTCGATCGCCTTCATGGCATTCAACTTTCTGCAAATGGGCTGTTCCGGCCTGACGGCGCAGGCACTGGGCGCGGGGGATACGCGCCGGATGCTCAACACGCTGGCCCGCACGCTGGTCATCGGCCTGACCATCGCGCTAGCCCTGATCGCGCTGCAATCCCCGATCCTTGCGCTGTCTCTGCGGTTCTTCGGCAGTGCGGCAGAAACCCAGGCCGCGACCGCGCTCTATTTCAGTATCCGCATCTGGGGCGCGCCGTTCGAGCTGGCCAATTATGCCCTGCTCGGCTGGTTCACGGGGCAGGAGATGACGCGGAAGCTGTTCCAACACCAGCTCGTGACGACCCTGTCGAACATCACCCTGAGCCTGATCCTCGGAATGTGGCTCGGCTGGGGTCTGGCCGGGGTGGCGGCGGCGACGGTCGCATCGAGCGGGATCGGTCTCACCTACGGCCTGTGGCTGGCGCGGGTACAGCGGCGGCGGCTGGACGCGGCTTGGCGACCCGACTGGCCCCGCATCCTGCGACGCGATGAATTGCTGAAGGTCATGGCCCTGAACCGCGATATTTTCATCCGCACTCTGCTGCTGACCCTTTCCCTCGCCTGGATCACCCGGCTGGGCGCGCAGGAGGGGGCGCTGGTGCTGGCGGTGAATGTGGTGCTGTGGCAGTTTTTCACCGTCTCCGCCTATGGTCTCGACGGCTTTGCCATGGCGGCGGAAACGCTGGTCGGGCAGGCCAAGGGCGCGGGCGACCGGGCCGCCTTTCGCCGGGGGGCGATCATGACGAGCCTGTGGGCGGGCGCGCTCGCGCTGGTCATTTCCGTGCTGTTCTATCTCTGTCGCGCGCCCTTGATCGGCCTGTTGACCGATCTGCCGGAGGTGCGCGCGGCGGCGATGATCTATGTGCCATGGGCCGCGCTCATGCCCGTGGTGGGCTTTGCGGCCTATCAGCTCGACGGCATCTTCGTCGGGGCCACTGCGAGCGGGGCGATGCGCAATGCCATGATCCTGTCGGCGGGCGTGTTCTTTCCGCTCAGCGTCTGGCTGGCGGGGGCGTTCGGCACTCACGGGATATGGGCGGCGGTCCATGCCATGTTCGTCCTGAGAGCCGGGACGCTGTTGCTCGCCTATCCCAGCATCGAATCGGGTATCCTCCCCGCCCAGCAGGGAGCGCCCTCAAACTCTTGATCCCTGCCCCGGAGCATGCCCGGAGCAGGAAAAAGCAAAACGGTCACGGATAAGACCTGCGTGGAATTACACAGCGACGATATTATGCGCCGGGCCATAACCGAAGCCGGTGATATTCTCCGGCCCATCGTCGCCCAGCACGACGATATCATGTTCGCGATACCCGCCAGCCCCCGGCATGCCTTCGGGCAGAGTCAGCATAGGCTCCATCGAGACAACCATGCCCCGCTCAAGCACGGTATCGATATCCTCGCGCAATTCCAGTCCCGCCTCGCGCCCGTAGTAATGCGAGAGCACCCCGAAGGAATGGCCATAACCGAACATGCGGTATTGCAGCAGATCGCGGTCAGCGAAATAGTCGTTGATCTGCGCACAAATCCCCGAACAGGTCGCCCCCTCCCGGATCAGGCCAAGCCCCCGCTCATGCGCCCCGACATTCGCCTCCCATATCGCGAGCGAGGCCGCATCCGGTTCACCGATGAACAGGGTGCGCTCCAGCGCGGTGTAATAGCCGGAGATCATCGGAAAGGTGTTGAGGCTGAGAATATCACCCGCCTCCAGCCGCCGGGTCGTGACCGGATTATGCGCGCCATCCGTATTGATCCCGGACTGGAACCAGACCCAGCTATCGCGCAACTCGCTATCGGGGTGGCTGCGGGCAATCTCCGCCTCCATGGCATCGCGACCCGCCATCGCGACGTCGATCTCGCGCGTGCCGATGCGGATCGCATCCCGCACCGCTTCACCGCCGATATCCGCAATGCGGGCACCCTCGCGGATCAGGGCGATTTCCTCGGATGACTTGACCATCCGCTGCGTCATTGTATCCCCGGCGATATCGATGGTCTCGGCACTCAGGAATTCTGACAGTTTCGCATGCTGTGCAAGGGTCAGGTGATCGCCTTCGATGCCGATGCGCCCTGCGCCGCCGATGATGTCGCGCACCGCCCGCCAGTAATTGTCCCGCCGCCAATCGGTATAGACGACATTCTCGTCCGCACTGCGCCGCCATGGCTGTCCGGCATCGATATTCGCAGAAACCGTCACGGCGCGCTCTGCGGTCACCACACAGGCATAGGGCCGACCGAACGCACAGTACAAAAAGCCGGAATAATACGCGACCCCATGCATCGAGGTCAGGATTACCGCCTCCATATCGCGGGCGCGCATGATCGCGCGAAGCCCCGCAAGGCGTCGGTCATATTCGGCCCGGCTGAACGGCAGCGCGGCCTTGTCGCCATTATGGAACGTGAAGAAATCCGGTCGGGCGGTCGGATTTGTCTTGAGAAGGGGTACAGTCATCGTGACCTCCAAGAAAACGGAAGGCCAGAGGCGAACCCCCAATCTTCCGATTGAAAGTCCCGGCGTTCAGGATGTGAAATGAGCGGGAGATCGCCCTCCCCGACGACGCCATCGTCATAACGCTCAGACGTATTCCTACTGCGGCAACAAGGAACACCGCAAGCCTTGTCTGGGCAGGATCGCTCGCACAGGATGCGCCGGTCTGCGTTGCATTCCCGGCGGCGAACGCCTTATGCTCGTCGCAGGATTAGCACCCTGATCCGAAGGGCGGCTGGCTCTGATGCGCGACAGCACATAAGGGGGAGTATCGCTGGCATGAGGGAAGGGGATGACATGAAGCAGGCCGTCGTTATCGGAGGAACACGCGGGATTGGCGCCGGGGTCACGCGGGTCTTGCTCTCGAAGGGGTGGTCCGTTCTCGCCACGGGGGTCAGCGACGCCGAAGTCGAAGCCTTTCGCCGCGAGAATCCCCAAGAGGCCGTTGAGGCCCGAACCCTCGACGTGCGCGATCATGGGGCCGTCATGGCGCTGTTCGCGGCGCTCAAAGACTTGGACGGCCTTGTCAATTGCGCCGGTATCCTCGCCCGCGATGCGGAATACGAGATCGAGACCTTCGAGCGGGTCATCGACATCAATCTGAACGGCACCATGCGCTGCTGCCTCGCCGCGCATCCCTTGCTGGCACAGGGCGGCGGCGGAGCGATCGTCAATACGGCATCGATGCTCAGCTATTTTGGCGGCCCGCTGGTTCCCGCCTATTCGGCGTCCAAAGGGGGCGTTGCCCAGCTTACCAAGGCGCTGGCGGGGAAATGGGCGGCGCAGGGCGTGCGTGTCAATGCCATGGCACCGGGCTGGATCGAGACCGAAATGACCGAAGCGCTGCGCGCCGACCCCGCGCGCAATGCGCCGATTCTGGGCCGCACGCCGATGAACCGCTGGGGCAAGCCCGACGAGATCGGAATGCTCGCGGCGTGGCTTTTGTCGGAGGAGGCAAGCTTCATAACCGGCGCGATCTACCCGGCTGATGGCGGCTATTGCGCACTGTAACCGAAAGGACGAACCCCATGCCATTGCAGACGGCAGATACCAATCCGATGACGCCCTATCAGCTTCCGTTTCCGAAAGAGGCGCTGGAAGAAATCGTCGTGCCCGCCGCGATTCCGGAAGATGAGCGCATCTGGGTGCCGCAGACCGCCACCGTTTCATTCCGGCCCCTGTGCCTCAACCGATCGCAGGGCTATTGGATGAACCTGCTGCGCGTGCGTCAATCGGGCGTCCTGTCACGCCACCGCCACCCACAACCCGTTCATGGCCTCGTGCTGAAAGGCCGGTGGCATTATCTCGAACATGACTGGGTGGCGCAGGAAGGCAGCTATGTCTTTGAACCGCCGGGCGAGACGCATACGCTTGTCGTGCCCGAAGACGTGACCGAGATGATCACCTTCTTTCAGGTCAATGGCGTCATGGTCTATGTCGATCCGATGGGCGAGGTTCTCGGCTACGAAGATGTGTTCACAAAGATCGATATGTGCCGCAAGCATTACGAAGCGGTCGGCCTCGGAGCCGATTATGTCGATCAATTCATCCGTTAGCGCCATCGGCGGAACAGGCGGCGGCAGAGGCGGGATCAGCCCCCCATCCTGTCGGCGATGGCCACGATCCGGCGCATGTCGCGCAGGACGGGTTTTTCGATCAATTTGCCATCGATGACGACGAGGCCGGTATCGGCTTCCTCGAAGGTCTGGATGATGCGGCGGGCGCGGGCGATCTCGTCCGGTGTGGGGGTGAATACAGCGTTGAGCGCCGCAATCTGCTTGGGATGGATCGCGCCTTTGCCCGCAAAGCCAAGCGCGCGAGCCTGTTCGGCCTCGACGACCATGCCCTCGGAATCATCCAGATCGAGATAGGGCACATCGATCACATCCAGCCCGGCGCTCGCCGCCGCATGGACGACACGGGAACGGGCATAAAGAAGCGGCGCCCACGCATTGTCGCAGCGCAACTCGGCGGCCATATCGACCCCACCAAAGAACAGCGCATCGATGCGGGCGCTGCAATGGGCGATGTCAAAGGCGGCTTCCAACCCCTGATTGGTCTCGATAATGACATGCAGGCGGGTCGCGTGGCCGCGCTCGCTGAGAAGCTGATCGAGCATGATCACCTCGTCCGGTGTGCGGACCTTCGGCATCATCAGCGCGGGGGGAGGCGTGTCGGTGGCGAGCACCGCATTCACATCCTCGATCCCAAACCGTTCGCGCATCGAATTGATCCGCACGATCCGCTCGACGCCATCCTGCGCTTGGGGTGCCTCGAACAGCGCCAGCGCATTGGCCCGCGCCTGTGCCTTGTCCTTCGGCGCGATGCCGTCTTCCAACTCGACGCAGACGATATCGGTGCCCGAAGCCAGCGCCTTGGGAAACATCTCCGGCTTTAACCCCGGCGTGAAGATGAAGGATCGGCGGGGTCGGGCAATGCGGTCGGTCATGGGATCGATTCTCCAGCGATGCCGCATGGGGCGCGGCCTTCCTGAACACTGTTGAGAACACCGCGCGGTCATCCGGTCAAGCCCAGCCTCGCTGTCGATCGATAGCATCCGTCAGGGTTTTGTAACGCCCTTGGGGAGAGAACCATCGCCAGCGGGACGGACGGCCTTTCACGTATACACCCGTCACCGGATCGCCAAGCGCACGCCCCAGAGCCATGCCAACACAACCTTGATCTTGGTCGTTGAAAGTGGAGAGACAGTTTCTCTTTCAGTTCGCTGCTGCCTCTAATGTGATCGGAGCTTTATAGCCGAGTGATGGATCAATCCGGCGGGCGGGTTGCGCAGGGTGATTGCGCGGCGCAGAACCTTGAGTGCGAGGTCGAGAGCTGCGAGCGGATTGGGCAAGGACCACCATGTCGTCCAACTGCCGTCGGCTTGGTCCTCGGTGTCACCTTGCGAAGCCGATGCAGTTCCCTGTCCACGTCGTCATGGGGACCGGACAGCAGATCCGCTTCCCGATAAAACCGCTGGCAACGCGTCAGTTCTTATTCCTTCGCTTCGATCCGTTGGCGGTAGAGGTGGTCGTAATGCGGTTTCATGCGGCGATGAACGCGGCGCACGCGCTCCGGGGCGTCCCGTACTTCGATATAGCGTCGGGCCTGCGGCTTCAGCCCGGTTGAGGCGCGCAGGTTGGCGTGGAAACTGCCGCCATCCCACCAGCTATAGTTGCCCGTATCCGCGCCCGGCTCCCAACTCAATGCGTGGGGCAGGAAGTCGATCCCGACCGCCTCGCAGAAGGCGGCGACCATGCGCGCGGGGTTTTCCAACAGATCGTCGCTGTCGATGACGGGCGGCGGCGTCCCATTAAGCGCGGTCAGCAGATCGAAAAGCGCACGCTGTTCGGGAAAGCCCACTTCCAACTCATCGAAATCCGGCCATTTGTCATACATGGATGAAATCGTCTTTGCCGGATCGCGGATCAGGAAGGCATGGGTGAAATTCGACAGGAAGTCCGGCGTCCACATGTGATTGATGTAATGGGGGAAGTCCTTGATGAAGACCGGGCCTTTCTCAGCGCGTGATTTGATCTCTTGCCACACGCTGTCGATCGTCAATCCCGGCGTTGTCGTCTCGCCCTCCTTGAAGCGCGGCCAGAGCGGGTCTTCACCCTGATACCATGCCTCGCCGAAGGGTTCGTGCAGGCAGTCAAGATCGCCCCGCTGGCGCATCATCCATTCGAAGGCGGTCGAGGTCGAGCGGGGAATTGCCCAGAGTGCGATGATCTTATGCATGAAGGCTCTCCAACAATGCACCTTGCGGGGTTGTAGGGGCGATGCCGAGATCCGTCATGATCCGCCAGTAGAGCGCGATATCGTGGCCGATCACGGGCTTGCCCAGCATCGCCTCCAATCCGCGCGCCAGATGCAGCGGGCGTTGGGGCAACCCACCCGGTCCACTGCGAAAATTGCACATGCCGTTGATCAGATAGGCATCGGCATCCGGGGCTTGTTCAGCGACATAGGCAAAGCTCCTCGAAGCCAGATCACCGTCGAAGACCCACCGCTCGGCATTCACGGCCTCTTGTGTCGAAAACCACCCTTGATCCACGAAATTGCCCGCCCACAGCACATCGAACCCGGCTTCGCGCAGAAAGCCTGCGGTTCCTTGCCACCATTCCGGCCAATGATAGGCCCCGTTCAGCGCGACCTTCTCGATGTTCATCGCGCGCAGGGCTTCGACCATCGCATAGCCCGCCATGTGGAAGCGCGTTTCGTATTTGTCGGACAGATCCGCGCAATGCTGGCGGATGCCCTCGACCCCCAGCCCGCTGGCATGAACCCAGTTCGACCCGACCTGACCGCACACATCGACACCATTGCGCGCCATGCAATGTACGAAGTCCTCTAGCATCCCGAAATTCTGCTTTCGCTGATCCAGCCCATGCACGTAATCGGGCACATGCAGCATCCAGCCATGCACCCCGACACTTTCGGGACTCATCCGCAGAAAATCAGACGGGGCCGCGTCATAATCGAAGGGCGGGCAGGTAAAGCCGACCTGATGCGGGAACAACTTGTGTTCCTCGGTCCATTGCGATGGCATCGCGAAATCAGTGCCCATCAATCGCCTCCCGCATCCACTTTTGCAGATGCATCACCGGATGTTCCGAATTGACGCCGCCGCACGGGTCGATGACAAGCGGACCGGGGCGATAACCGCGCGAGCATAGCCCTCGCTGGACGGATTCGACGAGGTGTATATCCTCCTCAACCGTCGTCTCGCGGTCCTGCACCGCAAGCTGGCGCACCTTCGCATCCTCTGCCCCGCCGACCGAATACCATCCTCGCCAGACCACCACATGATCGGCATCGACCGCCCGCCAGTGATAGGTATTCAGCACATTGCCGGGATAGACCTGAAACGAGAACATCGGCCAGAGGAACCAGCTTGAATATTCATCCTGATGGGCGAATCCGGACTGGATGTCATAAGTCATGTCCTCAAGACTCTGGCATTCGGTGGTATGGCGCAGGCACATGCCCTGCGGTTGGATGTCATAGGTTTCGGGTTTGACCACGCCCTTCGCGAAGGTCGGATGGTTCAGTGAGCAATGATAGCATTCTGAGTAATTCTCGACCGAAACCTTCCAGTTGCAGGCTTCGGGAATCTCGACCCATTCGAGGGGCTTCAGGTCGGCCCAGTTGGGCACCCAGTCTTCCAACTCGGCGCGCGCATTCGGGAACCAGTCTTCCATGGGCGCGGCATCGGGATCGAGATTGACGAAGACGAAGCCGAGGAATTCCTCGGCGCGCACTTCGGTCAGACAGATGCTCGATTTGTCGAAGCCTTCCAC
>CALLLP010000054.1 GCA_938008165.1 uncultured Neomegalonema sp. | reverse complement strand
GCGGCGGGATAAATGGCGGGAAGACAAGAATGCCTTTCCAATTATCACAACAATATCAACGTATTAGAAAGGAGGTTTGGTAGCGGAGGAGGGACTTGAACCCCCGACACGCGGATTATGATTCCGCTGCTCTAACCAGCTGAGCTACTCCGCCAACAGGCGGGGGATTTAGCGGGGGGAGTGGAGGGCGTCAAGGGAGAAACGACCCTTTGGAGTGAACGGCGATCCAGTTGGATCGGGAATGGCGCCAAAACCTGAGCATTTCCCGGCATTTTTTGGCTCAACCGCCGATCGCTCTAGCTGGCATAGGTGTCGGTTGCGTTGACCAGAGCGCTGGCGATGCCCGGTTCGCTGACGGCATGGCCGGCATTGGGGGCCATGACCAGTTTCGATCCCGGCCACGCGCGGTGCAGCCGCCATGCCATGACCGGCGGGGTCACCACGTCGAATCGTCCCTGCACAATGGTTGCGGGCAGGTGGGTGATCTTTGGCAGGTCGCGCAGCAATTGCCCGTCCTCTTCCATAAAGCCGCCATTGATAAAATAATGCGCCTCGATCCGCGAGAAGGCGAGGGCGTAATCGTCATGGCCGAAGGCTTGCACGCGGGCGGGGGAGGGGGCCATGGTGACGGTCGCCCCTTCCCAGCGGGACCATGCGCGGGCGCAGGCGCGCTGGACGACGGCATCCTCGCCGAACAGGCGTTTGTGATAGGCCGCCACCATGTCGCCGCGTTCGGCTTCGGGAATCGGGGCGACGAATTGTTCCCAGAGTTCGGGGTGGATGCGCCCACAGCCGCCATTATGGAACCAGTCGATTTCCTCTTTCTGGATCAGGAAGATACCGCGCAGGACCATTTCGGTCACGCGATCGGGATGCGTTTGGGCATAGGCGAGCGCGAGGGTCGAGCCCCATGAGCCACCGAAGACCTGCCATTGCTCGACGCCAAAGGTCTCGCGGATCGTTTCAATATCGGCGACAAGGTCCCAGGTCGTGTTTTCCTTGCAGCAGGCATTGGGGGTCGAGCGCCCGCATCCGCGCTGATCGAACAGGATGATCCGGTACTTGCGGGGGTTGAAGAATCGTCGCATGGCCGGGTTACAGCCTGCCCCCGGTCCCCCATGCAGCACGATGACGGGCTTGCCCTCCGGGTTGCCGCATTCCTCCACGTAAATTTCGTGCAGATCGGAGACCTTGAGCCTGCGCCGGATATACGGCTCTATGGTGGGGTAGAGGGAGCGGTTCATCGGGTGGTCCTGGCGCGCATGGCGATCGGCGCGGGCGCGCCCTATCTGGGGAATATCTGGGTTACGGCAGGAGACGGGCGAATGCAACCGACGGGCGGAACAGTCGATGAGGGCGAGGTGGGAAAATTCGCCGCGCTGGCCGAGACGTGGTGGGATCCCGATGGCGCGTTTCGTCCGCTGCATCGGATGAATCCGATCCGGCTCGACTGGCTGCGCGATCATCTCTGCGGGCAGTTTGGGCGCGATCCGTCGGGTCTGGCGCCGCTAAAGGGCCTGCGGGTGCTGGATGTGGGATGCGGGGGCGGGCTGCTGAGCGAGCCACTGGCGCGGATGGGCGCGACGGTGATGGGGATCGATGCTGCGGAAGAAGGCGTGATGGCCGCCCGCGCCCATGCGGGGGCGATGGGGCTGGAGATCGAGTATCGCGCCGTGACGGCGGAGGCACTGGCAGAGGAGGGTATGCGATTCGACGCGGTGCTGGCGCTGGAAATCGTCGAGCATGTTGCGGATCTACCCGCCTTTGCCAGTGCCTTGGGCGATCTGGTCGAGCCACACGGCCTTGTCGCTCTCAGCACCCTCAACCGCACCGCGCGCAGCTATGCGCTGGCCATCGTGGGGGCGGAATACATTCTCGGCTGGCTCCCGCGAGGCACCCATGACTGGAACCGTTTTCCCACCCCCGAAGACCTGCGCATGGCATTGGCCGGGGGCGGGTTGCAGGTCGTGGACGAGACGGGGTTCATCTATAATCCCCTGAGCGATGACTGGCGGCGGGGGGAGGATGTCTCCGTCAATTATGGCGTCGTCGCGGTAGTCGGGTGAGGGAGCTACCCAAGTAAAGGCCGATTCTTGGGTCGGGGCCTGTTCCGGAGCGGTGGCAAAAGGCGGCTTGCCCATATGCGCCTTTACCATTCTCCCCCGTCCCGCTCAGGCAGGTTGCGTCCCGAACAGCTTTCCCAGACGCCGCTTGCCGGATGCGCGCCATATCTTGAGCTGATCGGCCACTGGATTGCGGCCTGGAAAGGACGGGGCGGCGCCCTTTTCCCGCAGGTCGCGATTGATCTGGTGCAGGTAGCATGCCCGCTGCGACGCATCCGACCGCCATGTGATGCTTAGGGACAGGGAGGGCGCGTCGCCCAGCACGCGCACCCAATGCGGTGCCAGCGGGGGCACATAGATCGCATCGCCCGGCTCCATTGTGGTCGCCTTGCCCCGCGCCAGCTTTTCCTCGCTGACGGACAGGTTGCGATGCGCCCCGCAATGAAAGGCTTCGAGATCTTCCTGCGAGGCAAGCTCGCGGTCATGCTGGGAATAGATCGTGAATTCCTTGCGGCCCTCGATCTGGATCAGGATGTTGTGTTCCTCGTCAAAGTGAAACGGGGTCACGGCCCCCGGTGAGGAGATGAAGACGAATGCCTCGCATCGGTGCATCGGCCCGGTCTTGTGCTTCACGATATCGCGGACCGTATCGAGCACCTTTTCCATGACATCCGCATAGGCGGGGTCGCGCTCGATATTGCGCAGGACCATCCATGAATTCGCCGATCCGATTTTCTCGATGGTCTCGGCGGCGGACATGCCCGCATCGGGCACATTATCGGGCGAGACGGAAATGGGCAGATCGCCTGCGTTGAATTCCACCAGCTCCGAAGGCAGCGCATTGGCCAGCGATACGAGGCGCGGGCGCGTCAGCAGGGGGGTCTCCCCGGCGAAGGACAGGCGCGCATTACCGGCCGGATACGATGCTTCGAACGCGGTTTTCTCGACGAGATCGAACATGGGAGGTCTCCTTCAGCTTTGGGGGCCAGCGAGGACGCGCTGTTTTGCGCGCCCGGCAATCGCGGCAAGGTCGAGCAGGGCGGCATCGCCCCTATGTCGCGTGGGAATATTGAGTTGGACGACCGGCAAGCGCGCGGGCCAGAGGCGATCCACGACCGGATGACCGGGCCGGGCGCAAGAATCCATCTGTGCCTTGCCCGGCTCTGTCAGGGTCCGGCGCGTGGCCTCCATCAGCAGGCGCATGCCGGGGGAATAGGCGGCGTAGCGCTCGTCATAGCTGGTTTTGAACGCCGATAGATGCGCGCCAGAGCGCAGGCAGATCAGCATGGCGACCATGTCCAGATCAAGGGCCAGCACGAGGCACGATACCGCCCCCTCCCGCGCGCCGCCGCGCATGATATCAAGAAAGAATGCCCGCTCCGCCGCGCTGCGTGCCAGCGGTTCGCCATGGTCGGCGGCGGCTTTCCAGCCCGCATTCTCCAGCGCGATGTAATCTTCCGCTGCCTGCGCAATGGCCGGATCGGCGGTCGGCAGATCGATGAATTGCGCCATGCCTAGTTCACCGAAGCGCCGCTCCTGTCGCCGCAATTCCTTGCGTTTCTTGCCGGGCATCGCGGCGGCCATGATCGCATCGAAATCCCCCCCCGCAGGCAGGCAGGCCCGCTCGATCCGCGATTGTTCACGCACGGCGCGACCGGCAAGGGCACAGGCATCGCCCACGATCCGCTCCATCGTCCGCTCATAGGGCAATTGTGTCAGGCGCAGGAACCGCGCACCGAAAGGCCGTGCATCGATCCAGTCGAGGATCGCGGCCAACGCGGCAAGGGCATAACGCTGGCGCAGCAGCGGCATGCCGTTATATCCATGGGGATGCCGCCAGACGCTGATATGCCGGATCGGCACCCGCGCATAACGCGTCCCGATCTCGAAGGGAAACAGCGCGACCAAGGCGCCATCGGCCCGCGTAACGGCGCAAAGACGCACCTCGCCCGATGGGTCGAGATGGTGCAGCGCCGGGCGCAGAAACCACTCTGCGAAATAGGGATTCGGCAAGGTCAGGTCAGTGTCGAGCGCCCGCCATGCCGCGCAAAAATCCCCATCGAGATCGCATACCGCCAGAACCGAAACATGCAAAACCTCCTCGCCGGGCAGAACCGAAGATGCATCCGTTAAATCTGTGCCGAAATCTCTCATGGGGTCCGTTCACTCGAGCTTGCAGGGTTGTGATGCGTCGATTCCGTGCAAAGCCGGGGCCAAGACCTTATATGTATCTCAAATGCTTTGAGGAGTTCTTGCCGATGAAACTGCCCGCAGTCATTCTGTTCGCCCTTGCCCTTTCCGGATGCGCCGCCCAGAGCGTCTCGCAATCGGTCATTGCGCGCCCCCTGCTCAACGATACGACGGTGGGATGGCCCGATTACCCGATCATCGTCGAAGGAGCCGAAGGGATCGGCCTGAACCCGGTGATCATCGCCCAAAATCTGCGCTTTCCCGCCGGTCTGCGCGCCGATTCCAGCTTTCGCGCGATTTCGCCCGCCGAGGCGCCGGTGACCCATGCCCATCTGCGCATTCAGCCGGGCCAGCCCCTTGCGCCCGCTACGCTGACCTTCGTTCACGGATCGCGCCGGATCGGGGTCGGCACTTTCTCGCTGCCCGCCAGCGCCTATCGCGATCCTCAGGCGCTGGGGTCGGTCTCTTCGACGCTGATTACCGATATGCTCAAGGAATCGCGTGACAGAACGCGCAGCGACAATAGAAACAGTCGTATCTTTCGGTAAACTCTAAGAGGAACGCGCCGATGTACGCCATCGAGGTCCGCGATCACATCATGATCGCCCATAGTTTCCGGGGCGATGTCTTCGGTCCCGCTCAGGCTTTGCACGGGGCCACCTTTGTTGTGGATGTGGCCTTTTTCCGGGAAAGCCTGACCGAAGACGGAATCGTGGTGGATATTGGCCGCGCCCATGACGCGCTGAAGGCCACGCTTGGGCCGCTGAACTATACCAATCTCGATGCCCATCCGGCGTTCGAGGGCAAGAATTCGACCACCGAAGTCGTCGCCAAGCATATCTTCGACGCGATGGCACAGGCGGCCCGGTCCGGCGCGTTGGGACCGGGAGGTGACGGCATCGGGCGCATTCGCGTGACCTTGGGCGAAAGCCATGTCGCGCGGGCATGGTTCGAGGGACCGGTCGGCGCTGCATGATCGGATTTGCCATTCCGGGGGATCTCGGTGCCCCGACCGGCGGTTATGCCTATGCCCGGCGCGTGATGGCCGAATGGAATCGGGTGGGGCTTGAGCATCGAATCATTCCCTTGCCCGCTTCATTTCCTGTGCCCGACGATGCCGCACTGCGCGACACGGCGCAGGCTTTGGCGCAGGCGCCGCGCCCTTTGCTGATCGACGGGTTGGCCTATGGGGCCTTTCCCCCCGATCTCGCCCGCGATGCCGGGGCCAGCGTTCTGCTGCATCATCCTCTTTGCGACGAAACGGGGTTGACCCCGGCTCAGGCGACAGCGGCCTTCGACACCGAACGCGCCGCGCTCGCCCATGCGCGCCATGTCATCGTCACCAGCCCGTTGACAGGCCGGGATGTCGCGGCGCGGTTCGGGGTCGAGGCGGCGCGGATCACCGTGGCGGAGCCGGGTCTGGACTGCGCCGATCCCGCCCCCCTGACCGGCAGGCCGCCGCATCTGCTGGCTGTGGGATCGGTGACGCCGCGCAAGGGCTATGGCTATCTCGTCGAGGCCCTGACCAGATGCGCCGATCTTGGCTGGACCTGCGCGATCTATGGCGCGACCGACCGCGAAAGCGCCGAGGTCGCGCGGATCACG
Source organism: uncultured Neomegalonema sp. (assembly GCA_938008165.1). Lineage (GTDB taxonomy): Bacteria > Pseudomonadota > Alphaproteobacteria > Rhodobacterales > Rhodobacteraceae > JAHDDY01. The sequence goes on along the minus strand of CALLLP010000054.1, from coordinate 29,064 downwards.
GCGATGATCGCCGATGCGGGCCTGACCGACCGGATTGCCCTCTACGGGGCGAGCAGTGCGGCGCATCTGATCGACGCCTATCGCGGGGCGGATGTCTTCGTCGCGCCGTCGCTGCATGAAGGTTATGGCATGGCCGTGACCGAGGCGATGGCCCATGGTCTGCCCGTCATTGCCAGCCGGGCGGGGGCCTTGCCGGAAACGGCCCCTGTCGCCCTGCTGGTGCCGCCGGGCGATTCGGCGGCGTTGGGGCAGGCGTTGCGCGCGGTTCTGGGCGACGATGCGGTCCGCCGGAGGATGGGCGCCGAAAGCCATGCCTTCGCCCGCGCGCGCCCCGGATGGGACGATACGGCTCACCGCGTCGCACAGGCATTGGGGATGATATGAGCGGATTTTCGACGGATTGGCTGGACCTGCGCGCCCCGGCGGATGAGCGGGGCCGCCATGCGGGACTGCGCCGGGCCTTTCTCGACGCCCTGCCCTCCACGCCCCGCCTGCTCGATCTTGGCTCGGGCACCGGCGCGACGGCGCGGGCCTTGGAGATTCAGCACGCGCAGTGGACACTCGTGGACCATGATCCCGCCCTGCTGGCCGAAGCGCGCCGCCGGATGCCGGGGGTCGAGACGGTTCAGGCTGATCTCGCCGCCGATCTGGAAGCCGTGCTCACGCGCAGGGCGGATGCGATCACCGCTTCGGCCCTGTTCGATCTGGTTTCCGCAGACTGGATCGAGCGCTTTGCCCGTGCCGCGAGCGGGCGCATGGTCTATGCCGCGCTGACCTATGATGGCGTGGAAGCGTGGGAGCCGGAACACGATTGCGACCTCGCCATCGCCCGCGCTTTCGATGCGCATCAGCGCCGGGACAAGGGCTTTGGCCCCGCCGCCGGGCCGATGGGCGCGGCCCTGCTGGCACGGGCGCTGGAGACCGAAGGCTATACCGTCAGCCTCGCCCCATCGCCTTGGCGGCTGGAGCGGGCGCGCGACGGGGCGCTGATGGATGCTTTGGCGCAGGGAGTCGCGGGGGCGGCTGCCGAGGCGGGCTGCGACCCGGCGCAGGCCGAAGCATGGCGCGCGGCCCGGCGCATGGCGACGCGCTGCACCATCGGTCATCTCGATCTGCTGGCGATGCCCGCTTAGGGCGACCGCCGATCGCTCTATCGTGTTGCTGCCTCGCGAATGCGGGCGATGTTGCGGCCATAGACATCGTGCTGCGTGACCGATCCGCCCCCGAATACGGCCGATCCCGCGACCAGCACATCGGCCCCGGCCACAGCGACCAGCGGGGCTGTTTCGGCGGTGACCCCGCCATCGATCTCGATATGGATCTCTCGCTCGCCAATGCGGTTGCGCAGGCGCGCGACCTTCTCGATTTGGCTGTGCAGGAAGCTTTGTCCCCCAAATCCGGGGTTGACGGTCATGACGCAGACAAGATCGATCTTGTCGAGCACGTAATCGATGACGCTTTCATGGGTATGCGGGTTCAGTGCCACCCCGGCCTTGCATCCCAGATCGCGGATCGCGGCGAGGGTGCGGTCGAGATGGCGGCATGCCTCGGCATGGACCGTCACGACATCCGCCCCCGCCTTGGCAAAGGCGTCGAGATAGGCATCCGGGTTCTCGATCATCAGATGCACATCCATCACGCTGTTCACATGGGGGCGCAGGGCCTTCACCGTGGCGGGACCGAAGGTGATGTTCGGCACGAAATGCCCGTCCATCACGTCGATATGTACCCAATCGGCCCCTTCGCGCTCGACCGCCGCACATTCCGCGCCGAAATTCGCGAAATCCGCGGCGAGGATGGAAGGGGCGATCTTGAGGGTGCGGTCAAAGGCGGTATAGGGCATGGGGGGTATCCGGGATTGACTGTTTGCCCGTGTCTCTATCGTCCGACACTAGCCGACGTAAAGAGATCAAGCTGATCGCCGGGCCGGGGCGGAGGCCGGAAAAGATCGCAACGCTGCTCCATGCGCAGATTGCGCAGGCCAAGCCGGGCGGTGGCGGTCTTGAACCGCATGGCCATCAGCTGCGCATAGGGTCCGATGCCGGTCATCCGCTTTCCCCATTCGGCATCGTAATCCTTGCCCCCATGCATCGTGCGGATATGCCCCAGAATGCGGCCCGCGCGGTTGGGGTAATGCTCCTCCAGCCATTCCCGAAACAGCGACGCAATCTCGCGGGGCAGGCGCAGGGCGACATAGGCGGCGGAGGTCGCGCCCGCATCGCGCGCTGTCTGTAGCAATGCCTCCATCTCATGATCGTTCAGCGCCGGGATCATCGGTGCCGTCATCGCCATGACCGGCACTCCCGCTTCCGCAAGCGTCTGAATGGCGCGAAACCGGGCATGGGGGGCGCTGCATCGCGGCTCCATCGCCCGGCTCAGGCGATGGTCGAGGGTCGTCACCGACATCGCCACCCGCACGATGCCCAGCGCCGCCGCCTCGCCCAGAAGGTCGAGATCGCGCGTGACCAGCGCCGATTTCGTCGTGATGGAAAAGGGATGGCGATAGGCCAGCAGCACCTCCACGATTTCGCGGGTGATGCCGTGGTCGCGCTCGATGGGTTGATACGGGTCGGTATTGGCCCCCAGCACGATGGGGGCGGGCACGTAACCGGGCTTGTCGAGGGTTTTGCGCAGCAATGCGGTAGCGTTTGTCTTCACGGTCAGTTTCGTCTCGAAATCCAACCCCGGCGACAGACCGAGATAGGCATGGCTGGGCCGCGCGAAGCAATAGATACAGCCATGCTCGCATCCCCGATACGGATTGATCGAGCGGTCAAAGGGCAGGTCGGGCGATCGGTTGCGCGCGATGATCGATTTTGCGGCCTCGCGCATCACCTCCACCGGCAGGGGCGGCAGGTCGGCGGCGCTGTCCCAGCCATCATCCACGATCTCGCGCCGATGCGTCTCGAACCGCCCCGACTCGTTCGAGACGGCTCCGCGTCCCCGGCGACGAGTTTGATGGAGAATATTCATCTCTTTTTGATCCTATTTTGTTCTTATTAACTGGAACAAAAAAAGACGTCAAGATCGTTTTGGAACCGTGTTCGCCTGTCTCCATGCGCCGCTTTGCCGGAATGTCTTGGCGTGGCGCGGGCACAATGCGTAAATGCCCTGAAACAGTCGAAAAGGGACCGATGCGATGGATGCGTTCACCGGCACTTTCACCCAGCAGGAACCGATCCCGGAGGAGGCCATTGAGGCGGCGGTTGCCGTGATGCGGGGCGGGCGGCTTCATCGCTACAATACCGAACCGGGCGAAATCGCTCCGGCGGCACAGCTTGAGGAAGCCTTCGCCGCGTATCAGGGGGCGAAATACTGCCTTGCTTGTGCGTCGGGGGGGTATGCGCTGTCGGTCTCGCTGCGGGCGGCGGGGGTTGAGCCGGGCGACAAAGTGCTGACCAACGGCTTTACCCTCGCCCCCGTCCCCGGCGCCATCGCCGCCGTGGGGGCCGAGCCTGTGCTGGTCGAAATCACCCGCGATCTGGTCATCGACCTGGACGATCTGGCCCGCAAGATCGATGCGAGCGGGGCGCGGGTGCTGATGCTGTCGCATATGCGCGGGCATCTGGCGGATATGGAGGCCCTTTGCGCGCTTTGTGACGACCACGGCATCACGCTGATCGAGGATTGCGCGCATACGATGGGGGCGAAGTGGAACGGGCGGCCCAGTGGCGGCTTTGGACTGGCGGGGTGCTTCTCGACTCAGACCTACAAGCATATCAATTCGGGCGAAGGGGGATTGCTGACCTCCGACGATCCCGATTTCATGGCCCGTGCGATCATGATGTCCGGGTCGTACATGCTCTACGAGCGCCACCGCGCCGCGCCTGCGCCCGAAACCTTTGCGACGATCCGGCTGGAGACGCCGAATATGTCGGGCCGGATGGACAATCTGCGCGCCGCGATCTTGCTGCCACAGCTTGCAACGCTCGACGCCAATGCAGCCCGCTGGAATGCCCGTTACGAGGCCATCGCGGCGCGCCTGTCACGGGTCAACGGCCTTTACATGCCCTATCGCCCGCCGGAGGAATTCTTCGTCGCCAGCTCGATCCAGTTTCTTGCCCCCGGCATGGCCCCCGAAGCCTGTGAACGATTTGTCGCCCGGATGAAGGATATGGGGGTCGAGCTGAAATGGTTCGGCGCGGAAGATCCGGTGGCCTTCACCTCCAATCACCGGAGCTGGCATTACATGCCCGCGCAGGATCTGCCGCAAACAGACGCTACCCTCGCCACCCTGTTTGACATGCGCCTGCCCCTGACCTTCAGCGTCGAGGATTGCGCCCATATCGCAGACCTGATTGCAACGGATCGGGAGGGCACCTGACGCGGAACGCGAAGTCATTGCGCCGAAAATCCCTCGTGTTGCAGATGTGACCATCCTCGCTTTCTCCGACCCCTCTTTTTACGCGAAAGCTATATAGACGCATCGACCTTGGCGTCTTCCCTTGCTAAAAGCGCGTGAATCAGGGGGGCGCTCCGTATGCGCCTCTTCATGCGACCGACGAGGAAGTGCTTATGGCCGACCCGCGCAAAGTCGTCATCGACGGCGAGGAATTCGAGTTCGATCCTGACCTGACCGTGCTTCAGGCCTGTGAGGAGGCAGGGCGCGAAATTCCGCGTTTCTGTTATCACGAACGCCTGTCCATCGCGGGCAATTGCCGGATGTGCCTTGTCGAAGCGGTGGGCGCGCCCAAACCGATGGCCTCCTGCGCGATGCAGGTGAAGGATCTGCGCGGAGGGCGCGATGGCGAGCCGCCGGAGATTCGCACGAACTCCCCCATCGTCAAGCAGGCGCGCGAGGGGGTGATGGAGTTTTTGCTCATCAACCATCCGCTCGACTGTCCGATCTGTGATCAGGCCGGGGAATGCGATCTTCAGGATCAGGCGATGGCCTATGGCAAATCGGACAGCCGCTTTGCCGAGCACAAGCGCGCCATGGCCGAGATCAATCTTGGGCCGTTGATCAAAACGCATATGACCCGCTGTATTCAGTGTACGCGCTGTGTGCGCTTTGCCACCGAAGTGGCGGGCGTGCCGGAGATGGGCTGCACGGGCCGGGGCGAGGATGCGGAGATCGTGTCCTATCTCGATGCGGCGCTTGTCAGCGAATTGCAGGGCAACGTGATTGACCTGTGCCCCGTCGGTGCCCTGACCTCGCGGCCCTATGCCTTCCGCGCGCGGCCATGGGAGGTGCGCAAGACCCAGAGCATCGATGTGATGGATGCGCTTGGCGCGAATATCCGGATCGATTCCGAAGGGGTTGCCGTGCGTCGGGTGATGCCGGTCAACCATGATGGCATCAACGAGGAATGGATTTCCGACAAGACCCGCTTTGCGATCGACGGCCTCGCCCGCCAGCGCCTTGACCGTCCCTATCTGCGCGGCGCGGATGGCAAGCTCAAAGCGGCGTCATGGGACGAGGCTTTCGCGGCGATTCGGGCGCGGCTCGATGGTCTGGACGGGGCGGCGGTCGGCGCGATTGCGGGCGATCTGGTCTCGATCGAGGCGATGTGGGCGCTGAAGGGCTTCATGGGCCAAATCGGCTCGCCGAACATGGATTGCCGTCAGGATGGCGCGCATCTGCCCGCCGATAACCGGGCGGCATGGCTGTTCAACCCCACGATTCAGGGGATCGAGGACGCCGATGCAATCCTGTTGATCGGGGCGAATCCCCGTGCGGAGAGCGCGGTCCTGAATGCGCGGATTCGCAAGGCTTGGCTTACGGGGACAGAAATCGGTCTGATCGGGCCGGGGGCGGACCTGACCTATGATTACGCGCATCTGGGCGAGGATGCAGGCGCGATCGGATCGGTGATGACCAGCGATTTCGCCGAAATTCTCAAGAAGGCCGAGCGCCCGATGATCGTCCTGGGCGGGTCGGCGCTGACCCATCCCGACGCGGCCGCGATCATGGGCGAGGCGATGGCGCTGGCCGGATCGGTCGGGGCGATTTCCGACGGATGGACGGGCTTTGGCGTGCTGCATATGGCGGCGAGCCGGGTTGGCGGCATGGAAATCGGCTTCACGCCCGGTGATGGCGGCAAGCAGACCGCCGCGATGCTCTCCGGTGGGGTCGAGGTTCTCTATCTCCTCGGAGCCGATGAGGTGGATGTGCCCGCAGGTGCCTTCGTCATCTATCAGGGCCATCACGGCGACCGGGGCGCGCATCGCGCAGACGTGATTCTGCCCGCCGCCGCATGGACCGAGCAATCGGGCCTTTACGTCAATCTTGAAGGTCGACCGCAGCTCGCCAATCGTGCCGCGTCGCCTCCGGGCGAGGCAAAGGAAGACTGGGCCATCCTGCGCGCCCTGTCCGAGCGTATGGGCGAGCCACTGCCCTTCGATACGATTGAGCAGGTGCGCAAGGCGATCTTTGAGGCGGTGCCCCATCTGGCGGCACTTGGGGCGATCAGCCCGGCGGAATGGCGCGCGGAAGCGGGCGGCTCGATTGGCAATGCCGCCTTCCAGCCGGTCATCCGCGATTTCTATCTCACCAATCCCATCGCCCGCGCGAGCGAAACCATGGCCGCTTGTTCAAAGCTGCAAGAGGAGCGGTCAGGCGTGCCGCTGGCGGCAGAGTAATGAGGCATCCGGTCGCCCCGGACGCCCCGGACGATGGCGAGAAGCGCCCGATCCTGCGCCAGCCTCTGGCGCAACGGGATGCGGCGATCGCCGCTGTCGCGTGGGATTCGTCCCTCTATGCGCTGGGCGCGCCCGGTATTGTTTTTCGGGTTGGTAACGTTTTGAAAGGGGTGGGGATGTGACTGGTGATACCGCATCACGATTTTCCTGTAGCGCTGTCCGGTTATCGGGCTTAGAGAGAGCGCCGCAACCAGCCATACCGCACCGCAACCTGACGGGTTCTCCGCATGGATGATTTCTGGCTCTTTCTGACGATCCTTGGCCAGTGCCTTCTTGTCATGGTCGTCGTCCTGATTTCACTGGCCTTTCTGCTCTACATGGACCGTAAGGTCTGGGCGGCGGTCCAGCTTCGCAAAGGCCCGAACGTGGTCGGGCCATTCGGGTTGCTGCAATCCTTTGCGGATTTCCTGAAATTCGTGATGAAGGAAATCGTGATTCCCGCCGGGGCGGACCGGACGGTCTTTCTGCTCGCGCCGATGCTGACCTTCATTCTGGCGTCGATTGCCTGGGTCGCGATTCCCTTTGCGGAGGGGTGGGTCATTTCCGACATGAATGTCGGGATTCTCTATCTTTTCGCGATCAGCAGTCTGGGCGTCTATGGCGTCATCATGGGCGGCTGGGCTGGAAACTCGAAATATCCCTTCCTTGGCGGGCTGCGCTCGGCGGCGCAGATGGTGTCCTACGAGGTCTCCATCGGCTTTGTGATCGTCTGCGTCCTGCTGATGGTCGGGTCGCTGAATCTGACCGACATTGTGCTGGCGCAGGACGGGGCCGGGATTTTCTCGTGGTTCTTCCTCAAGCAGCCTGTGATGTTCATCGTCTTCTTCATCTCGGCATTGGCCGAAACGAACCGCCCGCCCTTTGATCTGCCCGAAGCCGAATCGGAGCTGGTGGCCGGGTATCAGGTCGAATATTCCTCGACGCCGTATCTGTTGTTCATGATCGGCGAATACATGAACATCGTGATGATGTGTGCGCTGACCACGATCCTGTTCCTCGGCGGCTGGCTGTCGCCTTTCGGGGTCGGTCATGGGGTGTTCTGGTTCGTGCTGAAGGTGGTGCTCTGCTTCTTCATGTTCGCGATGGTCAAGGCCATCGTCCCGCGCTACCGCTATGACCAGTTGATGCGTCTGGGCTGGAAAGTGTTCCTGCCGCTCAGTCTGGCCTTTGTGGTGCTGACGGCGAGTTTCATGAAAATCTTCGACGTGACCCCTTGGGCCTATACCGATGAGGCGCGTGACATGGGGCGCGGAGCGATGGTCATCGAGGCCCCTGTGACGTCCCCCCAACCCGTGACGACGGAGGAATCCTGACATGGCGACCGATTGGGCCCGCGCGGGCTGGTATTTTGCGATGATGGATTTCGTGGGCGGCTTTCGGGTCGGCATGAAGTATTTCTTCAAGCCAAAAGCGACGATCAACTATCCCCATGAAAAAGGCCCGCAAAGCCCGCGATTCCGGGGTGAGCACGCCCTGCGCCGCTATCCCAATGGCGAGGAGCGTTGTATCGCGTGCAAGCTGTGCGAGGCGGTCTGCCCGGCGCAGGCCATTCATATCGACGCCGAACCGCGCGAGGACGGCTCGCGCCGCACGACGCGCTATGACATCGATATGACGAAATGCATCTATTGCGGCTTTTGTCAGGAGGCATGCCCCGTCGATGCCATCGTCGAGGGACCGAATATCGAATTCGCCACCGAGACCCGCGAGGAGCTGTTCTACAACAAGGAAAAGCTGCTCGATAACGGCGATCGGTGGGAAAGCGTGATCGCCCGCAATCTCGAGCTTGATGCGGCGTATCGGTAGGGAGACGGATTATGCAAGCCATCGCCTTCTATCTGTTCGCCATTACCGCCTGTGTCGCGGGTACGCTGGTCGTCTTTGCACGCAATCCGGTGCATTCGGTGCTGTGGCTCATCCTGGCGTTTTTCTCCACTGCGGGTCTGTTTGTGCTGATGGGGGCCGAGTTTCTCGCGATGCTGCTGATGATTATCTATGTCGGCGCGGTCGCGGTCCTGTTCCTGTTCGTGGTGATGATGCTCGACATCGATTTTGCCGAATTGCGGGGGCGGGTTGCGCAATACCTGCCGCTGGGTCTGGCTATCGGGGTGATCCTGATCGTCGAGCTGAGTGTCGGATTCGCGGCATGGAGCGGGCTGGAAGCGGATAATATCGAACCGAGTGCCGTCTATGGCACGACCAATGCGCATGCGCTGGGCGCTGTGGTCTACACCAAATATGTCTACGCGTTTCAGGCGGCAGGGCTGATCCTGCTGGTCGCCATGGTCGGGGCCATCGTGCTGACGCTGCGCCACCGTGACGGCGTGAAGACTCAAGATGTCTGGGCACAGATGCAGCGCGATCCGAAAACCGCCGTCGAACTGAAAGACGTTCGCCCCGGTCAAAGTCTTTAAGAGCGGCGCGCAGCGGCCGAAGGGGAAGAGGAAAGCATGGAAATCGGACTGACGCATTACCTGACGGTCGCTTCGATCCTGTTCATCGTCGGGATTTTCGGGATTTTCCTGAACCGCAAGAACGTCATCATCATTCTCATGTCCATCGAACTGATGCTTCTGGCCGTGAATATCAATTTCGTCGCCTTTTCGACGCATCTCAACGATCTGGGCGGACAGGTCTTTACCATGTTCGTGCTGACGGTCGCGGCGGCGGAGGCGGCGATCGGTCTCGCGATCCTCGTCTGTTTCCACCGCAATCGGGGTACCATCGCGGTCGAAGACGTCGCGATGATGAAGGGCTGAGGACACCCATATGTATTACTCGCTGATCGTCCTTTTGCCCCTGTTGGGCGCGCTGATCGCTGGCTTTGGCGTGCGCTGGATCGGGGATCGCAACGCTCAGATCATCCCGAGCGCCATTCTGGTACTCGTCGCGCTGATGAGCTGGGCGGGCCTGCCGGGGGCCATCGAGGCGGACCCGGAGCATATCACGTGGTTCCGCTGGATGGAATCGGGCGCGCTGGCCGTCGATTGGGGCGTGCGGCTCGACACGTTGACCGGGGTGATGCTGATCGTCGTGACCACCGTGTCGGCCATCGTGCATGTCTATTCGATGGGCTACATGGCGCATGACCCGTCAAAGCCGCGCTTCTTCGCCTATCTCAGCCTCTTTACCTTTGCGATGCTGATGCTGGTGACGGCGGATAACTTCGTGCAGTTGTTCTTCGGCTGGGAAGGTGTGGGGCTTGCCTCCTATCTGTTGATCGGATTTTGGTATCACAAGGACAGCGCGAACGCCGCGTCGATGAAGGCGTTTATCGTCAACCGTGTCGGCGATTTCGGCCTTGCTCTGGGCATCTTTGGTATCTTCGCGATCTTCGGATCGCTCGATTTCGATGTGGTCTTCGATCAGATCCCCGGCATGGTGGGGGCGACTTTCTCGTTCCTCGGTTATGAGATGGGTGTCCTGAACACGCTCGGATTTTTGCTGTTCATCGGTGCAATGGGTAAATCGGCCCAGTTCTTCCTGCATACATGGCTGCCCGATGCGATGGAGGGACCGACGCCGGTTTCGGCCTTGATCCACGCGGCGACGATGGTAACGGCTGGGGTGTTTCTGGTCTGTCGCCTGTCGCCCCTGTATGAATTCGCCCCGGCGGCGAGCACCTTCATCACCTATATCGGCGCGACGACGGCGCTGTTCGCCGCGACGGTGGGTCTCGTACAGAACGACATCAAGCGGATCGTCGCCTATTCGACCTGTTCGCAGCTTGGCTACATGTTCTTTGCGGCGGGGGTCGGTGCGTATGAGGCGGCGATGTTCCACCTGTTTACCCATGCCTTCTTCAAGGCGCTGTTATTCCTTGGGTGTGGTTCGGTGATCCACGCGATGCAGGACGAGCAGGATATTCGCAGGATGGGCGGTTTGTGGTCGATGATTATTCCGACCTATATCCTGATGATCATCGGGACGATGGCGTTGACGGGTGTGCCGCCCTTTGCCGGGTTCTTCTCGAAGGACATGGTGATCGAGGTCGCCCATGCCGCGCATTCGACGTCCGGCACCTATGCCTTCTGGCTCGGCATTCTGGTCGCGGCGATGACGGCATTCTATTCGTGGCGCTTGATCTTCAAGGTATTCCATGGGCCGCGCAATGGCGACCCGGAGGCCTATGCCCATATCCATGAAAGCCCGCCCGTGATGCTGATCCCCATGGGTGTGCTGTTCCTCGGCTCGATTGTCGCGGGGGGATTGTTCTACGAAATGTTCGTCGGGGATTCCGCGCATTGGTTCTGGGGGCATTCCATCGTTCATGCGCCCGACAATTACGTGCTCGTCGAGAAATACGACAAGATGTATGACGTTGTACATGCCGCGCATTATTCCCCGCTCTGGGTGAAATCGCTGCCCTTCTTCGCGATGTTGGCGGGGACGGCGCTGGCGCTGTGGATGTATATCCTGCGTCCCGGTCTGGCCGATCGGGCGCGCAAGGCCAATCCGGGCGCTTACGACTTCCTGCTCAACAAGTGGTATTTCGACGAATTGTACCAAACGATCTTTGTCCGGCCTGCGATGGCACTGGGCCGGTTTTTCTGGAAGAAGGGCGACGGGCGCACCATTGACGGGGCTATCGATGGCCTGTCGATGGGCCTGATCCCCGCCATGACTGCCTTTTATGCGCGGTTGCAGAGCGGGTATATGTTCCATTACGCGCTGGCGATGTTCGTCGGGGTTGCCGCCCTTGTGACATTCGCTGTGATGGGGGGCTGAGCCGATGACGAGTGAAGGGTTTCTGCTCAACCTGATCCTGTGGCTTCCGCTGTTCGGCGGGCTTGTCCTGCTGTGGATGGGCGGCGGGCGCGAGGCGGAACGGATGGCGGCGCGGCGCTGGTCGCTGGCGATTACCGTGGTCACGTTCCTGCTGTCGGTGATCATGTTCCTCGGTTTCGAGCCGACCGCGACGGGCTTTCAGTTCGTCACGGATGTGGATTGGCTCGGCGGCCTGAAATACAAGCTTGGGGTCGATGGAATCTCGATCCTGTTCGTGCTGCTGACCACCGGGATCATGCCGTTGGTCATCCTTGCCAGTTGGGATGTGGATAAGCGGGTGGCGCAATATCTCGCCGCCTTCCTGATTCTGGAAACGCTGATGATCGGCGTGTTCGTCGCGCTCGATCTGTTTCTGTTCTACCTGTTCTTCGAAGCGGGCCTGATTCCGATGTTCATCATCATCGGGGTCTGGGGCGGCGGGCGGCGCGTCTATGCCAGCTTCAAGTTCTTCCTCTATACGCTGCTCGGCTCGATCCTGATGTTGATCGCGATGCTGTGGATGGCCAATTATGCCCAGACCACGGATATCGAAATGCTGCTGACCCACGAATTTCCTTCTGAGCCCTTCGAGGTTCTGGGGGTCGAGATGGGTGCGGGCGTGCAAACGCTGTTGTGGTTCGCCTTCTTCGCCAGCTTTGCGGTGAAAATGCCGATGTGGCCGGTTCATACATGGTTGCCGGATGCGCATGTCGAGGCCCCGACGGCGGGGTCGGTCGTACTGGCCGCGATCCTGTTGAAGCTGGGCGGATATGGCTTCATCCGCTTCAACCTGCCGATGTTCCCGATTGCGTCGGACCAGCTCGCGAATTTCGTCTTCGCTCTCAGCGTTATCGCCATCGTCTACACATCGCTGGTCGCGCTGGTCCAGACCGATATCAAGAAACTGATTGCCTATTCCTCGGTCGCCCATATGGGGTTTGTGACCATGGGCATCTTTGCGGCGAACCAGCAGGGGCTGGACGGGGCGATCTATCAGATGATCAGTCACGGGTTTATTTCCGGCGCCTTGTTCCTGTCGGTCGGGGTGATCTATGACCGGATGCATACGCGCGAAATCGCGGCCTATGGGGGGCTGGTGAACCGGATGCCGATCTATGCAACGGTTTTCTTGCTGTTCACGATGGCCAATGTCGGGTTGCCGGGCACCTCCGGGTTCGTGGGTGAATTCCTGACGATGATGGGGGCGTTCAAGGCGAATACCTTCGTTGCCTTTGTTGCCGCGACGGGGGTGATCCTCTCCGCCGGATATGCGCTGTGGCTGTATCGTCGGGTGGTCTTCGGCGTGATGACCAATCCGGCATTGGAGACCATCGAGGACATGAACCGGCGCGAGATCGTCATCATGGCCCCGTTGATCATCGCGACGCTCTATTTCGGCATCAATGCATCGGCGATGATCGATGTGTTCAGCCCTGCCGTCTCGGATCTCTTGCAGAATTACCATGCTGCCGTCGGCGCACCGGACTCGCTGCTCATCCAGCCGGGGGGCGAGGCCATGCCTCAGCCCGCCGCCTCCAGCGCGCATTGACGGGAAGGACGCCATGACCCCGCTCAACCAAGACAGCCTCAACCTTCTGGCCGCCGCACCGGAGCTTTTGCTCGCACTCGGAGCGCTCACCTTGCTGATGGTCGGCGTGTTCCGACAGACGATCGCCGGGGCGATGCTGGTGCATTGGTTGACCATCGCGCTGCTCTGCGCGGCGGGCATCCTCGCATGGATCGGCGGGGGCGATACGCAATATGCCTTCGGCGGAGTATTCGTCTCCGATGGGGTCAGCCGCTTCGCGAAGGTGTTCATCTTCTTTGGCACCGCAGTGATCCTGCTGTTGTCGCGCGAATATATGCTGCGCGCCCAGATGATGATTTTCGAGTACCCGGTTCTGGTCGCCCTCGCTGCGCTCGGCATGGCGATGATGGTTTCATCGGCGGATCTGATCGCGCTCTACATGGGGTTGGAGCTGCAATCGCTGGCGCTTTACGTGCTGGCCTCCTTCCGCCGGGATTCGGTGCGCTCGACCGAGGCGGGGCTGAAATATTTCGTGCTTGGGGCGTTGTCCTCCGGCCTTTTGCTGTTCGGCGCATCCTTCGTCTACGGCGCAACCGTCAGCACCGACTTCACGCGCATCGCCGAAGTCGTCGCATTGGGTGAGACGAATGTGGGGCTGATTATTGGTCTGGCCTTTGTGCTGGCCGGTCTGGCCTTCAAGATTTCGGCGGCCCCTTTCCATATGTGGACGCCCGATGTGTATGAAGGCGCACCAACGCCCGTGACGGCCTTTTTCGCGACCGCGCCCAAGATGGCGGCGGCGGTTCTGATGGTGCGGGTGCTCTATGACGGATTCGGGCCAGAGGCGGTGCCGGACTGGCAGCAGATTGTTGCCTTCCTTGCGGCGGCGTCGATGCTGGTCGGGTCTATCGCGGCGATTGGGCAGACGGATATCAAGCGCCTGATGGCCTATTCCTCGATCGGCCATATGGGCTTTGCCCTCGTTGGCATGGCGGCGGGGACGGAGGCGGGCGCGCGCTCGGTTCTGGTCTATCTCGCGGTTTACATGGTCATGAATCTCGGGGTCTTTGCCTATATCCTGACGATGCGGCGCAACGATATGGCGGTGACGAAGATCGGCGATCTTGCGGGCTTGTGGCAGCGGGATGGTTTCTCGGCCCTGTGTCTCACGATCTTGATGTTCTCGCTTGCGGGTATCCCGCCTTTGGCTGGCTTCTGGGCGAAATGGTACACCTTTGGCGCGGCGGTCGAGGCGGGGCTGATCTGGCTGTTGGTCATCGCGACCATTGCGGCGGTTATCAGTGCGTTCTATTACCTGCGTCTTGTCAAGATCATGGTATTCGACGAGGCGGCGGATGCGTTCGATGGTCCCATGGGCGGCGAGTTTCGCGTGGTTTTGGGTCTGTCGGCGGCGGTCATGGTCCTCTTTGTGATCGGGGGTCTGGGCATCACTGAAATGGCGGCGGATGCCGCAACAATTTACGCCCGGTGAGAACCGAAGCCCTTGGGTCAATCGACAGCACCAGCAAGGAGGCCGCCCGCCGCGCCATGAGCGGCGATCACGGGCCGCTCTGGCTCTGGGCCGAGGAGCAAAGTGCGGGAACTGGCCGGTCAGGGCGCCTGTGGCATTCGCCGCGGGGCAATCTCTACGCCACCTTTTTGATGCCCGTTTCGGATGACCCGGCACGGGCGGCGCTGCACTCCTTCGTTGCCTGCCTTGCGGTGGCCGATACCTTGGGCGTGATCGTGGGCGGTGCGGCGCAGGCCGCGCTCAAATGGCCGAACGATGCCTTGCTCGATGGGTACAAGGTGGCAGGTGTGCTGCTCGAATCGGGTATGGGCGCGGCGGGGCGCTGGCTCTCGGTCGGCATCGGCATCAATCTCGCCCATGCCCCCGCCGATGCACGCTGGCCCGCCATCAGCGTGAGCGGGATCACCGGCAAAACCGCTCCGGAGGTGGAGGCGACGCTCGATATCTTGTCGGCGGCGATGGCGGTGCGGCTGCGACAATTCGAGGAAAAGGGGTTCGCATCGATCCGGCATGACTGGCTGGCGCGGGCGGCCCGGCTGGGCGAGGTGGTCGAGGCCCGCTTGCCCGACGAGACGGTTACGGGCGTGTTCGAGACGCTTGACGAGACCGGCGCGATGCTGTTGCAAATCGGCACAGAGTCGCGGCGTATCCATGCCGCCGATGTCTTCTTTCCGGGAGGGACCGATGCTGCTGGCCATTGACGTGGGCAACACGAATACCGTGTTCGCCTTTTATGAGGACGGTGAGCAGAAGGCCGAATGGCGTATCGCGACCGATGCACGGCGGACGGCGGACGAGTATTTCGTCTGGCTCGACCACCTGATGAAGCTCAACGATATCGGGCGCAAAAGCATCAAGGGCGCCGTGATCGCAACGGTCGCGCCGCAGACCTTGTTCAATCTCAAGACTCTCAGCCGCAAATACTTCGATGCCGATCCGATGGTGGTCGGCGAGGCCGATTGCGATATCGGGATCGCCGTGAAGATGCCCCGCCCACAGGAAGTCGGCGCAGACCGGGTGGTCAATGCACGGGCGGCGCTGACGACCTATGGCCCGAATCTCGTCATTCTCGATTTCGGAACGGGCACGACCTTCGATGTGGTCGATGGCGAAGGGGCCTATATCGGCGGGGTGATCGCGCCGGGGGTCAACCTCTCGCTGGCCGCGTTGCATCAGGCGGCGGCCAAGCTGCCCCGGATCGCAATCGAGCGGCCCGGCAAGGTGATCGGTGACGATACCGTCTCTGCCATGCAATCGGGTATATACTGGGGCTATGTCGGCCTGATAGAAGGCGTCTGCAACAGGATCCGGGACGAGCGCGGCACGCCCATGACGGTCATCGCGACAGGTGGCCTCTCGCCCCTCTTCGCAAAGGGAACGGACGTGATCGATCACGTCGATGACAGCCTGACGATGCGGGGGCTGGTCGAAATTTATATGCGCAATGTGGGTGCCGCGCAGGCGGATGCCCGGCGCAGGGAGACATAATGGACGGCCTCTATTACCTGCCGCTGGGCGGCACCGACGAAATCGGCATGAACATGTATCTCTACGGCTATGGCCCTGCGGGCAAGCAGCGCTGGATCATGGTCGATTGTGGAATCGGCTTCCCCGATGAAGCGCAGGCACCGGGCGTCGAGACGATGACCCCGGATCCCGAATGGATCGCAGAGCGGCGCGACCGGCTCGATGGCATCTTCATCACCCATGCCCATGAGGATCATATCGGCGCCGTCGGCACGCTCTATGACAAGCTCAAGGCCCCGATCTATTGCACGGCCTTTCCGGCGGAGATCGCCCGACGCAAGATGGAAGAAGCGGGCCAAAGCCCCAAGCATATCAATATCTGCGCGACGGATGAGACGGTTAAACTCGGCAAGTTCGAGGTCACGTTCTTTCCGATGACCCATTCGGTGCCAGAGACCAGCGCGCTGATCATTCGCACCCCTGCCGGAACGCTGTTCCACTCCGCCGATTTCAAGATCGATCCCGATCCCGTCTATGGCAAGCCGATGGACAAGGAGGCGCTTAAGCGTCTGGGGGAGGAGGGCGTGCTGGCCCTCGTCTGCGATTCCACCAATGTTTTCGAGAAGGGCCGCGCGGGCGGCGAGAAGCGGATTCAGGATACTCTGAATCAGGTCGTCGCCGGGTGCAAGGGCAAGGTCGCGGCGACCACCTTTGCCTCGAATGTCGCGCGTCTCAAGATGCTGGCCGATGCGGCCACGGCGAATGAGCGCGCGGTGGTCGTGGCGGGCCGGGCGATGAAGCGCATGATCGCGGCGGGCGAGCGCTCGGGCGCGGCGGCGAATTTTCCCGATACCGTCAGCGAGGATCAAGCGCGCGATATTCCCGATGAGAACCTGTTTTATCTGGTCACCGGCTCTCAGGGGGAAAACCGCGCGGCGGTGGCGCGGATCGCGGGGGATACGCATCCGGTCGTTTCGATGGGCCGGGGCGACACGATGATCTATTCCTCCAAGACCATCCCCGGCAATGAGGTCGAGGTGGCCCGCATCCAGAACAAGCTGGTCGAGCGGGGGATCGAGATCATCGATTCCGATACCGCCGATATTCATGTCTCCGGTCATGCCTGCCGCGACGAGATGGAGGAGGTCTATAGCCTGCTCAAGCCTCGATACGCCGTGCCGATGCATGGCGAACACCGCCATTTGCACGAGCACGCGGAATCGGCGCTGAAATGGGGCGCGGCGCAGTCCTTCGTGGTGACGAATGGACAAATGCTGCATATCACCGCCAATGGCCCGCGCATCGTGGATGAAGTGGCGAACGGACGTCTCTATCGCGATGGCAATGCAGTGGTCGGATCGCAGGATGGCGTCGTCCGGGACCGTAAGCGGATGGCGATGAACGGCCATATCGCGGTATCGGTCGTCTTGGGCGATGATGGCGAGCTGATCGTGGAATCCGATGTTCGCGCGACGGGTGCGCCGAAAAATACCGGCCAGCGGGGCGGCACCTTCGAACAGCGCATCGCCGAGGCCGTTGACGACGCCATCGAGGAAGCGCCGCGCAAAAAACGCCAAGATGACGAGGCGCTCGAAGAACTGGTCAGTCAGGTCGCCCGGCGGACGGCGAACAAGCTATGGGGCAAAAAACCCGAAACAGTGGTCTTTATCACGCGGATCGAGGATGACTGACGGCATTCGCTAACGGCGGAGCAGATGGGATGGGCGAACGGTTCGAGGATGGAATGCGGGTGCGGCGCGCGGTGCTGGGCGATGCCCATGTCGACCGGGCCGAAGCCGCGCAAACCGCGTTTGACGAACCGTTCCAGACCTTTATCACCGAAGGGGCATGGGGGTCGGTCTGGGCGCGGGAGGGTCTGACCCCGCGCGACCGGTCGCTGATCACGCTGTCGCTGCTGGCGGCGGGTGGCCACTGGGACGAGGTGGCGATGCATATCCGCGCCACCGCCCATACCGGGGCCACCCCCGGCGAAGTGCGCGAGGCGCTGTTGCATGTGGCGGTCTATGCCGGGGTTCCGGCGGCGAACCACGCGCTGAAGATCGCCAAGGCCACCTATGCCGAGATGGGGGTCGATCCATGAATCCGCCCGATTGGACCCGGCATCCCCCCGCGCTGACACCGGGGTATTTCAGCTCGATCACGCGATCCCCCCGTGAAGGATTGATCCCGCTTGACCCGGCCCTTGCCGATTGTACCGGGCCGGTCTTTGGTGCGGGCGATATCGGGCCGATGGATAGCGACCTGATCCGCAATGCGGCGCAGCCCGGCGCGATGGCCCTTGGCCCGCGCATCATCGTTCATGGCCGTGTGCTGGATGAGGCGGGGCGCGGGGTGTCCGGCGCATTGCTGGAACTGTGGCAGGCGAATGCGGGTGGGCGCTATCGCCATGCGCGCGACGGCTATCTTGCCCCGCTCGATCCGAATTTTTCGGGTTGCGGGCGTGTGCTGACGGATGCGGATGGCGGCTATCGGGTCGAGACGGTGATGCCGGGGGCCTATCCCTTTCCCAATGGGCCGAATGCGTGGCGGCCCGCGCATATTCATTTTTCGGTCTTTGGCTTGGCCTTTGCGCAGCGGCTGGTCACGCAGATGTATTTCGAAGGCGACCCGATGATCCGCCATTGCCCGATCGTGGCGACCCTGCCTTCGGCGGCGGCGGTCGAGGCCCTGACTGCGCGTTACGATCCCGACCATGATCGCCCGATGGATGCCCGTGCGTTCCGCTTCGACATTGTGCTCCGGGGGCGGCGGGCGACGCCGATGGCGCTGTGAAGCAGACTCCATCCCAGACCGCCGGGCCATTCCTGCATATTGGCATGATGCCAGATCCTGCGCGGGGCGTGCGGCCTTTGTCGCCCGTCATGCCCGCCGATCCGGTGACGCTGTACGGTACGCTGTTTGACGGTGAGGATGCCCCGATGGGGGATGCCCTGATCGAGATGTGGCAGATCGGCGGGATATGGGCGCGCACCGCCACTGATGATCAAGGGCGCTGGCGCCTGTCCGCCGCCAAACCCGGCGCGGTGCCCTTCGTGAGCCTGTGGATCATCGCGCGGGGGATCAATACGGGCCTGCATACCCGGCTCTACTTTCCCGATGCGGATTGGGCGAGTGACGCGGCCATGGCCCGCGTTCCGGCGGCGCGGCGCAGCACGCTGGTTGCGTCCGATACGGGGGATGGGGCATACCGGCTCGACATTCGCGTCGGGGGCGCGGGGGAGACGGTGTTCTTCGATGTCTAGGGCAAGAGCGACATGACCAAACCATGCATCATCTGCGTCGCCATCACCGGATCGGTGCCGACACAGGCCGATAACCCGGCGGTGCCGGTCACCGTCGCGGAGCAGGTCGAAAGCACCCATGCTGCCTTTGAGGCGGGCGCGGCCATCGCCCATTGCCATGTGCGCGACGAGGACGGCAAACCGACCTCCGATCCCGAACGCTTTGCCCGGCTGAAGGCGGGGATCGAGCGCCACTGCCCCGGCATGATCGTCCAGCTCTCCACTGGCGGCCGCTCCGGCGCGGGGATGGAGCGGGGCGGGATGCTGTCGCTATCGCCCGACATGGCCTCGCTATCGGTGGGGTCCAACAATTTTCCGACGCGCGTTTACGAAAACCCGCCCGATCTCGTGGATTGGCTGGCCTCCGAAATGCGCATCTACGGGGTCAAGCCTGAGATCGAGGCGTTTGATCTGAGCCATATCCATCAGGCCGTCGCCATGAGTCGCGATGGGCGCATTCCGGGGCCGCTCTATGTGCAATTCGTCATGGGTGTAAAAAACGCCATGCCGGTCGATCGTCCGACATTCGATTTCTATATCGAGACGGTGAAACGCCTTGCCCCCGATGCGCAATGGTGCGCCGCCGGGATCGGGGCGGGGCAGGTGGTGGTCAATGAATGGTGCATCGCCGCCGGGGGGCATACGCGAACCGGGCTGGAGGATAATATCCGCTGGGACAAGACGCGCCTCGCCCCGTCGAATGCTGCGCTGGTCGAGCGCTGCGTGGCCCTATGTGCGCAATATGAGCGACCCGTGGCGACCCCTGCCCAAGCGCGGGCGATGCTGGGGCTTCGGGCGGCATGAGCGGGGCATTGAAACTGGCGCTGCCCTCCAAGGGGCGGCTATTGGATGATACGCTTGCCTATTTCGGCGAGGCGGGGTTGAAAATCCGTAAAACCGGCAACGCGCGGGCCTATACCGCCTCCGCCAGCGGGATCGACGGGATCGAGATCGCGTTCTTGCAGGCCGGTGAAATCCCCGGCGTGCTGGGCAGTGGCGCGGTCCATCTGGGCGTGACCGGCGAGGACCTGATCCGCGAGAAACTGCCTGAAGGGCCGGATCGCACGGTTTTGGTGCGTTCGCTCGGCTATGGCCGCGCCGATCTGGTCGTGGCGGTGCCGCAAAGCTGGATCGATGTCGAGACCCTCGCCGATCTGGACGATGCGGCGGTTGCCTTTCGGGCGCGGCACGGCTTTCCGATGCGGGTGGCGACGAAATATCTTTCCCTCACCCGTCGGCATTTTCGCGAGCAGGGCATGGCGAATTATCGCCTCGCGCCCAGTGACGGGGCGACGGAGGGCGCGCCCGCTGCCGGAGCGGCGGAGATCGTCGTCGATATCACGTCTTCGGGCGAGACCCTGCGCGCGAATAATCTCAAGATCATCGGCGGTGACCCGATCCTGCGATCCGAGGCGCAGTTGCGGGCATCGATCGCCGCGCATTGGTCCGAAGAAACGCTGGCGACCCTGCGCAGCCTGATTGAACGGATCGAGGCGCGGGAGGCGGCGAAGGGGCGGGTCGTCCTGCGCTGTTCCCTGCCCGGCGTATCCCGCGAGGCGGTCGAGCAGGCCCTAGATGCCGTGGATGCGTCGCTGATCGCGCTGGAGGGCAACGCGGCAACGGTCGGCGCGCCAAAGGGGCGGGCCTATGCGGCGGCATCGATCCTGCGCGAATTCGGGGCGCCGCGCGTGGATAGCGTGACGCCGGATATGCTCTATGGCGCGGGGGCCGATGTCTTCGAGCGGGTGCGCGGGGCGCTGGGATAGGCGCGCATGGCGATACACGAGGCCCCTATTGGCATCGTCGATTCCGGGTTGGGCGGTCTGACCGTTCTGGCGGCCCTGCGCCGGGCGATGCCGGAGCAGGATTTCCTCTATCTCGGCGATAATGCCCATGCGCCCTATGGCGTGAAATCCCCTGAGGAGGTCGTGGCCCTGACCCGTGGGGCGGTCGAGACCCTGTTCGGGCGGGGATGTCGCCTTGTCTTGCTTGCCTGTAATACCGCCTCGGCGCTGGCCCTGCGGCGGTTGCAGCGCGACTGGCTGCCCGATGCCGCGCCGGACCGTCGGGTCTTGGGCGTCTTCGTGCCGCTGATCGAGGCGGTGTCCGGCCATGGCTGGCGCGAAGCGGGGCAAAGTGCGCGGCGGCTGCGCGCCGTTTTCTTCGCGACCCCGGCAACCGTCGCGAGCGGGGCCTTCTCGCGGGAGGCGCAGCGCCTTGCCCCTGGTCTGAGCATCGTTGAGCAGGGATGCCCCGGCCTCGTCGATGCGCTGGAGAATGGCACCGATCCTGCCCCTTTTATCCGGCGCGCGGTGGCCGGGGCGCTGGCGCAGGGCAGTGCGGATGTCGCATTGCTCGGATGCACCCATTACCCCCTTGCCGAAACGAACTTCCGCGCCGCGCTGCCGCCCGGTTTGCCGATCCTGTCACAGCCGGATATCGTCGCGCATAGCCTGAGCGCCTATCTCGATCGGCATCCGCAGTTTTGCGGTGGGGCGGGGCGTCTTGAATGCCTGACCACGGGTGATCCCGCTCAGGTCGAGGCGCGAGCGGGGGCTTTGTTCGGGCAGGCGATGGCGTTTGGTGCAGCCTGATTGCACTCCCCCACCGCTTCGCTTATGCCTCCTCGCATAATCAGGAGGGTGCTATGGGCGCGATCAGGACGGCGATTCTCGGGGCGAGCGGGTATACGGGTGCGGAGCTTGTGCGCCTTTTATCGGTTGTTCCGCAATACCGCCTTGTCGCCCTTTCTGCCGATCGCAAGGCGGGGCAGGGTATGGGCGATGTGTTTCCGCATCTCTGCGCGCTCGATCTGCCGATCCTGTCGCGGATCGAGGAAATCGATTTCGATGCCGTCGATCATGTCTTTTGCGCGTTGCCCCATGCGACGACCCAAGGGGTCATCCGCGATCTGCCCGATCGTGTGAAAATCGTCGATCTCTCCGCTGATTTCCGCCTGCGCGATCCGGTGGCCTATGAGCAATGGTATGGTGGCGCGCATTCGGCGGTGGCGTTGCAGAAAACGGCGATCTACGGTCTGCCGGAATTCTACCGCGACGCCATTGCGCGCGCGCGGTTGGTGGCGAGCACCGGCTGTTACGTCGCGACCGGGGTGACCCCCCTGATTCCCCTGGTCGAGCAGGGGTTGATCGATCCTGACGAGATCGTCGTGGATGCGAAATCTGGCGTCTCTGGCGCGGGCCGGGCGGCGAAGGAAGGCACGCTCTTTGCCGAGGTCTCCGAAGGTTTCCACGCCTATGGCGTTGGCAGTCACCGGCATACGGCTGAATACGATCAGGAATTGTCGAAGGTCGCCGGTCGCCCGGTCGAGGTGACTTTTACGCCGCATCTGGTGCCCCAGAACCGGGGCATCCTCGCCACGATCTACGTCAAGGGCGAGGCGGCGGCGATCCATGCGGCCCTCGCGGCGCGCTTTGGCCCGGAACCGTTCGTCGATGTCCTGCCGCTGGGCATTTTGCCCCAGACCCGCCATGTGCGCGGATCGAATTTTCAGCGCATCGGCGTCATCGCCGACCGGCGCGCGGGGCGGACCATCCTTGTCTCGGTGCTCGATAATCTGGTGAAGGGCGCATCGGGACAGGCGATCCAGAACGCCAATATCATGCATGGTTTGCCCGAAACGACCGGCCTGATGCAGCAACCCCTGTTCCCGTAGCGGCGCATGGCACGCTTTTGGTTTGTCTGGGATGTTTTCAAGCGCGCCATCTTCGGTTTCACGGCCAATGATGGCACGGCGATTGCCGGATATATGGCCTATACGGGCCTGCTGTCGCTGTTCCCCTTCCTGATTTTTGCCGCTGAATTGCTGGGGGTGATCTTCGGGGAGGAGGGGGTCGGCCCGACGATGGATTTTCTGTTCGCCGTTTTGCCGTGGCATGTGGCGCAGACGCTGGAACCGGCGGTGTTCGAGGTGCTCGATGCGCGCACGCCCGATCTGCTGAGCATCTACGCGCTTATCGCCATCTGGATCGCTTCCAACGCGTTCGAGGCCCTGCGCTCTGCGCTCGACCGGGCCTATGGTCTGGTGGGGGAGCGTCATTTCGTGGTCGGACGGTTGATCTCGGTCGCGTTTACGCTGGGCGGTGTGGCTGCCTTCATCGTGATTTCGTTGTTCGTGATCGTCGCCCCGACCGTGCGGGCGCTGGCCCCGGACATTCCCTTCGTGTCGATACCGTTGGGGATGGTCTCGCATTGGGTGCTTTTGGGGATCGGAACGGGGATCATGCTCGCGTTCTTGTTCGTGCTGCATTACATCCTGCCCGCCCGCCGCCCGAAAGGCCCGCTGGTGCCCGGCGTGCTGGTGACGGCGGCGCTGTGGATCGCTCTGGCGAGCCTCTTTTCGATCTATTTTCAATACGTGCCCAGCTATTCCGTCACCTATGGCACCCTCGCAGGTGTGATCGTGTGCCTCTTGTTCTTTTATATCAGCGGCGCAATCTTTATATTCGGAGCAGAGATCAACGCGGCACTGGACCCAAGCATCCATAAACGCACCGCCGAGCAAACCGATAGCCCACCGCTTGTGTGAGCGAGAAAGAGACCTATGGCACGCCTTCGCAAGAAACAACGGATCATGTTGCTCGTTTTTGGCGGGGTGGCACTGGCGCTTTCGACAGTGCTGGTCTCTCTGGCAATGCGCGATTCCATCGTCTTTTTCTTCGGTCCCAGCGAGTTGATGGCCAAGGAAGCCAGCGGTGAAATCGGTGCCGACCGCCGCCTGCGCGTGGGCGGCATGGTGCTCGAAGGTTCGGTCGAGCGGGGGACGAGTGAAACCGTGCGTTTTACCGTGACCGATATGAAAAACGAGGTCGATGTCAGCTATAAGGGCGTGCTCCCTGACCTCTTTGCCGAAGGGCAGGGCGTCGTGGCCGAGGGCTATTTCGAGGAAGGCCATTTCCGCGCCGTCTCGGTGCTGGCCAAGCATGACGAGAAATACATGCCCCGCGAAGTGACCAGCGCGATGGAAGCGGCGGCGACGCTCACGGAATAGCGCAAACCGGGCCGCTGATTCGCTCCGCGAGTCGAAATCGCATGGAAAATCACGGGTGCAGAGGCGTATCTGCGCCTGTCGGACGGCGTGATGCCGCCCTTTTCTGCGCGGTCGCAAGCCCATCGCAGGACTGCGCGCAAATCAGGGCAGGTTTTGATGCCCGATACGCCGAAATCGTCTGGACGCGGCACCCCCCCTTCGCTATATAACCGCCACCGTTCCGGAGTAGCTCAGTGGTAGAGCGAGTGACTGTTAATCACCAGGTCGGGGGTTCGAATCCCTCCTCCGGAGCCAGAATTCAAGGATAATCCATTGTAAGTATTGGATTGGCCTTATTTTTTGCCTTTCATCGGCCTACAAACCGGCCCACAATGGAAGGCATGGCCGGATACATCAAATTGCGATCTGACGGGCGCTATCGTCTTAACCTTCGTGTGCCGACCGATCTTGTCTCGGTCGTGGGGCGCAAGGTGATGGATGAAGCCCTTCACACGTCCGACAAGGGCGAGGCGCTGGTGAAGGCGCGGGCGATGGTGGAACAATATCGCCGGGGCTGGAGCGACGTTCGGGACGGAAAAGACGAGAACGCGCAGGGCCGATTCGAGGCGGCAAGGCGAATCGCCCGGCGGCACGGCCTGCCCTATCGCCACGACATAGACGAAGGCGCGCGGCTGAATGAACTATTGCGGCGTGCCAACGCACTGGCGCAGGCCGACGAACCGGGTGAGCGGGCTGCACTCTCCGGTGGCGTCACCCCGGCGGTGATGAAGGTTTCCGATCTGGTCGAGGCGGTGGAGTCCCTGAAGCGGGTCGAGTTGTCCCGCAAAAGCGATCGGCAAAAACACCGCTGGCAACTCGCGCGCAAGCGGGCGGTGAAAAACTTCGTTGCCGTGATCGGTGATCGGGACATCAACGGGATCGCTCGTGATGACGCGCTGGATTTTCGCGACTGGTGGGCGCAACGGCTGATCGATGAAAGCCTGTCCGCCGATAGCCCGAACAAGGATTTCCAGCACCTCGGAACGATGCTGCGAACCGTGGCCGAGGCACGGCGCATCGAAACGGGCGATCCTTTTGCGGGGCTGCGGTTCTCCGAAACCGCTCCTGTTCAACCCCACGCGATCACGCGGGGGGAGTTGCGCCACGTCTTCGATCAGATTGGCCGTCTTGGCCCTGCCCCGGCGGCGATTGTCGAGGTGCTTGTGCAAACCGGGATGCGCCCGACCGAGGCTGTGAACGCCGCGACCTACCATGTTGACGCGGACATCCCCCATATCGTCATCGGCGGCGATCGCCTGAAAACGAAGAACGCGAACCGTCGCATCCCTCTAACCGGGCGGGCGTTGGAGGCAGTGCGCCAGCGGCCCGATGCCTTCGCCACCTATGCGGATCGCGAGGCTAGCCTGTGCGCGTGGGTTGGAAAGTGGTTGCGATCCGTCTTCCCCGACCTGACGAAGATCAGCGCCTATTCCTTCCGGCACGGGTTTCAGGATCGGTTGATCGAGGCCGGGGTGCAGGAGCGCATTCAGGCCGATCTGATGGGGCACGCGATCGAGCGTGCCCGCTATGGCGCGGGACCGTCGCTGGCGCAGCTATCGGAAGTCATGGAGTGCATCCGGGTCGATTGAACCTTGGCGCGCAGCCCCCGTGCCGCCTTCTCGCGGCGCTCGGCCTCCAGAAGATCATCTTCCAGCCGGGCATAGGCTTTTTCCAGATTGGCCATGCCCCGGCGGATTTCCGCCGATGTAGGGAGGAATTTCGCGTCGGGTATTTCGACATCTTCGATTGCGATGCCCATGGCTATTGCTCCCGTGCCGGGGTCGGGGTGCCGCCTGCGAAGGCGGTCATGGACTTGTCCAGCTCGCGCAGGATTTCGGTTCGTTTGGCCGGATCGTTGCCGATGATCCCGGCCCAATGATAGGCGGCGGCGTCTATGAGGGCGGTGCCGATCGCCAAGTCTTTCGCGCGGGGGTCGCTTTCGCCGAGCAGGGTGTGGCGATCAAGGCCGAGGTGTTCGACGGCCATCATTGCGGCGCTGGCGATGCTGCGCGCGGCGGATTCGGTGCGGCGTTGCAAGGGGGTGTCGGGCGATAGATCGCGGACAAGGGCGATCGGGTCGCCGGGGGGCGTGTCGGCCGCATCGGCCAGCGCCGAGGCGGCGGCGTGCATGGCATCGACCTGCATGGCCGTGTCGCCTGCGCCCGATGCCACGATATAGGCTTGCCCTCCATCATCCACGGCAGGAGCGAAGATCACCAAGGCGTAGCCGGTGCCCTCAGGGATCACCTTTTGAATGGTGCGATCCAGCGCCGGGACGCGACCCTGTGCGGTTTCGAGTCTCTCGCGATTTTCGTCGGTCATGCAAGTGGCCCTCAATGATTTGAGAACCAACGATAGGCAAAATATTTTTGCCTTTAAATATCTTGAGGCAAATTTTTTTTGCCGATGCTATTGCCGCAACCATCTTCCTGCTTTGCAGGTTCCTAATTTGTTCTTATGATGGGTTGTAGGAAGATGGGTAATGCACGACTTCGAGCGTCAGGATTTATTGATAGCGGCTGCGCTAGAGTCGGGTTTGACGTTCGATTTGCTGGAGGCATTGTCGCGCGGCCTAGATGCCCATGCCACTGCCATCTTGTGTGGTAACGCCTCGGCGCTAGCGCAAAAGATGAAGTCCAAAGAGATGTTGTACGCTTCGCGGAGCGCGATTGCGCCATCCGTAGAAATGCGATTACGCCCTGATTCCCAGTTTTCATAAACTTTGCGCTTGATGCCCGCGCGTTCGGCAAACTCGTAGGCGCGCAATCCTGTTGCCTCGCGAACGATGCGAAGGCGTTCGGCGATGTCTGCATAAGGGCGTACTGTGTCTTCAGTCATGACAATCGTTATCGCGGGGCAAAGTTTTTTTGCCTAGGAAACTCGCTTGGCCTTGGCTAAGGCAAAATAAATTTGCCTTATCGCGCTTATGAACGAAGCACGTGAAATTGTTGACCTGATCGGACGCGACGCGCTCGCCAGTGATCTGGGGGTACTTACCAAAACGGTAAGCATCGCAGCGGCTGCGGGGCGGTTCCCAGCTTCTTGGTATATCGTCATCAACGCGGCGGCAGCTAAGCACGGCGTGCAAGTTCCACTTGGCCTTTTCAGTTTTAAAGGGGTTGAGATGACAAAGCCTGCTGGTGCATACGCCAGCGAGGTATCGCCATGATCTCAAATCGCCGTGTTCTTTCTGGCCGATATTTTGAGCGCCGCGCGTATCTCGCCCGGTGTTGTGAACTTGTTTTGAGGCTTCCACGACCGAGCCTCGGAAACACGGTTCATCCGAAAAGTGCGTTCGCTTCCATCGGACATCATCGCATCGACGTACTGCATACCGTCTTTCACATAGCAATTTTGCGGCTTGATGGAGCAGACCGAAAAATCGCCATGTGCGTTCTCGTAGTCGATTTCCAGTTTTTCCCCAACTTGATCCGAGGGGAAATTGGGTTCTTCTACTGCGGTCTTGATGACATGAATTATCGATCCGATAATAACCACGACGAAAAGAAGCCCTATCAATTTGAGTTCGAGCATGGGGTGCATTCTTCCGGGTTGTATGACCGGGCGAGTACATCACTCGCGGTCCACGCTGGCAAGAGCGGGGCTTTCGCTGGCCTCCGCCTCGGCGTCGCGCCATGCACGATCCTGTGCGCTTTCCCTCATATCGCGCGCCCATATTTCCGCATCCCCCTGAATGTCGCGGGTGCGGTGAAGGTCGTACAGCGCCCATGGCAGGATAGCGAGGGCCAGACCGTAGGGCCAAAGCCAAAGCAAGGCGGCCAACTCGATACGCATTCGATCCCTTTCCCCATCGCCGGGCGCGCCCCCTTGCACCGGCGTGGACCCGTCTCGCTATCGCGGGTCCAGTTGGCCGGGCGGAGACCATCCCGCTCCGCCCGACTATGTTCATTAGATGAACAAAACACGTATTATTTTGGAACACGGACGGTCAAGCGGATTCTTCGTCCGTTGTCCGACAATCAGCATAACCGGGCCGTTGCGGCTCCAGTGGAAGGAAACAGGGCATGAGCCAGACCGATACACCCGAACCGATCGGCGCGATCGCGGCACTGGAAAAGCTGCGCGATCTGGAAACCGCCGCCTCCGCCGCCTTCAAGGCGGGGGAGGAGGGCGTCGGGGATGACATGGTATCGACTGCCGAGCGCCTCTATGCCGGGTTTCCCGGCGGGCGGCCCCGCATCCTCGCTCTGGCGCGTGAACGCCTCGAACAGATGGGCGCGGCGGGATGATCGACTGGTGTGATCTTGAGCGCGTGGGCGGCGATCTGCTGAATCGTGATGCCGACGCGGTGGACGTGGCGCGGGTGATTCGCAACAGCGGCGGCTATGGATATATGGCGAGTGCCTATACGAAGCGGATGGCCGTATTGGGCCACGCCGAGCCGGTGCGGGATGCGCTGTTGTGGCGGGCGCGGTTCGCCTCCCTGCACGCGCCGCTCTTTTCGCCCTTGGAGGCCGGGCACCCGCTCGTCACGATGGAGAATGGGCGGGCGTTCTTTACCGGGCTTGATGGCCGGTTGCAGATGTTGCCGGGTGGACAACAAAACTTCCATTTCAGCGTGGATGATGTGCCGACATGGGAGATTCTGAACGATCCGTTCATGCTAACCGCCAAATGCGTGGTCGTGCCGCCCATCGATGGGCGCGATCACAGCGCCGGAACCGCACGGGAAATCCGCATGGCGCTTGAAGCGATGATCCCGGTGTACGTGCTTCAGGATTTGTCACGATGACCGGGGCCGGGATCACGCTTGCGA
>CALLLP010000053.1 GCA_938008165.1 uncultured Neomegalonema sp. | reverse complement strand
GGGGATACCCGGCCCGGCATCCTCCACCGTGATGACGGCGGCGTTCATGTCGTCGCGCCATGCCGCAACCCGCAGGGCGCCGCCTTCAGGACTGAAGGAGATGCCGTTCAGCACGATGTTCGACACCACCTGCGCGATTCGGCTCTCCAGCCCGCGCACGGTCAGCGGCTGATCGGGCACATCCGCCACGATCTGCACCCGGCGCGCCACGGCATCCTGCGCGAGGATATCGGTCGTCGTCTCGACAAGCGCGCCGAGGTCGAAGGGTGCCCGATCCTCGCGCACCAGCTCCGCATCCAGCCGCGAGGCATTGGAGATATCCGTGACCAGCCGGTCCAGCCGGTCCACGTCTTCCTTGATGACCGTATAGAGTCGCTCCCGCGATTCCGGCGTCTTCGCGTAATCCAGCGTTTCGGTCGCCGAGCGCAGCGACGACAGCGGATTCTTGATCTCATGCGCCACATCGGCGGCAAAGCTTTCGATGGCATCGATCCGTCCGTAGAGCGCGTCCGTCATCCGCCGCATCGAGCCGGAGAGGTTGCCGATCTCATCGGCACGCGCCGTCAGGTCGGGGATTTCCACCCGCTCCGAGGCCACCAGTTCCCCGTCCCCCGCCCCCCGCGCGGCATCGGCGGCACGGGCGAGACGGCGCAGGGGCCGCGCAATGCCATTGGCCAGCAGGATTGCAAGCAGGATCGACACCAGCCCTGCCACGACGAAGATGCGAAGGATCTCGATACGCCCCGCCCGGATCACCCGGTCGATATCGCCCCCTTCGGTCGAGAGCATCATCACACCCATGATCACCTTCAACCGCCGCACCGGCACGGCGACCGAGACGATCAGTTCACCCTCGCTGTTGGCGCGCTGGGACGTGGCTATTTTGCCCCGTTGTGCGTCATAGATCGTCGGATCATCCTCGATCCCCGGCTCGGAGCTTTCGATATAGAGAGGCAGGTTCCGTCGCTGCACCAACCGCACCGCACGGCTGTAGAGTTCCTCGATCCAGCCCAGCAACCCGCTGGCCCCGTCGAGGGGCGGCAGGTAACGGGTCTCGACCCGCGCACGGGCAGGCTGAAAATCGCGCGTATCCGCAACGAGGCGACCGTTGCGATAGAGTTGCACCCGCTGATCGGTCCGCAACGTAAGCTGTTTCAGCACCTTGATCGCGGCCTTGTTGTCGATGCTGTCCTTCTCCGGCCCCGTCGATGCGATCTCGGCAATGGCGGTGGCGAGGATGTTCGCCTCCGTCGCCAGCGATTCCACGCGCACCTGAATCAGCTCGTCGCGCATCTGGTTGAGATAAAGGACGGTCGCCACGAGGATCGCGAGGCCGACAAGATTGGTCGCCACGATCCGCCGAGTCAGCGAGCGCATCGGGCTGGTCAGGAGCGTCCGCATTTCCCCGGCAAGGTTGGGTCGGCCCGCGCGACCGGATGCGCGCGACCGCGACGGAGCACGCACAGTTTCGCCGTTCCCCGCCGCATCCATAGCGACGAATCCCGGCCCCTCGCCCTCCCAAGCGGAGAGCGGCGGGGCTTCGGGCGGTGAAGCCTCAGGTTTCGCGGTACCGGTATCCGACGCCATAAAGGGTCTCGATTGCTGCAAAGTCGTCGTCCACGACCCGGAATTTCTTGCGAATGCGCTTTATGTGGCTGTCGATGGTGCGATCATCGACATAGACCTGATCGTCATAGGCGGCGTCCATCAGGGCATCCCGGCTCTTAACGAAACCGGGCCGCGTGGCCAGCGCCTGAAGGATCAGGAATTCCGTAACCGTCAGCGTGACCGCCTCGTTCTTCCAGATACAGGAATGGCGCAGCGGGTCGAGCGTCAGGCTGCCCCGCGTCATCACCTTGTCCTTTTCCTGCCGCTCGCCACCCTCGATCTGGGCATCGCGGCGGCGCAGGACGGCGCGGATGCGTTCGATCAGAAGGCGCTGGGAGAACGGCTTGCGAATATAGTCATCCGCCCCCATCCGCAGGCCCAGAACCTCATCGATTTCCTCGTCCTTCGAGGTAAGGAACAGGACCGGCATGTCCGACTTCTGGCGCAGGCGGCGCAGCAATTCCATACCGTCCATGCGCGGCATCTTGATGTCGAGCACGGCCACGTCGGGCGGATTCTGGCTCAGCGCGGCGAGGGCCGCAGCACCGTCCGAATAGGTCCGCACCTCGAACCCGTCCGACTCCAAGGCAATGGAAACAGAGGTCAGGATGTTGCGGTCGTCGTCCACGAGGGCAATCGTCGGCATGGGTATCTCCGGTCGGTCGGTAGCGCGTGCCGGACCTTACGCAGGTTGGAACGGCGGTACAATCGTTCCTGATACGGTTGGTGATGCCCGATTCCGGCGCTTGCATGACGGAAAGGGGGCGAAGCGGGCGATCACGACCGAAATGAGAAGCAGCGAAAGCCGAGTCGAAATGAATGAAAGCGCCCGGAAACAACTGGCTGACAGTTCTTTCATGGTGGTTATCGAACAGGGTAACGCAACATTATTGCGTTGCCCTGGACCGTAGCTTGCGGTTAGGAAACGCCCCGGTAAGGCGTTCGATGTATCGCCCTTTACCAACAAGTATGTGACCCGGAGGACAGCGTCGTGAATGAGAGCGGTACGAGAAATCCAGACCATGGTCTGGAGCAAAATGGGATCGAGGCGGGCGCTGTCTATTATAATGACCTCGAAGCCGCTCTCGTGGAACATGCCCTGCAACGCGACGAGGCAAAGCTCGCTCCCGGCGGTGCATTGCTTGCCCTGACCGGCCAGCACACGGGGCGGTCACCCAAAGATAAGTTCACCGTCCGCGATGCAACCACCGAAGACACCGTCGACTGGAAGAACAACGCCGCGATGGACCCGGCGCATTTCGACACGCTCCATACCGACATGCTGAACCACCTGAAATCGAAGACCGTCTTCGTGCAGGATCTTGCCTGCGGGGCTGACCCGGCCCACCGCATCCCCGTACGCTTCGTGAACGAGCTGGCGTGGCACATGCTGTTCATCCGCAACATGATGCGCCGCCCCGAACGCAGCGAATTGGCGAGTTTCGTAAATGACTGGACCGTCATCAACTGCCCCAGCTTCAAGGCCGACCCCGAAAAGCACGGCTGTCGCTCCGAAACCGTGATCGCGGTATCCTTCGAGAAGAAGATCGTCCTGATCGGCTGCACGTCCTATGCGGGCGAGAACAAGAAATCGATCTTCGGTGTGATGAACTACGTCCTGCCCGAAAAGGGCATCATGCCCATGCATTGCTCGGCCAACCATGCGAACGGTAATCCGGACGATTCCGCCGTTTTCTTCGGCCTCTCCGGTACCGGAAAAACAACCCTCTCTGCCGACCCTAACCGCACCCTGATCGGGGATGACGAACACGGCTGGTCGGACAAGGGCATCTTCAATTTCGAGGGGGGTTGCTACGCCAAGACCATCAATCTCTCGCGCGATGCGGAACCTGAAATTTACGACACGACCTCCCGCTTCGGAGCCGTGCTGGAAAACGTGGTGATGGACCCGGACACCCGCGCCCTCGATTTCGACGATGCAAGCCTGACCCAGAACACCCGCGTCTGCTATCCGCTCGATATGATTCCCAACGCCTCCGATACCGGACTGGCGGGCATCCCCAAGAATATCGTCATGCTCACCTGCGACAGCTTCGGCGTCCTGCCGCCCATCGCGCGGCTGACCCCCGCGCAGGCAATGTATCACTTCCTCAGCGGTTTCACCGCCAAGGTGGCGGGCACCGAAAAGGGTGTCACCGAGCCGGAGCCGACCTTCTCCACCTGCTTCGGCGCGCCTTTCATGCCGCGCAAGCCCACGGAGTACGGAAACCTGCTGCGCGCCAAGATCGCCGAGCATGGCTCGACCTGCTGGCTGGTGAATACCGGCTGGACGGGCGGTGCCTACGGCGAGGGCAACCGGATGCCGATCAACGTGACACGGCGCCTTCTGACAGCGGCACTCAACGGATCGTTGAACGATGCGGAATTCCGTATCGACGAAAATTTCGGCTTCGAGGTGCCAGTGTCATTGCCGGATATCAACGACACCATCCTCAATCCCCGCAAGACCTGGGACGATCGCGACGCCTACGACGCTCAGGCCCGGAAGCTGGTCCATATGTTCATCGGCAATTTCGCCCAGTACGAAACCGACGTCGATGCCGATGTCCGCGAGGCCGCCCCGAACGCGGCCTGACCACGGTTAGCCTGATCGCGAATGGCTTCACGACACATATTGCTCCGTGATCCAGTCTCGCAATGCGACGCGACAAGACGCCATGGTCTGTGCCACGGCGTCGATCTCCTCCAGCATATCGAGATAGGCGCGCACAGCCCCCGGCACGACGATTGCGAGACCGCGCGCTTCACTCAAGGCTTCGATCCACGCACACGCTGCCGGATACCCGCAATCGCCTAGCAGTAGCGGGATCGACGTACTGCGCAAGGACAGTGATCTATCCCCACCCCGCCGCTTGTATCCCCGACGATCCACGAGCGCGGCCAGCGTTCCAAGCTCTGCCGTAACGGCGTCACCAAGTTGCGCACCTGCGTGACCGGCCGCAAGGGCGGAAACCGCCGGAACCAGCCGCGTATCGAGGAAATCCGACAGTTCACGCGCTTTCGCCCGTGCCCTCCGGTCGTCTGGCAACATGGAGGGCGAGCGATATGTTTCTTCCAGATATTCCGCGATTGCCCTCGACTGTCTGACCTCCAGCGCATCATCGACCAGAACCGGCATGAACGAGGAAGGCACCCCAGCCGCTTCCCCCTGAATGTCAGCTGAATCGCCCTCTGACCAATCCAGCCGTTTACGGCGAAGAATGATACGGGTCTTCGCGCCATGGATACTCGATGGCACGTCGTAAAGAATGAGCATGTTCGAACCCCACTTCGACTGCGCCGCGACAGTACAACGTATAGGGTACGCGAGGCGAGTCATCGTTTACTGGCTCGCGCTACAAGTTCAGTAGTCTTCTTCGACCTCGATAAAGTCGATCGCTTCGTCGATACAGAACGCGGCGGTCAGAACGCCACTGCGATACGCTCCGGTATCCAAGCCGATCCGACGCGGCCCCTGATCGGGCATGTCCGTGATGTAATGTCCATGCACGACGATACTGTCCGGCCATCCCCCCGTTTCTCGAAACCCACGAACCCCATGGACCAACGCGCGTTCAGGTTGGTCCTGCGGGGGACGCTTGCGGTCGATTCCGGCGTGACTGAAGAAAAACGGCCATTCGTCGTGGTGCGTGACCAGCCCTTCGCGCAGAAAGCGCGTATGAGCGTCGCCCATCGCCTCTTCCAGCGCATCGGATAAGGCAATCTGCCCTTGGATGCCCGCTTCGAAGTCCTGCGGGTCGATGCCGTAGGATTCGACCGTCGCGTCCCCACCCCAGTCGAGCCAACGCGACTCCTCATGCGGTTTGTCGAGGAATCGCTGGGCGAACGCCTCGTGATTGCCCCGAAGAAACACCGTATCGACGCCAAGCCGTGCTGGGCTTTCGAGCAACAAATCGATGGTTTCCCGAGAGTGTGGCCCCCGATCGACATAGTCGCCAAGGAAGATGACCGCCGCATCGTGAAGGTCATCTTGCACGATGCGGTCATGGATCTTCTCGATCATGGCGTCTAGCATTTCCGCCATGCCATGCACATCGCCGACGGCAAAGAGGGGGCGCGGCGCACGGGCAGATCCTGCCGCGCGCGCATCCTCTCGTGCCAATGCCTTGGAAAGCAAACGCTTGAACATCCTCGGCCCACTGATCCTGCTCTATCGTCTCGGTCGGCACGACCTTGCCCAGACGTGAAGACCTACCAGATCATCTTCAGGCAATCCAGCAGACAGCCACCCACCGAGTTCTGTCAGGTAAGGCCGGTCACCCCGCCTCACGCATGACCCTGTCTCCGCACGCATGATTGACGCGATGGGCAAGATTGCGAAGCATCCCCGCCGTCGCACCCCAGATGCGGTATTTCCCATGGATCATTTGATAGAATCGCCGCGTGCGACCCTCATGCACCCGCTCGATCCGCTCGTGGTTGTCGAAATCCATCAGGAAGTCGAACGGCACCTCGAACACTTCCGCCACTTCGCCCTCATGGGGTATCGGAACGAAACGCGGCTTCACCATCCCGATGAAGGGTCTGACGACGAAACCCGTGCTGGTATCGTAGGGATCAAGCATCCCGAGGATATCGACATCCTCTGCCGGAAGGCCAATCTCCTCATCCGCTTCGCGCAGTGCGGCGGCTAGGGGCGACGCATCAGACGGGTCGATCTTGCCCCCCGGAAAAGCGATCTGCCCCGCATGGACCTTGAGTTGAGCCGAGCGTACCGTCAGCATGACATGCAACCCGGTATCGCGCGGAACCAAAGGGCACAGCACCGCGGCTCGCCGCCTCGGCTTGCCGCCCCCGATTGGCGCGGCATCATCCCGGTCGCGATTCACGGGCTGCAACGCCCTGAAGATATCGGTCTCCGTTATCATACACCCTCGAGTATACCACGAATTGCCCTCGTCTGTCAGGACATCGGGCCTATCGCGAAAGTCTCGCCACCAGAGCGCACCACCATGCGCGGCTCGCCTTCGGTCTCGCCAGGTTCGGCGAGGTCAGCCAGACGATAGAAAGATTTGCGGTCGATCAGCGCATGAAGATTGCGCCTGACGTGAATATAGGGGGACGGCTCGTCGGTTGAAGGGTCCGCCTTGACGAGAATCCCGTTATCCGCCCCTGCCCGCACAAGATCGCCCACATTCGTTTCGAATACTAGAATCGGACCGGCCTCTGCCTCCTCGATCTCGAAATCCAATGCTATGAAAGGAGCGTCCTCGACGTCGATGGCCCACTTTTCCACCGGGGTAACGAGAAAGTAATCATCGCCCTCCCGCTTCAGAATCGAGGCAAAAAGGCGCACCAGTGGGGGGCGATTGATCGGCGTTCCTTCATAGAACCACGTTCCGTCCCGCGCGATCCGCATATCGAGGTCGCCGCTGAAGGGTGGGTTCCAGAGATGCACGGGCGGTGCCCCCTTCTTAGAGGCCTGCCGTGCCGCCTCGACGATGGAGACTGTGCCACTCGGCGCTTCCCGTTGATCTTCTTTCGACATTCTGTAGCCTCAATTTTGCGGCGCCTTGGACACCATGCGTTGCATACGTTGTATCACGCGCGATAGAACGGGCGGGCTGGACAGGCGGCAATACTGGACCATCCTCTGGATGCGACTGTCCAGAGTTCCCATCTGTAGAACGAGATGGCGCGAAGACGCGGCACAGCAAGCGATAGGCCGACCCGCAAGGGCGTGAACGAGAACGGAGCGAATCCTTGGAAAGCATGACTGTCGACGCGCCCGCCACATCGGGCACCGACCCCGTGGCCGAAGCCGAAAACGCCGCCGAAACCCTCGCCGCTGTCCGTCGAGAGGTCGCAAAACGCATCATAGGTCAGGACGAAGTGGTTGAATTGACCCTCGCCGCGATCCTCTCGGGGGGTCATGGCCTACTCGTCGGCGTACCCGGCCTCGCCAAGACATTGCTTGTCGATACGCTCGGTACTGTGCTCGGCCTTGACAGCAAGCGCGTGCAATTCACGCCGGACCTGATGCCCGCCGATATTCTCGGTTCAGAGGTTTTGGAAACCGGTACTGACGGCTCGCGCATGTTCAAGTTCATTCAGGGGCCGGTCTTCTGTCAGCTTCTGATGGCCGACGAGATCAACCGCGCCAGCCCGCGCACCCAATCCGCTTTGCTCCAAGCGATGCAGGAAAAGCAGGTGACGATCGCGGGTCAGCAACGCGACCTGCCCGCCCCCTTCCACGTTCTCGCCACCCAGAACCCGATCGAGCAGGAGGGGGCTTATCCGCTCCCCGAAGCACAGCTTGACCGTTTCCTGCTGGAGATCGTCGTCGACTACCCGACGCTTGAGGAAGAGCGCCAGATTCTCGTCGCGACCACAGGCGTCGAACAGGCCGAAGCACAGGCGGTGCTCGATCCGGCCAGCTTGATGAAATTGCAGACACTTATCCGCCGCGCGCCTGTAGGCGATAAGGTGACGGAAGCGATCCTGTCGCTGGTGCGATCCTGTCGCCCCGAAGACCCCAGCGCCCCCAAACGTGTGGCCGAGTCGGTCGCATGGGGGCCGGGACCGCGCGCCGCACAGGCACTCATGCTCGCCAGCCGCGCCCGCTCGCTGCTTTCGGGTCGCCTCGCCCCATCGCTTGATGACGTGGTTGCCCTCGCCAAGCCGGCCCTCCGGCACCGAATGGCGCTGGGCTTCGCGGCAAAGGCTGAGGGCGTGACTCTCGAAAGCGTGATCGACGAAGCCGTCACGAGGGCCTGCGGGTGAACCCTTCCACCCAGCTTTCCGCCGAATCGAGCGCGGCCACCGCGGCGCTCCCGCCCTTACTGGCCGAGGCCGAACGGGCTGCAGCATCCATCTGGGGTGTGCATGGTCGGCGGTCGGCGGGGTCGGGCGAGACGTTCTGGCAATATCGCCACGCCCAGCCGGGCGACTCGCTCGGCAGCATCGATTGGCGGCGCTCGGGTCGCTCCGACGATCTCTTCGTGCGCGAAACTGAATGGGAGACTGCCCAGAGCGTCTTTCTGTGGCCCGACGAATCCGCATCGATGCAATTCTCCTCGAAAGGCGTCCAGACCACCAAAGGCCGCCGCGCCGCCGTTATCGCCCTCGCCACCGCCATCCTGCTAGAGCGGGGCGATGAACGCTTTGCCCTCATGCGCGCCGATGCCGGACGGATCATGCAGGGACGCACGGGCGTCAACCGATTGTCGAATTACCTCTCGCTCCCGGTCGATACCCGCGCAGAGACCGGCACCCCTCCCGAGGTTTCTTTCACGATGGGTTCACGCGCGCTGTTTCTGTCGGATTACTTCGGCGATCTCGACGCCCTGTCGAAAGCCCTGTCGGCGGCGGTCGCGCGCCGGGTGCGCGGCATCCTGTTGCAGGTCGTCGATCCGGTTGAGGAAGCCTTTCCCTATTCGGGCCGCGTCTTGTTCGAAAGCGTCGGGGGCGCCATGCGCTATGACGCTGACCGCGCAGAGAGCCTGCGCGACGCCTATCGCGAAAAACTGGAGGCCCGGCGCGATGCCCTGCGCGCGATGGCACGGCAAGCGGGCTGGACCTTTGCGATCCACCGCACCGATACGCCGCCGACCCCGGCGCTGATGATGATCCACCAGACGCTACAGGCGAAGCGGGGAAGCGGATGAAGGTTGGTAGATATTCCGCCGCGCCGAAGGGGGGCCGGGTGAAGGGTCTTGTCGAGCAGGTCGCCCCATGATGCAGATCGGTGCCCTTGGTTTTGCCTCGCCGCTGCTGTTGCTGGCCTTGCTCGCGCTGCCGGTTCTGTGGTGGTTGCTGCGTGCGACCCCGCCTGCGCCGGTGCGCGAGCGCTTTCCCGGCGTGGTCGTTTTGCTGGGGTTGGAGCCACCCGAAAAGACGCCGCAGCATACGCCGTGGTGGCTGTTGCTGCTGCGGCTGCTGATCGCGGCGCTGGCGATTCTGGCCTTTGCGCAACCGCTGTTGAATCCGCGCGAAAACCTCTCCGCCGCTGCTCCGCTGCATCTGATCGTCGATGGGGGCTGGGCCAGTGCGCCCGATTGGGATGACCGGATGACCGCCGCGACCGATCTGCTCGACCGGGCCGACCGGGCGGGGGTTTCGGTGCGGCTCGATGTGCTTGCCCAGCCGGTGCCGGAGGGGCGCGAGGCCGAGATTCTCTCCGCCGCCGATGCCCGCGCGCGGATCGAGGCGCTGGAACCTGCGCCATGGCCCCCGGCCCGCGCCGACCTGCTGGATCGGATCGAGGCGGATGCACAGGCGGTCTGGATTCACGATGGTCTCGACCATGACGGCACCTATCAGGCGCTGGCCGAAGCGCTGGCCGGGGCCGGAACCCTGCGCCTGTTGGGGCCGGAGCAGACCGTGCGCGCGGTGGTGCCCGGCGCGCCCGAGGAGGGCGGTCTGGCGGCGGATGTGCTGCGCGTCGATCCGACGGGTGAGGCCCGCGCGCAGGTGATCGGCTTTTCGGCAGAAGACAGCGGTACCCGCCGGGCGCTGGCCGTGGCCGAGGCGCGCTTTGCCGACGGCGATACCCGCGCGGAGGCCTTGTTCGATGCTCCGCTGGAGCTGCGCAACCGCATCGCCGTCTTTGGCATCGAGGGGGTCTCCCATACCGGCGCGACCGCTTTGATCGACGAGCGCTGGCGACGGCGCAAGGTCGGTCTTGTTTCGGGCGAGCGCGAGACCGTGGGTCAGCGCTTGCTTTCTGGGGCACATTACGTACGCAAAGCCCTTGAAGGGCGCACCGAATTGCGCGAGGGCAGCGTCGCCAAGCTGATCGAGGAGGAGGTCGATACCCTCATCCTGATCGATGTCGGCGCGTTCCCGGAGCTGGAAGCCGCCGCCCTGATCGACTGGGTCGAAGCGGGGGGTGTGCTGGTGCGCTTTGCCGGTCCTACCCTTGCCGCCACCGCCGAGGAGCGGCGCGCGGGGTTTGGCATCAATGATGACCCGCTCCTGCCTGTGCGCATCCGTCCCGGTGGGCGCGATCTGGGTGGCGCGATGAGCTGGGGCGAGCCGCAGAAGATCGCCTCCTATGCCGAGGACAGCCCCTTTGCCGGATTGCGCACGCCCGACGATGCGCGGGTGACAAAGCAAGTGCTCGCCGAGCCGGATATCGACCTGCCGACCCGGACATGGGCCTCGCTGACCGATGGCGCACCGCTGATTACTTCCGACCGCCGGGGCGATGGCCGGATCGTCCTGTTCCATACCAGCGCCGATCCGCGCTGGTCGACGATTCCCCTCTCTGGCCTGTTCGTCGAGATGCTCGACCGGATCGTGAAATTCGGGGTGGGGGGCGATTCGCAGGCAACGACGACTGCCAGCGGTTTCTGGACCCCCGTATCACTGATCGGGGCAGATGGCGCGCTGCGTGCCGCGCCCGAAGGGGCGCGCACTGTGCCCGGTGAACGCATCGGGGCGGGTGCGAGTATCGATGCGCCCCCCGGCCTGTATCGGGCTGTGGGGGGTAAGGATGCCGGGGCGATCCGCGCCCATAACCTGCTGTTGCCCGATGCCGACCTGATCGCCGCTCCCCCGCCCCCTGCCAGCGCGGTGCTCGAAACATTGGGCGCGCGCAAGGAGACCGAATTGAAACCATGGTTCCTCGCCGCCGCCCTGGCGCTGTTGATGCTCGATGCGATTGCCGCGCTGTTTCTGGCCGGTAAGCTGCGCGGGGCGGTGGCGGCGGCTTCGATCGCCATCCTGTCGCTTGGCATGACCGATCCCGCGCAGGCGGATGATGCGGAAAAACAGGCTCTGCGTGCGGCGCTTGACGGGGCGCTCGGCTATGTCATCACCGGCGATCCGAAGACCGACGAGATCGCGAAGGCCGGTCTGTATGGCCTGACCCGTCTTCTGATCGAGCGCACATCGGTCGAGCCTGCGGATCCTGAGGGCGTGAATATCGAGACGGATGAATTGGCCGTCTACCCGCTGCTCTACTGGGCCGTCAGCGAAAGCCAGCCGATCCCCTCCGACGAGGCCATCGCGTCCCTGAACGATTACATGCGCCGGGGCGGGATGCTGATGATCGATACGCGCGACAGCAATCTCGCGCTCGGCAGTGGCGAGACCCCCGGCACCCGCGCTCTGCGCCGCCTGACCGCCGGGCTGGACCTGCCTCCCCTGTCCCCCGTTCCGGAAGGGCATGTGCTGCATCGCAGTTTCTTTCTGCTCGATGATTTCCCCGGTCGCTGGCGCGGCGGCAAGGTCTGGGTCGAGGCGGCCCCGCCCGAAGATATGGAGGATGTCGCGCGCGAGGGTGGCTTCAAGAATGACGGCGTATCGCCGATCATCGTCGGGGGTCATGACTGGGCCGGGGCTTGGGCCATGACCGAGGAGGGGCGCGCGATGTTGCCCATGTCGGGCCGGGGCGGCGAGCGTCAACGCGAGATGGCCTATCGCTTTGGCATCAATCTCGTGATGTATGCCTATACCGGCTCGTATAAATCCGATCAGGTGCATATTCCGGCGCTGCTCCAGCGCCTTGGGCAGTAGGAGCACCCGCGATGAACAGCGCCACCGGCATCGTCTTCGCACCCGTGGTCCCGCTCTGGGCGATTCTCGCCTTCGCGGTGCTGATTGCGGTGATCTTCGTGTTCAGCCTGCTTCGGGGTGCGCGGGGGGCATGGCTGCGGCTGCTGGCCGGGCTGGCCCTGCTGGCGGCTCTGGCCGATCCGAAACTGACACAGGAGGACCGCGAGCCGTTATCGGACGTCGCTCTGCTGCTGATCGATGAAAGCGCGAGCCAGACCATCGACGGGCGTGCGGCCCTGACGGCGCAGGCGGCGGAAGCGATCCGCGCGGCGGCGGATGGTCTCGACCGCCGGGCGCCGCTGGAACTGCGGGTCGCCACCGTCGATTCGCGCGCCGCCAAGGCCACGGATGATACCGGCACCCGCCTGTTCGATGCGATGGAGACGGCGCTGGCCGATGTGGGGCAGGACCGGATTGCGGGGGCTGTTCTCGTCACCGATGGCCGCGCCCATGATGCCCCCGATTTCAGCGTACTGGAGGCGGAGGCGATCCGCGATCGCTTTACCGGCCCTGTGCATGTGCTCTCGACTGGGCGCGACGGGGCCTTTGACCGTCGCCTGATCCTCGAAAGCGCCCCCAGTTTCGGCATCGTTGGCGAGGAGGTGCAGATCCGTCTCCAGATCGTCGATCAAGGCCCCGCCCCCGCCGCGCCCGCGCGCATTACCCTCAGCATCGACGGGCGGCCCGTGCGCCGGGATACGGTCACGCTGGGCGAGCCGACCACCATTTCCGCATCGCTGGACAAGGGTGGCGCGAGCGTGTTCGAGCTGGAAGTCGAGGAGCTGGCAGGCGAGATCACCACCCGCAATAACCGCGCGTTGTTCACCGTGCAGGGCGCGCGGGACCGCCTGCGCGTACTGCTCGTCTCAGGACAGCCCCATGCGGGAGAGCGGGCATGGCGCAATCTGCTGAAGGCCGATCCAAGCGTCGATCTGGTGCATTTCACCATCCTGCGCCCGCCTTCGAAAATGAGCGGTACTCCGATCCGTGAACTGTCGCTGATCCCCTTTCCGACGCGCGAATTGTTTATGCAGAAGATCGACGATTTCGATCTCGTCATCTTCGACAAATATGTCCGACGCGGGGTGCTGGCCCCGGCCTATCTGGCCAATGTTGCGCAATATGTGCGCCGGGGGGGCGCGGTGCTGATCGCTGCCGGGCCGGATTTTGGCGGGCCAAGCAGCCTCTACCGTTCGCCGCTGGCCGAGATCATGCCTGCCACGCCCACGGGCGGCTCGCTCAATACGCTGTTCACGCCGCTGTTGACCGAAACGGGCGAGAAACATCCCGTGACCGCCACCTTGCCGCAGGCGGATGCGACCGATCCGACCTGGGGCCGCTGGATGCGCCTGATCGAGGTCGAGCCGCGCTCTGGCAATGTGCTGATGTCCGATGAGGGCGGGTTGCCATTACTGGTGATGGACCGGGTCGACGAGGGGCGCGTGGCAATGCTGGCCACCGATACCGCATGGCTGTGGTCGCGCGGA
Source organism: uncultured Neomegalonema sp. (assembly GCA_938008165.1). Taxonomy (GTDB): domain Bacteria; phylum Pseudomonadota; class Alphaproteobacteria; order Rhodobacterales; family Rhodobacteraceae; genus JAHDDY01. Next base: position 40,581 of record CALLLP010000053.1, on the reverse strand, counting down.
TACGAGGGCGGCGGGCCGCTGGCCGAGATGCTGCGCCGGGTTGCCCATTGGCTGATGAAGGAACCCCAGCTCGAAGAAGACGCCCTGACCGCCGAGGCAAGCGGCGCGGATATTACGATCATCCGGCGCAGCCTTGGCGACGCACCGGATCAGGCCGATATCGTTGCCCCCTCCGGCGAGCGGTTCTCCGCCCCCTTTGTGTCGAGCGGGCCGGGGCGCTGGCGGGCGGAATTCGAGGCGGCGGAGCAGGGCCTCTATTCGATCACCGATGGGGTGTTGGAGACCCCGGCGGCGGTCGGCCCGGCCAGCCCGAAGGAATTCGAGAACCCGCTGGCCACCTTCGATCTGCTGCGTCCCGTGGCCGAGGCGACGGGCGGCGCGATGTTGTTGCTGCGCGATGTCGGGGTTCCCGCTCTGCGCCGGGTCAGCGGATCGCGCCGGGCCTTCGGTCCCGATTGGATCGGTCTGCGCGAGCGCGGGGCCTATGTCGTGCGCGACAGTCGTTTGACCCCTCTTGCGCCGGGCTGGCTGGCATTGTTGATCGCGGCAATGCTGTTGATCGGGGCGTGGCGGATGGAAGGGCGCTGAAGCATGCTTTCGCGAATTTCATGTCAACATCCTGTGGCTGTGATGTCGGCGCTTGACACCCCCTCCCGAACCGGATCAACGATGGGCCATGATTCGGTTCGATGATCCTCGCTTTGTGACGCTTCTCAGCGTCGGTCTCGCCAGTGCGATGCTCTGGTGGATGCTGGCCGTGTCGATGGGCGATATGGCGATGTCGACCGATCTGACGCCGGGGGTCTTCATCGGCACGTCGGTCATGTGGATTCTCATGATGCTGGCGATGATGCTGCCCGCCATGGCCCCGGTCATGGTGCAATATGCCAAGCTGGCCGCGAAGGAGGCGACCGGCATCGTTCTTGTCATGCGGGTCGCGCTGTTCGGCGCGGGGTATTTCGCCCTTTGGGCGGCCATTTCCGTTTTGCTTGCCGCCCTGCAACTGTGTCTCGCCCAGACAGATCTGTTTGCCCAAGGGGGTACGCTCGCCCCGCCATTGGTGGCGGGGGGGCTGATGATCGCTGCGGGGTTATGGCAGTTCACGGCGATCAAGGATGTCTGTCTCACCCATTGCCGCCGTCCGCTTGCCTGGCTGATCGCCCATTGGCGCGAGGGAATGGGCGGTGCATTTCCGATGGGGGCCGCGCATGGGGCCTATTGCGTGGGCTGCTGCATTGCGCTGATGGGCCTGATGTTCGTGTTCGGCGCGATGAATGTTGCGTGGATGGCGATCATCGCCGTTTACTTCGTGCTGGAGAAACTCGCCCCTGCCGCTGATCGCTGGAGTCGCTTTGTCGGCTGGGCGCTGCTGGTGGCCGGGATCATCACACTCATACTGTCACTCTAGGAGGGGCCGATGGCCGCGAAAAAGAAACCCGACTGGTCGATCAAGGGCGAGCTTGCGCTCAACTGTTCCTGTGATGTGTTCTGCCCCTGTGTGGTGAGCCTTGGCCAGCACCCGCCGACCGAAGGCTATTGCCACGCATGGATGGCCGCGCGCATCGATGAGGGTCATCATGAGGGTGTCGAGCTGTCGGGCCTGAATGTCGCGCTCCTGCTCGATATTCCCGGCAAGATGGGCGATGGCGACTGGAAGGCTGCCGCCTATATCGACAAGCGGTCGGATGATGCGCAATACGATGCCCTGATTTCGATCTTTTCCGGTCAATCGGGCGGCACCTCCGGCGTGCTGAAGCTGCTGGTCAGCACCTTCCTTGGGGCGCGGCGCGAAGAAGTGACCTACGAGGTCAAGGATAAGAAGCGCATCGTCGGCGTGCCGAAGGTCCTGACCGGGGCCATCGAGCCGATTCCCGGCGGCAGCCCGGATGGCGACGTGAAGATCGTCAATTCCCAATACTGGATGGGACCGGACGTCACCCTTGCGCGGGGCCTGAAAAGCCGTATTCGCGATTTTGGGCGCGTCTGGAGTTTCGAAGGCAAAAGCGCCGAGATTCTCGACATACACTGGCATTCGTAGCGACTGCGCCGCCCCCGGCGCCATGCGGTCGGGGGCTTTGATTTTCATGCGTTGCCCGGCTGCGGTTCGGGTATTCGCTGCCCCAGAGTATCGCCCATGACAGAGCTGGCCATCTCGCGCCGTATCCGCGCGACCCCTTTCACGAACCGCGTCGAGGCGGCGGGCGTGAAGGGATATACCGTTTATAACCATATGCTGCTGCCCGCCAGTTTTGGCGATATCGAGGCCGAATGTGCGCATCTGAAACAGCATGTGCAGGTTTGGGATGTCGCCGCTGAACGGCAGGTCGAAATCTTTGGCCCCGATGCCGAAAAAATGGTTCAGTTGATGACCCCGCGCGACCTGTCGAAAGCGAAGATCGATCAATGTTTCTATCTGCCCCTGATCGATGAGCGGGGTGGGATGCTGAACGATCCGGTCGCGACCAAGCTGGCCCCGGATCGGTTCTGGATTTCGATTGCCGACAGTGATGTGCTCTACTGGGCCAAGGGTCTGGCCTATGGCTTTCGCTTCGAGGTCGAGATTTTCGAGCCGGATGTCAGTCCGCTGGCGATACAGGGACCGAAATCCGACGAGTTGGCAGCGCGGGTCTTTGGCGATGCCGTGCGCGATATCCGCTTTTTCCGGGGCAAGTGGCTGACCTTCGAAGGCACGGATATGTTTGTCGCGCGCTCCGGCTATTCCAAGCAGGGCGGCTTTGAGGTCTATGTCAACGATACCGCATTGGGCGAGCCGCTATGGGATGCCCTGTTCGCGGCAGGCGAAGACCTGAATGTCCGCGCCGGGGGGCCTAACCTGATCGAGCGGATCGAGGGGGGATTGCTCTCCTATGGCAATGATATGACCCGGCAGAATACGCCCTATGAATGCGATCTTGGCCGCTTTTGCGATCCATGGCATTCCATTGGCTGTGTCGGGCGCGATGCGATGATCCGCATGGAGAGCGATGGGCCACAGCGTCTGATCCGGGGATTGCGCATCCATGGCGAGCGCGTGCCCGCCTGCCGCACGGCTTGGGCTATCATCAGCGATGGCGGCGAACAGGTCGGGCAGGTCACCTCCGCCGTCTGGTCGCCCGAATTCGACACCAATGTCGCCATTGCCATGATAGACCGGGGCTATTGGGAGCCGGGCCGTACCCTCTGGGTCGAGGCCCCCGACCATATGCGCCCTGCCGAAGTGACCACCTTGCCTTTTGAAAAACCCGACGTCTGACGAGGAGACCCCGCCATGAGCTTCAATGCCCTGATCGTGACCAAGGATGACGATGGTGCGGTATCCGCCGCCATCGAACAGATCGACGAAAGCCGCCTGCCTGAAGGGGATGTTACCGTTGCCGTCGAGTATTCGACGGTCAATTACAAGGATGGTCTGTGCATCACGGGCAATGGTGGTCTGGTGCGGAACTATCCCCATGTTCCCGGCATCGATTTCGTGGGCACCGTCGAAGCCTCGGATGACAGCCGCTACAAGCCCGGTGACAAGGTGGTGCTAACCGGCTGGCGCGTGGGCGAGGCGCATTGGGGCGGCTATGCTCAGAAAGCGCGGGTCAAGGCGGATTGGCTGGTTCCCTTGCCCGAAGGTCTGACCCCGAAACAGGCGATGGCCGTCGGCACCGCCGGGTTTACCTCGATGCTGGCTGTCATGGCGCTTGAAGATCACGGGCTGGAGCCGTCGAAGGGCGAAGTGTTGGTGACCGGGGCGGCGGGCGGCGTCGGGTCGGTCGCCGTGGCGATTCTGGCTGCGCGGGGCTATGAGGTCGTGGGCGTGACCGGGCGACCTGAGACCGGCGAGTATCTCAAGGGTCTGGGCTGTTCGCGCATCGTCGCGCGCGAGGAGCTGAACGAGACGGTCAAGCGCCCGCTGGAATCCGAGACATGGGCGGGCTGTGTCGATGCGGTGGGCGGCGACATGCTGGCGCGGGTGCTGGGACAGATGAAATACGGCGCCTCCGTTGCCGCCGTGGGTCTCGCGGGCGGGGCCAAGCTGCCCGCGACCGTGATCCCGTTCCTGCTGCGCGGCGTGAATCTGCTCGGCATCGATTCGGTGATGCAGCCCTATGACAACCGCGTGCGCGCGTGGAAGCGGATCGTGGATGACCTGCCGATGGACAAGCTGGAATCGATGGTCCATCCCGCCACCCTGTCGGATCTGACCGATCTTGGCCCCGCGATCCTGAAAGGTCAGGTCAAGGGCCGCGTTCTGGTCGATGTGAACGGGTAAAGCAGCGGCTTCCCTTCACAAAGCCTGCCCCGGCCAAGGCGCTGGGGCAGGCTTTTTTTTCAAGCGCCCCAGCCGCCTCCGCCGGGGGTGTCCATCTCGAAGATGTCGCCTGCCGCCATCTGCGCCTCATCATTGCTCTTGAGCCTATCCCGGCGGCCATCGACGCGGTGAACGGCATTGCGGCCGCATTCCCCCGGTTCCCCGCCGTTCACGCCAAATGGGGGTACGATGCGATGACCCGTGAGGACGGTGGCCGTCATGGGTTCGAGGAATCGCAGGCGGCGCGTGATCCCGTTTCCTCCCGTCCAGATGCCCTTGCCGCCCGACCCGGCGCGGATCGAGAATTCCTCGACCCGGACCGGAAAGCGCTGTTCGAGGATTTCGGGGTCGGTCATGCGGGTATTCGTCATATGCGTCTGCACGGCGCTGGTGCCGTCAAAGCCCGGCCCTGCGCCGGTGCCGCCACAGATCGTCTCGTAGTTCTGGTGGGTCTCGTTGCCCCAGATGAAATTGTTCATCGTCGCCTGAGACCCCGCCATCGCGCCCAAGGCGCCGTAGAGACAATTGCACATCGCCTGCGAGACTTCGGTATTGCCCGCGATGACGGCGGCGGGGTATTGCGCATTGATCATGCTGCCTTCGGGCGCGATGATCTTCAGCGGCTTGAGGCACCCTTGATTCAGCGGAATCGCCGCCCCGACCAATGTGCGAAAGACGTAGAGAACGACGGCATGACAGACGGCGAGCGGAGCGTTGTAATTGCCCGCCTGCTGGGGTGATGTGCCGGTGAAATCGATGGTTGCCTCGCCCGCCGCGCGGTCAACGCGGACCGCGACCGCAATCTGGCATCCCTCATCCATCGGATAAGTATACGCGCCTTCCTTGAGCGCGCCGATGACCCGGCGGACGGAGGCTTCGGCATTGTCCTGCACATGGCCCATATAGGCCTGCACCACGTCGAGGCCGAAATTGGCGATCATGCGGCCCACTTCGCGCAGGCCGGTCGCATTGGCGGCGATCTGGGCTTCGAGATCGGCCATGTTCTGATCGATATTGCGGCAGGGATATTTGCCGGAAGCGAACAAGGCGCGGGTTTCAGTTTCGCGCAGGCGACCTTGTTCGACCAGCAGGAAATTGTCGATGACGACGCCTTCATCTTCGATATGGGTTGAATCGGGCGGGCCGGAACCGGGGGTGCGCCCGCCGATATCCGCATGGTGGCCGCGCGAGCCGACGAAGAACAGGACATTCTCCCCCGCCTCGTCGAAAACGGGGGTGATGACGGTGACATCGGGCAGGTGGGTGCCGCCATTGAACGGTGCGTTCAGCATGAAGCTGTCGCCCTTGGCCATGCCGGGATTGAGCGCGATGACCCGGCGCACGGATTCGCTCATCGAGCCGAGATGCACCGGCACATGGGGCGCATTCGCCACCAGATCGCCGGTCGCATCGAACAGTGCGCAGGAGAAATCCAGCCGTTCCTTGATATTCACCGAATAGGCGGTGTTCTCCAGCGTCGCGCCCATCTGCTCGGCGATGGACATGAACAGGTTGTTGAACACCTCCAGCATCACCGGGTCCGCTTCGGTGCCGATGGCCCCTTCGCGTTTCAGCGGAACGATCCGTTCGAGGATCAGATGGCCGAATCCGTTGACCCGCGCCTGCCAGCCATCCTCCACGATATTGGTGCCGGTCGTCTCGGTGATGATCGCGGGGCCTGTGACGGTCTGGCCGGGGGCGAGGCGGTCGCGGTCGAACAGGGGCGCGCCGCGCCGCTGACCGCCCGACCGCATGGAGACGGAGGCGATGGCCTCAGGGGGCGTGTCGGTCGTGGCCGTTTCGGTGTCGTTGATCTCGTCGGCGGTGCCGATGGCTTCGACGCTGAGCATCTCGACCGTCAGGGCGCGGCTACCGGCGGCAAAGCCGTAGCGCGCGGTATGCACCTCCTCGAAGCGGGCGATCATGTCCGCCTCGCTGCCTGCCATGACCTCCAGCGCCTGATGCGAGCCGTCATAGCGCAGATGCGCGCGGGCGATGACGGTGACGGCGGCGGGGTCGATCCCCTGTCCGGCGACCTCCGCGCGGGCCTCTGCGCCCATCTCCGCGATGGCATCGTCGAGCGGGGCGGAGACGGGGCGGTCGATCTGCCGCTCTCTCAGCGCGCGGATATCGGCAAGGCCCATGCCATAGGCCGACAGAACCCCGGCAAAGGGATGCAAAAACACGCGGCGCATCCCCAACGCATCGGCGACGAGGCAGGCATGCTGTCCCCCCGCCCCGCCGAAACAGTTGAGCGTGTATTGCGTGACGTCATAGCCGCGCTGGACGGAGATTTTCTTGATCGCATTGGCCATGTTCTCGACCGCGATGCGCAGGAATCCTTCCGCCGTTTCCTCAGGGGTCAGGGGGGCGTCGCCGGTCGCGGTGGCGATCTCGGCGGCGAGGGTCTCGAATTTCTCGCGCACGACATCCGCATCGAGCCGCTGATTGGCATCGGGACCGAAGACAGCCGGGAAATAGGCGGGGTTCAGCTTGCCCAGCATGACGTTGCAATCGGTCACCGTCAGCGGCCCGCCCCGTCGATAGCAGGCAGGGCCGGGATTCGCCCCTGCGCTTTCTGGCCCGACCTGATAGCGGCCATCGCGATAGCTGAGGATCGATCCGCCCCCGGCGGCGACCGTGTGGATATTCATCATCGGGGCGCGCATCCGAACGCCCGCTACCTCCGTCTCGAAGCTGCGCTCGTACTCGCCCGCGTAATGGGTCACATCCGTCGAGGTGCCACCCATGTCGAAGCCGATGATCCTGTCGAATCCGGCCAGCTCCGCCGTCTTGACCATGCCGACGACGCCGCCCGCCGGGCCAGAAAGGATCGCGTCTTTGCCCTGAAACAACGAGGCATCCGTCAACCCGCCATTCGATTGCATGAACATCAGGCGCGTCTTGCCGTCGCCCGCATTTTCCGGGGCCAGAGCCGAACGTACCTGCTCGACATAGCGGCTGAGAATCGGCGTCAGATACGCATCGACCACCGCCGTATCCCCGCGCCCGACCAGCTTGATCAGCGGCGAGGTGCGGTGCGAGGTCGAGATCTGTGTGAAGCCGATCTCGCGGGCGATGGCCGCCACCCGCTCCTCGTGATCGGGGTTGAGATAGGCGTGCATGAAGGCGATGGCGACACCCCGGATACCGTCGTCATAGGCGCTTTGCAGGGCCTTGCGCGCGCTCGCCTCGTCCAACGATGTGACGATTGCGCCGCTGGCATCAAGCCGCTCGACCACCTCCGCCGCACGTTCGTAGAGCAATTCGGGGAGGGTGATTTTCAGGTCGAAGAGGTGCGGGCGGTTCTGATACCCGATGCGCAGCAGGTCGCCCAACCCTTGGGTAATCAGCAAGAGCGTGCGGTCGCCCTTGCGCTCCAGCAGGGCATTTGTCGCGACTGTGGTGCCCATCTTCACGGCATCCACGGTCCCTCTGGGCAAGGGGTCGTCTGGGCCAAGCCCCAGCAGATCGCGCACCCCGCGCACGGCGGCATCCGTGTATTGTTCGGGGTTTTCGGAGAGCAGCTTATGGGTGTGCAGCGCCCCATCCGGCGCACGGGCGACCAAATCCGTAAAGGTGCCACCCCGGTCGACCCAGAATTGCCACATGCCACTCGCTCCCCGCTGTTACGAGAACCGATGTATCGTGTCGTTGAGCGGGATCAAACCTCTGATGCAGGGGTTCTACCCTTTGGTTCTTCCCCTTCGCGCTTTTGGGTCAGATGACAGGCCGGTCGAAGCGGCAGATTTGTGTCTCGTCCGACCGTGGTGCGCGAGCACATAAAACACGCGTGCCGTTTCTTTGAGGCAAAGTTGGAACAGTGGGAAGCCGCCTGATTCACATTAGGGGGTCATGTGCTTGATCACGCTCTTGCATGTTTTGTCAGAGATCGCCCATCCCCCCTAGGTCACAGCTTCTCCTCGTCTTCTTCGGCGCCGCCCTTGGGCAGATTGAAGAAATCGTCCGGGGCGCGGCCGGAATCGTCTGGCTCGATGGTCATTTCGTCATCGTCCAACGCGGGGTCGGCGAGCGATTCCTCGGTTGACATCAGGGCACCTTCTTCGCGGGTCTGTTCGTCCATCGCCTCGCGTTTTGGCGCGGATTTGGCGACTGCTTCGTCCAGCTCGGTCTGGCGGCACATGCCCAGCGCAACGGGGTCGACGGGGGTGATATTGGCGTAGTTCCAATGCGTCTTGGTGCGCAGCGACTGGATCGTCGGCTTGGTCGTGCCCACGAGGCGCGAGATCTGCGCATCGGTGAGTTCGGGGTGATTGCGGATCAGCCACAGGATCGCGGCGGGGCGCTCCTGACGTTTTGACAGCGGCGTGTATTTCGGCCCCTTGCGCTTGACTTCCGGCACCTTCACGCGCGGTTGCAGCTTCAGACGCGCCTTGGGGTCTTTTTCACAGCGCGCGATACTGTCGCGTGTCAACTCGCCTGTCGCGATGGGGTCGCGCCCTTTCAGGCCCTGCGCCACCTCGCCATCGGCAATGCCGGAAATCTCCAGCGAATGCATCCCGGTGAAATCGGCGATCTGATCGAAGGAGAGGGACGTGTTGTCGACGAGCCAGACGGCGACGGCTTTGGGCATCAGGGGCAGAGACATGGGGGCGGTCCTTCTCGATTGGCACTTTTCCGACCATGTGGGAGCAGGCGCGCCCCGTTTCGGAGCGCGTCTACCGGGCGACATGGTTTTTCCGGGAGACTTCTTGGCCCGTATATAGGAAAAGGACGGCGATTGAAAAGGTTGAAACGTGCGGTGGAGTGTAAGGCCCCATGACAAAGAACAAGATATTGGTCGCGCTCGGCGCGTTGGTGCTCGCCGGGATCACGGCATGGGAACAGGGCACGCTCGATACCTTCGTGCAGGATATGCTGTCGCAGAAGAGTGGCGGGGCCAGCAATGCGGCCTCTGGCGGGGGCGGTGGCTCCTACGAGGCGCGGGGCGAGGGCTTTGACTATTACGTTCTGGCGCTGTCCTGGTCGCCCAGCTTTTGTGAAGACAGGGGCGACCGGACGTCGACCCAGTGCAACGGCTCGCGCGATTTCGGGTTCGTCGCCCATGGTCTCTGGCCCCAGAACGAGACCGGATGGCCCGAATTCTGCGATGTCAGCGCGCGGGTGCCCGAGCGCACGGTCGATAAGATGCTGCCGGTCATGCCCGCCAAGGGCCTGATTTTCCACCAGTGGAAAAAACACGGCACCTGCTCCGGCATGGACCCGCGCGCCTATTTCGACACCGTGAAGGACGCTTATGATTCGGTGGTCATCCCCAAGGAGTTGCGCCGTCTCGACCGGACGCTGACCATCGACCCCAAGGTGATCGAGGCCGCCTTCATCGAGGTGAATCCTGCGCTGGACGAAAACGAAATCGTCATCAATTGCTCGAAAAACCGCCTGCGTGAGATCAAAATCTGTTTCGACAAAAGCCTGACCCCGCGTGCCTGTGGCCGGGATGTGAACCGCGAATGCCGGTCAAACTCGATCCGGATGCCGCCGGTGCGATAGGGGGGGATATAAATAAAATGCGGTCCCGCCAAAGCGAGACCGCATACAGACTCTAGAATAGGTTTGCGATCACCGAACTTCTAGAGGCCAGCGGTTTTACCCGGTTGGACTTAAATGCCGGTGCGACCGGCTACACATCAAATATAGGCATAGCCGGTTAATAATTCAAATCACAATCCAAGTCCGGCTCTCACGCAGTCACGAACCGCTTTCAGATCTTTATCGCTGATAACTCTTGCATCATACACTCGTTGCCCATGATCCCAGCCCGAAAACAGCAACCGTAAGCGATGAAAGGCTACAGTTAAGACTATATCTGCTTTCACCCACATTGTTCGCTCATGATAAGGGCTGGGTAAAAGAGGATCGAAGCTGATTTTCATGTGGTGAGGAAGTACAGGATTTGGTGCGCTCGTACTTAAAGGTACTATGGTACAAAGCTGCCGCCTGTTCGGAATCGGTGGCGATAAGACAATTGCAGGACGTCGCTTGACCATTTCTGGAGGCTTAAAGCCTTTTGAGAGGTCAACTCTGACTATTGTACCGGGCGTTGGGTGAACCGAAACTGTCATTTCGATTTAATAACGTACGTATAATATAAATTGCAATGATTTGCACTTCACGCATTAAACATCCAGCGTCGCCACGACCGGCGCATGATCCGATGGTTTTTCCCATCCGCGCACATCACGGTGGGTGTCGCAGGACCGCAAAGCGCCGCGCAGGTCAGGGGTGATCCAGATATGGTCGAGGCGGCGTCCCTTATCCGCCGCTGACCAGTCTTTTGAGCGATAGCTCCACCATGAATACAGTTTTTCATCGGCGGGCGTAATCTCGCGGGCGGTGTCGATCCAGTCGCGGCTGGCGCGTACGGCCTCCAGCGCCTCGACCTCGATGGGGGTGTGGCTGACGACTTTCAACAGTTGTTTATGGGACCAGACATCGTGCTCCTGCGGGGCGATATTGAGGTCGCCGACGAGGACAGAGGGGCCACCCGGCGCATTGCCATCCGGCCCGAACCAGTCGCGCATTTCATCGAGGAAATCGAGTTTATGGCCGAATTTGTCATTCGCCTCGCGGTCGGGCACATCGCCCCCGGCGGGGACGTAGAAATTATGCACGGTCATGCCGCCCACGCTGGCGGCGATATGTCGGCAATCGCCCTTGCCGCAAAAATCGCGATGGGTCAGCGGCTCCAGCGGCAGGCGCGAGAGGATGGCAACGCCATTATATCCCTTTTCGCCGCGCACATGGCGGTGGGTGTATCCGGCGGCGTCGAATCCGTCATGGGGAAAGGCGGCATCGGGGGATTTGGTTTCCTGAAGGCACAGCACATCCGGCCCCGCTTCGCGCAGGAACCGCAAGACGGTTTCCTCGCGCAGGCGCACGGAGTTGATGTTCCAAGTGGCGATACGAATGCTCATACCCATCGGGTATCGGACGAGACGGGCCTGCGTCAACGGCGAAGGACACGGCATCGTCGCACGTCTTTGCACACCGATCCTCTGCCACGACAAAGGCCCATCCGTTGCCGGACGGGCCTTTGCCCTTTTATGCTATTGGCCGGGGATCATCACTCGATGACGAGGTCGCCCAGATAGGGGAAGTTCATCGCGTTCACGACCGCTTCGATGCCGACGCCCTTACGCGCACCCCAGGCGAGATTCTGCCAGTGGAAGGGCACGAAGGCGGCGTCGTCATAGAGGATTTGCTCGATGTCCTGAAGCATCTCGGCGCGCTTGGCGTCGTCGGTTTCCTTCAGCGACGCTTCGGTCAGCGCATCCACGGCGCCGTTCGAATAGGCCCCGGAGTTATACTGGCCACGGCCCGTATCGCTGTTCGGGGTCATGGCGAGGAATTCGTAGAAATTGGCCGAATCCTCGGTATCCGAATGCCAGCCGATCATCATGATATCGGCGGCGCGCTCGTCGAATTTGGGCCAGTACTGGGCCTTTGGCATGGTGGTCAGGTCAACCTTGATGCCGATCTTCGCCAGCATCGATGCGGAAGCTTCGCAGATCTTGAAGTCGTTCACATAGCGGTTGTTCGGGCACATCATGGTGACTTCGAGACCGTCGCCAAAGCCTGCCTCATCCATCAGCTTCTGGGCCGCTTCCACATCATAGCGGGGGGTCAGCGCCGGGTTGTGGCCCAGATAGCCCGCAGGGGATTTCTGCGCCGCCGCCGTGCCAAAGCCGCGCATGATCTTCTGGACGATGCCCTCGTTATTGATGGCATGGACGATGGCCTGACGGACGCGCACGTCCTTGAATGCCTCGACCCGGTCCTGATTCAGTTGCAGCGTGATGATGCGGGTGCCGGGCATGGTGACGAGGGTGGTGCCGTCATCTGAATCGACGCGGTCCAGATCGGTGGGTGGGACCGGCGCGATGAAATCCACATCCCCGGCCAGCAGGGCCGCCACGCGGGTCGGCGCTTCCTTGATGGGCGTGAATTCGATGGTCGAGACGTTGCCGGGGCTGTCGGTATCCCAGTAATCGGCAAAGCGTTCGAAGACGATCTTGATGCCCTGCTCACGCTCGGTGATGGTGAAGGGGCCGGTGCCGGACGCGTTCTGCGAGGCGAAGCTGTCGCCGTGCTTGGTGATTTCGTCCTTGGCCTTGCCGTCGACCTCGCCGGTGTAGAAGGCGCTGTCCATCGGGAAGATATAGGTCGCGTTGTGCAGGACCAGCGGGAAAGGCCCGTCGGTCTTGATCTCGACGGTATAGTCGTCGATGGCTTCCATGCTCAGGAAGGGCACGAAGACGCCCTTGAAATCGGGCGACGATTTGATGCGATTAAAGGTCCAGACCACGTCTTTCGAGGTCATCTCGTTGCCGGAATGGAACTTTACGCCCTCGCGCAGCATGAAGCGCATCGTGGTGTCGTCCACCCGTTCCCAGCCGGTCGCCAGACGCGGCTCGAAGCCCAGCTCCTGAGTCCAGCGCAGAAGCGGGTCGAAGACCATGTGCGACAATTGCAGCGTGCCGCCCGACAATTGCTCATGCGGGTCCATCGAAACCGGGTCGGCGTCATAGGCCATCTTCAGAGTCTTGCCCTCGCCATGGGCGGCGGCAAAGGCGCCGGTGCTGCCAGCGATGAGCGCAAGAGCGGTCGCGGCGGCGAGTAATGATTTCATCATGAAACGATGTCTCCCCAGATGTTCAGGTCCGAAACCGGGGACGGCCCCCCGATTGTTCGGCGAACAGGATACGGGTCTCAACGCGATTGTCACGTCTCGTCATGCTGCATCCATGAGATTTCGACGATTGACATTGTCGCGGGATCGGCCTGACCTCACCCCATGGAGCAAACGATCCCGATAACGACGCAGACGGGGGGCGAAAGACTTGGGATCGTGGCCATGCTGGTCGCCATGGCCCTGCTGCCCGCATCGGATGCGATGTCGAAGCATCTGGCGGCGATCTACCCCCCCGAACAGGTCGCATGGGTGCGCAATGCGGTTCATGCTGCGCTGATGTTGCCATACATGATCGGATATCGGCATCTGTTGCGGGTCTCGCGCCGGAGGGCGGGGATGCATCTGCTGCGCGGCGTCGCCTTTGTGTTGATGACACTGTGCTACATCGCGGCGCTGGCATGGATGCCGCTGGCCAATGCGCTGGCCATCGTGTTCCTGTTTCCACTGGCGGTTACGGCGGTTTCCTCGGTCTTTATGGGCGAGCGGGTGGGGGCGGTGCGCTGGCTGGCCGTCGCGGTCGGATTATGCGGTATTCTGTTGGTCGTCAGGCCGGGATACGGGCCGTTCAATCCGGGAATCGGCTTTGCCATCGGTGCGGCCCTGATGACGGCGCTCTATATCCTGATGACGCGCAGCATGTCGGCACAGACGCCACGGGGATTGCTGCTGGCGGTGCCTGCATGGATCGGGACGATCGTTCTGATCCCGGTCCTGCCATGGCGCTGGACCGCGCCTGCACCTCTCGACTGGGCGATGATGGCGGCGGTGGGGGGCATTGCGGCGCTGGCGCATTTTCTGATCATCGTCGCGTATTCCAGGGCCGAGGCCAGCGCCGTCGCGCCGCTCAGTTACTTGCAGATTGTCTTCGGCGTGCTGATCGGAATCCTCGTCTTCGGGGATGTGCCTGACGCCCTGACGACGCTGGGGATCGGGATCGTTCTGGCGAGCGGGATTGTGATATCCCTGCGCGAGGCGCGGCGCGCGCGGACACAAGAATCGGCTTTGTGAATCCGCCAGTTTCATGTATCATAATGTCGCACGGGAGAGATCGCCGCGAGGCGACGCCGAAGGAGCAACCGCCCCGGAAACTCTCAGGCAAGAGGACCGTGCAAAACAGTGAACTCCGAAGAGAGGCCGGGTGCCATCCGGTCCACCGAAGGAGCAAGCGGGTGGTGCGGTTCTGCCGCCCGTGAATCTCTCAGGTTCGTGACGGAGGGGGCGCACGTGCATCGATGTCGATGCGCGGCAACCCTTGACCGGCACAGCTGTAAGAGACCGATATGACACCTCAAATCCGTACCGTAGCCGTCCTTGGGGGCGGAATCACCGGCGTGACCACTGCCTATGCGCTGGCCAAGCGCGGCCTCGATGTGACCGTCTTCGAAAAACACCGCTATGCGGCGATGGAGACATCTTTTGCGAATGGTGGCCAGCTTTCCGCCTCGAATGCCGAAACCTGGACGCATCCCACCACGATCCTCAAGGGCATCATGTGGATGTTCCGCAAGGATGCGCCGCTGCTGCTGAACCTGTCGCCGAGCTGGCACAAATATTCGTGGATCGCGCAATTCCTCGCCTCGATGCCGAAATACAAGAGCAACACCATCGCCACGACCCGGCTGGCCATCGAGGCGCGTCAGCATCTCTACGGCTGGGCGCGGGCCGAGGGGATCGATTTCGATGTCGAGCATCGCGGCATCATGCATGTCTATCGCACCCGCAAGAGTTTTGAACATGCGCAGCGGGTCAATACCTTGCTGGCCGAGGGGGGTCTGACCCGCGAGGAGCTATCCCCCGCCGAGATCGCGCGGGTCGAGCCGACCTTGCAGGGCGATTGGTATGGCGGCTTTCTGACCCCGTCGGATGCCAGTGGTGATATCCATAAATTCACAGTCGGACTGGCCAAGGCATCGGCAAAGCGCGGCGTGCGCTTTCGGTATGGCACCGATGTGATTCAGGTCGATCGGGGCAAAACGGGTGGCGTGAAGATCCGCACACTGGTCGATTCCGAGCGGTTCGATGCGGTGGTCGTCTGCGCCGGATGCGCAAGCCGGATGTTCGCCAAGCAACTGGGCGACCGGGTGAATGTCTATCCGGTCAAGGGTTACTCCATCACCGTCAATCTCGATGATGCGGAGAGCCGGGCGGGTGCGCCGATGGTCAGCCTGCTGGACGATGAGACGAAACTGGTCTCCAGCCGCCTTGGGCCGGACCGGTTTCGCATTGCAGGGACGGCGGAATTCTCCGGTTTCAACCGTGATATCCGGGCGGGCCGGACCGCGCCGCTGGTGGAATGGGTCGAAACGCATTTCCCGACCGTCTCGACCGAGCGCGTGGTGCCATGGGCGGGCCTGCGCCCGATGATGCCGGATATGATGCCCAAAGTCGGACCGGGCCGTATGCCGGGCGTGTTCTACAATACCGGCCATGGCCATCTCGGCTGGACCCTATCCGCCGCAACGGCAGAGGCAACAGCCACGGCGATTGCGGGGCCGGAAGCAGAGGGATTCGATCTGGCGGCGTGAGGGCGTGAGGGCGTGAGGAAGCCTTGCCCCGTCTCATGTGCGGGGCAAGGCTTCTATTTCGGATCGCGCGCTTCCCACAGGGTCATGACGCCGCGTAATTCGATCTTCGTGTCGTTGAATCGTGCCTCGATCTCGCTGCGCAGGGTGTCGTGGTCGTCCTGCGCGTTGTTCAGTGCGCCGGTGCGATTGGAGCCGTTCAGGACCATTCGCCCGAATGCCCCCAATTGTCGCCCTGCTGGCGTGACGCTGGCCCCGAAGCAGATGCCGCCGGGAGCCAGTACCCGGATGGCGTGGTCGAGGGCTACGGCCTTTTCGGGGATCGTGCCGGGCATGCAGTGCAACAGGTGGAACATCCCGATCGAATCGAAGGGTCCTGAGACCGGAAACGGCTCCAGCGCGTCGCCGACCGCCTGTGTGACGGTGAATCGTCTGAGCTTGTCGGCGGCGTAGCGGGTGGCGTTCTCATTGAGATCCATCAGCGTGATCTCGGCCATGTCGCGATCTGCCAGCGCCTTGCGCAGAAAATACCCGGTCGCGACGCCGATATCCAGATGTCGCGCGCCAACCATCCGCCGGTACATCTCGCGCCCCACCGCCAGCGGCACGCCCCAGGCATAGGGCACGGCGATATTGAGCACCGCTGCATCATAGATCGGCAGAGTCAATGCGCCGTAATAGCGGGCGCCCGCGTGGATCGGCTGGTTCATCGGCCCAGCCCGATCTTCATGGCGAGGCGGCGCAGGGGCGGCGTGCGCCCGAGGATCGACAGGCCCGCCCGGCGCAGGTCACGCACGGGTCGCGCGCTGCTGCGGACCGACCGATTGAGCAGATCGACCCCGGCGGTTCGGGCGAGAATATCGGGCATGCGCTGGCGGGAGTAGCGGGCCAGCATCTCCTCCGCGCCCGGATCATCCGCCGTGGCGCAGAGGGTTGCGAGGGTCTCCACGTCGCGCAGGGACAGGTTGAACCCCTGCGCCCCGATGGGCGGAAAGGCATGGGCGGCTTCGGCGATCAGCACGGTGCGCGTCGCGGTCAGGCCGGTCGCCACCTGCGTCGTCGCGGGCCAGAGGGCACGGGGGGCCGTCGCGGTGATCTCGCCATAGACCCCGTCGCTGCGCCGGTTCAGCTCCTCAAGGAATGCGGTGTCATCGAGGGCGGCCAGGCGATCGGCTTCGGCATCGGGGTTCATCCAGACGAGGCCGGAGTGCTCTCCGGGCAGGGGGGCGAAGGTCAGCGGCCCGCCCACATGATGCATCTCGATGGAGACGCCCTCATGGGGCCGGGTATGCTCGACCCGCGCGGCCAGCGCTTTCTGGGCATAGCCCCATTTGCGCAGTCCGATCCCTGATTTCATGCGCACGACCGAGCCGCGCCCATCCGCCCCGACCAGCAAGCGGGCCGAGACCGGGGTGCCATCGGACAGGGTCGCGAGCACGCGGTCCTGTCGCGCGATCCAGTGGCCGATGCGGGTGTCGCAGATCAGCCGCGCATTGGGCTGGGCGTCGATCTGTGTGGCCAGCGCGAGCCGGGCGAGGCCGTTCTGCACATTCCAGCCGAACGCCTCCGCGCCGGTCTCGGTGGCGTCAAACATCGCTTCATCGCGGGGAACCGGATTGGCCCCCCCGCAATCGACGATCTTCATGCCGTGCAGGGGCTGGGCATCCGGGGCGATGGCATCCCATGCCCCGCTTTTGCGCAGCGTGTCGATTCCCGGCATCAGGATGGCGGTCGTTCGCTGGTCGCGGGGGGCTGTCTTGGGCGAGGGTGCCGTTCCCGCATCGATGCAGGTGACATCATGCCCATCCGCGGCCAGCCGCGCGGTCAGGGCCAGCCCTGCCAGACCCCCGCCGATCACCAGAATATCCGTCTCGATCCGTTCGCTCATGCCGTCTCGCCCATTATGCGCCTCAGGAACCCGGTCAGGTCGTGGGTGATAAAATGGACATGCGCGCCGTCTTTGCCAGCCGATGCAATGTCACAGGTGGTGGGCAGCAGGATCGTGCGCATCCCGCGTTTATGCGGCTCCAGCAGGTTGCGCGCCGAATCCTCGAACATGGCTGCGCGGGTCGGGGCGATGGCTTCGGCCTGCGCCACCGCATCATAGGCGCGGGGACCGGGTTTCGGCTCGAAGTCGGTAGACTCGATATCATGCACCGCCGAGAAGATGCCGGGGGCAATGTCGAGCCGTGCCAGCACGCGCGCCACATGCGCCCGGTCGGAATTGGTGTGAATGATCTTGCGCCCCGGCAGGGCCTCGATGGCCGCGCCAAGCTCCGGATTGGGGGCGATGTCCGATAGGTCGACATCATGGACGAAGGACAGGAAATCCGCCGCCGCAACCCCGTGATGCTTCATCAGGCCGCGCACCGTCAGGCCATAGCGCAGAAAATATTCCTTCTGCACCCGCCGGGCTTCGATCGCATCGACCGTCAACAAGGTCGAGATAAACGCCCCCATCCGCCCGTCGATCTGTGCCCAGAGACCGGGGGGATAGGGATAGAGCGTGTTATCGAGGTCGAAAATCCACATATCGACCCCGGCAAAGGCGTCGCGAGGGTCGAGCGTTTCGTCCGTCATGTCTCCGCGTCGAATGTCAGCGCGACACCGTTCATGCAGTAGCGCAGGCCCGTTGGTGGTGGCCCATCGGGGAAGACATGGCCCAGATGGGCATCGCATCGCGCGCAGAGGATTTCGGTCCGCCGCATAAACAGGCTGCGATCCGCTTTTTCGGTTACCGCGCTTTCGTCGATGGGTTGATAGAAAGACGGCCACCCCGTCCCGCTGTCGAATTTCGCGCCCTGCTCGAACAGGGGCGCTTCGCAGCAGATGCAGCGGAACGTGCCCGGTTCCTTGGGAAAATTGTCATGGGTGAAGGGCCGTTCGGTGCCGTGCTTGCGCGTGACGCGATAGGCTTCGTCCGAAAGCTGTTCGCGCCATTCGGCGTCGGATTTCTCGATCTTGTCGATCATGGGAATGCCTCGCTGGTTAGCCATCGAATGTATGGCGGCAAGGCCAGAGCGCAAGGGCAGGGAATGCAGCGCCATTTCTGCCAAGATTTTCCCCTATGAAAAGCGCCGGAATGTCATCAACCCTGTATCAAGATGCGATAGCAACGCTGCGACAGAATCAAGGAGGGCGTGTCCATGGAAAGCTTTGACCGGGGGCCGTACCGGGTTCGCCTTGCGGCCAGTGCGCAGGATGTGATCGCGGCCCAGCGATTGCGTTATCACGCCTTTATCCGCGATACGGGCGCCGCCCCGCGCGAAAGCGAATTGGACGCGGATTCCTTCGATGATGCCTGCGCACATATCCTGATCGAGCGGGTTGATGACGCCCTGCTCGTCTGTTGCTTTCGGTTGATGCCCTTCGAAAGCGGGCAGGAGATCGGGCGGTCCTATTCGGCGCAGTATTACAACTTGGGTGCCTTGGCCGATTTTCCGGCGCGGATGGTCGAGATGGGCCGGTTCTGCGTACACCCTGAGCATCGCAACCCGCATATCCTGCGCGTGGCTTGGCAGGCGATGACCCGCTATGTCGATGCGAATGGGATCGAGATGCTGTTCGGTTGCTCCAGTTTCGAGGGCGCGGATGCCGATGCCCATGCCGATGCGCTGGCCTTGCTGGGGGACCGTCATATCGCCCCCCGGCGCTGGCTTCCCCTGCCTAAAGCCCCGAAAATATTTCGCTTTGGGGCGCTGTTGCGGCGCAGGCAGCCCGATCCGAAACGCGGGATGATGCGCATGCCGCCCCTGCTGCGCGGATACCTGTCGCTGGGCGGGTGGGTCAGCGATCATGCGGTGATTGACGACGATCTCAATACGCTCCACGTCTTTACCGGCGTGGAAATGAGTCGCGTTCCAAACCGGATCGCAAAACTGCTCAGAAGCTGAACAAAGCAAGAAGCTGTTCTAGTGCATTACAAAGTAAATAACGTATACGTTTGCGATCATTGCAGAATCGTGATTCAAGACTAGCGAATCGTGCGTCGCAGTTGTACAATTAACAAACAGTTAATTAGGGAGTTACAGCTGTGAAGAAAATCATCCTTACCGCCATCGCGGCGCTCGCGCTGTCCGCGACGCAGGCGTCGGCACAGTCGGCCTACTATGGTGGCTTGGGCTATTATGGCGGAACCGGCTACTATGGATCCAGCTATGCGGCCTCTGGCCCTTATGTGCATATTGGGACGCTCGATCTGCAACCCAACTATTACAGCAGCAGCTATGTCCAGCCTGCTTCCTACCGCTCCAGCCTGAGCTACCCAAGCTACAGCTATGGATCGTCGTACTCGGTGCCGTACAGCACCTATAGCTATGGATCGTCGTATTCGTATCCGTCGAGCCGGTACAGCTATGTCTCGCAGCCCTACACGCTCGGCTCGACGATCACGCCCGCCAGCTATCGCAGCAGCTATGTCGCGCCGACCTACTCGTCGAGCTACGTCGCGCCTCTGTCGACGAGCTACGTCGCACCTCTGTCGACGAGCTACATCGCCCCCGCGACGTATCGCAGCGGCGTCGTCTCGACCGTGCCCTACACGAACTATTCCAGCAGCTACGGATGTCGCTGCTAGAATTCTGAAGACCTCATCAATCGTTCTGCCTAGCGCCCTCCCCCCGTGGAGGGCGTCTTTTTTTGGGGATCGACCCTCCTTCGACAGGAAAACCGGAATTACAGGTTGCCGAAACGGGTTTTCCGCGCCAGTTTCCACCAGAATTTCGTCCCCCTATTCGCCCTGAGGAGCTTTCATGCCAGACGCACTGGATTTCGAGGCAATGCCCGCCGCGCCGGACACGACCGTTTCGGTGCGGGATGTCTTTGGTGTTGATACGGATATGCAGGTTCCGGCCTTCAAGGCGCATAATCCCTACACTCCCGACCGGGATGACAGCTATCAGTTCGATCCGGAAACGACTCGGGCGATCCTTGCCGGGTTTGCCCATAATCGCCGGGTGATGGTGCAGGGGTATCACGGAACCGGCAAATCGACGCATATCGAGCAGGTCGCCTCGCGACTCAACTGGCCCTGTGTGCGCGTCAATCTCGACAGCCATATCAGCCGGATCGACCTGATCGGCAAAGATGCGATCGTCATCAAGGACGGCAAGCAGGTCACGGATTTCCGCGAGGGCGTCCTGCCTTGGGCGTTGCGCAATCCCGTTGCGCTGGTCTTTGACGAATACGATGCGGGCCGCCCGGATGTGATGTTCGTGATCCAGCGCGTGCTGGAGGTCGAGGGTAAGCTGACGCTGTTGGACCAGAACGAGGTGATCCGCCCTAATCCCGGTTTTCGCCTGTTCGCCACCGCGAACACCGTGGGTCTGGGCGATACGACGGGTCTGTATCACGGCACGCAGCAGATCAATCAGGGCCAGATGGACCGCTGGTCGATGGTCGTGACGCTCAACTATCTCAGCCAGAAGGCGGAGGCCGATATCGTCGCCTCCAAGGCGCCCGATGCGGACCGCCCGATGCTGGAGCATATGGTACAGGTCGCCAATCTCACGCGGCAGGGCTTCATGAACGGCGAAATCTCGACCGTGATGTCGCCGCGCACGGTGATTTCATGGGCGCAGAATACCCAGATCTTCGCCGGGGATGTCGGGTTCGCCTTCCGCCTGACCTTCCTCAACAAATGCGACGAGATGGAGCGCGCGACGGTGGCCGAATACTACCAGCGCTGCTTCGACGCGGAGCTTCCCGAAAGCGCTGCCGCGATTTCGCTGGGATAATGTGCCTTTGGATGCGGGGGCATCGCCATCCGCGGCTCCGCCTTGCGGCGGTGTCCGGGGATGGCGCATCCGTCATCCGCGCAGAACCGGGAATTCCTCACCCGTCAACGGATCGCCATCGCGGAGCGTGACCTCCGGGAAGGGCGGTGAGGTCACGATCCCGTCGCGCCGTCGAAACGTCGCCCCCTCCCCCAGCAACCGCAGCGAGAAAGCCCGCCTTTGCTGCGTCTGGCTGGTATTCGCCGGGGCGCCGTGGATCGTGCGATAGTCGAAGGCGACGGCATCGCCCGGCTGCAAGGCCCAGCCGATGATCGTGTAATCGCCGCGATTCCCGTCGATATCGGGGATCTCCTCCAGCCCGTCATTCTCGTTCAACGGTTCGCTGTTAAAGCGCTGGGGCCGGTAGACCTTGCCCCATTCATGCGACCCGGCGATGAATTCCAGCGTCGTCTCGCGCGGCACCTCGTCGAGCGGTATCCACAGGCTGAGGGTCTTGGGCGCCCTGACGCAGTAATAGGGCGCATCCTGATGCCAAGGCGTCGGCACCCCCGTCGCCGCCTCCTTGACGAGAACATGCTCGTGAAAAAGCTGGACCGAGGCGCTCTGCATCAATTCCGCCCCGATCTCGGCGGCTTTCGACTCGAAGATGAAGCGCTTGTAATCGGGAAAGCGCGCCCAGTTGCAGTAATCGACAAAGAAGCGTCCGCCCCCCTCCTTGCCGGTATAGATGCGCGCATTCGGGGCGGGATCGTCCATATTGGCCTCGATGCCGCTGCGCAGGGTCTCGATCCAATCGGTGAACATGCCGCGCAGAACGGTCGCGCCCTGTCCGCGAAATTCATCGAGGGTGGCGTCGTCGAGATGACGGGTCATGGCGTCCTCCGGTATCGATGCGATCCTGTCACCCTATGCCGCCCTTTCGCCGATGAAAACGCCGAAAGAACCGGGCCACCGCATTGCGTCGACCGGCGGGGCTTGTCATGCGGCGTCCACGCGCTTAATCGAAGGATATGAGTGACAATCCGACCGACGCATTCAAGCAAGCCCTAGCCGAAACCGCCCGCACCATCGCGGGCGAACCTGAGCTGGAGGTCAGCTATACCGCCGACCCCTCCGGTGTGGTGGGTCGCAAGATGCGCTTGCCGCAGGTCTCGCGCCGGATGCCCGCGCGGGAGATCGCGCTGGCGCGGGGGCAGGCCGATGCGATGGCCCTGCGCATTCGTAATCATGATGCCGCCACCCATGCGCATCGGATGCCTCAGGGTGATTCGGCACGCGAGGTCTATGACGCGCTGGAAACCGCGCGCTGTGAAATGGTCGGCGCACGGGCCATGCCGGGGGTCGCGCGCAATCTCGATGCTGTTCTGACCGAACGCGGCGAGCGCGCGAATTGGGGCACCCTGACCGACACCGAAGACGCGCCCCTCGGCACCGCCTGCGCGCTGGCGCTGCGCAAGGCCACCACCGACCTGCCCCTTCCCAAAGCCGCTCAATCCCTGCTCGACCTGTTCGAACAGCGCTTTGAGGGCAAAGCGGGCGAAACGGTCTCGGCCCTGCTCGACAGCCTTGGCGATCAGGAAGAATTCGCCCGCCGTTCATGGCAGTTGATCGACGATATCGGTCTGGGCGAGGAGCTTGGCCCCACCCCCGAAGAACTGGAAAACGACGAGAGCCTCGACGAACAGGACGAGCAGCAGCAGGACCCCGATTCCTCCGATGACGGGGACAGCGCCGAGAGCGATCAACCCGATGACAGTCCGCCCGAATCATCCGACGATGACCAATCCTCCGATCAGTCGACCACCGACACGACCGCCGTGGTCAGCGATCAGGAATCCGACGAGGATGTCGAGACCGACGAACAGCAGCGTCGCGAGGGCGATCCGCCCCCCTATGTGCCCCCCGCGATCCCCGATAGCGATGCCAGCCCCGATTACCGCATTTTCAACAAGGAAAATGACGAGGAAATCAAGGCGGAAGACCTCTGCGAGCCGGAGGAGCTGAATCGCCTGCGCGCCTTTCTCGATCAGCAGGTCGCCCCGCTCAAGGGGGCCGTCGGTCGCCTCGCCAATCGTTTGCAACGCAAGCTTTTGGCCCAGCAGAACCGGAGTTGGGAATTCGACCGCGAGGAAGGGATGCTCGATGCCGGGCGTCTGGCCCGCGTCATTGCGAACCCCACCACCCCGCTCAGCTTCAAGGTCGAAAAGGATACGGATTTTCGCGATACGGTCGTGACGATCCTATTGGATAATTCCGGCTCGATGCGCGGACGGCCCATCACCATCGCCGCGATCTCGGCGGATGTTCTGGCCCGCACATTGGAGCGATGCCGGGTGAAGACCGAGATTCTCGGCTTTACGACAAAGGCCTGGAAAGGCGGCATCGCGCGGCAGGAATGGATTGCGTCGGGTCGCCCCGCGGCCCCCGGCCGACTCAACGACCTGCGCCATATCATCTATAAGGGCGCAGATGCGCCATGGCGGCGGGTGCGCGCGAATCTGGGCCTGATGCTGCGTGAGGGCTTGCTGAAGGAAAACATCGATGGCGAGGCGCTGGAATGGGCCTATAAACGCCTGATGGCCCGGCCTGAGCAGCGGCGTATTCTGATGGTGATTTCGGATGGCGCGCCGGTAGACGATTCCACTCTGTCGGCCAATCCGTCGCATTATCTGGAGAAACACCTGCGCGATGTGATCCGCATGGTCGAGAGCCAGAAGCGCGTCGAGCTGGTCGCCATCGGTATCGGCCATGACGTCACCCGCTACTACCGCCGCGCCGTGACCATCACCGATGCCGAGCAACTGGGCGGCGCCATCACCGATCAGCTCGCCGATCTATTCGACACCAATGACGGCACGCCCAAGGCGCGTAAGCGGTTGGCGGCGTAGGGATTATCGTATTCCGGCAAAGCGCTCCCTGATCCGCCCATCGGTTGCCGCGCCCAGATAATCGGGGCGGTGGGTGGCGAGGATGTGCCGGGCCTTATCCTGTGCCCGTGCCCAGATGTCCGGCGCGCCCTTTTCGGCCCAGGTGACCGGCGCATCGCGATCGGCGATCCGGGGCCAGTGATAATCGCGCTCCATCGCCGCCATCGTCTGCGCATGGCCGAGGAAATGGCCCTCCCCAAGCACGGCATCGCAGATCGCATCGTAGCCCAGCGTTTCCTCGGTCACTTCGACGCCCCGGATCGTGCGCTGCACGGCGCCGAGCATCTCGTCATCAAGGACAAAGGCTTCGAAGCTGGCCCCCAGCAGCGAGGCCATCATGCCGGAGCTTTCATAGACCATATTCGCCCCGGCCAGACCGGCAGTGACCGCCGAGAGCGCCTTTTCGGACCCCATCTGGGCATCGACCGCCTTGGCATCGGCCATCGAGCTGGCGACCCCCGAAGGCAGGCCAAGCCAGTTCGATATCTGGGCCGAGGCGGCATTGAGAACCGCGCTTTCGCCCCCGCCTCCGCAAAACGCCCCCGTGCGCAGGTCGATCACCAGCGGCCAGTTTGAGAAAATCACCGGATAGCCCGGCGCGAACACATTGACGAGGATCAACCCGGCCAGCGTCTCCGCCAGCGATTGCGCCAGAAACCCGGCCAGCGTCGCGGGGGCCGTTGCCCCCGATTGCGCGGCGATGATCGAGTTGATCGGCACCCCATGCTCGATGCAGGCAACGGTCACCTCCACCGCATCCTCTCCATAGCGCATCGGCGAGACGACGGGGGAGATATGCGCCTTGCAGAACGGGCGCTCCCGAAACCGCCCTTCGCCGCCCAGCGCCATGTCGAACATATCGACGATGGGGGCGACATGCTGTCCGAGGGTAAAGGCGGTGCCGACCGGCTTGGTCGTGTTGCGGATCAGAGCATAGGCGGTGTTCACATCGAGATCAAAGCTGTCGGGCACATCCGTCGCGATGCAGCACCGGGTGAACCAGCTGACATTCGGCAGCGTATCGATCAGACGCGTGAAGTCATGCAGGTCGGTCAGGGTCGAGGGACGATAACGCCCGGTCTCCAGATCGAGCGTCTGCACTGCCGCGCCCCCGGTGCCGAAATAAACCCGCTCGCCCCCGATCTCGAAATCATGGGCCGGATCGCGCCCATGATAGACGAAGCGCTTGGCCGCCCCCGCGATGATGTCTTCAACCATCGCGCGGGGAAAGCGCAGTCGCCCGCCGTCAAAACCGGCGCCCCGCGCGCAGGCGGCCTCGACGAGTTGGGCTGGGCACTCACCCATCCCCAATTCGGCCAGCAGGCGCAGGGCGGTGGCATAGATCGCCTCGATCTGCGGGTCGGTCAGGGGGCGATATGCGCCGCCCGTCTGCCCCGGCGGCGCGGCAGAGACCGGCCCGGCCTCACGCGCGGCCTTGCGCGCCATGCGCCCTGCGCGCCGGGCGGGTTTTGCATCCTCGGTCATCGGGTACCATGTTCCTGTTGCGGGGCGTGTTACCGCAGATGGTTTCCCTTGCGGCGGCGGGGGACAAGCGCGACCATCATGATCCGGTAAAAACGAAACATTGATTCTATCATGGCTGATCGCCCCGATTTCACCTTTCGCGCCGCTCAGGTGTTTGTCGCCATTGCCGAGGCGCAATCGGTGACCCGCGCGGCCCAGCGTCTGGGCATGAGCGCATCATCGGTGTCGCAACAACTTGCCAATCTCGAATCAGCGCTGGAATCGCGCCTGATCGAGCGTAATGCCCGCATGTTTCGGCTGACTGTGGCGGGGACGATCTTCCTGCGCCGGGCGCTCGCCCTGCTGGATGATGTGAGCGCGGCGAAGGCTGAACTGGTGCTGGCCGACCAAGCCCCGCGCATGACCCTGCGCGTGGCGACGATCGAGGAATTCGACGCATCGGTGACGCCCCATTGGCTGGCGACGCTGGGGCGGCGCTTTCCGAATATCGCCTGTTCCATTTCCAGCGGGGCGAGCCACGAGAATCACGATGCGCTCGCCAATCGCGCCGCCGATCTGATCCTCGCCGTCGATGCCGCCGACCCGGCGGAATGGGTCGAGAGTCATGACATCCTGCGCGATGCCTTTGTCCTCGTCACCTCGTCGGATCGTGAGACGGTGATGGATCTCGATCAACTCGCGGATCGGCCTTTTCTGCGCTATGCTCCCGATCTCTATATCGGGCGACAGATCGAGGCAGCGTTGCGGCGGGGGCGGATGCGCCCCGCACATCGGTACGATTTCACGACCAACCGCGCCCTCTTTGCGATGATCGAGCAATCGAGGGGATGGGCGATCACGACCGCGCTGGCCGTGCTGGGCACGCCCATTCCCGGCGCTCTGCGGGTGCATCGCCTTCCCTTGCCCGGATTCTCGCGCCGTCTGTCGCTGCATTCCCGGCGCGAGGCGCTGGGCACCTTGCCCGCCCTGATGGCACAGACCCTGCGGCGGAGCATTTCGGATCGGATGCTGGCGCGCCTTGGCGATGTGCCGGGGCTGGAGGCGGGCGATCTGATCGTTCCGGCATATGATGCGAAAAAACTGAAACAATAAATCGAGATTTTCGGATCATATCTAATCCCGTTGCGACGCCCAAGATCTTCTGGTGGCATCAACGGGGAACAGGCATCGGAGAGAGCGCATGAGAACCACCACACGGGCCGTCGTCATCGGGGGCGGAATCGCCGGATGCTCCGCGCTTTATCACCTGACGCAAGAGGGATGGACGGATGTGATGCTGCTGGAACGCGACGAGCTGACCTCCGGCACCACATGGCATTCGGCGGCGCAGGTCACCAATTTCGGCGGTATTCAGGTGATGGTGGGTCTGAAGACCCATTCGATCAAGCTGTATGAGGAGCTGGCGAACGACCCCGATTACCCGATCAATTACCACCATGGCGACGGGGGCCTGCGATTGGCGTCGGAAGATTGGCATATCGACGGATACCGGCATTTTCAGTCCATGGCACGGGGCATGGGCGTCGAGTTCGAGTTGCTCGATCCCGAAGAATGCGCCCGCCGCCATCCGCTGATCACGAAAGAGGGCCTGAAAGGCGCGCTGTGGGATCCGATGGATGGCGATATCGACCCGGCACAATTATGTCAGGCACTGGCCCGGCGCGCGCGCAAGGCTGGGGCGGAGGTGCACCGGCATACCCCCGTCACCGCCCTGACCCAGACCGGCGATGGCTGGATCGTCCATACGCCCAAAGGCGATATCCATGCCGAGCATGTGGTCAATGCGGGCGGTTATCGCTGTAACGAGATCGGCGCGATGATGGGGGTGCAGCTTCCGGTCGTGTCGATGGAGCATCAGTATTTTCTGACCGAGCCGATCGCGCAGATCGAGGCGCTGGATTATCGTGTGCCGCTTTTGCGCTGTCCCACGGATGATTTCTATTCGCGGCAGGAGAAAAACGGTCTGCTGGTCGGGTTTTATGAGCAGGATTGCCGCACATGGGGGCGCGGGGGGATCGATCCGAATTTCACCAATGCGCTTTGCCCCGACGATCCTGAGCGGGTGCTGCCCGTTCTGGAAAACGTCTTCGAGCGGATGCCCTGCCTGACCGAAACCGGCATCCATACCATCGTCAATGGTCCGATTACCTATACCCCCGATGGCGTGCCGCTGGTCGGGGCGATTGGGGGGCGCAGGAACGCTTGGGCGATTACGGGCCTGCGTGCGGGTCTTGGCGAGGGCGGCGGTCATGGCTGGCTGTTGGCGCAGATGATGGTCCATGGAGAAGCGCAATACGATACATGGGCGCTCGACCCACGCCGGTTCGGCACTTGGGCGGATGAGGAGTACACGGCGCAAAAGGCGGTCGAGGATTACCGCAACGAATTCCGCTTTCACCGCCCGCATGAGCATCGCCCGGCGGGCCGCGACAGGCGCCTTACTCCGCTGACCCCGATTCTGGGCGCGGCCGGGGCCGAATTCGGCATTGTGAACGGCTGGGAACGGGCGATGGTCTACGCGCCAGAGGGCACGCCGACCCATCGCTGGCCCGAATGGCATGATGCGGTCAAGCGAGAGATCGAGACGCTGCATACCCGCGTCGGCATCGCGGAGGTGAACGGCTTCAACCGGATCGAGATCGCGGGGGAGGGCGTCATCGATTGGCTCGACACGCTGTTCTGTGGCCGGGTGCCGAAGAAGACCGGCAAGGTGGGTCTGGGCTACTTCCTGACCGATGCGGGCAATGTGCTGGGCGAGGCAACGTTGGCAGTCTTGGACGAGCGCAGGGTCTGGTGGGGTGGGGCGGCCGCGGGCGAGGTGCATGATCTCGACTGGCTGACCGCTCATCTGCCCGAAGGGAGCGCGATCACGCTGACCCCGAAGGTGGAGAATCATACGATCCTGCTGGTCGTCGGGCCACTGGCGCGGGCCGTGCTGACCGGGGCGGCACCCGATACCGACTGGCCCGCTTTTCCACCGCTCGCCTGTCGCACGGTATCCATCGGCGGGGCTGAAGCGGTGGCGATGTCGGTCAGTTTCTCCGGCGAGGATGCCTTCGAGCTGCATATCCCTGTTGCGCAGGCCGAGGCCGCCTATCGCGCGATCCTTGCGGCGGGCGAGGCGCAGGGGATCGGCCATTTCGGGGGGTATGCGGTCGAATCCATGCGGGTCGAAATGGGGTATCGGCATTGGAAAGCCGATCTCATCACCGAATTCGACCCGTTCGAAAGCGCGCTGGAGCGGTTTGTCAAACTCGACAAGCCCGCCTTTCCGGGGCGTGAGGCGCTGATGGCGAAACAGGGGCGACCGCTGCGCCGCCGATTTGTGACGCTGCGGATGGAGGGGGCCTCCCTGCCCGCGCATCCGGGCGATTCCGTCATGGCCGAAGGGCGCGTTGTCGGCACCGTCACCTCCGCCGCCTATGGCCACCGAACGGGCGAGAATCTCGCGATGGCCTTCATACAGCCGGATATGGCGCAGGAGGGCAGGCGGTTGACGCTCGATCTTCTGGGCACGCATCAGCCCTGCGAGGTGGTCGCGTCAAAACGGTACGGATGATGAAGGGGGTATGGTCGGAGTAGCAGGATTCGAACCTACGACCTCTGCGTCCCGAACGCAGCGCTCTACCATGCTGAGCTACACTCCGATCGAAGGTTAGAGAATGAAACGCGATCATGTGTAGCCATATAATATCAGGAGATGCGCAGCTTTTGGCGCAATTCCTGACCTGACCTGGCCGCGTCCCGCACTGGATAGCAAGTTCATTTCTGCTTGAAAAGGGGCTTTGGGGGCGCAATTCCCTACCGCGCGTGTTCCTGCGCCTTGGCGAATTTGGCCTTGAGGGTTTCGAGGTTGAAAGGGGAGTCTTCGGCCTCATCCATCGAGGGGATGCCCTCTTTCGGCTTGGCGATCGGGTTTCCGGCGAAGGGCATCGCGATGCGGTTGCCGGGCACCGTCTTGAGTGATTCGGCGCGTTGTTCGGCGATTCCACCGCCCGTGATTTCGGCTGGCCCGGACTCGTTCGGGGCGACCCCGATTCTGGAAAAGGCGATCCCCTGCGCAGGGCCGCGCAGCAAGGCATCGATAGCATAGGGGGCAACGGGTTGCATTATCGTCTCGCAGTTCGATTTGTACCATAATAATCCATTTAGCCCTTCTGTGGCGAAGCAATCTTGCCATACAGCGTATGTATTTGCCGCGCCGCGCCATCCTCTGCGCAAGGGTCTTTGTGAATATGGCCGCTTCGCCTATCGTCGCGCCATGCATACGCGCCATCCCATATCAGAGAATCTCGATCGCCTGATCGCCTGCCGGGCTTGCGACCTGTTGCTCGATCGGGTGATTCCCCCTCCGGGAAAGGTGGCGCGCTGTCCGCGCTGTCATCATGTATTGCTGTCGAACAAGCGCAACGTGATCGATAATACGCTGGCGGCGGCGATTTCCACGGCGATTTTGATGGTCGCGGCGGTCCTGTTTCCGTTCATCGCGCTTGAGGAGGCGGGGCTGCAGCGTGATGCTTCCGTGATGGATGCCATCGGGGCCTTTGCAAGCGGGTGGAGTGCGCCGCTGACCATCGCGGTGGCCGCGTTCATCGTGGTGATTCCCGTCACGCGCGCGGTGGCGCTGATCTATGCCCTGCTGCCCCTGCGCTTCGGAAAAGCCCCTGCGAACGGGGCCGCAAACAGCTTTCGGCTGGCCATGGCGCTGAAACCGTGGTCGATGGCCGAAATCTTTATCGTGGGTGTGGCGGTCGCGCTGGTGAAGGTAACGGATTTGGCGGCGGTCTCGCTTGGGCCATCTTTCTGGGCATTCTCGGCCTTGATCCTTGTTGTGGTGTTCGAGAATTCGACCTTGTGTGAATGGACGATATGGCGCTTGCTGGACCCCAAGAAACGATAACGGCGCGCGAGGCGGGGCTGGTATCGTGCGATAATTGCGGCACGCTCGCGCCCTTGGGATCGCGGCGCTGTGCGCGCTGTCGCGCTTCCCTGCACAGCCGCCGCCCGAATGCATCGCAGCGGGTCTGGGCGTGGCTGCTGGCCGGGATCGTCTGCTACATCCCCGCCAATCTCTATCCGATGCTGCTGACGAGCACCTTTGGCAAGGTGTCGGAGGGCACGATCATCGGCGGAGCCATCGAGTTGTTCGAATACGGCGCGTGGTTCGTGGCCGTCATCGTGATCCTTGCCTCGGTGGTGATCCCGGTCGCGAAATTCGTGGTGATCGCCATGCTGATGCTTGGGATACGCCATGGATCGCGCCTGTCGGCCCATCGGCGGATGCAGCTTTATGAATTCACCGAGTTTATCGGGCGCTGGTCGATGGTCGATGTTTTCGTGGTCGCGATCCTGAGTGCATTGGTGCAACTGGGGTTCATCGCCTCGATAAATCCGGGGCCTGCGGCGGTGTGTTTCGCCTTGTCGGTTGTTTTCACGATGCTTTCGGCGCAAAGCTTCGATCCGAGAATGATCTGGGACAGTCTTGAGGAGCATCCGCCCCGTGTCAGACGCTGAATCGCGCGATTTTCACGATGCAGAGACCGCCTATCGCGGTTTTTCCTTCGTCTGGCTTGTGCCGATCGTTGCCCTTTTTCTGACTCTGGGGGTCGCGTGGAAAACCCATGCGGATCGGGGACCGGTGATCGAGGTATTGCTCAAAAGCGCCACGGGGGTCGAAGCAGGCAAAACCGTCGTGAAGCGCCGGGATGTCCAGATCGGTGTGGTCGAGGATGTCGGCTTTACCGAGGATGGCGGACAGGTCGTTGTTTCCGTCCGGATGGAAAAGGACGTTGCGCCCTTCATCGATGAAGACGCGGAATTCTGGGTCGTCAGCCCACAGGTCACGCTGGAGGGGATCAGCGGGCTGGAGACTGTCCTGTCCGGATCGTATATCGAGGTATCGTGGGACCGGGAGGTCGGTGAGCCGAAATACCGCTTTACCGCGCTGGAGACCCCGCCCCTGACTCCCCCCGATACACCGGGCAGGCGCGTACGGCTGATCGCGCAGGATGGCGGGTCGATGTCGATCGGTGCGCCGGTCTTCTACAAGCGAATCGAAGTGGGCCGGATCGAGTCGAAAACCCTGACCCCCGATGGCGAAGCGGTTGTCTTCGACCTGTTCGTCGAGGCCCCGCATGAACGGCGACTGACCGAGGGCAGCCGGTTCTGGAACACCTCCGGCGTCAGCGTGGAACTGGGGGCGCAGGGGGCGAAGCTAAAGCTCGAATCCTTCTCGTCCTTCCTGCGCGGTGGCATCACCTTCGATACCGTGGCGCTGGGCGGTGCGCCGGTTCAGGAATATCATCTCTACCGCCTGTTCGATGGCGAGCAGGAGGCCCGTGCCAGCATTTTTGACGATGATTTCGGTGCACAGATTCGCCTCTCGATTGAATTCGAGGGATCGATCCGGGGGCTGGCCGTCGGCGCGCCGGTCGAGCTGCGCGGCTATCGCGTCGGTG
Source organism: uncultured Neomegalonema sp. (assembly GCA_938008165.1). Classification (GTDB taxonomy): domain Bacteria; phylum Pseudomonadota; class Alphaproteobacteria; order Rhodobacterales; family Rhodobacteraceae; genus JAHDDY01. Next base: position 8,441 of record CALLLP010000053.1, on the reverse strand, counting down.
AAGTGATCGATGTGATCGCCGATGTGGATGACAATGAAGGTGTGCCCGCCGTCTCGCTGGTGGTGACGATCCTGCTGCAACCCTCGCGCCTTGGCCTGCCAAAAGGCGAGGCGGAGGAAAGCCTCGAATTTCTCAAGACATTGGTGCGCAATGGTATGCGCGCCAAGCTCGCCAGTGCCAGCCTGATTACCAGTTCGCTCTATGTCGAGCTGGTCGACCGCCCCGATGCCCCGGAACGCGAGATCGACGAGACGGCGCGCCCGTATCCGCGCCTGCCGAGCGTGGCCTCGGATCTCGACGATCTGGCCGCCTCCGCCGAAGGGGTGCTGAACCGTATCAACGCCCTGCCGATCGAAGAATTGCTGGAAGCGGCGACCGATCTGATGACGAATGTGAACGTGATCGTGGCCAGCGAGGATACGCGGGCGATTCCGTCGGGGATCAACGGATTGCTGGGCGATGCGCGCGTCTTGGTGGGCGATCCGAAACTGGCCGAGGCGACCGGCGATCTCGCTGCGACCATCGCCGCCGCCCGCGCCATCGTGGAACAGGTCAATGATGCGGAGATTGCGCTCAGCCTTCAGGCCGCGCTCGACACCGCCACGGAGACCGCCGCCTCGATTCGGGTCGCCATGGACGAAACGCCTGCCCTGATCGATAATCTGACCCGGCTCAGCGGCACCGCCGCCGATCTGCCCCTTGGGGATATGATCGTCGCTGCGACCCGGCTACTCAACGATGCCGATGCCCTCGTCGCGAATGAGGATATAAAGCGCATCCCCGCCGATCTGGCCGCCTCGATGGCCGATATCCGGGGTATTCTCGGCGATCTGCGCGAAGCGGATGCGGCGGTCGGCCTCGCCGATGCCGTGCGCGAGGCGGGTGCTGCGGCCGCGGCGATCCGCGCTGCCGCCGACAGCGCGCCCGCCTTGATGGCCAATCTGACGGGCCTGAGCGAAACCGCGCGAGACCTGCCCCTAGACGATCTCATCGCTTCGGCCCAAACGCTGTTGCAAAATGCCGATGCCATTATCGGATCGGCCAGCGTGAAGGCTCTGCCGGACGATCTGGGCGCGGCGCTGGCCGATGTGCGGACCCTTCTGGGCGATCTGCGCGAGGCGGATGCGGCCACAAATCTGGCCACCGCCCTCGCCGAAGCGGGCGAGGCGGCCCAATCCATCCGTGCCGCCGCCGATAGTGCGCCGTCCCTGATGGCCAATCTGGCCGATCTGAGCGAGACGGCGAATGCCCTGCCCTTGGACGATCTGATCGCCTCGGCGACGACTCTGGTGCAGAATGCCGATGCGGTGATTGCCTCCGAAGGGATCGCGACGCTGCCCGATGACATTTCTGTCGTGCTGGGGGATGTGCGCGTCTTGCTGGGCGATCTGCGCGATGCCGATGCGGCGCAGAATCTCGCATTGGCGCTGGAGCGCGCGGGCGATGCGGCAGCTTCCATCGAAGCGGCGGCACAGGGCGCGCCCGCCTTGATCGATGCGATCACCGCATTTGCGAAAAAGGCCGAAAACCTGCCCCTCGATGAGATGGTGGCGTCGGCGGATACCCTGATACGCGATACCAGCGCGCTGGTCCGCTCCGACGAGGTGCGCGCCGTTCCCACGTCGATCAGTGCGACCCTGGCGAATATCGACGGGTTGTTATTCGATCTTCGGCAGGCCGATATCACCGCGCGCCTTGCCGGGGCGCTCGATGCGGCCACCAGCACGGCGGGCAGTATCACCGCCGCCGCCCAAGGCGTGCCCGGTCTCTTGACCCAGATCGAAGCACTGGCCGCGACAATCCGCACCCTGCCGCTAGACGAGACCCTGACCCGCGCCAATCAGTTGATTGCGAGCATGGACCGCATTCTCTCCGCCCCCGGTGCCGATGAGATTCCCGAAAGCATCACCGCCGCTTTTGACCAGATCCGCGTGACCATCGCCGATCTGCAACGGCGCGATGTGCCGAAGAATTTCAATGATACGCTGATTTCCTTCAACGGGGCATCGCTGGCATTTCAGGGGCTGTCGGCCAATCTCAATTCGGTCATGCCACAGGTCAACGCGCTTGCGGCGCGGGCCGATTCGGTGCTGTCCGAGTTCGATGTCGGGTCCGAGCTTAACTACGAAGCGATCACGACCATTCGCGAAATCCGCGATGCTGCCCGCGCGATCACCGCCCTTGTCGCGACCATCGAGCGGCGTCCGAATTCGCTTATTCTGGGGAAATGACGATGTTTCGCATCCTGCCTGTGCTGACCGTTGCGGCGCTTCTGTTGGCCGCCTGCGCGACCGGCGGCGCCGAACAGACCCGCTATTACCTGCTGCCCAAGCCTAAGCCGGTCGAGCGGGTCGTGTTTGCCGGGGATACGGTCGCCCTGCGCGAGTTGGACCTGCCGCTCTATGCCCGTGCGGCGGAGATCGCGTTTCTGGATGCGAATGGCGCGGTATCGCTGGCGGATGAGGATCGCTGGGCGGATGAACCGGCCCGTGCCGCGACGCGTGCGCTGGCGGGGTCGCTGCGCGATTCGCTCGGAACCCCGGTCGTTGTCGAGCCATGGGGCCGCGCGGTCGAGCCGGTGCTGAGAATCGATGTGGTGGTCGATCGCTTCGTCGGCACGCCGGGGGGTGACATGGCCCTGACCGGCGATTTCCAGATCGTGCGTCTCGATGATCGCAAGACCGTCTCGGCGCAGGGATTTGACATTACCGTTCCCACGGGCGAGCCGGGCTTTGACGCCCTGACCCGCGCCTATTCGGTGGCTCTGGCCAAGCTGTCGGATGAAATCATCATCGCCATCCGCGAGGATGCCCTCTGAGATCAGCCCCGCCCCCGCGCCCCCGGTGCGGTCATCGCGATCCGCATCAATGCCCGCTCGATCATCGCCCGTTCGGGCAGGGCGCGCCCGCTGCGTAAATCCGCCTCCAGCGACCCGATCTGGCCCAGCGCCTCCTCCACCGCGCCCCGTGGCCAAGCGCGTAATTGGGCCGAGAAGGTATCGCGCAGCTTCCAGAAGATCGGCGGGCGCAGTTTTCCCATCGCCGCCCCGGCATCGATTCCCTCTGCATCCATCATCGCCTGCGCCCGGTGCAGCCGCTGGAAATAGAGGGCGAGGACGCGGATCAGCCCCGCAAGACTTGCGCCCTGCGCCTCCAACCGCTCCATCAGCGAGGGGATCGCGCGGGGTCGGCCCTGCGCAACCGCCTGAATCGCCGTATCGAAATCGGCTTCGGCGGCGGGGGGCGCGCAGGCGAGCACGGCCTCCGCCGTCACCGCGTTATCCTCCATCGTGTAGAGGGCAAGGGTTTCCGCGAACCGCTCCGCCTCGCCGAACTGAAACCCGGCCAGCACATCGGTAAGGGCCGCGCGGGCATCGGGGCCGACCGGGGGCGCACCCAGCGCGCCCAGCATGGCGGAAAATTCGGTTTCCAGCGCGGCCCCTTCGGCGGGATAGAAGGGCAGGGCGACGGCATTATCCGCCCCTTCAAACAGTTTGCGCAGCTTGGATGAGGCGGCGAGTTGCCCGCCCGTGACGATCAACACCGCCCCGCCCGCCATCGTCTCCAGCGCCGAGGCGATGGCGGCGGTCGTGCTGTCGGTGGCTCCATTCAGGGCGATCACCCGGTCGCCGCCGCCAAAGCTCATGCCATTGACCTCGTCCATGAGGAGGGCGGGGTCGCGGCGCACGGCATCGGCCTCCAGTCGGGCGAAGCGAAACGGATCGTCGAGCGCCCCGCCCAATCGGGCACGGATTGCCTCGTCCCGCCGGGCGGCGATCTGCGTGGCATCCGGGCCATAGAGCAACAGGGCATGATGCGCGGGATCGGGCTTTTTCAGATACCCGCGCGACCTCGATGCGGCGAGTTTTGCCACCCCGTCTCAGGCCCCCCAGGCCGGGTCATAGGCCACGGCGAGGCGCTGGACGATCTTTTCCGCGGTTTCCTCGGCGGCGCGGCGCAGGACTTCGCGTTCCGAAACCAGCGTGGCGTATTGCGACGTGGTGGCGTTATAGGCCGCAATCGAGCGGACCTCGCCATCGGTCAGCGGGGCATCGGATGGCCCGGCCCCCGCGCGGCGCAGGTCGTATCGGGTGATGAGGCGCAGGTTGAAACGCGTGACCTGATCGTCCTCTTCGATGGCCAGCCCGGAGCGCAGCAATTGCGTTTTTGTCGTCAGGACGAGGGGGGCGGTTCCGGCGACGGGGCGCAGGCGCTCGACCAGTGATTCGTGCAGGCTGAACCCCAGCTCCCCCGGCTCGCGGATGATCCGCACCGATTGGAACAACCGCCCCGGCCCCGAATCGGCTCCCCCGCCATAAAGCGGGCGAAAGCCGCATCCGCCCAGCGCCAGCGCGCCCAACAGAAACAGGCGACGCCCCGCAGAAGGGGGCTTTGCGTCGCTAGAGCACCACATTGACGATCCGTCCCGGCACCACGATCACCTTTTTCGGGCTGCCCCCGTCGAGCAGCTTCATCACCGCATCTTCGGCCAAGGCGGCCTTTTCCACAACATCCTTTGGCGCATCGGCGGCAACGACGATTTCCGCGCGCTTCTTGCCGTTGACCTGAACGGGCATCGTGACGGTGTCATCCACCAGCAGATCGGGGTCCGCTTCCGGCCACGGAGCCTCGACCACCATCGCATCATGCCCCAGTGCCGCCCATGCTTCCTCGGCCAGATGCGGGGTCATCGGAGCCATCAGGATGATCAGCGTTTCGACCGCCTCGCGCAGGGCGGCGGGGTCGCTCCCCTTATCCGCTGCGATGGCATTGGTCAGGCCATAGATCTGCGCGACGGCCTTGTTGAAGCGAAAGGCCGCAATGTCGTCGGTGACGGCGCGGATCGCCCGGTGCGTTGTTTTGCGCAGGTCGCTTGTGCCGGTCGCCGCCCCGGATGAAGCGCCAATCTTGTCGGCGGCTTCGGTGACCAGTCGCCAGACGCGTTGCAAATGCCGCGCGGCCCCTTCGGCCCCGGACTCGGTCCATTCCACATCGCGTTCGGGGGGGCTGTCGGAGAGCATGAACCAGCGCGCGGTATCGGCCCCGTAGCGGGCGATGATCGCTTCGGGATCGATGGTGTTGCGCTTGGATTTCGACATCTTGATGGTCGGGCCGACCGTGACGGGCTGTCCGTCCGAATCACGCATCGTACCGTCTTCGCCGCGCGATACTTCGTCGGGGGTAAAGAACACGTCGCGCTCGATGCCCTCGGCGGTCTTCACCTTGCGCGAATAGGTTTCGTGCGTGACCATGCCTTGGGTGAACAGCGCCTTGAACGGTTCAACCGAATCGGGCGACAGGTGCCCGGTCTTGGCCATCGCCCGCGCGAAGAAGCGCGAATACAGCAGATGCAGGATCGCATGTTCAATCCCGCCGATATACTGGTCGACGGGTAGCCAGCGATCGACTTCGGCGCGCGTTGTCGGGGTTTCGGCCCTTGGCGAGCAAAACCGCGCGAAATACCAGGACGAATCGACGAAAGTGTCCATCGTATCCGTCTCGCGCGTCGCGTCCTTGCCACAGGCGGGGCAGGGAACATGCTTCCATGTGGGGTGGCGCTCCAGCGGGTTGCCGGGCCGGTCGAAGGTCACGTCATCGGGCAGACGAACGGGCAGATTTTCTTTCTTCTCCGGCACCACGCCACAGGCATCGCAATGCACGACCGGGATGGGCGCGCCCCAGTATCTCTGTCGGCTGACGCCCCAGTCGCGCAGGCGGTAATTCGTCGTCTTCTCGCCCATCCCTGCGGCGGACAGGCGATCGGCGACGGCATTCTTGGCCGCCTCAATCTCCATTCCGTTCAGGAAATCCGAATTGATGATGCTGCCCGGCCCGACATATGCCTCATCGCCCACATCGAAACTCGCCGGGTCCGCATCGGCGGGGCAGACGACCGGCACGACTTTGAGGTCGTATTTCCGGGCGAAATCGAGGTCGCGCTGGTCATGGGCGGCACAGCCGAAAATGGCGCCGGTGCCGTAATCCATCAGGATGAAATTCGCGACATAGACCGGAAAGCTCTCGCCGGAGAATGGATGCTTGACCCGAAGGCCGGTATCGAAGCCTTTCTTCTCGGCCTTTTCCAGCGCTTCTTCGGAGGTGCCGAGTTTGCGGCATTCCTCGATGAACGCCGTCAGCCCCTCGACTTTTTCCGCCAGAGCCTTGGCCAGAGGATGCTCGGGCGAGACGGCGGCGAATCCCATGCCGTAAAGGGTGTCTGGCCGGGTCGTATAGACTTCCAGCTCAGGCCAGTCGGGGGCCAGTTGATTCGCCTCGATCTCGAATCGCATTTGAAGCCCATGGCTCTTGCCGATCCAGTTGCGCTGCATCACGCGCACTTTCTCTGGCCAGCCATCGAGCGTATCGAGCGCCTCCAGCAAGTCCTCGGCATAATCAGTGATTCGGAAGAACCATTGGGTCAATTCGCGCTTTTCCACCGGCGCGCCGGAGCGCCAGCCACAGCCATCGATGACCTGTTCATTGGCCAGTACGGTCATATCGACCGGATCCCAATTGACCGTCGCGCTCTTGCGGGTCAGCAGGTTCGCATCGAGGAAATCGAGGAAAAGCGCCTGTTGCTGGGCATAGTATTCCGGGTCGCAGGTTGCGAATTCCCGGCTCCAGTCGATCGCGAGGCCCATGGCTTGAAGCTGGGTCCGCATTGCGTCGATATTGGCATAGGTCCAGGTGGCGGGGTGCGAGCCGCGCTCCATCGCCGCGTTTTCGGCGGGCATGCCAAAGGCATCCCATCCCATCGGGTGCAGGACATCGAAGCCCTGCGCCGCCTTGGTCCGCGCCACCACATCGCCCATCGCATAATTTCGGACATGGCCCATATGGATGCGCCCCGACGGATACGGAAACATCTCAAGCACGTAGTATTTGGGCCGGTCCGCATGGCCCGCGCCCTCACGGGTCTCGAAACACCCTTTTTCGGTCCAGGCTTTTTGCCATTTCGGTTCCGCCTGCCCGGCATCGTAGCGCGCCATCCTCGACACTCCTGCATCGTCTATCACGGTGCGCGGGGTTTCGCATATCGGCGCGCGAAGTCAAAGCCCTTGCGCGGGGGGCGTGGTTCAGCCGTCGATATCCTCGATGCGCAGCTGGCGCGCACGGGTCAGGATCGCATCTTCCAGCCGCTCGGCGGTGCTAGGATCGACAGCGGCACTCTGCCACACGCCCGCAGGCGACAGCGTTTCGCGGAAGACCGACACATCGAGCGCCGAGGCGCTCAATTCAGCGTCGCGCACATAGGTTGTGACGCGCACCCGCTCATTCACCGCGCCGGGGGCCGCGCCCCAATCCGTCGCGATCACGCCCGAAAATGTATCGATCGAGGCCACGGGCAAGAAGGACAGGGTGTCGAGCGACGCGCGCCACAGGTATTTGTTGACCGGCAGGCGATTCTGATCCGATCCCTCGCCCAGCAGGGTTTCCCGGATGGACTGACCTTCGAGAAAGCTTTCATTATTGAATGTGCCGCTGGTTTCCTTGGCGTTTTTGGGGATGTCCTCCACAACGCCGCCCTGCAAAGACGTGCAGCCCGCAACCAACACGGCACCCATAACGATTGAGATTGAACCGACTCTTTTCGAAACACCCACGCCGCGTCCTCCACAACATAATAATTTACACATTCTTTAAGCGCGTTGATAAAACGAACAGCAGAAGACGGCAAAGGCTTTCGCGCGAAACCCGTGTCTCATATGTGGCGTATTTGATACAGGGAACCAGGATGCGAAACTTTGCGATACCGTTCCGGTTGACCAAAGCCGGTCTTTTGCTGAATTTGCATTTCAGGAGGGGCATGACGCCCATTCCGGAGTTTTGTGCAGCAGGCGAACTTTTTAAATAAACGGCGCCAGACGCTTCACATAGGAACAGGTGAACGCATGAAAAAGATTTTGATGGGGACCAGCGCCCTCGCCGTTGCAGGCGCATTCGCTGGCCAGGCCGAAGCGGCAACATGGGACCTCGACTGGGGTGGATACTTTGAAGCTTCGATCGGTTATGCAAGCGTCGATGGCCCAACAGGCACCGACTTCGACGGTGTTGATGTCCTTCAGGACGCTGAAATCCAGTTCACGCCGTCGATCACGCTCGACAACGGCCTGACCTTCGGTGTTGACGTACAGCTCGAAGCAAACGCCGGCACGAACGGCACGGGCGACACGATCGATGAATCGTTCATCTTCATCAAAGGCTCGTTCGGTCAGGTTCTGATCGGTTCGGAAAACTCCGCCGGTTACAAAATGTCCTACGGTGCGCCTGACGTCACCTGGATCGGCGTCAACTCCGGCTCGCTCACGGCCTTCATCCCGAACGGTCAGACCAGCGTATTCCGCGGCGTCGGCGGTTCGTCCTTCATTGAAGTTGGCCGGAACAACGATGCACAGCGCATCACCTACTTCACGCCGCGTTTCTCCGGTTTCCAGCTCGGTG
>CALLLP010000052.1 GCA_938008165.1 uncultured Neomegalonema sp. | reverse complement strand
GGGAAATTCGACCAGAATTCCTACAAGGTCTCAGGTGGCCTGCACGGGGTCGGCGTCTCGGTCGTGAATGCCCTGTCCGACTGGCTGGAACTGACCATCTGGCGCAATGGCAAGGAGCATAACTGCCGCTTCGAGCATGGCGAGACGACCCGCGCGCTGAAAGTCGTCGGCCCCGCCAAGGACGGGCGCAAGGGCACGCGCGTCACCTTCCACGCCTCCGCCGATACCTTCACGATGGTCGAGTATAATTACAAAACGCTGGAGCATCGCCTGCGCGAACTGGCCTTTCTCAATTCCGGTGCGCGCATCCTGCTGCGCGATGAACGCCATGCCGAGCATACGGAAACCGAGCTTTACTACGAGGGCGGGGTCGAGGCGTTCTGCCGCTATGTCGACCGCGCGAAAACCCCGATCTTCGAGCCGCCAATCACCGTATTGGGCGAAAAGGACGGCGTGACCGTCGAGGCGGCGCTATGGTGGACTGACAGCTATCACGAGACCGTGCTGGCCTTCACCAACAACATCCCGCAAAAAGATGGCGGCACCCATCTGTCCGGCTTTCGCGGGGCGCTGACGCGGGTGGTCAATGCCTATGTCGGCTCGTCCGGCATCGCCTCGCGCGAGAAAATCACCCTGTCGGGCGAGGATGCCCGCGAGGGGCTGACCTGCATCCTGTCGGTCAAAGTACCCGATCCGAAATTCTCCTCCCAGACCAAGGAAAAGCTGGTCTCCTCCGAGGTGCGCCCCGCCGTCGAAACGCTGGTGCATGAAAAATTGTCCGAATGGTTCGAGGAAAACCCCAGCCAGGCAAAAATGGTCGTCGCCAAGATCGTCGAGGCGGCACAGGCGCGCGAGGCGGCCCGCAAGGCCCGCGAGTTGACCCGCAAGAAATCCTCTCTCGATATTGCCTCCCTGCCCGGAAAACTGGCGCAATGTCAGGAGCGCGACCCCGCCAAGGCCGAATTGTTCCTCGTAGAGGGCGATTCCGCGGGCGGATCGGCCAAACAGGGCCGCAACCGCGCCAATCAAGCGGTTCTGCCCCTGCGCGGTAAAATCCTCAATGTCGAGCGAGCGCGCTTTGACCGGATGCTCTCGTCACAGGAGATCGGCACACTGATCACCGCGCTCGGCACCGGCATTGGCCGCGATGAATTCGACCTCAACAAGCTGCGCTATCACAAGGTCATCATCATGACCGATGCCGATGTCGACGGCGCGCATATCCGCACCCTGCTGCTGACCTTCTTCTACCGCCAGATGCCCGAACTCATCGAGAACGGCCATCTCTACATCGCCCAGCCCCCGCTCTACAAAGTCGCGCGGGGCAAATCGGAAGTGTATCTAAAGGACCAGAAGGCGCTGGAAGACTATCTCGTCGAATCCGGCATCGACGGGGCCGCGCTGACCCTTGCAAATGGCGAAGTGCTGGCCGGGCCGGATCTGGCACGGGTGGTCGAGGAGGCGCGGCGCGTCAAGGCGCTGATGGCAAATCTGCCCCCGTCACTGCCCCGCTTCGTGATGGAGCAGGCGGCGATTGCCGGGGCGCTGGACCCGGCTGTATTGGTCGACCGCGATCAGGCACAGGCCCTCGCCGACCGCATCGCCGGACGGCTCGACCGCATCGCGCCCGAAACCGAACGTGGATGGCAGGGGATGCCGACGGCGGGCGATGGCCTGCGCTTTATCCGCACCGTGCGCGGCGTGACCGAAACGCGCACGCTGGACGGAGCCGTGCTCAATTCCGGCGAAGCGCAGCGCCTGCACGCGATCGAGCAAAGCCTCGGCGAGACCTACGCCAAGGCCGCCAGTTTCGAGCGCAAGGATCGCAGCACGCCCGTCCGCTCCCCCTCCGACCTGCTCGATGTGGTGATGATCGAGGGCGAACGCGGCATCGGCCTGCAACGCTACAAGGGTCTGGGCGAGATGAATGCCGGGCAACTCTGGGAAACAACCCTCGACCCGGAGGCGCGCACCTTCCTGCAAGTCACGGTCGACCATGTGGACGAGGCGGATAACATCTTCTCGAACCTGATGGGCGATCTGGTAGAACCCCGCCGCGACTTCATCATGGCCAATGCGCATAACGTGGAGAATCTGGATATTTGATGGATCCAAACACCCTGCTCCGGGCGTTCTGAAACAGGGCGCGCAGAATGAAGCCCGATCAAATTGGGTCAGGAATCATCCCAAGAATGGGCATTTCCAGATATTCTTTGGCTCACCCTGATCGTATGTCACTCTGGAGATTTCTGACCCCCTCCCGAAACGCCTCCCCCCGCGCTTCAAAGCTGGAAAACTGGTCGAAGCTGGCGCAGGCGGGGGCCAATAGCACCACATCGCCCGGCTGTGCATCCGCCCGCGCCGCCGCCAGCGCTGCGTCGAGGGTCTCGCAGCGGGCATGGGGGGCATCGCCCAATTGCGCGGCGAAGGCGTCCTGTGCGGCACCGATCAGATAGGTTTTCCTGACCCGATCCAACAGCGGCACCAACGCGGCGATACCGCCCTCCTTCGCCTCTCCCCCCGCGATCCAGCGGATATTGTCATACGATAACAACGCCTTTTCGGCGGCATCGGCATTGGTGGCCTTGGAATCGTTCACATAGGTCACGCCGTCGATTTCGGCGATCCGCTCCAGACGATGCGGCAGGCCCGCAAAGCTCATCATCCCCGCCTCGATCTGCTTTGGTCCCAGCCCCATCAGGCGACAGGCGGCATAGGCGGCACAGGCATTCTGGCCATTATGCGCACCGCGCAGGGCCGGAGCGGTGCGCAGATCGAGCGAGCCGGTCTGCTTGCCGTTCTGGCGCTCGACCAGAAACGCTTTTTTCATCGAGACGGTCCAGCCTTCGCGCCCGCCAATCCGCACGATCTTGTCGGCCCTGCCCTCCAGCCGATTGGCGAGATAGCGCCCCTCCGGCTCACCGACCCCGATCACCACGCGTTCGGGCGCGCCCGCATCGAACAGGCGCATCTTGGCGGCAAAATACCCGCCCCGCCCCGCATGGCGGTCGAGATGATCGTCGGAGAGATTGAGGAAAACAGCGATATCGGGCGCAAGGCTGCGCGCCAGATCGGTCTGATAGGAGGACAATTCCAGCACGATGGTTTCGCTCGCGGCGGGGTATTCCAGATCGAGCACCCCGACACCGATATTCCCGCCCAACTGCGCCGCGCGCCCCACCTCCAGCAGGATATGGTGGATCAGGGCGCTGGTCGTGGATTTGCCGTTCGAGCCGGTGACGCAGATCACGGTGGGGTCGCCCTCACCGTCATCGTCCAGCCCCGGCTCCCATGCCGCCATTTCGCGGAAGAACAACCCGATATCGTTATCGACCGGCACCCCCGCCGCCATCGCGCGCTCGATTGCCGGATGCGGGGCGGGGTAGAGATGCGCGATACCCGGCGAGACGATCAGGGCGGTCACCCCCTCCCATTCGCGCTCGCGGGTCAGATCACGCACCGAAAAGCCCGCATGAACCCCCGCCTTGCGTCCTTCGGGAGAATCATCCCAGCAGACAGGCTCCGCCCCACCCGCCTGCAATGCCCCCGCCGCCGCAAGGCCGGAGCGGCCAAGGCCCAGCACTCCGACGCGCTGACCCGCATAGGCATTGACGACGATCATCGCAGCTTCAGCGTCGACAGACCGATCAGCGCGAGGATCACGGCGACGATCCAGAAGCGGATCACGATGGTCGGCTCATGCCATCCCTTCTGCTCGAAATGGTGATGGATGGGGGCCATGCGAAAGACGCGCTTGCCGGTCAACTTGAAGCTGGCGACCTGAATGATCACGCTCAGGGTCTCGACCACGAATAATCCGCCGATGATCGCCAGAACGATCTCATGCTTCGTCGCCACCGCAATCGCACCCAGCGCCCCGCCTAGGGCCAGACTGCCAGTATCGCCCATGAAGACCATCGCGGGCGGCGCATTGAACCACAAAAAGCCCAGACCGGCCCCGGTCAGCGCGCCGACGAAAACCGCGATCTCGCCCGTACCCGGCAGGTATTGCAAATGCAGGTATTCCGCCGCGTTGAAATTGCCCGTGCAATAGGCGATGATCGCGAAGGACAGCCCGGCGATCATCACCGGCACGATGGCCAGCCCGTCGAGACCATCGGTCAGGTTCACCGAATTCGCCGCCCCCACGATCACGACCACCGCGAAGGGGAAGAACAGAATCCCCAGATCGATCATAAAATCCTTCGAGAACGGCACAAGAAGCTGATACTGAAGCGCTTCGGGCGTCATACCATTAGCCCAGAACCCCGCAATCAGCGCGATGATCAGACCGGCGAGCAGGCGCAGCTTTCCGGGTGCGCCCTTGGTATTTGTCTTAGACACCTTCAGATAATCATCCCAGAACCCGATCGCCCCAAAGCCCAGTGTCGTGAAGAGCACCATGACCACGAACCCGATATCAAGCCGCGCCCAGAGCAAGGTCGAAATCGTCAGCGCCCCAAGGATCATCGCCCCGCCCATGGTCGGCGTACCGGCCTTTTCGACGATATGCCGCGCGGGGCCGTCATCGCGGATTGGTTGACCTTTTTTCTGCTTCACGCGCATCCAGTTGATCAACCCCCGCCCAAAGAAAATGAAGAGCAGCAAGGATGTCAGCAGCGCCCCGCCCGTGCGGAAACTGATATAGCGGAAGACATTGAAGCCGCCGAAGACATCCGAGAGGGGGGTCAGGAAGTGATATAGCATAAGCGGGGTCTTTCGGAATTCTATCGTTTCTTGCGGCCATGGCCGAGGGCGTCGAGGGCGGTAACGATCACGGCCATCGCACTGCCGAGCGATCCCTTGACCATGATCACGTCGCCTGCATGCATCTCGGCTTTCACGAGCGGCGCAAGGCTTTGGGAATCCGGCATCCATGCACCGCGTTTGGCTTTTGGAAGTGCGTCATACAGCGTTTTGCAATGGGGTCCACAGGCAAAAACCTGATCGACCGCCTGCATAGGGGGCGCATCGGCGATTTCGCGGTGCAGGCGGTCGGCCTCGCCCCCCAGTTCCAGCATATCGCCGAGAACCGCAATGCGGCGACCGAGGCGGCCCGTCGGGGTCTTGTCCGGTTGGGCCAGCGACAGGGTTTCGAGCGCGGCGACGACCGAGGCGGGATTGGCGTTGTAGCTTTCATCGATCAGCAGGAAGGCGCTTTTCGGGTCGATCGCATCGAGGCGGATGCGCCGCCGCGCCCCGCGCCCATCGCCCGGCTTCCATTGCCCAAGGCCCAGCGCACAGCGGGCCAGATCGGCCCCGGCCAGCTTGGCCGCCGCCAGCACAGCCAGTGCATTGATCGCCTGATGCCGCCCGGCGGTATTGAGCTTGAACAAAACCCGCTCGCCGAGAATATCCGCCTCCACACTCGCCGATTCCGCCTTTTGCGACAGTTTGAGCAGGCGCGCGGAGGCTTCGGCCCCCTCCCCGAACGAGATGATGTTCAGGCCCAACGCCTGCGCTTTTGTGGCCAGAAGATCGAACCAGCGATTGTCGCGGTTGAGAACGATATGCCCCCCCGGCATCACGCCCTCCATGATTTCGGCCTTGGCCGCCGCAATATCGGCCTCGCTGTCAAAATTACCCAGATGCGCGGGCAAGACATTGGTGATGACGGCGATATGCGGGCGGACCATACGCGTCAGCGGGGCGATCTCGCCCGAATGGTTCATGCCGATCTCAAAAATGCCATAGCGCGTTTCCTGCGCCATCCGCGCAAGGGTCAGCGGCACGCCCCAATGATTGTTATAGGATTTCGCCGAAGCATGGGTGGCCTCTTGCGGCGACAGAATCGAGGCCAGCGCATCCTTGACGCTCGTTTTACCTGCCGAGCCGGTCACCGCGATAACCTTTGCCGCTTTCGCCCGCGCACGGGCGGCGATGCCAAGGGATTCGAGAGCAAAGAGCGGGCTATCGGCCATCAATAGCGGAGCATCCGCCGCCACCCCCTCCGGCACATGCGAGACGAGTGCAGCGCCTGCCCCGGCCTCCAGCGCCGCGCCGACGAAATCATGGCCGTCGCGCGTATCCTTCAGCGCGACAAACAAATCGCCTTTCTGGATCGTGCGGGTATCGATGGAGACGCCCTTCACCGCCCCCCACGCCCCGCAAGCCACGCCCCCGGTGGCCGCGACCAGCGTATCGCGATCCCACAGCATACTCATATCTCGCCCGCCAGCAGCCGGTTGATATCATCCTCGTCGCCATCGAGGGCGGCGACGGCGATGCGGGCCTGTTCGGCATCGTCAAAGGGGATCACATCCCCCGCGACGACCTGCCCCGTCTCATGGCCTTTGCCCGCAATCAGCAGAGCGTCGCCCTCTTCCAGCCCATCAACCCCGCGCAGGATCGCCTCGGCCCGGTCGGGTACTTCGGTCGCATCGGGCGTCGCGGCAAGGATGGCGGCACGGATGACGGCGGGGTCTTCGGAGCGGGGATTGTCATCGGTGACGATCACCACATCCGCGCCCTCGGCCGCCGCCGCACCCATCAGCGGGCGCTTGCCCGTATCCCGGTCACCGCCCGCGCCAAAAACGACATGCAGCCGCCCCGGCACATGCGGGCGCAGGCCCGATAACGCTGCCGCCAGAGCATCGGGCTTATGGGCATAATCGACGAAAACCGGCGCGCCAAGGCTCCGCCGTGCAACCAGCTCCATCCGCCCGCGCACTCCGTCAAGGGTCGGCAATGCGGCGATCACGGCCTCCGCCCCGGCCCCGCATCCGATGGCCAGCGCCGCCGCCGTCAGGACATTGCGCGCCTGAAACGCTCCGATCAGGGGCAAATCGAGGCTGTGGGTCGCGCCGCCATAGGCGATTTCAACCCGTTGACCAGCCGCCGTATAAGTAGTGCCAAGAATGCGAAAGCCGCCCTCCGCCGCCGCCTCGCCCACGGGGATCAACCGCAATCCCCGCGCCGCCGCGATCTGCGCGACCAGCGCAAAGAGTGCGTCATCCGTATTGGCGACAACCGCCCCGCCCTCGCCGATCAACGCGGTGAACAGGCGCAGCTTTGCCGCAGCGTAATGGGCGGTCGTGGGGTGATAATCCATATGATCGCGGGCAAGATTGGTGAAGGCCCCCGCCCGGACCCGCACGCCATCAAGGCGGTATTGGTCCAGCCCATGCGACGACGCTTCCATAGCCAGCGCCCTCACGCCGCCATCGGCCAGCTTTTGCAATGTGCGATGCAGACCCACGGGATCGGGCGTCGTCAGGCCCCCGGCCACGCTGACACTGCGCGAGGCTACCCCCATCGTCCCAAGCGAGGCCGCATCGATCTCCAGCCGCTCCCATATCTGGCGCAGGAAATCGGCCACGGAGGTCTTGCCGCTGGTGCCCGTCACCGCCGCGATGATCTCCGGCTGACGCGGATGGAGGCGCATGGCCAGATCCGAGAGAATACGGCGCGGCTCCTCCACAAGGATCAGCGGCACATCCGGGACACCGCCCATCGTCTCCAGCGCCGTCACCGCCCCCTCGCGGGTGGTGACGATGGCAAGGGCGCGCTGGCGCACAGCGTATTGAATGAATTCGGCACCATCGAGCGCCGCACCCTTGATGGCGACAAAGATCGTGCCGGGAACCACGTCGCGACTATCCGCCGTGACGCCGGTGACAACGGCCCCGCCTTGCGGAACGGGACCAAGGATCACCCCGGCATCCCGCAGGCCCAGCGCGTCAAAACTTAACGCTCGCGTCACTCGACAACCTCCAGCGGGGGCAGCGAGATCGGCAGGGAGCCGCCTTCCGTCACCTCATCCACGAATTGTCCGCTGGGGCGAAACCTGTCGGTCGGGGCGAGGCCCAGCAGGGGCGCGATCCGCTCGATGGCGCGCCCTGCCGCGGGGGCCGCCGTGCGCCCTGCAAGGGGCAGCTTGCCGGTGCCATCAAGCAGCTTGGGGTCATCGATCGACAGCAACAACACGTATTGCGGCTCGGTCGTCGGCCAGAGCGCGATAAACGTGTTGAATCGCGCATTCAGGTCATAGCCGCCGGTCTGTTTGGTCTTGTAGGCCGTGCCGGTCTTGCCGCCGATCTCATAGCCCGCGATATTCGCACTGCGGCCCGAAGAATGCTTGCCGACCACCCGCATCAAGGCGCGCATCTTGCCGGAGGTCTCGCGGCTGACCACCCGTTCGCAGGGCAATCCTGCCTCGCGCTTGAGCAGGGTCGGTGTGACCTTGCACCCGTCATTGGCAATCGATGCGATGGCGGCGGCGATGTGCAACGGCGTCACCGCCAACCCATGCCCATAGGCCACCGTCGCCGCATTCGCGCTGCGCCATTTGCCGGGTAATTGCCCCGTGCTGCGCTCAGGTCCGGGCAGCTCGTTCAGCGACACTTTGCCTGCCATATCCAGCGTTTCGAGAAACGCCTTGTGGCGCGGCACGCCCAGCATCTCGGCGATCCGCACTGCGCCGATATTCGAGGAATAGCGGATCACCTCCTCGACCGTCATCACCCGGTTCTTGCCCAGATAATCACTGATCTTGAAACCGCCGCGATAGATCGGCGCGCTGGCATCGACCCGCGTATCGATATCGACCACCCCCGCATCCAGCGCCGCCGCCGCCGTCACCAGCTTGAAGACCGATCCTAGCTCGTAAATCCCCTGCGACACCCGATTGAACAGGGGCGAGAGCGCGGGGTCGGTGCCCGGCGCGGGCAGGGGCGGGCGGTCATTGGGGTCGAAATCCGGTAGCGAGACCATCGCGAGCAATTCGCCGGTCCGCACATCCATCACCAGACCCGCCGCGCCCAGCGCCGCAAATTCGGCCACCGCTTCGGACATCGTCAGATGCAGCGCGTTCTGTACCCGCATGTCCAGCGATAGCGTCACCGGCGCGCCTTGGGTCAAGCGATCGCCCAGACCTTTCTCGATGCCGGAGACGCCCACATTATCCACATCGACACCGCCCAGAACATGGGCGGCCACCCGGCCCGGCGGAAACACACGGTCGGCGCGCTGGATCGCCTCGACACCGATAATCCCCAGATCGCGCGCCTGTTTCCATTGCCGGGGCGACGCGCGCCGCTCGACATAGGTAAAGCTGGTCTTGCCCGAATTGACCAGATAGCGCAGGCGGTTCTGGTCGAGATCGGGGAAGATTTCCTTCAGCTTCGTCAGGTCATCGGGCGACAACCCCCCCGCTTCCGCCGTCTTGCGCGGGCGCAGGGCCACCTCCCATGTCGGCAGGGTGCTGGCCATGACCCGCCCGTTTCGGTCCAGGATCTGCGCACGTTCGGGAATATCGGGGGCGGCGATCCGGGCGCGCCTTTCATCGGGCGATACAAGCGCAAGCGCACCCATCCGAAAGCCCAGAACGGCAAAGGCAATCCCAAAGAGCGCCACGAGAAAGAACCCGCGCCGCCGGGTCGGATCTCGCCGCACGCTGCGCCGGTCCGGTTCGGGCAAAATCGGCGATGACTGATCCGCAAAAGGGGTCTCGCGAAAAAAGCCGCTCATCGATTCTCCTCCTGCGCGCCACTGCCCGCGCCCTTGGGCGGCAATTCAGACAACCGCGCAAAGCTGTCGGGCACCCGCTCCCGCAATCTCAGGACATCCGAGTGCAGACCGATCAGATAATACAGATGTTCGGGCGAATTAAGGTAGGACCATTCGGTATCGAGGGCGGCAATCTCGGCGCGGATGGCCGCCTGCCGCGTTTCCACCCGGTCGAGGGACCGGGTCAATTCGCGGGTTTCGATCTTCGCTTCGTATAGCGAGATGGCGCTGTAGACCATCCCCGCCAGCCCAAGCGCCACGATCGCGCGCCACAGCCCCATCATCGGATCAATCCTTCCAGCGCCAGCCCCGGCAGACCCAGACCCCGCGCCTCGAATGGCAAGGGCGGGGCATCCGTGCGCCGACCCACACGCAGGCGGGCCGACCGGGCGCGGGGATTGGCGGCCAGTTCCGCCTCGCCCGCCTCGACAGGCTTGCGGGTCACGGTCTCGAAACTGGCGCTCGGCCCAGCCAACGGCCCCGGCGCATGGCGCGAGACACCCGCGCCGCCGCCCTCCGAACGCGATTTCAGGAACCGCTTGACGATCCGGTCCTCCAGCGAATGAAACGTCACGACCGCGAGCCGCCCGCCAGGGGCCAGCACCCGCTCCGCCGCCGCAAGACCCCGCGCCAGCTCGCCCAATTCGTCATTAACCGCGATCCGCAACGCCTGAAACGTGCGGGTTGCGGGATGGGCCTGTCCGGGCTTTTTCGCAGGGGCCGCCGATTCGATGACCCGCGCCAGATCACCCGTGGTCCTGAGCGGCGCTTTTGCACGCGCCTCCACGATCGCCCGCGCCAAGGCACGCGAGCGGCGTTCTTCGCCGTACTGGAACAGGATATCGGCCAGAACCGCCTCCTCCGCCATGTTCACGAGGTCCGCCGCCGACGGACCGTCCTGACCCATGCGCATATCAAGCGCCCCGTCCCGGAGAAAGGAGAAACCGCGCGTTGGTCGGTCCAGTTGCATCGACGACACGCCGATATCCAGCACAACCCCCGTCACCGTCTCCCCCGGTCCGGCAACGGTATCGAGCGCGCCGAACACCCCATCGACCAGCCGTAACCGCGCGCCATAAAGGCCCGCCCATGGCCGCGCCTCGGCCAGCGCATCGGGGTCGCGATCCACGCCGATCACCGTGCAAGATGCCGTATCGAGAATCGCGCGGGTATATCCACCCGCCCCGAATGTCCCATCGATAACAAGGTCGCCATCCTCAGGCGCCAGCGCCGCCACGACTTCCGCGCAGAGCACAGGCACATGGTTTCGCTCTGCCGCTGCGAGCGCTTCCTGCGGGGTCATCCCCCTTGCCCGCTCAGGCCCAGTGAATCGAGGCTGGGCAGCATATCGGCGGCCTCCTGCGCGAGGGCCTCTGCCTCGATCATATAGGCATCGAGCGCCGTTCCTTCCCAAATCTGAAAGGTATGACCCAGACCGACAAAAACCGCCTCGGTCTTGATCCCCGCATATTCCATCAGTTCTTCGGGCAGGATCATGCGTCCATCGCCATCGATACTGATCTGGCGCATCGTACCCAGCGTCATCATGGCGATGGCCGCGCGCTGGGGCGAATCCGTTTTCAGGGTGTCGAGCTGGGCAATGCGGGCCATGACCTGCGGCATCGGCGTGCCTTCAATGGCCTTTTGCCGCGTGATCGGTTTGGTCAGGGCGATGCCTTCGCCCAAGGTATCGCCAAGCGCCGAGCGAAAAGCGGCAGGGACCGACACGCGGCCCTTCTTATCTACCTTGTGGGTGCTTCTCGAAAGAAACAGCGCCATCCTACCCGCCCGTTTTTGGCGACCCGGCGTATCCGTTTATTGAATTGAGGGGCTGAAAGCATCGCTCTTGACAGGGCCAAACAGGATCGGCAACTTTGCATTCCAATACTGGTTTACGAGAAAAGCGGGATGCGCGCCGCACACCCCGCTACTGCCTCAATCGCCAGTCTGTTCTTCTGTCTGCTCTCGGCCCTCGGTCTCTTTAACGGACACTTGGGTCTTCTTTATGTTATTTGGAGAGTCCATGTGATCAGGGAGTTGCTCTGTAGAAACCTGCCTCATCATTAGCTTTGTTATTTAGTCGCTACCGAGCATCACTGACTCTCCATGTCCACGGGAATACGTGGAAATTTATGGATGGTCAATGGGACTTTATGGATTCAGCCCGCAATCACGCGGAACAAACAAGCACTTATCTTTTGCCAAGTGTTAGAATGGCACAATATCTTGACAGATTTGCGCCTTTATATCGCTTATTTTGTTATTTTTATCCGATTCAAATTTTTTCCCTGATCGACCCATGATTTCCCGTCGGATTCCGCCCTCCCGCCGGATTTTTCCGAATCTTGGGGATTGGGGAGGAAATGGTCCGAATCGCGCGCCAGTAAAACCGGTCATTCCCACCGCTTCGCGAGTCGCGCGACCACCGGCGCACCCATGATCACGACGATGATCCTGACAAGGTGATGCGTCACCACGAATGCAAGATCGGCCCCCGCGACGATGCTCAGAACCGCCATCTCGGCCTGTCCACCGGGGGCAAAGGCCAGAAAAGCCTCCATCTCCGGTGCCAGCCCCGCCATACTGACCCCTTCGGCGAAGGCAAGCGCCAGCACACCGAGGATCAAGCAAAAAGCCCCCCCGGCCAGAACATCGCGGCGCAGCTCCGGCCAGGTAATGCCCGCATATTTCTCGCCGATACCAATGCCGATAAAGAATTGCGCGGCGATGATCGCCTCTGCCGGGGGCCGGTGCTCGATGAACCCCGCCAGCGACAGCGCTGCCGACAGGATCAGCGGCCCAAGGATCGACGCCCCGAACAGACCCAGCCGCTCACCGATCTTCCACCCCGCCAGCGCCGCAAACACCATCAGCGCCAGCTCCGACACCGGCAATTCGGCCACCGGCTCGCCCACGGGATTCGTCAGCCCCACCCCCCATACAACCGTCAGCAGGAACGGCGCGAGACTGACGATGACCAAAACGCGGGTTGCATGGATCAGCGACAGGGCGCGCACATCGCCCCCCGCCTCCTCGCCGAAGATCAGCATATCCTGCAACCCACCGGGCATCGCCGCGTAATATGCGGTTGCATGGTCAAACTTGCAGATGCGCCGGAAGAACGGATACCCCGCCAGACCGATCATCAACACAAACAGCGGGATCAACGCCACCGAATAGGCCATCTCCGGCAAGCGCCCGACCAGATCGGGCGTGATCGAGGTGCCGACCGCCACCCCCAGCACCGTGCGAAACGCAACCCCCACCTGCCCCGTCCCGCGTAGGGGCAAGCGCGACAGCGCACCGATGAGACAGGCAAATAGCGGCCCAAGCAGGAAAGGCAGCGGCCACCCCATCGCCACGAAGACCGCTGCCCCCACGGCACCGAGCAGCAGGGTCAGCACAAGGGGGCCTATCACGGTACGGGCGCGCATCCCCTGCCTTTGCACCCAATCAACCAAAGGCGCAAGCGCAAGTGAAAAGGGGCTTGAGCAGACCCCCGCCACGCGATACCCGCGATCCGATGCAACAGGAGGACACCCCATGCGACAGGCTGACTGGTATATCGATTACGTCTCCCCTTTTCCGTGGATCGCCTTGTCCCGCTTCGACCGGCTGCCCCCCGATGTGACCGTTCGCCCCGTCCCCATCGTCTTCAGTGCGACCCTGAAGCATTGGGGCCATAAGGGACCGGCGGAAATCGAGGAAAAGCGCATCCAGACCTTTCGCATGGCGCAATGGACGGCAAACCAACGCGGCCTGCCCTTTCGGATACCGGCGGTGCATCCGTTCAGCTCGATTGCCCTGTCCCGCATGACCATCGCCTGCGGAAGCACTCTGGAAACCGTTCGCATCATCGCCGCGCATGTCTGGGGCGAGGGAAATGCCGGGGATACGCCCGACAGCCTCGCAGCCCTCGCCGAAAAGCTGACCCTGCCCGATTGGCAGGCACGGATCACCGACCCGGCGATCAAGGACACCCTGCGTGCCAATACAGACGCGGCCATCGCGCGGGGCGTTTATGGCGTGCCCACCTTCGATCTGGGCGGAGAACTGTTCTGGGGTGACGACACCCTGCCGATGATGCTGGACTTTCTGGAAAACCCGGCGCTTTTCGCAGGCGAGGGGTAACATCGACGATACCCTGCGCGCTCCCCCGACCGCCGCGCCATGCCGCACGGGAACACGCATAAAAAAGCCCGGACCGTGAGGTCCGGGCAAGGTTGGGAGTCGGGAAGTCGATGGATCAGATGAACTGCGACCCCTTACCGAATTCGGGATAGGCTTCGATCCCGATCTCGGCGGCGTCCAGACCCATCATCTCTTCTTCCTCCGTAACGCGGATACCGATCGTGATACGCAACACTAACCAGACCACAAAAGACGCAACGAACGTAAAGACCCCCACAATCGCGATAGGAATGACCTGCCCCATCAGCGTTGCATCGGAATTGGTCAGCAGAACGGCCATCGTTCCCCAGATACCGGCGAACAGGTGAACCGGGATCGCGCCGACCACATCGTCGATTCGCAGCTTGTCGAGCAACGGCACCGCGAAGACCACGATGATGCCGCCAACCGCCCCGATCAGCGTCGCGACGCCCAGAGTCGGGGTCAGCGGCTCGGCGGTGATCGAGACCAGACCAGCCAGCGCCCCGTTGAGCACCATGGTCAGATCGACCTTGCCATAGAGTACCTGCGTCAGCACCACGGCGGCGAGCACGCCCCCGGCCGCGGCGGCATTGGTGTTCGAGAAGATACGGCTGACATCGCCCGCATCGCCCAGCGTGCCCATCGCCAGCTGCGAGCCGCCGTTAAAGCCGAACCAGCCGAGCCACAGGATGAACATCCCAAGCGTGGCGAGCGGCATGGAGGAGCCGGGGATCGGATTGACACGGCCATCCTTATACTTGCCAAGGCGCGGCCCAAGCAGGATCGCCCCCGCCAGCGCGGCCCAGCCGCCGACCGAGTGAACGACCGTCGAGCCCGCGAAATCGAGAAAGCCGTAATCGCTGTCGAGGAACCCGCCGCCCCATTTCCAGCTTGCCTGAATCGGATAGATGATCGCCGTCAGGATGAAGGTGAAGATCAGAAAGGGCCACAGCTTGATCCGCTCCGCCAGCGCCCCGGACACGATGGAGGCGGTCGCGGCACAGAACATGAGCTGGAAGAAGAAATCAGAGCCAGTGGAGGCATAATCCGCCGCATCGGCCCCATCCGCAAGGCCCACGGCCTCTAGCTGCGCGAAGGGAGCGATATTGGCCATCATCCCCTCGACCATCCAGTTATCGCCCGGATACATCAGGGTATAGCCGAGAAGGTAATACCCCACCCCGGCCAGTGCAAAGAGCGAGACGTTCTTGACGCATTGCATCGACACGTTCTTGGTCCGCACGAGGCCGACTTCGAGCATGCAAAAGCCCGCCGCCATGAACATCACCAGAAAGCCGCCCATCAGGAACAGCAGGGTATTCAAAATCCATACGCCATCGGCGGGCAGGGTCGTCGCCGCCGCCTCCTGTGCCAATACGGGCGACGCGGCCATGGCCGTTGCGGCCAGAAGGGATAGAAAGAGAGGTCTTGTCATCGTCATGGTCTCCTGAGAATTCTTCTGGCCGCTTACAGGGCGTCCGGGCCGGTTTCGTCCGTGCGGATGCGCAGGGCGTGATCGACAGTGAGGGTGAAGATCTTGCCGTCACCGATACGGCCCGTCTTGGCGGTGGTCGCAATCGCATCGACCACCGTTGCGGCCAATTCGTCATTGACCACGATCTCCAGCTTCAGCTTCGGAACGAAGGTCACGGCGTATTCGGCCCCGCGATAGATTTCGGTATGTCCACTCTGGCGACCAAAGCCCTTGCCCTCGCTGACGAGCATGCCTTGGACCCCGATACTGGTCAGAGCTTCGCGCACCTCCTCCAGCTTGAACGGTTTGATGATGGCGATGATAAGCTTCATGGCGCTTCCCTCTAGACGCGATCAAACACGGTTGATCGTTAATCGTCAGAGACCTATCAGGAATCGTGCCAGCTTTACGGGCAGATCATAAACTATTTATTTTCAAATACTTAGATAATTATTGTGGAATCGTGATCGGAAAAACCGCAAGTATAAAGATTAAAATTTATGCAAAAAAAATCGAATGGTTAAATTTTATGCACATTTCTGTCATCCCGGTCGAAAACATACGATCCTTTCGACCGGGTACAGAGAGAGGCAAGGCGCCTTATGGTGCCGATCGTGTTTCAGAGGGCCGATGAAACAGGGGCCGATGGCACGGCGGGAGGGGCCTGCACGAGGCGCTTGCTGCCATCCGCCAAGGTGAGCATCTGCACCGATGCGCCAACGGTCAGGGCGGGCAGAGTGGTCTGGGTGACCGTCTGTATCGTGCCGTCAGACAATCTGACGTGATAGCGCGATGCGTTCGAACTGGCGCTGTTGAGGGCATATTGGCCCGCCTGCCCCGTGGCCACGCTCGCCACTCCGCCCCATGGGCCGGGAATGAACGCACCCAGAACCGATGCCCCGATGGCCAGCGCGGCGCTGCCCCCCTGCTTGCTAATCGGCTGAATCGGCTCGATGAGGACGATCTGGCCACGGGTTGGATCGACGATCTGGGGCGCAGGGGCCTGTGTCACCGGAGCGGGGGCCACAGGGGCCGGTGTCGGAGTCGCAATGGGCGTCGTCGCGATGACAGTGCCTGCGGGTGCGGGGGGCGTCGTGGCAACCGCCGGAGCGGGCGGAGCACTTGCGGTTCCCTGACCAAGCGACGAGCCATCCGCCGCGCAGCCACCAAGGCCGATGAGCAAAAGGGAAGGGATAAGCAAAGGGGTGCGTGTCATAGCTGTCTCCGTATCCGGCTCGCAGGCCGGGTCATAACGCCCCGCCTGCATAGTACATCCCCGGCCCCTTCCCGACAAGACATTCGCGGCCCTGTCCCGCCAAACGGCCCCTGCATCCCAATCGCCGATTACCCTTGAGATCGCGCCGAAACGGAACGATAGAGCGTCCTGAATGATCCTTGTGTCATTCGAGAGGCTCCGGCTGGGGCACAGACCAAGGGAGAGGATCGGCATGGCACGGCGCAGGAAAGGCAATCCGGTCCATGGCTGGCTGGTCGTGGACAAGCCGGTCGGGATCGGTTCAACCAATGTGGTGTCAAAGGCGCGCTGGGCCTTGCAGGCGCAAAAAGCCGGTCATGCGGGAACGCTCGACCCGCTGGCGAGCGGCGCGCTGGCTGTGGCGTTCGGCGAGGCGACGAAGACCGTGCCCTATGTCATGGATGGCGCAAAGCGCTACGAATTCACCGTCGGCTGGGGCCGGGCAACCACGACCGACGATCTGGAAGGGGAGGCGTTGCACGAATCCCCGTTCCGGCCAACGCGGGACGCGATCCTTACCGCCCTTCCCGCTTTTCGCGGCGATATTCAGCAGATGCCCCCGGTCTATTCCGCGATCAAGCTGAACGGAACACGCGCCTACAAGATGGCCCGCGCAGGGGAATTGCCGGAGCTGGCCGCGCGGCCCCTGCATGTCGCGGCGCTGGATCTTCTCGCGGCGGATGACAGCAGCGCGACCTTTGCCCTGACCTGCGGCAAGGGAGGATATGTGCGCGCCATCGCCCGCGATCTGGGCGAGGCGCTTGGCTGTTACGGGCATGTCACCGCGCTGCGGCGGCTCTCGACCGGGCCGTTCGATGTGGCGGATGCGGTCTCGTGGGATGTCTTCGATGCGGTACGGGCGGGCGAAGCCTCGGTCGAGCTGTTACCGCTCGCGACCGCCCTGTCGCATCTGCCGCGCCTCGATGTGGCGCCCGACGAGATGTTGCGCCTGCAAAACGGAAACCCGGTCGAGGCGCGGGGCGGGGCGCTCGCCTATGGCGCGGCATGCTGGGCGGCGCTGGACGGGGAACCGGCCGCAATGGGCGAGGCCAGAGGCGGCCTGTTTCAGCCGACGCGCGTGTTCGTCTTCGGCGACTGAGCCGGTCACGTTCGGCACCGGCGGGATGACCTTTCCTCCAGCATACCCCCCGCGCACCCCTTTTGTCTCGCGCGCCCGGAAAAACCGCTGACATTCGCGATCCGGCTGATAATCTCCGCGAAACATAAGATTCGGGAGACCACATATGAAATTCGGTTCCATTCCATCCGGCCTTGCCATTGCCGGGCTTGCGCTTGCGGGGTTTGCATCGGCGGCGCTGGCCGAGGACAAGGTCGTCAATGTCTATAACTGGTCGGATTACATCGACGAATCCATCCTTGAGGATTTCGAGGCCGAAACGGGCATCAAGGTTCGCTATGACGTGTTCGATTCCAACGAATTGCTGGAAACGAAGATGCTCGCAGGCGGCTCCGGCTATGATGTGGTGGTTCCGACCGGCACATTCCTCAGCCGCCAGATTGAAGCGGGGGCATTTCAGAAGCTCGACAAGAGCAAACTGCCTCATATGGGCAATATGTGGGATGCGATCGCCGCGCGCACCGCGCCCTACGATCCCGACAACGCCTATTCGATCAATTACATGTGGGGCACGACCGGCATCGGCTACAATGTCGGAAAGGTCAAGGAAGTGCTGGGCGAGGACGCCCCGACCGACAGCCTGTCCCTGATCTTCGACCCGGCCAATGCCGAAAAGCTGGCCGAATGCGGCATCCATGTGCTCGATGCCCCGACCGAGATCATCCCCGCCGCTCTGAAATATCTCGGTGAAGACCCCAACAGCCATGATCCCGACGTCATCGCCAAAACCGAAGACGTGCTGATGGCCCTGCGCCCGCATGTGCAGAAATTCCACTCCTCCGAATACATCAATGCCTTGGCCAATGGCGATATCTGCGTCGCTTTCGGCTGGTCGGGTGACATCCTGCAAGCGCGCGACCGGGCGGCGGAGGCCGATAACGGGGTCGAGGTCGCCTATGCGATCCCCAGCGAGGGCGCGCTGATGTGGTTTGACCAGATGGCGATTCCGACCGATGCGCCAAACCCCGAATACGCGCATATGTTCCTCGATTACATCATGCGCGCCTATGTGATGGCCAAGGCATCGAACTACGTCTATTATGCCAATGGAAACAAGGCATCGCAGGGCCTGCTGGAAGCGGATGTGATCGGCGATCCGGCGATCTATCCCAGTGCCGAGACGCTGGAAAATCTCTATTCCGTCACCGCCTATCCGCCGAAAGTGAACCGCAAGGTCACACGGCTCTGGACCAAGGTGAAGACGGGTCAGTGATAACCATGAACACGGCCCCCGGCATCGTCGGGGGCTGCCCATGACACCCCCTTTCGCGCCATGGGCCGACCCGGATGCCAAGCCCCTGATAGAAATCCGCAATGTCACCAAGCGGTTCGGTGCATTCGAGGCGGTGCGCGACCTGTCCCTCGCCATCCACGAGCGGGAATTCTTCGCCATCCTCGGCCCGTCGGGCTGTGGCAAGACGACCCTGATGCGGATGCTGGCGGGGTTTGAGACGCCGAGCGAGGGCGAAATTTTGCTGGATGGGCAAGACCTCTCGCCCATCCCCCCCGCCAAACGGCCCGTGAACATGATGTTCCAGTCCTATGCGTTGTTTCCGCATCTGACGGTCGAGAAGAATATCGCCTTCGGCCTCAAGCGCGAAGGCACCCCAAAGGCCGAAATCGCCGAGCGCGTGACTGATATCATGCGCCTTGTCCAACTGACAGATTTCGCGCGCCGGAAGCCCGATCAGCTTTCGGGCGGACAGCGCCAGCGCGTGGCCCTTGCCCGCGCCCTCGTCAAGCGCCCGCGCCTGCTGCTGCTTGATGAACCGCTGGGCGCACTCGACAAAAAACTGCGACAGGAAACGCAGTTCGAGCTGATGGGTATTCAAGAGACCCTCGGCACCACCTTCGTCATCGTCACCCATGATCAGGAGGAGGCGATGACCGTCTCGTCCCGCATCGCCGTGATGCGCGCGGGAGAATTGGCGCAGGTGGCCACCCCGACCGATCTTTACGAGAGACCGGATACCCGCTTCGTCGCCGATTTCATCGGGGAAGTGACCATCCTTGACGGGATTGTCACGGCGGCGAGCCGGGGCGGCGTGGGCCTGTCGGTGATGGAGGGCGCCCCGGATCTGCGCATTATCACGCCCCATACCCCCCCGGCGGGCACGCAAGCATGGCTGGCGCTCCGGCCCGAAAAGGTCTCGATTTCCCGCGAGCGCCCCGCAGACGCCGATAATGCACTGGCGGGCAAGGTGCTCGATATCGCCTATCTGGGGAATATTTCCACGTATCACGTCGCATTGCCGGACGGGTCGATCATCAAGGCACAGGAATCAAACCGCCAGCGCGCCGACCGGCGCGGCATCACATGGGAAGACCCGGTCTGGGTCGCCTGGGAGGAGGACGCGGGCGTCCTGTTGCTGGCGTGACAGCGATACACGCCGGATCGGGATGCAGAGCGGGCCGGTATCCGGAGGGCACAGTGGCGACGCTGGCCAGAGGGGGCCTCGCGCGATGACCCGGACCCTTGGCTCGCGCATCCTCGTCGCCCTGCCCTATCTTTGGCTTTTGGTGCTGTTCCTCGCGCCATTCCTGATCGTGCTGAAAATCTCGCTCAGCGATCTGGCCGTGTCGCGCCCACCCTATACCCCGCATCTCGACCTCACCGCAGGCTGGGCCGGGATCAAGGCGTTCTTTGCCGCGCTGGATTTCGAGAATTACACGTTTCTCGCGGAAGACAGCCTCTACATCAACGCCTATCTGTCCAGCCTCAAGATCGCGGGTATCTCGACCCTCATCACGCTGTTGATCGGTTATTCCATCGCCTATGCGCTGGCCCGTGCGCCCCGGCGCTGGCGTCCGACGCTGGTGATGCTGGTCATCCTGCCGTTCTGGACCTCGTTCCTGATCCGGGTCTATGCGTGGATCGGCATTCTCAAGACCGAAGGGCTGCTCAATCAGGCGCTGCTCTCCATCGGCCTGATCGCCGAGCCGCTGACGATTATGAATACGAATACGGCGGTGTATATCGGCATCGTCTACAGCTACCTGCCCTTCATGATCCTGCCGATCTACGCGACGCTGGAAAAGATGGATGAAAGTTTGCTGGAAGCCGCTGCCGATTTGGGCAGTTCGCGGCTGGCGGCGTTCTTTCTCGTCACCCTGCCCTTATCGATGCCGGGTATCGTGGCGGGGTGCTTCTTGGTCTTTATCCCCGCCATCGGTGAATTCGTCATCCCCGATCTTTTGGGCGGGTCGAATACGCTGATGATCGGCAAGACGCTGTGGGTCGAATTCTTCAACAACCGCGACTGGCCCCTCGCCAGCGCCGTGGCGATTTTGCTGCTCTTGCTGTTGATCGTGCCCATCGTCTTGTTCCAGCGTCAGCAGATGAAGCAGGAGATCGGGACGTGACCAACCGTTTTTCATGGTTCAACGCGACATCCCTGACGCTGGGGATGGCGTTTTTGTACCTGCCGATCCTGATCCTCGTGATCTACAGCTTTAACGAGTCAAAGCTCGTGACCGTCTGGGGCGGGTTTTCGACCAAGTGGTATGGCGAATTATTCCGCAACGAGGCGTTCCTGTCGGCGGCATGGGTGACGCTGCGGGTCGGATTGATCTCCGCGACGGTGGCGACCTTGCTCGGCACGCTCGCGGCCTATGCGCTGGTGCGCGCGGGCATGTTGAAAGGGCGCACGCTGTTCAGCGGCATGATCTATGCGCCGCTGGTCATGCCGGAGGTCATCACGGGATTATCGCTGCTGCTGCTGTTCATATCCATCGGGATGGATCGGGGGATCACGACGATCATCCTCGCGCATATCACCTTCGGGATGTGCTTTGCCTCGGTCGTGGTGTCCTCGCGGCTGGTGGCCTTCGATGCCTCGCTGGAAGAAGCGGCCTGCGATCTGGGCTGTACGCCGGTACAGGCGTTTTTCTCCGTCACCCTGCCGGTGATCGCGCCCGCCATCGTGGCGGCGTGGCTGTTGGCTTTCACGCTGTCGCTGGATGATCTGGTGATTGCCTCTTTCACCTCCGGTCCGGGAGCCACGACCTTGCCAATGAAGATCTACAGTCAGGTTCGCCTTGGCGTAACACCGGAGATCAACGCGCTGTCGACCCTGTTGATCGGGTTTGTGTCGATCGGGGTGATCCTCGCCTCGCTGGCCGGTAAAAGGGCGGCGGTGGAATGACCCGGATGACCCTCGACGACATCACAGCCTTTCTCGCCGCCAATCCGGGGATCGAGCGGATCGAGCTGCTGTTTCCCGATATCAACGGCGTCATGCGCGGCAAGTGGTACTCGCCCGACGGCATCGACAAGCTGGTCGCGGGCAAGGTGCGCCTGCCGATGTCGACCTATGCGCTCGATATTATGGGCAATGATGTGGACGGCACGGGGCTGGCCCTCGCGACCGGCGACCCCGATGGCTATGGCTGGCCCGTGCCGGGGACGTTGGCGACTAAACCATGGTCGCCCTCCCCCGCCGCCCAAGTGCTGATGACCATGACGACGCCCACGGGCGAGCCGGTCGCCTATGATCCCCGCTCACGGCTGGCGGCGGTGGTCGAGCGGCTGGCGGCGCGGGGATTGACGGCCGTGGTCGCGACGGAGCTGGAATTCTATCTCCATGCACCGGGAGAGCCGGGCGCCCCGCCCGTGCCGCCAAAAGGGCTGGAGGGCGCGCAGGTCTATGACATGAGCGCCGTGTCGTCGCTGTCGCCCTGTCTGGAAGACATTCAACATGCCTGCGCTGCGCAGGGGATCGCGGCGGATGTTCTGATCGCGGAATTCGGCCCCGGCCAGTTCGAGATCAATTTCCACCACACGGCGGATGCGCTGGCCATGGCGGATCAATCGATCCTGTTCAAGCGGCTGGTCAAGGGATGTGCCCGCGCCCATGACCTGCGCGCCAGCTTCATGGCCAAGCCCTATGGCGGCGACCATGCGGGCAGCGGGATGCATGCCCATGTCAGCCTGATCGACCGCGCGGGCAGCAATATCTTCGATACCGGAAGGGACGGGGGGAACGCCATCGCCCCGACCCTGCGCCATGCGGTCGGCGGTGCCTTGGCGACAATGCGTCCGTTACAGGCGATCTTCGCGCCACATGCGAACAGCTATCGCCGGTTCCAGCCGGGGGCCTATGCGCCCACCGTCGCCGCATGGGGGCTGGATCATCGCGGGGTGGCCGTGCGCCTGCCTGAAATCAGCGGGCCGGGCGCGCGGCTGGAGCATCGGATCTGTGGGGCGGATGTGAACCCGTATCTGGCGCTTGCGGGCATCCTCGGCGGCATCGAGATCGGGCTGGACAAGACGATCCTGCCCCCGCCCCCGATCGAAGGGTCGACCCCAGTGACCGGCGAGCGGCTGCACCATGACTGGCTATCGGCGGCGGAAGAATTCGAGGGATCGGCCCTCGCACGACACATCTTCGGCGAGGCGTTCCACCATGCCTATACCCAGATGCGCCTGTCTGAAATCGCGATGCTGGCGGCGGAAGTGTCGGATGTAGAATACCGCACGTATCTGCACAAATTATAGGCCCCGTTCACCCCGCCTTGCGCGCCATCTCCGCCAGAATCCGCATCGCGTCCTCCTCGCGACCATCCGGCACGAACAGATGATCGTGATAAAATCCCGATACCGGGTTCACGCCCATGCCATGCTGCGCCAATTCGGTCGCAATCCGGGCGATAAAGCCCACCGCTTCAAGCGAGGAATGCACATCGAGGGTGATCATTCGGCAGGGAAATTCATGGGCGATGCCCAGCGCCTCGGCCTCGTCCCGCAGCAATACGAGGGTCGTCCCCTCCGCTTCCGCAAAGACCATGCGCGGCGTCAGGGCGGAAGGCACGGCATCGGGGGCGAGGGTCGCAAAGACATACACCCCTTCGGCAAGGGTCGCCGTCAGGCTGCGCAGCAGGCGATCAAGATCGCGTTCCCCGCTCATCGCGCGCCCCTACAGCATGGCCGGGAGCACGCGGTCGGGCGGCGTATGGCCATCCACGAAGGTCTTGATGTTGATGATGACCTTTTCACCCGTCTCCATGCGGCTTTCATGGGTTGCCGAGGACATATGCGGCATCAGGACCACGTTCTTCGCCTTCAGCAACCGATCCGAGATATCCGGCCCATGCTCGAAGACATCAAGCCCCGCACCGCCCATCTCGCCCGATTCCAGCATGCGAATCAGGGCATTCTGATCGACGATCTCCCCACGGGCCGTATTGACGATATAGGCGGTCGGCTTCATCAGCTTCAGCCGCCGGGCCGATAGAAGATGGAATGTCGCCGGGGTCGAGGGACAATGCACCGAGACCACATCCATCCGTGCGAGCATCTGGTCCAGACTCTCCCAATACCGCGCGCCGAGACGGCCTTCGATATCGGGATGGACGCGCTTTCGGTTGTGGTAATGAATATCGAGACCGAAAGCGGCGGCGCGGCGGGCGACGGCCTGCCCGATCCGGCCCATGCCGATGATCCCAAGGCGCTTTCCGGCGACCCGATGGCCCAGCATCGCGGTGGGTGCCCAGCCAGGCCAGTCACCGGATTCGATCAGATGCACCCCTTCGACCAACCGGCGCGGCACCGCGAGAATCAGCGCCATCGTCATATCGGCGGTATCTTCGGTCAGCACGCCGGGGGTATTCGTGACCAGAATCCCCCGCCGCCGGGCCGTTTCGACATCGATATGATCGACCCCCGCTCCAAAATTCGCAATCAGGCGCAGCCGTTCGCCCGCCCTTGCGAGAACGTTGGTATTGATCTGATCCCCAAGGGTCGGCACAAGGATATCAGCGCGCTGGGCCGCATCGGCCAGCTGCGCGGCAGAAAAGGGCTTGTCGGAGCGATTCAGCTCCACATCGAACAATTCGTTCAACCGCGCCTCGACCGGATCGGGCAATTTGCGGGTAACAATGACTTTCGCGGCGACGGGCATGGACGAATCCTCGGCGGTCTGGCAGGTCGGTTTGGTGCTGGATAACAGGCGCGAGCGATGCGCGAAATGGGAAGGAACGAAATAATCTTGCGAAAAAGCATTATTTTTAGTTTTTTTGCTGCGTCTGTGCTCTTTGCACCGAAAATGCAGGCTCAAACCCTTGGCCCTGTTACCGGCGACCCGCTGCCCCGCTTCGAAACATTGCGCTTCGATACGGTGCGGATGCGGCGCGGACCGGGGCAGGAATACCCGATCGCGTGGCTGTTCAAGCGCAAGGGCCTGCCGGTCAAGGTGTTTCAGGAATACAAGGACTGGCGCAAGGTGCGCGACCCCTTCGGCGATATCGGCTGGATCAAGCGCACCCAACTGAGCAGCGCCCGCTACGGCCTTGTGGTGGAGGACCGCACCCCGCTGATCGAAACGGCGTCAGAGGATGCGAAGGTCGTGGTACTCGCCGAAACCGGGGTCGTGCTGCGTCTGTCCGAATGCAGCCTGCATTGGTGCCGGGGCCGGTCGAAAGGCTATGGCGGATGGGTCCGCAAGGAAGCACTTTTCGGGGTCACTCCGGAGGAGAAATTCAAGGGAGAATAAGCGGTGACCGGGGCCGGGACTGCGTTTTGCCGCGACTGCCTGACCCCGATACCGGGGCCGGAGCGGCGCTGTCCGGTCTGTCGCTCGCCCCGTGTGCTGCGCCATGCCGAACTCGGCGCCTTGTCGATGGCGCATATGGATTGCGACGCGTTCTATGCCAGCGTCGAAAAGCGCGACGACCCCTCGCTGGCCGATAAACCGCTGATCATCGGGGGCGGTAAGCGCGGCGTCGTCTCGACCGCCTGCTACATCGCGCGGATGAACGGGGTCCATTCGGCGATGCCGATGTTCAAGGCGCTGAAACTATGCCCCGATGCGGTGGTCCTGAAACCGCAGATGGATAAATACGTCGCCGTCAGCCGACAGATTCGGGCACTGATGGAGGAATTGACCCCCCTGATCGAGCCTTTGTCTCTGGATGAAGCCTTTCTCGATCTATCGGGGACCGAACGCCTGCACGGCGCTATCCCGGCCCTGAGCATGGCGCGGCTGGCCCAGCGAATCGAGACCGATATCGGGGTGACGGTTTCGGTGGGCCTTGCCGATTGCAAATTCCTCGCAAAGATCGCCTCCGATCTCGACAAGCCGCGTGGGTTCAGCGTGATCGGGCGGGGGGAAGCGCTGGATTTCCTCGCGCCGCGCCCGGTGCGCACGATCTGGGGCGTCGGCGCCGCATTGGCGGGCAAACTGGAACGCGATGGCCTGCACCGGATCGCGGACCTGCGCGCGGTCGCGCCGGAGGATCTGATGGCCCGCTATGGCAGTATGGGAAAGCGCCTGCACGATCTGTCCTTCGCCCGCGATACGCGCAGCGTCAATCCACGTGAAGCGCCCAAAAGCATCTCGTCGGAGACGACCTTTTCGGACGATATTTCCACGCTGGAGGCCCTTGACGCGCATCTGTGGCGCTTGGCCGAAAAGGTCTCGGCCCGGTGCAAGGCAAAGGATTACGCGGGGCGCACGGTCACGCTCAAGCTCAAGACGGCGGATTTTCGGCTGGTGACGCGCAGCCATTCCCTGACCGCGCCAACGCAACTGGCCGATACGATCTATCGCTCGGGGCGAGAGATGCTGGAAAAGGCGATGGAAGGCCGTGCCTTCCGCCTGATCGGGGTCGGGGTTTCGTCCCTGTCCGCAGCGGCAGAAACCGTCGATACATCCGACGACCTGTTCGACCCCCAAGCTCCGGTTCGCGCCAAGGCAGAACGCGCGATGGATGCGGTTCGGGCACGGTATGGCGCGGATGCGGTCGAGAAGGGGCGGGGATTCAGGGACGGGAAATAACGGTCCCCCCACAGGCCCATCCCCTCTTATGGAATCACGTTAACGTGATCTTTTGGAGTGATCTAAATCACTTCAAGAGGAAAGATCTTTCCTATTAATTCAATCTTCGGTTTAATTTAATCGCAATGCACCTTTAGGGTATTTTGCGGCAATGCCAACAGCATGACGCCTGTAAAGCGTT
The DNA here is from genome assembly GCA_938008165.1 of uncultured Neomegalonema sp. Classification (GTDB taxonomy): domain Bacteria; phylum Pseudomonadota; class Alphaproteobacteria; order Rhodobacterales; family Rhodobacteraceae; genus JAHDDY01. Next base: position 3,010 of record CALLLP010000052.1, on the reverse strand, counting down.
TTTATTTCAAGGAGTAAGCCAAATGGATGTCAATCTTCAAATCGTAGGTATATTCTACAATTCTACGGTTTCGGTCACGACAAGCGATCCCACTGTCAAGGATTTGCTGGATGCGGCGGTGGCGTCGCCGAGCAATCCGGGCGATGTCAACGAAGCCGCCAGTTTTTCCTATACAACCAATGTCACATCCAATGGATCGAAGACATTCGCCTCCTCGTTCAAGGCGGTCTATGATCAAGATGTCAGGGGCCGGGTCCTGCAAGGAGCAACCTATCCGCCCGGTGAATATTTTCTCGCCGAGCATCTGTCGTCACGACCGGCCTATACGGTCTGGCAGTATTATATGTTCGATGCCGCCGGTCGGTATATGAACCCGGAACGCAAAGCGACCCCGTTTGGCGAGCAACCATTGACCGGCGTCGCTTACGGCGATGGGTCCGGCACAGGCGATGTCGCGCGGGTGACGTGGCGGCTGGTATCCATTCTGGGACAGCCGACAACGCCCAAGATGACGAATTCGGAAGCGCTGATCAGCCTAGGCTCACCGCCGCCGTTCCGCGAAAGCTGAGGGCACGATAAAACGCGATTGCGTTGCATGAAACGGGTGGCTCGCCGCATGGGAAGCGTGCCACCCCTTGCATGGCACAACATTGTCAATGCAAGGATGTCCCCCATGAGCACACAAGCGTCGATGACCGGCACGGCATGGGCCATGCTGCTCGCGCTGGCCGCCGTCTGGGGCGGGTCGTTTTTCTTCGTCGAGATCGCCCTGACCGAGGAAACGCCGCTTACCATCGTCCTGCACCGGGTTTTCTGGGCCGTGCCGGTTCTGGGGGCCGTGCTGTGGTGGAAGGGGCTGGCCTTGCCCCGGTCGGCGCGCATCTGGGGCGCCTATCTGGTGATGGGGGCGCTGAATAATGTAATCCCGTTCAGCCTGATCGTCTGGGGACAGGTGTATCTGGAGGGCGGATTGGCCTCGATCCTCAACGGGATGACGGCGATGTTCGGGGCGGTGGTCGCGGGGCTTCTGCTGGCCGATGAGCGGTTGACGGTGGCCAAGCTGGCCGGAGCGGCGCTTGGGTTGATCGGGGTTGCGGCCATCATCGGGCCGGAGGCGATGTCCGGGCTGGACCTGCGCGATCTGGCCCAGCTTGCGATTTTGGGCGCGGCGCTCTCCTATTCCTTTGCGAGCGTCTGGGGAAAAGTTGCGCTGAAGGGCTTTGCGGTCGAGGTGAATGCTTTCGGGATGCTGACCGGCAGTACGGTCTTGATGATCCCGCTGGTTCTGGCCGTCGAAGGGATGCCTTCCTTTGAGTATTCACTGCCTGTCTGGGCATCGTTGCTCGGAATCGCATGGCTGGCCACGTCGCTCGCCTATCTTTTGTATTTCGGGATTTTGGTGCGGGCAGGGGCGGCGAATCTGATGCTCGTTACGCTGTTGGTGCCGCCCTTCGCCGTGGCGCTGGGAGCGGGCTTTCTGGGCGAGCGGCTGTCGCCCATGGCCTATATCGGCTTCGCCCTGATCGCACTGGGGCTGGCCGTGACGGATGGCCGCCTGTTCAAAAGGCGTTGATCGGCGCGAGCAGGGGCATGTAGACCCAGCCTTCGGCCCCATGGGGCGCGACCGCGAGCAAGCACCACCGGGCATCCGCCGAACAGCCACGCACATAGCCGCCCTGCCCCGGATACAGCTTGCCCACGACCGCGCGATGCGTACCTGCACCCTGACGCAGGTTCACGCGGCCCGTGCCCTTGTGGATATAGGGAATATCGGGGGTATAGAGCCGCCGCCAATCCACGGGCGGGCCCAGCCGCGCGGGCGTCACCGCCGGACGGGTCAGCGGCATGTAGACCCAGCCCTCGCCCCCATTCGCAAAGCGCAACACGCACCAGCGCCCCCCGGCATCGCATCCGGCGACGCGGCCCCCCTGTCCCCGCGACAGGACACCGATGCGCGGATAGGCCGTACTCGGCCCCGCGCGCAGGTTCAGACCGCTGGGCGCATCGGCCACCCGCAGCGCACCGGCGGCGGCCACGGGCACCGCTACAGGCACAGGCCCCCCGGCCCATCCCTGCGCAAACCCCGGCGATACCGCCCCAAAGGGCAGCGCCAGCATCGACAGGGCTGCAACTATACGGCGAAAACCGACGGGCAGAGAAAACCTGTGGATCAGCATGGGGATGGCCTCCGTTCTGGATGTCGGGCGGTTGCGCAGTCGGGCGGCGCCCCGCACAGAGCGGAAGGCTTGCCTTCGTAAAACGGCAAAACCGTGGCCCTGTTTCAACTGGAAGGTAGCATCCCCAGAGCGGAAAGATAAAGATCGAGCATCGCTTCTTCTTCGGATCGCTCGTTGGGGTCTTTCTTGCGAAGCGCCACGATCTTGCGCAACGTCTTGGTGTCGAAGCCATTGCCTTTGGCTTCGGCATAGACTTCCTTGATCTGTTCGGCGACTTCCTTTTTCTCCTCCTCCAGCCGCTCGATACGCTCGATGACCTGGCGAAGATGATCCGCTGCAACAGAGGTTGAGGCAGGCATGTTTTCGTCACTCATGCCGCCACCTGTTCAGCAACAGCCGCTTGCGCGTCGACCACCAGCATCCGCGCATAGCTGCCTTCGGGGGTGGTCCGGTAAAGACCGCTCAAATGCCAATAACCCTGCACTGATCTGCCAATCAAATACTCCAACTCGAAGCGTTCAGCAGCGTCGAGCATCTCCGACACATACGACAGCGTCAGTCCGCCGATCCGCCCGTCCGGATACTGCATGAACAGGCCTTTGACCTGCTCACCGGCATCGTCATTGACGCTCACGGGGATCAACTGTCCGGCCAATTTCGGATCAGGATCAAAAGTCTCGAATGCGGGAAAATCACTCATGCGAACCTCGCTTGTTTGAATAAAACCGACGCGCGGTCAGAAACCGAGGGGACAGCCCCGACCGCGCGCGCTACCGTGGAAGTGCAACCAACCAACGGAAGGACGGAAAAGATGGATGAAGAACTCGCAAACC
>CALLLP010000051.1 GCA_938008165.1 uncultured Neomegalonema sp. | reverse complement strand
CCTGCAATTCACCTCCAGCTTTACCGCCAATGCCGCCGTTTCGACGGGCGATATCATCAGCGCGACGGCCACCCGCAAGACATCGGGCGTCACCTATGACATCACGTCAGAATTCAGCCTCAGCGTCGCGGCCATCGCGCCTGCCGACCCGCTGATCGTGACCAGCACGGCGGATACGAATACGCTCGGCACCCTGCGTTATGCGATCACCCATGCGAATGCGAATCCCAGCGCGGATGTGATTACGTTCAATATCCCCACCTCCGACCCGAACCATTCGGGCGGTGTATGGACGATTTCGCCGACAGCGGCCCTCACCCTCAGCGATGACGGCATCGTCCTCGATGCCTCATCCCAGCCGGGCGCGACCTGTGGCAGCAGCGTCGATGGCAATGGCGTGCTGACCGACCGCAATCTTGCCATCGAGATCGACGCATCCAATACCTCCACCGATGCAATCAATATCGACGCCGCAAATGTCACGATCAAGGGCTTTGCCATCGGCCTGACCACGTCATTTTTCAGTAACGCCATCGATTTCGAGACCGGGGCATCGGGCACGGTGATCTGCAACCATCTTGGCACCACGGCGGATGGCCTTACGGCACGTGCCATAGAAGGGTTTGGCATTGAAACCGGGTTCACCGGCAATGTCGCCGATTCCGTACATATCGGCGATGGCACCTATGCGGGCCGCAATGTCATAGCCAATACCCGCCGGGCCGAGGTGCAGTGTCAGGATAACGGTGTCACCTGCACCATTCGCGGCAATTATATCGGCGTCTTTGCCGACGGGTTCACGCCCGGCACGGGCATCAGCAACAATACCCTCTGGATTGGCGGCCATAACTCGGTCGTCGGCGGTCCGACCGCAGCGGAGCGCAACGTGATCGGCCTGAGCATCGACCGGGGCATCGGGTTCTCGAATAACCCAAGCGGCGTGGTGGTGGAGAACAACTATATCGGCGTTGCGGCGGATGGTCAGACGATTCTGGATGCGACCCTGAGCGGCGGGATCGACGGGATCGACGATTCCGACACGGCCCAATCCTTCTCCAACCTGACGATCCGCAACAACGTGATCGGCGGATTTCCGCAATATGGAGTCGATTTTCAGGATAGCACCCTTTCCACCGCTACCATCGCGGGCAATCATATCGGTGTGGGGGCGGATGGTGTGACGGATACCGGCATCGGCATCGTCGGCATTATCCTTGGCGCGACGACGCATAGCGCCCTGACCATCGGTGGTGCGGGGTCAGGCAATGTCATCGGTTTCATGTCATCGCAGGGCATCTATATGAATGGCACCGCAGGCGGCACGATCATCGGCAACTTTATCGGCGTGGGGGCGGATGGCACCACGAATGTCGGCAATGGGTCCAATGGTATTCGGGGCGCCAGTATAACCTCGGTCCAGATCGGCAACGGGGCCGCGTCGAGCGGCAATGTCATCGCTGGCAATGCAGGGGATGGCATCTATCTGACCGAGTCGACTAACGTGTCGATCCTTGGCAATCATGTCGGGGTCACATCGAGCGGCAATGCCGCCCTGCCCAACAGCTCTTCCGGCATGTCGATCCATAATTCCAATACCATCGCGATCGGCGGGTCGACGGCTGGATCGGGAAATGTGGTGTCCGGCAATGTGGGGGGCAGTGGTGTGTTCATCCATGGCACCTCCAGCGGTGTGACGGTCGCGGGCAATCAGATCGGCGTGGGGGCGGATGGCAGCACGGCCCTTGGCAATGCCCATTCGGGTATCTGGATCAGCTCCACCGCCACGGCCACCATTGGCGGCACCACGGCAGGATCCGCGAATATCCTTGCCCATAATGCCGGGGATGGCATTACGGTTGCGGGCAGCGCCAAGGCCGCCATCTTGCGCAATATAATCAGGTCAAACGGCGATATCGGCATCGATCTGAACAGCGGTAGCGTCACGGCGAATGACAGCGGCGATGGCGATACCGGGCCAAACGACCTGCTGAACTTTCCGGTCGTCAACCAATTCACCGCCGATGGATCGCTCGTCGTTGGTTACGATATTAGCCTCGATACGCCCGCGAATGGCAATGGCTACCGGATCGAATTCTTCAAGAATTCGATATCGGAAACCTATGGTCAGGGCGAAGAATATCTCGGATTTATCGATGTTGCCGGACCGGGGGCATATACGGGCAGCTTTACGGCGCAGGCACCCGTATCGGTGGGCGAATACATCTCGACCACCACCACCCGCAAGACCGGGGGCAGCACCCACGACATCACATCGGAATTCTCGCTGACCTATACCGCCTTTACGGCCAATCCGGCGGATCTGGCGGCGACGAAATCGGTGGCGGTGGTCGATGATGGCCTGATCGATGGCGACGATACCGTGGCCATCCCCGGCGCGACCCTGCGCTATACCATCACCATCCGCAACGATGGCGCAGGGGCGGCAGATGTGGGCACCACGATTCTGGTCGATGACCTGCCGCCGAACGGATCGCTGGTCATCTCCAATTTCGATGGTGTCAGCCCCGGCCCGGTCGGGTTCAACGATGGATCGCCTGCGAGCGGGCTGTCCTATACCTTTTCCGGTCTGGCAAGCGGCACCGACGATCTGGAATTTTCCGACGATAACGGTGTGACATGGACCTATACTCCCATCGATAGCGGCGATGGGACGGACCCCAATGTCACTCATATTCGCCTCAAGCCGGATGGGGCCTTCAACCCCTCTGCCGGAACCCCGCCCTCCGCAGCCTTCGCCTATGATGTCGTCTTGTTCTGACGAGCGCGGCTCAGGCCCATCATGGGGCAGGCTGCATCGCGCGTGTGGCCCCCCCGCTTATGTCACGGGCTGATCCTGACATCGAAGGTGACCGATCCTTGTGATCCGGGCTGCATCGCCCCGGAGCAGGACCAGCGCAGCGGTCCGGCATAGCCCGCGACATTCGCACTGGGGGTCGCCAAGGCGCAGCGGACCCCGGAGGCGACCTGAATGGGCGTGGGCACCGGCGCGGAGAGTGCGGTATAGGCGGGCGTTTCATCCGAAACGACGACCTGCGTGACGGGCTGTGCGCCCGGATTGGACAGGATGATGCGATAGCGCAGAACGTCGCCGATTTCCCCTTGGCTCGATGTCACCTCGCCGCCGCCGCGCGTCACGTTCGAGACCAGCTTGCGCAGGACGAGATTCTCGCTGCCGCCGCTGCCGAGACGGTCGGCATTGGTTGCCACGTCGCTCAGGCCCGTGCCGCCATAGGCGGTGGTGGCACTCAGGGTGTAGCGATGGGTGGCGCTTTCGCCGATCCCGGCGCTGGCCTGGGTTCGCACGATTATGCAGATGGACTGACCCGCCGAAACCGCGATGGCCCCGCCGATGGTCGCATCCGCCACGCCGTCGCAATTGGCATCGCCGAAGATCGCGGAGGCAAAGGCCCCCGCCGGATGAGAGACCGCATCGGTCAGGGCAAAGGTCACCGCCCCGCCGGTGGTGGCGGTATAGCGGTGGGGCAGGGCGACGATCTGCCCCGGCAAGATGGCCGTCGATTGATCCTGACGCAGGGTCGGGATCTCGATCATTCCGATATCGAGCGCGGTGTAGGACTGCCCCGCAGTGGGGGTGAAGGTAAAGCGGCCATCATGGGCATCCGCATTCGACAGGGCGGGCAATCCGGCGCTGCGCTCCGAGATCGGGCGAAAACCGGGCTGCGGCGTCGCGGCGAGGGTGACCGGGCCGCTAAAATCGGCGGGCAAGGCATAGGACCACGCGCCATCGCCCCCGATGGGCACCGTCGCCAAAACCTCTCCCGCCCCATCGAGCAGGGTGACGGCACCCAGCGGCGCGGCGGTCTCGCCGCCATTGACCCGTGCGTCATGGGCGATGCCCCCGCCAAGGCCATTATCCAGAAGCAGCCTTCCCGATAGTTGCACACCGCTGCCCTTGCTGATGGTGATCGCGTAATCCTCGACTTCGCCATCGGGGGCGATGGTGGTGGCGTCGAGCGTGGCGGTTGTCGACCAGCGAAAGCGCGCGAAAGTCTGCGTGGTGATCGCCGTCAGGGGCACGGATACCGATACAGCGATGATGCTGGTTCCGGCGATGGCCGATTGCAGGTCGGTCGCGATTTGCTCACCTAGCTCAAAGGTGCCGTTGCCGTTCCAATCGATCCAGCCTTGCAGATATCCGCGATTGTCGCTGGCCTGCGTTACAGTGATCGGAATAATGGCCGTGGCTCCCTGTTCCATCTCTGGCATCGTCACGCCGTCATCGGCATCGCCCCCGGCATTCGCGCTGTCATATGCCGCCGTATCCGCCGTGATCCCTGTGCCAAGCTGAAAACCCGATACAATCACATGCGTGGGGTTGCCGAAGCCGGTGCCAGTGACCGGCGCATCCGCGTAATCGAGCGTCACCAGATCGCGGAAATCGAGATCGGCGGTCAGGGGGGTCGCGCCTGTGCCGTTGCCGGGCGTGTCTTGATCGCTGTCAGCCAATGTGAAAACGGCCCCTGAATCGTCATAGGCCCGCCCGCTGACATCGGCATAGGTATCCGTCGTCTCGGCCCCGTTATCGAGACCGTTGACGCCCACGGGATGATCGGTGCGCCCATCGAGATTTGCGTCGGTCAGGCCCAGCCCCGCTTCGATCACATCGAAGAGGGTGTCACCATCCGAATCCAGATCCAGATAATCGGGCACCGTGTCGCCGCTCGCGCTGTCGGTGTTGATCGGCGTCAGACCCCCGGCATAGCTCACATTCACGCCGGACCCGTCAAAGGACGCCGACGGGGCGATATAGGCCCCCGTCGCCTGCGCCTCGACATTATCGGGGATGCCGTCATTATCGCTGTCGAGATCGCGGTGATTGGGGATGGTATCGAGATCGGAATCCACCTCCTCGAAGAAAGCGAAATCGTCCATCAGCATATAGGGCGAGAAATCCGTCGTGCCGAGCGGCTTGATGGTCATATGGGTGTAGGAGCCTGTGGCGCTGAAGCTGAATTGCTGGACATGCCATTGTCCGTCATCGCCATTGACCGTATCGGAGACATAGATTCTTTCCGCCTCGTCTCCGGTACTGTTACCGAGCCAGATTTCGAAATATCCCGGATTGTCGCCCCGGTTGTTATCGACCCAAATCTTTTGGTTCAGCCCGTTCAGGCGACCCACGGCCTGCACAAAGCTGCTCTGATAAGTCCGTCCGCCGGTCACGGGCGCGGGCAAGACCACCGAGATTCGCTCGAAGGGCTGCGTGGCATCATTGAGCAATGGATGCAGGCCGATGAAGGAATTGCCCTCGAAGGCGGCTTCGTCGATGCCAAAATGCGTGGCGCCGGTCGCGTGCCGGTCCGGCGATCCACCTGCCGAAGCGGGGGCCGTTTCGAAATCGACAAAGAAGCCCGAACCACTGTCATCGACATCCAGAATGCCGTCATTGTCGTCGTCATCGTCGCATCGGTCGCGCACCCCGTCGCCATCGGTATCGGGACCAAGGGTGCAATGGTCGGGGGCGGTCACGAGGGTCACCGCCATCGCCACGACCGCCTCGTCATCCTCCGCCGCGATGGGGGCGACGCCATTGCCCGGCTCGGAATCCAGATCGCTCGCGGCCATGGTGGTCACTTGGGCATAGGCGTTGATGGCCCCGCCGGTGCCGCCCGCAGTGGCGGTGATCGTGATGTTCTGGGTGCCGCCCTCTGCCGCCAAGGCGCCCGGCAGGGACCATATGCCCGTAACCGGGTTATACCCGCCCGCCGAGGAATCGCCCGTATGCACAAAGCCGGGGGGGAGATCGAAATCGACCTGTACGCCGGAGACGGCATCCTGCCCCGTATTCGTGGCGCTCAGCGTGAAGGTCACTGCATCCCCGGCCATGGGCGCATCGTCATTGACCGCGAGATCGAGCTGTAGATCCGCATTGGCCGAATAATCGGACGAGGCAATCCACTTGACGAAGACCGCACTGTCCAGATTGCCGTCGCCCGCATCCGCAATGGCCAGCTTGACGTCATAGGTCTCGCCGGGCGTAACCGCCGTCTCGACGACCATCGGGATCGTCATGCCGTCATATTGAATATTCTGGTTGTTGTTCGGAGTTGAGCCTGTGCCGTTTTCTGCATGCAGGCCAGCATTCGAATAATCCACGGGGCCGGTTGCCGGAAAGCTGCCTGCAAACTGGCCCGGCGAGCCGTTATTGATCGTGTTGACCGCGATTGGCGTCGATGTGCCGGGAACGAGCGCGACGTTCTGCCAAGTCGATGACGATACGGGCTTGATGAAAAAACCAAAGACGTCGTTGAACCGCGTGGCGACATATTCGGGATATTCGTCGGAGGCGAAGACAAAGCTGAATTTCAGCAGGCTTTTGCTGGGCGTAACCTGAAGGGTGAGGATGATGGGGTCGTTTACCGCCGTCGAATCCACGCCCCTCAGCTCCGCATCTGAAAACGTCGTGCCGAGCGCGCTGGATATCTGCGAACTGTTATTCGGGCCAAGCACGCTATTCTGGCCAGAGCCAAGAACCGCATTCGCGTTGCCGGTGACGAGCATGATGCCGTTATCGATGCCGATGACCGGGCCTGCCCCGCTCGCCACGTCACCTTCCGTAAACGTGCCGTATTGCGCGTTCTGACCTGTGACCAAGGTGAGCGAACCATCATTGATCTCGATGCCCGGTCCCTCCAGTACCGCCTCGACCTGTGCATTGGTTGCGCTTGTATTCAGCACCGGATTGGCCTGTGCGGTGCTACTGGATGCCAATACGCCGATACAAGTCAGCGGAAAAACAAGTATAGGTGGTACAAATCGAATGCACGGCATGAACGCTCTCCACATTATCACCCCTGATAAATGGCGCATCATCCTTTAAAGTGCGAATAACGAACAATGTTAAAAAGTATATTTTGGACGTTAATTCATATTAAATTTTTATGAATCCTGCATTTTTTTTCGCAATTAATATATTTGACTGAAAAATTAACAGGATATGAATTTTTCTTGCGTTTTAAGCATGATTTTGGGGTTCAAAATCTCAAAAAACGAATGTTGACGTCGCGTATCCAGTGCATTTTAGCGAATATGGTAAATATGTAAATTTGTACAATTAAGGTTTACTCGTAAGATTAATTTGCATATCGGGCTGGTTGTTACTTGTGCAAAATACGGTATTTACTAAAAAAATTGCCTCTTTGTTTAATTATCTGCCGTCTATTGAAGTGGTGCAGCGATAGTTTCGCGTTTTAATGGTAATTTCTTGAATCGCATCATCTTTGACTTGCAATGAGGAAACCCGATGCCCCGTTATAAGGCTCTCTTCTCACTCTCGGCCATCATCGCGTCCCTGTCTTTGCCTGCTTATGCGGAGCTTGCCAGCCGGATGAGCGCCCATTTGGTTGTCAGCGGTGCCAATGGTGTCGAGACTTTCGCCCCTGCCAAGGCCGCCAAGCCCGGCGATCTGATTGAATATCATCTGATCCATACGAATACGTTCAGCCATTCGATCGGGGGGATCGCGATTATCGGGCCTGTGCCCGATGGCACGGTTCTGGTCGATAGCTATACCGATATGGGCGCGCCCGGCATCTTTGAGGTGCGCGGGGCGTTTGATCCCGATACGCCGGGCGAGGACTGGTCGACCCTGCCTGCGACGAAGATCGTTGTGAAGGCCAATGGCGAGCGCGTGTACCAGCCCGCCACCCCCGAAGATTTCACCGCCGTCCGATGGCGACTGACCAATCCTCTGTCCCAGAACGCAACCGTGCACCACCGTTATCGCACGCGGGTGGAGTAACCACCTCACCCGGCGGTCTTCGGCGAGGACTGCCTCTCACGACCCGAACGGATCGGCCGCCTGCCCACGGGTGCAGGGGAATGACACGGCCTGTCCGATAGATCCCAATCCGAGAGACACATAATGGTACTCCACAAACAGATGGCGCGAGGTGGTCTGATGATCACGACCGCGTTGATTGCGGCTGCGGCTGCCCATGCGACCCCCCCTCCCGCCGGAACCGTCATCGGCAACCGCGCGGCGGCAACCTATGTCAACGCTTCCGGCGATAGCGTGACGGTCACCTCGAACGAGGTCGAGACCATCGTACAGCAGATCGGCGCGGTGAGTCTTGTAACCAGCACCGCCGAGACCGTCGCGCCGGGCGGCAAGGTCTTCTTGCCCCATACCGTGACCAATGACGGCAACGGCGTCGATGCCTTTGACCTGATCGCGACTGAAACGCTGGTGGGCGGGGGCGGTTTCGACTTTACGAGCATCGTCATCTATCCCGATGCGAATATGGACGGTGTCGCCGATGGCACGACCCCGATTGCCGCGACCCCCACCCTCGCGGCGGGTGGCTCCTTTGGCATCATCATCGAGGCCAGCGTACCGGGCGGAGCCTCGGCGAGCGCCTCCGAATCCATCGATATCGTCGCGACCAGTGCTTTTGACGACACGGCGTTTGCCACCAATACCGATACGATCACCGTCTCCACCGGGGCCGTGACCGAGATCGTCAAGCGGATGACCGTTACGGATGGCACCGGCGCCGCCGCCGATGGCGTGACCGGGCCGGGCGACATCGTGACCGTTACCCTGACCTATTCGAGCACGGGTCTGGTCGGCGCAACCGATTTGATCGTCACGGATATTCTGGACGGCGCGCTCGTCTATGAGGCGGGCAGCGCAACATGGTCGGATGTGACCGGCGCGCTGACCGATGGCGATGACGGGTATGAAGCACCCAATGGCGGCGGCCAGCGGATCGATTTTCAGTATGATGGCACCGATACGGTCGCCTTCCAGATCGACAGCGTTCCCTCGGGCCGCACGGGTAGCGTGACCTTTAGCGCCGTCATCGCCGACGGTACGCTGGCGGGCGATATCGAGAATACCGCGACCCAGACGGTAGCGGGCGCCCCTCAGCCCTCCTCGAATACCGCGACGGTCACGCTCGATACGCATTATGCGGTCACGGCGGCGGATGCGGCCTCGGCCACCCATATGACGGGGGCGGATTCCGCCGTCAACCTGATCGCCAGCCCGGCCTCCACGACCGATACGGATGGCGTGCTGGACGATACCGTTACCGAAGCGGCGGATGTGTTTCAGGGTGGGCAGATCGCGTTTGAATTTGTCCTGACCAATCATTCGAATGTCGATGACACCATTGCGGTCAGTGTCGCGAATGGGTCGTTTCCGCTCGGAACGACGTTTCAATTGCTGCAAAGTGATGGCGCAACGCCGGTTGTCGGGGCGCTTGGCCCCTTGGCCAATGGCGAAAGCACGCCCGTCACCGTCATCGCGACCCTATCACCGGATGCGGCCCCTGTTGCCGCAGGCAGCACGAATTATACCGCCACGCTCTCGGCGCAATCGGCCAATGGTGGCGCGGTCAACACGGCCACGGCGCTGTTTACCGGCGCGGTTCAGGCGGCATCTGTCGATCTTGAAAACGACGATACCACCGGCGACGGCCCGAACCCGACCGATCCGGGCGGCAATCCGTGGAAAACGGTTGTCACCGATCCCGGTACGCCCGCCCCCATGACCGTCACGGTGCAAAATGGCGGCGCGACCGCCGACAGCTATGCCCTGTCGTTGGAGACGCCCCTGCCGACGGGCTGGACGGTGGCATTCTTCCTGCCCGATGGCACGCCGGTCTCGAATACGGGTGCAATTCCGGCGGGGGGCGAGGTGGATATCACCGTGGTCGTCACGCCGCCAGCGGATAGCGCCCCGGTGACGCAGCCGGTGACGCTCGCCGTTATTTCGCCCAGCAGCGGGCAGGGCGATACGCTGACCAATGCCGTCTCGATCAACGAGATCGTCGATGTCTCGATTGTGCCGCCCCAGTCAGCTCAGGTTTCGGCGGGGGGTGTGCAGGATCTGGTTCATACCCTCAAGAACGACGGGAACATCGCCCTGACCGAAGGCGCCATCACCCTTTCGGGGACTTTCTCGACCTTTGCGGGGGCCTTGTTCCTCGACATCAATGGCGATGGAACGGTCGATGCGAACGATATTTCCATCGATAACATCAACGACATCGCCGGGGGTATCGCGCCGGGAGGGGCGGCCCAGATCATCCTGCGCGTTCAGGCCCCCTCGACCGGCGCGATCGGTGTCAGCGAAACCGAGACCATCACGGTGGCGGCGACGCTGAATGGTGGCGCGGCCATCGAACCCGTCGCAGGGCGGGGCGACAATGCCGTGACCGATACGGTGACGATCGTATCAAACGACCTGACCTTGCAAAAGGAACAGGCCCTTGATGCGGCCTGTAACGGTACGCTTGGCGCCTATACAACCGCGCGGATCAATGCCGAGCCGGGCCAGTGCGTGCGCTATCGCATTACGGCGTCCAACACGGGCACGGATAATGCGGGATCGGTGACTATCCGCGATACGATGCCGGGCTTCACCACCTTTACCGAATGTGGGGGCAATTGCACGATGACGCTGACCCCGGCAGGATCGAGCGCCACCGCCACGCCCGCCGAAGGGGGAACCGGTGCCTTGGCCACGAGCCACGGAACGCTGGCCCCCGGCCAGCCCGCCACGCTCTCCTTTACGGTTCGCATCGACCAGTAAAGACGTCCTGCATCCGATCCGGGGGTCGCCCATCCGTGGCGGCCCCCGTCCTGGAATCACCGTCTCAAGATCGACAATAGTGAAATCGCCCGTCAGTCCGCTGCGGGGGGGAGGTCGCATCGTGTCCAATCGCTTCCGGTTTTTTGCATCCTTGCATCGTCTCGTATGTGCCGGTCTTGCCGTTGTTGCGGGCCTTGCCTTGGCACAGGCTTCACCTGCCCCGGCGGAAGCCGTCATCACGAACGAGGCCACGGCGACCTACTTCAATACCCGCCTTGGGGTGATCGAGGTTGTTCGCTCTAACCGGGTCGAGGTTGTGGTACTGCCCGTTCCTGCACTCGATGTGACGGGGGGCGGTATCGTGACATTGCCGCGCGGGGCTTCGGGCCTGCACAGCTTTCAGGTCCGCAATACCGGGAACACGGCCCTGCGCATCACCGCCGATATGATCGAGCGGTCCGGGGATGATTTCGATGTGAGCGGCACGCTGATTCACGATGCCGATCGTGACGGTTCCCCCAGCATTACCGACCCGGCGCTGACGGCCACCACGGGTCTGAGCATCGAACCCGGCGAGCGGATGACACTGTTTCATCGGTTTGATACGCCGGTCACAACGGTTGCGGATGACCGCGCGCGGTCGCTGTTGCGCATCGAGGCGACCTCCAAGGGGGGCCGGATCGAGGCCGAAGCCGAAGCCGAGGCGGTGATCGTCGAAGCTGCGCTGGCCCTGCTGAAATCCGGCAGCCTGCGCGCCGATGATAACGAGATCGATTACACGCTCGCCGTGCGCAACAACGCCGAAACCGACATTCTTCCCTATGCGTCGATCAAGGGCGATCCGATAACGCTGGATGGCGAGGCGATCAGCGCCGTCGTGGTGCGCGATGTAATCCCGCTCAACACCCATCTGGTTTCCGCCATGCCCGGTGGCGGCTTTGTGCCGGTCTATCACCGCCGGGGCGATGCGGAACACGCCTATCGCTCGACCCCCCTCGTCCCCCGTCAGGATATGGACGCCGTGGCCTTTATCCAGCGCGATGCGTTCAAGGTTGGCCGCGACAGCGACCTGCGCTTTACCGTCGAGATGGTCGAAACGGTGGATGAGGCCGAGATTTCGAATATCGCGAATGCCTATCTGGCCACGCCCGAAGGCACGCTCGATCAACCGTCGAACGTCGTTATCACCCGCGTCAGCGGGCCGGGACATCGCATTCAGTTTCGCGATTCCGAATCCGACGAGGTGATCGAGTTTTCGCCCTTCAACCGCAATTTCCGCATCCGCGTCGGGGCCGCGACCTGTAATCTGACGCAGGAACGGGACCGCGTGATCGTGACCGTCAAGACCACCTTTGCGGGCGACGAAGAACAGATCATCGCTTTCGAGACCGGCGAGAATACCGGCATTTTCTACACCGCGCCGACCGCAATCATCCGCGTGGAGAGCGCGACGCAGAATAACGCGATCCTTGAGGGAGCGCCCGGCGATGCCGCGGGGGCCACTGCGACCGCTGTGTGTCTGGGCGAGCCGCTGATTGCCGATTTGCAGGTTCAGCCGGGGGGCTTTGTCTTTGACAGTGTGACGAACCAGCCGGTTGTCGGGGCCAGTGTCTTTGCCTTTACTTCGGCGGCATCGCCCACCCCCGGCGGCATCACCACCGCCGATATTCTGGCGCGCCGGGCCGATGGGTCGATGGTCAGCGAATCCATGACCGATGAATCGGGCTATTATGATCTAGGCGCGATCCCGCGCGGCAAGTATCGTATCGATGTGCGCCCGCCGGTCAGCCATGCGCATCCCTCTGTCCGCAAAATCTTTGACGGCTATAACCGCACGGTCGATCCGACGATTTCCTATGGGGCGCTGTTTTCCTTCGACGGGGGACCGCTATCGGGATTGGATATTCCGGTGGACCCCGGCTCGACCACTCCGCTCGCCCTCGACAAGAGCATCAACCAGCGCGAGGTTCGGCGCGGCGGGTTTGTGCTCTATACCCTGCATGCCCGTAACAATCTCGCTCAGGCGCTGCTCAAGGCGCGTATCACCGATATGCCGCCCCGTGGCTTTCAGTATCTCGACGGTTCGGCACAGCTTGACGGAGAGCCGCTGACCAGCGCCCCGGTGATTGCGCCGGACGGATCGTTGACCTTCGATCTGGATCTCATTCGCCCCAATAGTGACCGTATCCTGACCTATGGCATGCGCGTCGGTCCCGCCACGCGCCCCGGCCCACGGGTTAACCGGGCGATCCTGAGCGGGGAACAGGCCGGAACCGCTGTTGCCTTTGCCACCCCCGAAGCCCGTGCCAGCGTGCGCGTCGAGGATCGCGGCGGGGTTTTTGCCGATGAAGCCGTCGTCATCGGGCGCGTCTTTCTCGACCGGAACGGCGATGGCATCCAGACCGACGCGCAGGAACCGGGCGTGCCCGGCGTCAAGATCGTTACCGCGACGGGGCTGGCGGCCGTCACCGATGCTTTTGGGCGCTATTCGCTGATTGGCCTGCGCCCTGCCACGACGGTATTTTCGGTGATCCGGGGCACCCTGCCTGCCAATGCCCAGCCGCAGGAAAGCGATGTCGATGACCTGCGCGACCCGCTTTCGCGCCTGATCGATCTGAAGCGTGGCGATCTGCGCGGTGAGGATTTTGTCCTGACATGGACCCCCGAAGCCGCCGCAGAAGTCGCCCGCCGTCTCGATGCCGAGGAGGGTCTCGACCGCGATGCATCGCAATTGCGCGATGATCTGCCGCTTGGTTTTGACACCCCCGGCCGCCTGTCCTCGCGCAGCCAGACCGCCCGCGATACCACGACCGAGAGCCTGCGCCCCCTTCCCGATGGTGCCCCCTCGCCCTCGCCCTCGCCCCGGCGGCGCGATGGTGCCCCGGTGGAGGCCGTCGAAAACGCCATCCGGGGGCTGGATGCCCGCCCCGGCTTTGTCGGGATCGCGGATGGCCATGTTGCCGCCGGGCGCAGCCTGACCCTGAGGATAAAATCGCCCATCGATGTTGACCTGTCCCTGACCGTCAATGGCGAGACGGTGCCCGAAAGCACCATCGGCGCGCAGGCTTTCGATCGGGATTCGGGCGTACAATTATTCGAATATGTCGCCGTGCCCCTGAACCAAGGCGCGAATACCCTCGCCATCGGGATCGTCGATCCGTTCGGCAATCCACGGGGAGGCCAGACGATCAAGGTCTATGCTCCCGGCGATCCGGTCGGGCTGGAGATCGTCGCCCCGGCCTCCATCTCGGCGAGTGGCAAGGCGCGGGCGCCGGTCGTTGTGCGGATCGTCGATGCCGAAGGCCGCCTCGTGCGCGCCCCGGCAGAAGTGACCCTCAGCGCCGAACGCGGCCAATGGGATGTGCGTGACATTCGCGACGGAAAGCCGGGTCTGCAAGCCTTTATCGACCATGGCGAAGCGACCTTCGATTTCATCCCGCCCGATCTGGTGGGCGCAGAAACCCTGCGGGCCGAGGCCGATTTCGGATCGGCGAGCGCACAGATTGCCGTGACCCCCGATCTGAACGAACGCGTCTTTGTCGGCGTGGTCGAGGGGGCCATCGCCTTTGGCGAGAAGGGGTCGCAAGCCATCGACTTGATCGAGGACCGCGACATATCGATCTTCGAGGAAACAACCGAGGGCCTGCGCGGCCAGCTCTATCTCAAGGGCCGCATCCGGGGCGATGCCCTGCTGACCCTGCGCTATGACAGCGATCAAGACACGAATGAACGCCTGTTCCGCGATATTCGCCGGGACGAGTTCTATCCCGTCTATGGCGATAATTCAGAGCGCGGCTTTGACGCCCAATCGTCCAGCCAGCTCTATGTCAAGGTCGAGAAAGGCACATCCTATATGCTCTATGGCGACATCGCCGTCGAGCCGCGCAGCGACGCCATCCGCCTTGGGGCCTATCGCCGGTCGGTCACGGGCGGGGCCGTGCATCTGGAGCAGGGGCCGGTCACGGTCGATCTGTTCGTGGCCCAGACCGATCAGGCACAGCGCATCATCGAAATCGACGGGCGGGGGGTCTCCGGTCCCTATGACGTCTCGCTCGATGGCATCCGCGACGGGTCCGAAGTGGTCGAGATCATCGTCCGCGACCGGGATCAGACCAGCGTGATCCTGTCGGAACAGACGCAGGACCGGATGACCGATTACGTGCTCGATTTCTTTGCCGGTACGATCATCTTCAACCGTCCGATCCCGCGTCTCGACGATGATCTGAACCCCGTCTCGATCCGCGTGACCTATGAAACCGACGAGGGCGCGGGCGACGATTACCTGATCTATGGCGGCGAGGCGCGGGTCGCCCTGACGGAAACGATTGCCATCGGTTATCGCGAGCTGCGCTCGGATGCGGATCGATCCTCCGATGAACGGCGCGCGGTTCGCAGCGCCTATATCGAAGGGGATCTGCAAGGATGGGGTCATGCGCAGATCGAAGTCTCGCAAACCCATAACAGCGCCGGGGCCGAGGGCAACGGCCTGCGCGCCGCCTATGACTGGGCGGGCCGGGTCACGACCGTTCGGGCCGAAGCCGCCCGGACCGACGAGGATTTCGACGCCCCCGGATCATCGGTTGCGCCGGGCCGGGAAGAAGCGCGCATCCTCGTCGAGCACCGCATCGGCGACCGCCTGACGCTGGGGGCTGAGGGGCTGTATTCGCGCAGCCTCGCAACGGGGGAAACGCGCCTTGGGGCCGAATTGCGCGCCCGGATGCAGGCGACCGACGGCCTCGATCTGATTGCCGGGGGCCGCGCGGTGCATAGCGATGAAACCGGCGGCACGACCGACGAAACCTATAGTGCAATCGTCGGCGCGGTCTGGCGCCCTGCCTTCGTCCCCGGTGCGTCTTTACGCGCCGAATACGAACAGGATTTCGTCGATCTCGACCGGCGGCGCATCCTTTTGGGGGCCGATTATCAGGTCGATCCCCGGATGCGATTCTACGGATTGACCGAACTCTCCACCGCGCGCAGCGGTACTTTTGGGCTAGGCGATACCAACACGACGGCCTTGACCACGAAGATCGGCACCGAATACCGATTCAACGACCAGATCAGCGGCTATAGCGAATATCGTGAAACCGCTGGATCGGGCCTATCGGGCATGGTGGCGAATGGGGTGCGCGGATCATGGCGCATCACCGAGCGGGTTTCCCTGCGCAGTGGATTCGAGCATATCGAGCCGACCGCCAACGCGGAGTCTCGTGAAACGTCCGCTTATATCGGTGCGGTGTATGACAATGTGGATGCCGGGCTGATCCTGCGCGGCGATCTGGAGGCGGATCACGATACGCGCGGGTTGGGCTGGTTCGCCAATACCAGCTTTGCCTACAGCTTCGATGACGATCTCACCTTGTTGGCGCGTAACCGCCTCGCCGTCGATGACCGGGATGAAGGCCGCATCCGCGACCGCCTTCGCCTCGGCGCGGCCCTGCGCCCGGCGCATGACAGCCGATGGAAAGCGCTGGCGCTCTATGAATACGAGCTGGATGACGATGACACCTCGCATGAACAATCGCATCGCTGGACCATTGCGGGCAGCTATGCCCCCCGCGACGATGCGCGCTTTTCGCTGAAATATGCGGGTGAGCAATACCGGCTTGATTCCGATGGATTCGAGGATAGCGGCGCGCTGCATCTGGTCCGGGCGGGCGCAGAGGTCGATCTGGTGAAAAATCGCCTGTCGCTGGCCGGGAATGCGATGGTCTTCACCGACGATGCCGCAGAAACGCTGGTCACCGGGATCGGTGCTGAGGTCAAGCTTTCGGTCGCAAAGAACGTGCAGGTCGGCGCGGGATATAATTATGTCGATATCGACGAGGATCGCCTGCGCGATCTGTATCGGGCCGGTTGGTTTTTGCGCCTGCGCCTGAAGCTGGGCGACGATCTCTGGTCCTATCTCGACGAATTCGGCGTGACGGAAGGGGGGCGCTGATTTCGTGATCCGGGGGCAGGCGCTGGATTTTTTGATTTGACAGCTATGGCCTTTCCGGCGCGTGGTGGCGGCTGGATAGGCCATGGATCGGGGGGTATGGATGACGATCGACGCAGTTGTCTTTGACGCATACGGAACGCTTTATGACGTGCATTCCGTCTTCACCACTACAGAAGCGGAATTCCCCGGACATGGCGAGATCATCACGCAGGTCTGGCGGCTGAAACAGCTGGAATATACATGGCTGCGCTCGCAGATGGGGGCCTATCGCAGCTTTTGGGACGTGTCGGAGGAATCCCTCGCCTATGCCCTTGGGGTCATCGGTCTGACGCATGATCCTGCCCGCTTCGAGCGGATTATGGACAAATACCTGCATCTCGATCCCTATCCAGAGGCGCTGTCGGCGCTCGATGCCCTGAAGGGTCGCCCCCGCGCGATTCTGTCGAATGGCAATCAAGCGATGCTGGACGCTCTGGTGCGCAATACGGGCCTGCACGATCATCTGGAACAGGTGATCAGCGTCGAGACCAAGCAGGTCTTCAAACCCAATCCCCTCGCCTATGATCTGGTGCAGGAGACGCTCGGCGTGGCCCCGGCCCGTGTCTTGTTCGTCTCGTCGAATTCCTTCGATGCCACGGCGGCGAAGAATTATGGATTTCAGGTCGCATGGATCGAGCGTGTCACGGCCCCGGCCCTGCACGCCGAGGTGGCCGATGCCGCGACCATCGGCCCGACCACGATGTTCAAGCTGCTGCGGATGCGTGAGGAAAACTTCGGGATGACAGCGGACCACACCCTGACATCCCTCAGCGATTTGACCGCGATTATGGGGGTGTAGGCCCCTTTTTCCTTTTGCCGGGGGGGCAAAGATCATCCCCGCCGATGCATGATCCGGCCAATCGTGTTCATCAGGATTTGTGCGGCGAGGATGGCGGTCGTGCCGGTATGGTCGTAATCGGGGGCGACCTCGACCAGATCCATCCCCACGATCTCGCCCTGTTTCGTTAGCCCGTCGAGCAGTTCCAACACCTCGTAATACAAAAATCCGCCATGGCTGGGCGTGCCTGTGCCCGGTGCGATGGAGGGGTCGAA
The DNA here is from genome assembly GCA_938008165.1 of uncultured Neomegalonema sp. GTDB lineage: Bacteria > Pseudomonadota > Alphaproteobacteria > Rhodobacterales > Rhodobacteraceae > JAHDDY01. Next base: position 5,568 of record CALLLP010000051.1, on the reverse strand, counting down.
GCCATCGATATCGAGGGTCACGTAATAGCGTACCCCTTCGGGAATGCGCGCCAGAACAGTCTCGACCCCCAGTTTCCGAAACTGCCGCACCGACAGGATATCCGACCCCATGGCGCGGGCATCGTCATAGCCTTCCTTCGCGGTGGAGGAGACATTGCGAATGCCGATCTGGCTGAGGCCCGTGACATAGGGCTTTTCGGCGGCCCGGCGCATCGGGTTGCCATGGCCATAGCGGACGCCGTGGCGCTCATCGACGAAATCGAGATGCGCGTCGATCTGGACGATATGGATTGGTTCTTGATCGTCGAAGGCGTTGATACAGGGGATATTGACCGAATGATCCCCCCCCAAAACCACCGGCAGCGCGCCCGCCTTCAGGATTTGCCGCACGCCATGCTCGATATTGGCATGGCTTTTCGTCGTGTCGGTATGAATGATATCCGCATCGCCCAGATCGACGATCTTGACCGCGCCCGAGGGCAGATAGGTGACGTCATCCTCATGGTCATAGGCCCCGCCATGGCCAAAGGAGAACAGGGTCGATGCTTCGCGGATCGAGCGCGGCCCAAACCGCGCGCCTGCGCGCCATTGCGTGCCGAAATCGAAGGGCGCCCCCAGAATCGCCACATCGGCGTCGAGGGCCTCCCAATCCTGCACATACGGCGATTTGCCGAATGTCGAGATGCCGACGAAGGGCAGGTTCAGACGCCCCGATTCATACCCGTGTTCGCTCATACGATCTTCCCTTCAGGGGGGGCGCGCCGTATCGGCATGGGCCTTGTGCCCGCCTGCCGCGCCCCGCAGGATGCCGAAAACCGACATCCTGCGCCGTTATGCCGAGGATTCCAAGATCTGGGAAGGGGGCAGGGATTTGGCCCAGGCTTCCTCAAGCGCATCGGGCACTACGCCGCCCCAGTTGCGGGTGATCTCGCGGCTGGCAATAACCAGATTCTGCTGCGTGCATTCGGTAATCTCCGGGTCGTCCCGCCGGGCGGCGCAGGCCACCGATACCGTTACCGCGCCCGCAAAGGCTCCCATCTTGTCGAAAACCGGCACGGCGATGCCGTAGATATCGTCCTTGAAGGTTCGGTCCGCATAGCTGAAGCCGGTGTCGCGCACGGTTTGGACATTCTGGAGCAGCGCTTCGGCGGTCGTGACCGTCTGGGCCGTGAAGGGGGTCAGGGCGTCGAGGGCGATTTTCATCAAGGAAGGCGAACCAAAGGCCAGTGCGCACAGGCCCGAAGCCGTCGCATGCAGTGGAAAAGACTGCACATCCATGATTTCCCGCCCGCCATGATCGGGGGATTTGCAGGAATCGAAAACGTAGAGGGTCTTTCGCGACAGAACGGAAAGATGCGCCGTTTCACCCGTCGCGTCGCAAAGCTGTATCAGGGCCGCCCGCGCGCTGGTTTTGCGCGGAACAGTATGTTCGCGGATCTGGGCCAGTTGCAGAACGACCGGGCCGAGGCGATAGCGCCGGGACGCCGCATTGCGTTCCACGAAGCCCGTTTCTTCCAATGCCTGTAGATGGCGGTGTGTGGTTGCCTTGTCCCGATGCGCCAAGCGGCAGAGCTGCGACAATCCGATCTCTGGTCGGGCCGGTGAAAAATAAGAGAGCAGCTCAAGGGTTTTGACAGTCGAAGACATGCACACTTTCTCGATTGATCCGGATGAGAAAAACTTTGTCAGTTTGGATGCGCCAAAACAAACTTTTTCCGGATCAGTGGTTCACTATATGAACCATTCACGGAAATATGATCCGTCCCGGTCGCCCTGTATTGGCGGCGAAACAAGCAGAAATGCAGGGGTTTCGAAGGAACGGCCACGGACCGGAAACCGGGGCAGAGGAAACTTAGAGTGAGCGCAGGGTTTGCAGGGGGCCGGTTTTGAATCGCCGGGCCATGGTCTCGATTTCGCTTTGGTCGCGATCGCCGACCAAAAGGAAGCGATAGGACGAATTGGCCCATGAATAGGTCGCAAGGCCCGCTAATTCTTCGGCCTGCTCGGTATATCCCCTATCCTCGCCCGGCATGATGCACAGGGCAAAGGGCGTGCCGCTTGCATCGGTATAGGCAAGCTGAATCAGGGGTTTGCCCTCAAACCCCAAAACCTGCGCCCGGCGAAGCTGTAACCCGCTGATCTCTCTCAGGTCAGGCAGGGCCAGATCAAGCGACAGGGCGCGAGCGGCGCGGGCGAGTTCGGTTTCGAGATCGGGGGAGGCCGGATCGAGATGTGCCACGGTTTCGGGCACATATAGCGCCTGATACCGCGCCACCTCCATGCGCCAATCAGCGGTATCGGAACGGGGGGCGGGCAAAAGCTGGCTGCCGATCATCACTCCGACGGCCAGCGAGGCGGCAATCGCGGCCCCGCTGCGCCAAGGCAGAGGCCGGGGCGCTTCGTCCGGAATCGCGGCGCGCAGCCGTTCCAGCCGGGTCTCGTCGGGCACCCCCCGGAACGCATCGGCCACGGATTCGGCAAAGGGGTCGAGGGCCATCAACCGGCGCTGGAGTTCGGGGTCATCGGCAATCGTGGCCTCCAGCTCTGCGGTTTGTGCCGCAGACAGCGCGCCATCCAGATAGCGTTGCAAGATGTCGTCAGAATATGTCATCGCGCCTGACCACCCTTGGCCGCGATCATCCCGTCATCTTTGATGTCGCCAAGGGCCTTGCGCGCGGTTGACAGTCTGCTCATCACCGTGCCGATCGGCACATCGAGGATCTCCGCCGCGTCGCTGTAAGTGAATTGTTGCACGTATACCAACTCCACTGTCGCCCTTTGCGCTTCGGGAAGGGTCATAATTCGCGTATACACCTGTGAGGCGAAAATATTCATCTCGGCATTGGCGCTCCGATCCACCAGATCCGATGCCTTGGCCGTGTAGAGACCGCCGGTCTTGCGGATCGCCTTTGCCCGCTGTTCGTTGAGCCAGATCGACCGGCAGATCGTCAAAAGCCATCCGATGGCGGGGCGTTTATCGTCGTATTGATGCTGTTTTTCCAGCGCCCGCAGGCAGGTGGCTTGGGTCAGGTCATCGGCCAGATCGGGCTTGCCGGACAGGGACAGGGCAAACCGCCAGATCGCGGGCAACTGCCTTTCCAGTTCCAGCCTCAAGCCTGAGGATCGGGTCTTCTTGAACAGCATCGAGCGGGTCATCCGACTATGGTGATGTCTCCCGCATAGTCCGGAGGATTGTCAGAATGCGGAAAGTCCCAGAACGGCCATATGGTCACGAAAGGGGTTGATCGGGCAAGCCCTGTCCAAGGGGTTCTATCGACCTCGTGATCGTAATTTATCGCATCCCGTCGAATAAAAAGCGGCCCTGATGTGTTTCCCCCCTATCCAGCGCCCGATACCGGGCCATCAACACGATAGGGAGGACTACCAATGTCACATAATCTCGTACGGGCCATGGGCATCGCTGCGGTCATGCTATGGAGCGGATCGGCCTTTGCCGAGACATGGACGCTCAACAGCGACAATTCACATCTCGCCTTCGGGTCGGTCAAGAAAGATACGGTCGGCGAGGTGCACAGCTTCGAAGATCTCAGCGGATCGGTCGGGGCCGATGGCAGCGTATCGGTCCAGATCGGTCTGGACTCGGTCGAGACCTATATCGATATCCGCAACGAGCGCATCAATGAGCATGTCTTCGGCGGCGTCACCCTCGCCACGCTGTCCGCGCAGATCGATATGGATGCGATGAAGGCGATGGATGTTGGCGGCATGTCGGTGATGGATATTGAGGGAACGCTGGCTTTCCTCGGTCGGGATATCGATATCGAAACAGAGATGTTCGTGACCCGCCTGTCCGAAAAACAGGTCATCGTGACCACGAACAACATGCTGTTCCTCAGCGTCGAGGATCTTGGCGTCAATGACGGGGTCGATATGCTGATGAAGCTGGCCAAGCTGCCCGGCATCACGCGGACCGTGCCCGTCACGGTGCGCATGGTCTTTGACAGGGACGACCAGAAAGCCGACCTCGCCCCCGCACAGTAACCCCGGAACGCATTCGAGGGATAGGTTTTGATTGCGTTGCATGGCGGACAGTCCCGCCCCAGGGTCGGCGGATCAGCGCGACAGCACATATCCCGGCCCCGCCCAAGACTTGCCCCGGATCGCGATCCGGGGTTTTTTGTCCAAATGGGGCCGGGGCAGGGCGCGGATGTGGAACCATCGGCCCTGCGCCCCGTTTAAAGCACGCAAGGTTCGGGCATTCCGGGCGCCCCTGCGACATCGTTGCATAGCCCTTGATCATGAAGGTTACACGTATATCTGTCATTTCAAGAATAACTGAAATTACAGATATGGATGCGACACCGCCATGAATCTTTCATCCATCCAGCAGGAATTTGTCCTGCATTTCGGCGAGATGGGGTCTCGCTGGGGCATCAATCGCACGGTGGGACAGATCTATGCCGTCTTGTTTTTGAGTAATACCCCGCTGAATGCCGAGCAGATCGTCGAGAAACTGGGGTTTTCCCGGTCGAATGTCTCGATGGGGCTGAAGGAATTGCAGGCTTGGAGCCTCGTACGGCTGCGGCATCTGCCCGATGATCGGCGCGATTATTTCACGACCCCCGAAGACCTGTGGGAAATCGTGCGCATCCTCGTCGCGGAGCGCAAAAAGCGCGAAATCGATCCCACACTCAGCAAGCTGCGCGAGCTGGAGATGCAATCCCCGGACAGCGACGCCGACCGCCACGCCCATGAGCGCCTGTCCGAATTGCGCGAATTGATCGAGCTGTTGACCGGCTGGTACGACGATATGAACCGGCTGGAGACCGAGCGCCTGAAACAGCTTTTGTCACTGGGTGCCAAGATTCAGAAGCTCGCGGGAAAGGCCGACATCCTGTCGCTTGTCGGTCGCCGCAAATCTTCCGACAAGACTCCGGCCGAGAAGGAAGCCTGACCGATGGAAAGCCTCGATACCCTTATTCTGTCGCGTATCCAGTTTGCCGCGAATATCTCGTTCCACATCCTGTTTCCAACCATCACGATCGCGCTTGGCTGGGTGCTGTTGTTCTTCAAGCTGCGCTTCAATGCCACGGGCGATGACCGCTGGATGGCGGCCTATCGGTTCTGGGTGAAGGTGTTCGCGCTCAGTTTCGGTCTGGGCGTCGTGTCGGGCATCACCATGAGTTTTCAGTTCGGCACCAACTGGCCGGGCTTCATGGAAAAGGTCGGCAATATTGCCGGGCCGCTGCTCGCCTATGAAATCCTGACGGCGTTCTTTCTGGAGGCGGCATTCCTCGGCATCATGCTGTTCGGGTTCAGCCGGGTGCCGGGATGGCTGCACACGACCGCGACTTTTCTTGTTGCCTTTGGCACGACGGTCAGCTCGTTCTGGATCATCGTTCTGAATTCGTGGATGCACACGCCGCAGGGCTTTGAGATGATCGACGGCGTCGCCCATGCGACCGATTGGTGGGCCATCGTCTTCAACCCGTCGCTGCCCTACCGTCTGACGCACATGCTTCTCGCGAGCGGCCTGACCGTTGCGTTCCTGCTGGCGGGCATCAGCGCCTATCGCCGCCTGATCGGCGACCGCAGCCCCGGTGTGCG
>CALLLP010000050.1 GCA_938008165.1 uncultured Neomegalonema sp. | reverse complement strand
ATGCGTACCGATACCGCCCCCCGTCACCAAGCGATCCGGCTCGCGGATTATACGCCGCCCGTATGGCTGGTCGAATCCGTATCGCTGACCTTCGTGCTCGATCCTGCCGCCACGCGCGTCTCGTCGGAGATCGTCTTCGCGCTCAACCCGGCGCGGGCATCCGGGGCCTCGACCGATCTTGTCCTCGACGGCGAAAACCTGACGATGATCTCCGCGACCATCGACGGCATGGCGGTCGCACCGCTGATCGATGACAAGGGCCTGCGTGTCCCCGGCGATGGGTTGCCCGAGCGCTTTACATGGCGCGCGGATGTCGAAATCGCGCCTCAGGAGAACAAGGCGCTGGAGGGTCTTTATATCTCCAACGGGATGTATTGCACCCAATGCGAGGCTGAAGGGTTTCGCAAGATCACCTATTTCCCCGACCGCCCGGATGTGATGACCACCTATACCGTGCGGATCGAGGCCGATAAGGCGGCGAATCCCGTTCTGCTCTCCAATGGCGAGCGCGGCGAGACGGGCGACCTGCCCGGCGGGCGACATTTTGCCGTCTGGCACGATCCGCATCCCAAACCCGCGTATCTGTTCGCCCTTGTCGGTGGCACTCTGGAAAAGATCGAAGATCGCTTTACGACGATGTCGGGCATGGATGTCGCGCTCGAAATCTACGTTCGCCCCGGCGACGAGGATAAATGCGATTACGCGATGGATGCCCTCAAACGCTCGATGCGCTGGGACGAAGAAGCCTATGGGCGTGAATACGATCTGCCGCTGTTCATGATCGTCGCCGTCGATGATTTCAACATGGGCGCGATGGAGAACAAGGGGCTGAACATCTTCAATACCCGCCTCGTCCTCGCCTCGCCGGAGACGGCGACGGATGGCAATTATCTCGCCATCGAAAGCGTCATCGCCCATGAATATTTCCACAATTGGACCGGCAACCGCATCACCTGCCGCGACTGGTTCCAGCTTTGCCTGAAAGAAGGGCTGACAGTCTTTCGCGATCAGCAATTCTCCGAAGAGATGCGGTCGGCGGATGTGCTGCGCATCAAGGAAGTCGCGATGCTGCGCGCCCGACAGTTCCGCGAGGATGCGGGACCGCTGGCTCATCCGGTCAGGCCCGAAGAATATATCGAGATCAACAACTTCTACACCGCCACCGTCTACGAAAAGGGCGCGGAAGTCGTGCGGATGCTGCACACGCTTGTCGGTCCGGAAATTTATCGCAAGGCCCTCGACCTCTATTTCGAGCGCCATGACGGGCAAGCCTGCACCATCGAAAATTTCGCCGATTGTTTCGAGGCCGCATCGGGGCGCGATCTGGCGCAGTTCCGCCGCTGGTGGAGTCAAGCGGGCACGCCGCGTGTCCGGGTGCGGATGACCCATGACGAGGCAACGGGCGAGACGGCCCTGACAATCACGCAAAATACCCCCGCAACCCCCGGACAGGCGGATAAGCACCCGCTGCACATCCCCTTCGCCGTCGGGTTTCTGTCGCCATCGGGCGAGGCGCTCTCGCTCGTCGGACCGGATGGCACGCAAGGCGAAACGCATGTACTGGAACTGACACGTCCCAGCGAAATCTTTACCTTCAGCGGGGCAAAGCAAACGCCGGTTCTGTCGCTACTGCGCGGGTTTTCGGCACCTGTCATTCTTGAATACCCGCAGACCGATGCGCATAAGGCACTGTTGCTCGCCCATGATTCGGATGCGTTCAACCGTGCCGAAGCGGCGCGCGATCTGGCTTTGGAGACCGCGCAAAACCTTGCGATCGGCAAAACCGATACCATTGATCCGATCCTGCCCGAAGCGTTGGCCCGTGCCGTCGATCGGGGGGGCGATCCGGACTTCCTTGCCCTGCTGCTCTCGACCCCCGGACAGGAGGAAATCGCCGCCTCCCTCGCGGCATTGGGCGAAACGGTTGATCCCGATGCGATCTACACCGCCAAGACGGCGCTCGATACCGCCATCGCGACGGCGGCGAAAACGGGTCTCGTGGCGGCCTATCATGCCAATCTGACCCCCGGTCCCTACAGCCCCGATGCCCAAAGCGCCGGAAAGCGGGCGCTGAAGAACACGGCCCTGTCCCTTTTGGTCAATCTCAAGGATGAAACGGCGGCGACCTTGGCGGAGGCGCAATTTGCCGATGCCAAAAACATGACGGACAGCCTCGCCGCATTGGTCGTCCTTTTGCGAATCGGCAGTGCTGCGGCGGAGGCGGCGCTCGATACCTTCTACACGCGCTGGAAAGACGATCCGCTCGTCCTTGATAAATGGCTCGGAATGCAGGTTGCCCTGCCCCTGCCCGGCGCCCTTGACCGGGCCAAGGCATTGCGGGCGCGGGACGATATCGACTGGCGCAATCCAAACCGTTTCCGGTCGCTTGTCGGGGCTTTTGCGTCGAATCACTGGCGCTTCCACGATGCAGACGGATCGGGCTACGAGTTCTTTGCAGAACAGGTTGCATGGCTCGATGGGGTCAACCCGCAAACAGCGGCGCGCATGGCCACGGTCTTCGAGACATGGCGGCGCTATGACGAGGGCCGACAGGAAAAAATGCGCGGGGCGATGACGCGCATATTGGAACGCGACGGATGCTCGCGCGATACCTATGAGATCGTCAGCCGTCTTCTTGGATGAACTCGTCCAGAATGACGCCGGGCTGAATCGGGGTTGCCGCCGGATACCGCGCGGCGACCTCACGGGCGATCAGGAAATCACGCATAACCGGCACATTGTCGGGCGATCCGGATCGGAGACTATCGGGGCGAAAGCGACGGCGAAAAGCGGTCAGGGCCTTGCCAAAATCTTCGATGTCATAGCCGATGGTCACCATGGCGCGGGTCAGGGCCATAACCCCTTCGATATCCAGAAAACGCCCCGGCTCCGGGTCGTTCGCTGCTTCGGGCCAGATTGCGAGACCGATCCGCGCGAGGCGGGGCCAGTCGAACCGCTCGCCGGGGTCGTCCTTGCGCCGGGGGGCAATATCCGAATGTCCCAGCACCCGCTCAGGGGGAATCGACCAGCGCTTGACGATCCCCTGCGCGAGAGTTTCGAGGGCCTGCATCTGGACTTCGGGAAAATCGCGATAACCCCATTCATGCCCCGGATTGACCATCTCGATCCCGATAGAGCAATCGTTGAGCAGGGGCCGCCCGCCCCATTCGGAGACCCCCGCATGCCAGGCGCGATCCTCCTCGCGCACCAGCCGGTGAAGCGCGCCATTCTCCTCGATCACGTAATGGGCCGATACCCGCGCCTCTGGGTCGCAGAGCCGCTCGATGGCCGCTGCGCCGCTGGTCATGCCGGTATAGTGGATGACCAGCATGTCGACGGTCCCGTCACGGGCATCGATATTCGGTGAAGGTCGGTCGAGAATAGCCAGTTCCGTCATGATTTCCCTCTCCTCGCCCGGCGAATCTTCGGGGTGGCCGCCTTGCCGTCGCCTTGGGCAATGCCATCGCCGCCGCCATCGCCCTTACCTTCGCCCAGTTGATCGCGCAGGACACGCTGGCGAATTTCATCGACCTTGCCCTCCTCCAGTTGACCAAGTTGGAACGGGCCATAGGAAACGCGGATCAGGCGGTTGACGACAAGGCCGATGGCCTCCATCGCCTTGCGGATTTCTCGGTTCTTGCCTTCGCGCAAGCCAATCGTCAGCCATGCATTCGCGCCTTGTTGGCGGTCGAATTGTACCTGCATCGGTTGGTAGCGCACGCCTTCGACGGTGATTCCCTTCAAGAGCGGGTCCAGCGCTTCCTCCGTCACGCGTCCATGAACACGCACGCGATAACGGCGCGACCAGCCGGTTGAGGGTAATTCGAGTTTACGCTTCAATTCGCCATCATTGGTCAGGAGAAGCAGCCCCTCCGACGTGATGTCGAGCCGCCCCACGGGCATCACGCGCGGCATATCGGCGGGCAGGCCGTCGAACACGGTGCGCCGCCCCTTTTCATCGCGAGCCGTCGTCACCTCGCCGCGCGGTTTGTGGTATTTCCACAGGCGGGCGGGTTCATCCTCGCCCAGCGGATTGCCATCGACGACAATCCGGTCCTTCGCGGTCACGGTGACGGCAGGGGTATCGAGCACTTTGCCATTGAGCGAGACCCGCCCTTCCGCAATCATGCGCTCGGCATCGCGGCGCGAGGCAATTCCGGCACGGGACAGGCGCTTGGCAATACGTTCGGGCTTTTGATCATCGGTCATGGCGCATCCGATAGCAGACAAGCGCGGCAGGCGCTACGCTCGCGGCCTGATGGGAGAGACGATGACAACCGCTTTCACGACCTTCATGCCACAGGCGCTCGATGCGGCGCGGGCCGCTGCACGGCGAGACGAGGTGCCCGTCGGTGCGGTGATTGTCTCTCCTACCGGCGAGGTGCTCGCCACCGCCGGAAACGAAACCCGCGAACGGCTCGACCCATCGGCCCATGCGGAGATTTTGGCGATTCAAAGGGCATGTGCGCGGCTGGGATCGGAGCGCCTGACCGGATGTGCGATCTGGGTGACGCTCGAACCCTGCCCCATGTGCGCAGCGGCGATCGCCCATGCGCGTCTTGCACGGGTTTACTACGGGGCCAGGGATCCGAAAAGCGGCGGAATCGAAACCGGGCCGCGCCTCTACGACCATCCGAATCTGCATCACTGCCCTGAAGTGATCCCCGGATTGGATGCGGATACCTGCGGTGCGTTGCTGCAAAAATTCTTCAAAGAAAAACGTTTTCAATAGCTTGAATTATTTTTTTAATATTAATTGTAAGAATATATTAAGTAACCAATTCAACAATAATACATTGTTTGAAAATTTAGAGTCTTTCTCTCGGTATCTTTCGAAATATTTCACGGTGCCTTTCTTTGGGCGTAGTTGGACGCAATACAGTAAAGCAAGCGTAACACCTACTCCATCTCCACTCTTTGGCGGCCCTGCGGGGCCGCCCTTTTTTTGGGTTTTCCGGCCATTCCAGCTCCAGACTCGACGGTATGACGCATCGCGCTGCGTCATCCCGGATGGCTATTCAGGGATGGAGAATCGCACGAGCGACGGGGCTGCAAGACCGGGAGATTATAAAATATCCGTCCCCGCAATGGTCACACCAAAGCCGGATAAACCGACATATTGGCGCTCTTGCGAGGCGATCAGGCGAATCGAGCTTACCCCAAGATCGCGCAGGATCTGTGCTCCAAGTCCAACATCCCGCCAGTTTTGCGAGCGCTCGATGGAGGTGGCGGTCACACCTTCTTCCCAAGACGGCGGATCGACGGTCACGCCCGCCGCACCCTCGCGCAGATAGACAACGACGCCTTTGCCCGCCACACCGATTCGCCGCTGCACCTCGGCAATCGTGCTTTCCGCCCCCCCGAACACGTCTTCGAGAAGGGTTTCGCGGTGAAGTCGGGTCAGCACGTCCTGCCCATCGCCAAGCTCGCCGAAGACCAGTGCGATATGGTGCTCACTGTCGAAGGGAGTCGAGTAGACGATGGCCTGTGCGGGGCCGATCTCGGTTTCAGTGGTGAATTCCGCCACACGGGAAACGAGGGTTTCGCGTTGCTGACGATAATAGATCAGATCGGCGATGGAGACGACCTTTAGGCCGTGTTTCTGCGCATAGGCAAAGAGCGGCTCTCCCTTCAGCGTTTCGCCATCCTCGCCCAGAATCTCGCAGATGACGCCCACGGGCGGCTCCCCGGCGAGGCGGGCCAGATCGACCGCCGCTTCGGTATGGCCGGAGCGCATGAGCACACCGCCATCCTTCGCCACCAGCGGAAACACATGGCCCGGCCTTACGAAATCCTCGGCCTGTACATTGTTATTGGCGAGCGCCCGCACGGTCGCAGAACGTTCGGCAGCAGAAATACCTGTCGTCAGGTCTTCGCGGTAATCGATGGAGACGGTGAAGGCGGTGGCCAGCGGTGCATCGTTTTCCCGCGCCATCGGCTCCAGTTTCAGGCGCCGGGCCTCGGATGCCGTGATGGGGGCGCAAACCAGCCCCCCCGCGCGGATGATGAAGGCCATCGATTCCTTCGACATCTTTGACGCCGCCATCACGAGGTCACCCTCGTTTTCGCGGTCTTCATCATCCACCACGACAACACAGTCGCCGTTCGCAATGGCCTTAATTGCGTCTTCGATCGTATCGAGAGTCATCACTGTCCCATCTCCTGCGCCGGTTCCCGCCCGGTGACAGCAACGCCAATGCAAGAAACAGCAGGGCAAGACAACCGAAAACGACGATTGCGGGCTGCGACAGGATCGGCAGCAGGAATGCGCTCCATATCGGCGACGGCCCATTTGCGTTGAGCCATGCGTGAATAGCCTGCAAACTGTTCCCATTCACCGAGAGCCATAACGCGCCCAAAGGCCGGAAGACCATCGCCGTGGCCCCGGAGGACGCGACAAGATCGATCACAGCGCAAATGACGGTCATCGCGACGGAACACAGGCACAGAAAGCGGAGCAGAATTGACCTCATACCGCGCTATATACGCCCAGCATTACAATAGGCGAATACTATCGGTCATGCGTTGGCGCATCGCGTCATCGGGCATTGGCCCGCGCATCGCCGCCATGTTTTCGCGCATATGGGCAACGCTTGAGGTGGCGGGAATCGCGATGGTCACGGCGGGGTGCGAGACGATCCATTTGAGCAAGTATTGCGGCCATGTCTCAACCCCGATCTCGGCGGCGAAATCGGGCAGCGGACGGCCCTGCAACCGCGCGATGAGCTGACCGCGTTGGAAGGGACGGTTGACGATCACTGCCCTGCCCCGCTCCTGCGCCATGGGCAACAGGCGCGCTTCGGCCTCGCGGTCGATGATGTTGTAGGTCAGTTGTATAGAATCGAGGCTGTCATCCTCCTCGATAATGGTGGCGAGGCGGTCATGGCGACGACCATGGGACGTGGTGACGCCGATATGCGCCACCTCTCCCGCCGCCTTCATCGCGCGCAGGGTCTCGATATGCCCCTCATAGGACAGGAGGTTATGCACCTGCATCACATCGAATCGCGGCACACCCCAAAGCGAGCGCGACGCTTCGATCTGTTCCGGTCCAAAGGACACCGCCGGAATCCAGACCTTGCTGGCCGATATGACATCATCCGTTCCCAATTGCCCAAGGCAATGGCCCAGGACATCCTCTGCGGAGCCATACATGGGCGAGGAATCGACCAATCGCCCGCCTTCCTCGAAAAACGCGCGCAACACGTCGACCCGTTGTTCGCGCAGGCGTGTATCGTCACCGACGTCGAAGGTAATCCATGTACCCATGCCAATGGAGGGCAGGTCATGCAGGGAGCCTGTCTTTGCCCCTGCAGCACCCATGGAAAGCGTGCTGGCGGCGAGACCACCGAGCACGTGGCGGCGATTTGGTAGAACTGTATTTATCATGGTCTCCGATTCTCACTCCTTTCTTGTCGTTTTCGGGGCAAACTTCGTCGAAACGGGTAGTCGTTCCGGGCGTCGTCCCGTACATCTTGTTCGTGACCGAACGATGTCTCTTGTGCCGGAGTTTCCATGGCCGACGAAACTGTATCCCATCCCCTCGTCGTCTTTACGCCGTCAGGCAAACGCGGGCGCTTTCCCGTCGGCACTCCTGTGCTGCAAGCGGCCCGCGATCTCGGAGTTGATCTCGATTCGGTCTGTGGCGGGCGAGGCATCTGCTCCCGCTGTCAGATTACCCCCTCCTATGGTGATTTTTCCAAGCATGGCGTCACCGCCATTGAGGGCGCGCTGTCCGATTGGAATTCGGTCGAGGAACGATACAAGCAAAAGCGCGGTCTGAGAGAGGGCCGCAGGCTTGGATGTCAGGCAAAGGTCGAGGGTGACATCGTGATCGATGTGCCGCCCGAAAGCCAGGTTCACAAACAGGTCGTGCGCAAGGATGCGGATGACCGGGTGATCGAGCTAGACCCCAGCACCCAGCTCTATTACGTCGAAGTCCGCGAACCGGACATGCATGACCCGTCCTCCGACATGGAGCGGTTGAAAGAGGCGCTTGAAGAACAATGGGGCTTGGTCGAGCTGATCGGCGACCTGCAAATCATGCAGCGCCTACAACTGGCCCTCCGCGACGGGAAATGGCGCGTCACCTGCGCCGTGCATTTTGGCCGCAAGCGAGCGCAGGGGCGGATCGTCAATGTCTGGCCCGGCTTCTACGAGGGCACGATCTACGGGGCCGCTTTCGATGTCGGATCGACGACCGTGGCCTGTCACCTATCCGACCTGCGAACCGGCAAGACCGTCGCTTCCTCCGGCCTGATGAACCCGCAGATCCGCTTCGGTGAAGACCTGATGAGCCGGGTATCCTATTCGATGATGAATCCCGGCGGCGCGGTTCAGATGACCGATGCCGTGCGCGAGGCGATCAATGCCCTGCTTGGGCAGGTTGCAGCACAGGCGCTTGTTTCGCCCGACGATATTTTCGAATGTACCTTCGTCGGCAACCCGATCATGCATCACCTGTTACTGGGGATCGATCCGGTCGAATTGGGCGGCGCACCCTTTGCCCTGACCGCAGGCGAAGGCATGGTCTTCTGGGCGCGGGAAATCGGGGTCAACAACACCCATCCCGATGCCCGCGTCTATACCCTGCCTTGCATCGCCGGGCATGTCGGGGCGGATGCGGCAGCGGTCATCCTGTCGGAAGAACCCTATAATGCCGAGGACATGACCCTGATCGTCGATGTCGGCACCAATGCGGAAATCATCCTTGGCAACCGCGACAAGCTGCTCGCCTGCTCCTCGCCCACCGGCCCGGCCTTCGAGGGGGCACAAATCAGTTGCGGTCAGAGGGCGGCGCCGGGCGCCATCGAGCGGATTCGCATCGATCCCGAAACGAAAGAGCCACGCTTCAAGGTCATCGGCTGCGATCTGTGGTCCGATGATGCGGGTTTTGCCACGGCCACCGCCGAACTCGGCGTGACGGGAATCGCCGGATCGGGGATCATCGAGGCCATCGCGGAGATGCGCCTCGCCGATATCATCGATATAGACGGAGTTGTGCGCGGCTCTCTGTCCGAAAAGACGAACCGGGTCTTTTCCGAAGGGCGCACCTTCTCCTATCTGATCCATGAAGGCGCGCAGCAGATCGTGGTCACCCAGAACGACGTGCGCGCGATTCAGCTGGCCAAGGCCGCGCTTTATGCCGGATGCCAGTTGCTGATGGATGAAATGGGGATCGACTCAGTGGATCGGATTACCCTAGCCGGAGCTTTTGGCGCGCATATCTCGCCGATGCATGCCATGGTTTTGGGCATGATCCCCGATTGCGATGTGGAAAATGTGCGCTCGGCAGGCAATGCCGCCGGTACAGGCGCCCGCATCGCGCTGCTCAATGCCGGAAAACGCACCGAAATCGAGCGCGTCGTGCGCGATGTCGAAAAGATCGAAACCGCGTTGGCCCCGAAGTTTCAGGACCATTTTATCGACGCGATGGCCGTGCCGCACAAAACCGCGCCTTATCCTCGCCTCAGCAAGATTGCACGCTTGCCCGATACACCACCCTCGCCCCCGCCCAATGAAGGCGGACGACAGCGCAGGCGACGGGCGCGAACCTGACGAATGATAAAAGGAAGACGCATCATGCGGCATTGGGGATTGATCGGGATGCTCGCATTGGCGGGCTGTGCTTCACCGCCACCACCCGAACCCAAGGAGCCGCCCCTGACCGGCTCGATCACGCTGGCCTCCGGGCCATGCCCCGGATTATGCGCGGTCTATACGATGACGCTGTTTCCCGATGATACGTATTCCCTCAATGCAGGCGAGAATACGATTGAGCCGGGTCGCTCGCGCGGGTCGCTGCCGGTTAACTCCTATCGGCGGGCGCTCGAATCGCTGGAACAATACGACCTTCCCGGCCTGCAACGGTTCTACACACCCACCGAAACGGATAATTGCCCCACTGTCATCAGCGGGCTGCCCACGGTCGATTTCAGCCATGTCGACGACGATAACGACGTCCGGGATTTCGTCACATTCAACACCGGATGTGTCGATTTTGCGGATCGCGATCGCCTCGACCAACTGACGGAGCGTCTGCGCGCGGTGTTCCGCATCAAGGAACTCGTCGCCGTGGGCGAACCGCCCCGACCGCCTCGTCCCGAAACCGAAGCCCCCGCTTCGGGTCTCGGCGGGCTATAAGGCATCCGGCACCCCGAATGATCGGATAGCACGGGCGCATCATGGATATTTTCGAATGCAATACGGTCGTGATCGGCGCAGGAGTCGTCGGATTGGCGATTGCCCGCGACCTGGCTCTCGCCGGGATGGAGCCGTTGGTTTTGGAGAAAAATCCGGTCTTTGGCGAGGAAACAAGCGCCCGCAATTCCGAGGTGATCCATGCGGGAATTTATTACGATGCCGGTTCCGCCAAAGCCCGGCACTGCGTCGCGGGCAAGCACCGCCTTTATGACTATTGCGCGCGCCATGGCATCGCCCATCGTCGCTGCGGCAAGCTGATCGTCGCGACCGATCCGGCGGAAAGCGCCCGGCTGGACGGAATCGCGGCAAAGGCAGCGCAGAACGGCGTCGATGATCTGCAGTCTCTGGACGGGGATGCGGCGCGGGCGATGGAACCGGCGCTGAGGGTCGACAGCGCGCTTCTCTCCCCCTCGACAGGGATCATCGACAGCCATGCCCTGATGCTCGCCTATCTGGGCGAGGCGGAGGCCCATGGCGCACAACTCGTCACCCGCGCCCCTGTCATCAAGGGGGACTTGCGTGCGGATGGGCGGATCGATCTCGATATCGGTGGCGAGGCGCCCATGCGCCTGACCGCGCGCCATGTCATCAATTCCGCCGGATTATGGGCACAGGATATCGCGGCACGGATCAACGGCTTTCCGGTTCCACCGGGCCGCGCCATGGTCAAGGGCAACTATTTTTCCCTGACCCGGCGCGCTCCCTTTTCGCGGCTGATTTATCCCGTGCCGATGGATGGCGGCCTTGGCGTACACCTGACGCTCGACCTGTCGGGACGCGCAAAATTCGGACCGGACACCGAATGGCTGGAAACGAGCGACCCCGCCACCCTCGATTACACGGTGAATCCGGCGCGGTGCGCAGCGTTCTATGACGCGATCCGCCGATATTGGCCTGACCTGCCGGACGAGGCGCTTTCGGCAGATTACGCAGGTATCCGACCCAAAATCGCGGGAGACGCCTATCCCGATTTTCGGATCGAGGGACCGGAGACCCATGGCCTGTCAGGCCATGTAATGCTGTATGGAATCGAATCCCCCGGCCTGACATCGTCCCTGTCGATTGCCGGGGAGGTCTTGGCGAAAGTCACCGCCTAGGCCGTAAGTCGCCCCGCCGCCGCCGAGATCATCAGATAGGCGCGGCCCGTACGGGTATTGGAAAGGTCAACGATCAGCTTTTGATCATCCGTCTCCTGCATCAAGCGACGGCCCATATCTTCGTAACGGTCCATGAATTTCGCGCAGAGATGCTCGAATCCCTTATCGGTGCCGAGTTTGGCCCGGATACGGCTTTGCTCGACCGGCGCATTGATTCCATCGATCGCGTCTCCCCCCGACCCGTCGAGATGGCTTTTCCACGCCACAACGGGCACCAGCCGGGGCGTGAAATCTTCCATATAAAGGTCGATATCCGCGAGCGATGCCAGCGTATCCTCCGCACATTGCAACAGGGAAGCGGCTTCGGGGTCAGTCAGCACATCGTAGAGCGCATCCAGCGTCTCGATATCTTCCTCGCTTTCGGGAAAATTCGCGGCGCGGGTGAATTTCGTCCAGTCGATATTGTGGCGGCGTTCGAGCTTGAACGGCCCTTCCTTCGTCTCATCGATCCTGTCATGGTCGAGACTTTGGTAATCCACTGATCCTGCTTGCTGCGGGGCATCGAAATCGGGGGCAGGCGGCTCCTCATCGGCCATCGCCGTCATCGCGGCACCCCCCACCGCCGTTGCGGCGGCGGCGGCGGCGCCCAGAGTTGCCCCATGCCCAAGCTGGGATTCGGTATCGTCGCGTTCCTTCGCGCCCAAATCATCGAAAGGGTCGACCGCTTCGGGGATGATTTCCGCCGGTGCCGTGGCCGCATCCGGGGCGGCGTGCAATATGCCCGGTTCTGGCATATCCGGAAGGGCTGGTTTTTCCCAACGGGCATTCGCTTTCGCTTGTGCCAGACGCGAGCGGAGATCCTCGACCACGGCGGAACTGTCCTGCGTGACCGCGTTTTCTTCGGCCTCCCGCGCAAATGTCGGGGCATTGGAGAGCAAATCCGATGCGTCGCTTTCAGCGGCCGCTTCGACCCGCGCTTCATCAAGGGCAAAATCCGTTACATCAGAGGGCGCATCGATTTCGAGATTCGCATCCAGACTATCCTGATAGCCATCGTCGTTTCCAAGGCCCGATACCGCGGCCGCGCCCAGTCCTGCGGCAGCGAGGCCCGTGCCGACACTGCCAAGGGCGGCGGGGGAAACCGCCATCGATCCGCCGGTTTCGTCAGACACGCGTTCCAGCGCCTCACGCTCCGTCCGCAAGGTATTGGCAATAACCCGCGCCCGCTTTTCGGCGCGTTCGGCCACATCGTCGATATTGCGCGCCTGAGTCGACAGGGCCTCCTCGATCGCGCGCATCTGGGAATGGAGCGCGCTGATGGCATGGGTCGCGCGTTCGACTTCACGGCGCAGATGGCGGGGCGTCTCGCCTGTCACCTCGCCCACACCGCTCAGCGCAAGCGGCCTGCCCGCCGCTTCGGCGGTCTGAGCGGCATGGGTCAAGCGCATCGCCGCACTGGCAAGATCCTGCGATTGGCGTTTCAGATCACCGATGCGGCGCATCAGCCAGGCCACAATCCAGATGAACAGCAGCGGCCCCAGAATCGCCGCCACGATCAGCATCCAATCCCCGGTCGAAATGCGCGAGCCGACAACACTCATCGCATCACCCGGATTATCCGGCAGTGAATACCTCGACCAGCAAAACGCAGCGACCGCCGCAATCCACACAAAAGATGCCGCCGTCGCGATCAGAAAAGAGCTGAAACCGCCACCGGAAGGCCGATTGGATCGGGTCGAACCGCCAGAAGGGCGCCCCTTCGCCCCCGCGCCATCCTTTGGCCGGTCGAACAAATCATCGAGCGGGTCGGCATCGGCGGACAGAACAATCGGTTCGTCATGCGCGGCACTTTTGGTCATAGCAGGCGTTTCCGGTCTTCGGTCTGATTTTGCATAAACCCTACAGTAAACGGGTGTGGTGAGAAACGGTAGAGAAAAGCAGAGCGTATGCAGATGGCATTTTTTATGCCGCCTGAAAGGTTTACGACGTGTTCCTCATAAACGTATCGCATACCGATTATTGGTCGGAGCGGCGCCGGTCCCCCAAGGAAAACAGCCTATTCGGAGGGCGAAGGCAGAACCGTCAACGCCGTCTCGTTGCGGATTTCCTCCATCGACATCAGCGAGGTAACATTGAAAATCTCCACGTCCTCGATCAAGCGCCGGTAAAAAGCGTCAAAGGCGCGAGCGTCCGGAACGCGCACCTGAAGAATATAATCAATGTCACCGGCAAGCCGATGCGCCGCCTGAATCTCCGGGTGGCGGTTCACGGCGGTAACAAACCGCTCAAGCCAATCGGCACTGTGCAGCGATGTGCGTACCAGAACGAAAAAACACGCATGCAATCCCACGGCCTCCGGCGAGACAATGGCAACCTGCCGCTCAATGACCCCGGCGTCGCGCATCCGGCGAATTCGGTTCCAGACCGGCGTTTTTGACGATCCAACCCGCCGCGCGATCTCCTCAAGCGGCGTCGTCGCGTCGATCTGCAACTCGTGCAGAATCCGTCGGTCAAGGGCATCAATGTCAGGTTTGGGCATGGTGTTTTCTCTCTTCACCGACGATTGTGGCGCGCGAATGCATTCAAGTCAAAACGCACATCGGGCAAGTCGACATTTATGCCTTCGGGATACCTGCGATGCTCTCTTTCCAGACAGCGCAGGGCTGTGTCTCCGGTGTTTCACCCCGGTCATATTTCGGCCTCAAGGTTTTTATTAACAATTCCGTGACTTTTGCTATCGCATTTCTAGGACACAGTCGGTCGGGCAAAATCACTCGATCTCGATACGCAGCGATGGTAAAGCAACCGGATATAGTGGCGAGTTAAATGCGTATGCCAGCTAAAAGCGGGAAGCGCTTTGTTAAGATACGTTTGGTAGCTGCTTACCTTTAGTGGAAAGTGAACGAATGTCGGCATCTCGCAAGCTATTCGGAACGGACGGTATCCGCGGACGTGCAAACGCCTATCCCATTACAGCCGAAGTCGCCCTGAAAGTCGGAATGGCCGCCGGTCGCCATTTTACCCGCGGCTCTCACCGTCATCGCGTCGTTATCGGCAAGGATACCCGCCGGTCATCCTATATGTTAGAAACCGCCCTGACGGCAGGATTTACGTCGATGGGGCTGGATGTGACGACCCTGGGGCCGGTTCCGACTCCCGCCGTGGGCATGCTCGTCAAATCCCTGCGCGCCGATCTGGGCGTCATGATTTCCGCGTCGCATAACCTGCACCAAGATAACGGCATCAAGCTGTTCGGCCCCGATGGCTTCAAGCTTTCCGATGATGTCGAGCGGATCATCGAAGCCTATGTCGCCAACGGGACCGAGGAATTTCTGGCCCAGCCCGAACATCTCGGATCGGTCAAGCGGCTGGAGGACGGACGGGCACGCTATATCGAATTCGCAAAATCGACCCTGCCCCGCCGGATGAATTTCGACGGGTTGCGTATTGTGGTCGATTGCGCAAATGGCGCGGCCTATCGCACGGCCCCCGGCATGCTGTGGGAGCTGGGGGCGGAAATCATCCCCATCGGCGTCGCGCCGAACGGCCTGAACATCAACCACGAATGCGGATCGACCAGCCCCTCTGCGGCGCAAGCGAAGGTGATCGAAACCCGCGCGGATTTGGGCATTTGTCTCGATGGCGATGCGGATCGCGTTCACATCATCGACGAAAAGGGACGGATCGTCGATGGCGACCAGATCATGGCTCTGATCACCACGGCTTGGGCACGGGATGAAAGACTGCGTGGCGGCGGGCTGGTTTCGACCGTCATGTCCAATCTTGGGCTGGAGCGGTATCTCGAAAGCAAGGGTCTGTCACTGGAGCGCACCAAAGTCGGCGACCGATACGTGGTGGAACGCATGCGGGCCAACGGCTTCAATGTCGGGGGCGAGCAATCGGGCCATGTCGTTCTGAGCGACTTTGTCACGACCGGCGACGGCACGATCACCGCTCTGCAAGTCATCTCCGAAATCGTCCGGGCCGGAAAATCGGCGAGCGAAGTCTGCACATTCTTCGAACCAATGCCCCAGATTCTCGAAAATGTCCGCTTCAAACGCGATACGCGACCACTTGAATCCGATGCAGTTAAAAAGGCGATTTCCCTTGGCGAAGAACGCCTTAACGGCTCAGGACGTCTCGTTATCAGAAAATCCGGTACAGAGCCTGTGATCCGTGTTATGGGTGAGGGCGAGAGTTCCATTTTGGTACATGAAATAGTTAACGACATCTGCCAATCGATTGCCAAGGCTGCTGGTTGATGTATGATAGACTATGTGCTAGAAAATATGCTGCAATGCAGCATGACTTTGGGAATTCTCTCGTGTTCTGAGGGGTCGTCAATCGTGACCGGGTTGTGAGTGTGGTTGGTAGTTTCCTTCTGTTTTGTTTTTTGAGGGGTGTTTGGGTACGATGTTTATGATTGGGGATCGAGGGGCGCATCGTCCACTTCGGCGGGGTGCTGTTGATGGGGTTGCGGTTTTTCTGAGCGTTGT
>CALLLP010000049.1 GCA_938008165.1 uncultured Neomegalonema sp. | reverse complement strand
CGCACCAATCTCTGAAGCTCGACCGAAAGCCGTGGGGCCGAAATTGCAGTCCTCGACGCCTCATGAGCATGCCCGTCGCCATGTCGGAAATGCACCCGGCACGCGGGGACGGAAAAACCAATCCATCTCGAGTGAGTGGCTGAACCGTTTCGAGGACTAGCAGTGCCGCATCGGACAGTGGCACTCGATGCACTCGGCCATTTTTCATGCGGTCTGCCGGGATCACCCAAATCGAATTCATCAGGTCCAATTCATGCCAACGCGCCATTCTGGCTTCACCCGACCGGCATGCCGTCAAGATCATGAATTGAAGACACAGCGCGGTGATGCCCCCATCCTCGAGGGATTTGAAAAATATTGGAACATCGCGCCACGGCATTGCGGGTATGTGTTGACGTGTGTCGCGTTGTGCCCCGAGTAGTGCCCGAGCTTGCTCGGCGGCAAGGAGATCGACGTCTAGGCCCATCGCTGCCCCGTGCTTCATGACCAGTTGAAGTCGGTTTGCGGCCTTGCGGGCTGTCTCAGCCTTCTCGTTCCAAATGGGCTCGAGAGCCAGTCTGATATCGTCACGCGTAACGTCCTCTACCAACTTCGATCCGATTTTGGGGAGCACATGAAGTTCGAGAGGCGAGAACCACCGACCGGCTTCGCCATCCCGTTTGAGACGCCCTTTCCGCGCTTCGTAACAGGCCTCAGCGACACTACTAAGAAGAGGACGCACACGCGATACAGCGCGTTTGTCAGCCTCCCTTACGGCAACAGGATCGAGGCCTTGCATAGCCAGCCCCTTCCATTTTTCAGCCGCCGCACGGGCCGCTTTTAACGACACTGATGTGATCGACCCGAGTCCCATCTCACGGCGACGGCCTCCATGAGAATAACGGAGTACCCAATAGCCGGAAGTCTGATCCGTTTTGATGAGCCATAGGCCCCCACCATCGCAGTATTTGCCCTTCGCATACTTTCGAAGGGCCATAGCTGAAAGTTCATGCTTCTTTGCCACCGCCTCGTCCTTTTCATAAAGGGTGGAGTAATGGGGAAGAATGACACTCACTCCACCCTTTTCTCCCCCTTTATATAGCTGATAGAGACTGATATGCGCTGGAGAAACGTGAACTATAAAACAAACTAAGCATCTGAATATATATAGTTTAAATGCAGTTCATATGGGCAAGATGGGCCGCAATAATATCGCGTGGAGCAAAAGTTAGATGCACCCCGACCGCACCATTGCTTTTTCAGCGTCATATGCGAGCGACAACAGGGCCGGCCGTGGCATTGCGGAAAAGTTGGGCTGTTCTGGCGAAGCCTTCGGATCTGGTGCCTGCTAGCCGCGCGTGATGACGGTCAACGGCCTAGTTTCGGGTCACGCTTGGGCAGGCCATAGAACATGTGGTGTCCACGCCTCAATGGACAGCGCGGGCAAATCGCTACAAGGGTTTGCACATCGCCGGTGTCGCGTAATTTCCGGTGACGAGAACGGTGCTCGCATATGACGCCGTGTCTATCGTCACGGAAATATCGGTGTGGTCATCTGGATCATTGGAAAACGCGAGCTTGGCGCCGGTCACGGTCATCAGCGATCCAGCTTTCGTCAGGGCCGCCACCGGGCCTTCCCAGCAACCGCTATAGGCGCAAACGCTCAGCTGGACGGCGCTGATGGTGATTGCCATCGGTGTATGCGCTTTTGCGACATCGCAGCCCGCTTCCGAGCAGGTCGCTTCGATATCGTCGTTGCTGCAGGCCCAGTTCAAGCCATGAGAGCGGCTGTCTTGTGCTTTGGTCGTGCGATCAGACAGGCCGGGAGCCTCTTTGCAGGGATAGAGCGGTAGCCAATTATCACGGGCCGGAAGGGCGATTTCGAAGCGGTCCGCGTAATTGCCTAAATCGAACGTCACCGGCACCGAAGAAGCCGTCCCATCGACGACGCACTCCGCCGAATGATTGATCAACCCGGTTCCGACCGGGTCCGCTGCGCCGAGCGTGCAATCGAAGCCTGGACCGGAGAGGCTGCCGCCGGATATTTCAACGCGCGTTTCCGCCCCGGCCTCGCAAGCGCCGCTCTCGGTAGCATAGATCCCGTCGATATCCTCGGTTTGGGCCACCGCAACGGCGGCCGGTAGCATGATGGACATCGTGATCGTCCAGAAAGCGCGTCTACAGGCGCTGTGATGGAAGGGGGTCATGATTATTATATCCTTGATGGCGAGAGGGGAGGACACGATCGGTATGGAACGGGCAATCAAAGCGGAAAGACGCGCTTTGGCAGAGCCGGGTCATCGAACGAGCGATCGCCATGCATAGCAGGTATCCGAACCGATCCGCATGTATCATCGTATAGTGCGGTCTGTAGAACCGAGATGGGTTCCACCACTGCGGGCCTGAGCGGATCATATAGGTGATCCTTTAATTCACACAGCGATTATCGATACGCGAAACGCCTTATGGTTGTTCGACAGCGAGAACTGCAAACTACTCTTCTGTGAGTCAGAATGAAGATTCGTCATGATATCCCTAACATGGGGAAACTATGAATCACGAACGCCTTCTACCAATAGGAGATCCCGTTTAAGTGGCCTACCGCCAGTGATCACGGTGATATTTCCGCCAAGGACAAGACGAAAACGCCTATCGAAAGCATTTTGGACGCCGGATTGCGCTTTGCCCGGCAGATGGACGCTTGAATTCAAGAAATTCTCTTTTTTGGAGAAATTTTAATCTTTAAAACACGTCAAGGGAGAGTATGTGCTGCGAAACTTGGGATAGGTTAATTTCCTTGCGCTGACGGTTTCGGTCGTGAGGTGATCTGAGCGCTTGTCATCGCAATAAGTTTCGCCGCCGTACAAGACAGATGCTATCAAACTGGAAATTTTCACCTTGTGCGAAATTCGATTTATCAAAATAAAATAACCTTTGTCTCAAAGTAAAAATTCTATTCTTGAGCACAATCAGTGAATATTGTAATTATTTTGGTAATTATTTATTTAATTTAATTTGTAAAATTTCGAAAATTAAATTTGACTACTTTATAATTTTCATTTTTAATCGACAAATAACTTTACTGTTACCCCTTTTTTCATCCCCATGAAGGAGTGATCTTCATGAAACTTACCTTTTTCAAAGGTACGATCCTTGGTCTTGTCTCAGGCTCAGCTCTTGGGCTCGCCGGGGTTGGCTATGCGACGAGCTATGGCGTCAATCCGCATCACAACGTGAACGCGGCTTGCTTAAACTCCCTCGAGCATCTGATGCGCCCCAGCGACATCGGCGCAGCTCTGCACCTGCATTTCCCGCAGGGTAATGCCCTGAAGCATGCGTCAGGCAGCAGTCTCTCCAACTCCGTCAGCGGCAAGACCTACACGAGCTTCCTCACCTTTCTGGACGATGTTCGCCTGGGGTCGGGTCTCGCCCGTCTGACCGCCATGCAGTACGACGCGAGCGGCAATCCGATCCTGCTGGATCAGAGCGGCGCGCCCGTCACCTTCGACTCCCTCCTCGGCGAGCACGTCATGGAAGGCCTGTGCGTCTCGTAACGTACGGCTCTGCCCCCCGACTTTTCGAAAACCTAGGAGCATGCAGCATGCGATTGAACGGGATTTCAAGGCGCTTCGCGGTCATGACCGGCGTGGCGATTACCGTCATGGTTATCGGCGGATCGAGTTGCGACGGAACGTATGTTCCGCCCCCCGCTGGCACCGTCGCGACCGGGGTCACGCCGTATTGTGCCAACCGGCCCGTTCCGGCTGGATGTCCGGGCTATGCGTTGAACCCCGTGGCGACGCCCGCCGTCAACTGCGCATCGTTCCCGATCCCGGTGGGCTGTTCGGGCGGTGCTCCCGTATCGCCTCCCCCACCGCCTCCACGGCCCGTGAACTGTGCAGCATTTCCGATTCCGGCAGGCTGCCCCGGTGGCGCTTCTATCCCCGGTTCAGCGATCTGAAATTATGCCGATCCCGGAAATCTTTCTGGGATCGGCAACCCGATCTCCCTTGCGCCGATCTCCCCGGCAGGCGCGCGTCCAGAATTCCACTCCCCGGAGCGTTCCCATGATCTTCAGATCTCTTCTCTCTATGGCCGTCGCCGCCTTCATCGGTATCGTCGTCTCTCCCTCGACCGCCTTCGCCGCCGAATTCAGATGTCCCAGCCAACAGGTCACGGTATCCCCGTCCGGCGTTTCCTATCCCTGGAACGGGGATGAGAAGGCCCTGTCGCTGACTGCCCTCGAAATCGACAAGTCGACACGACCCGCAAAGCTGGCCTGCATCTACGGAAATGGCGCGATGGTCCTGCGTCACCCCATCCCCGCCGCCGAGCCAAATTGCAGCGTCGTGCGCGCCTCCAAATTCGTATGCCGCGGCAACACTGTCGCTCCGGCAGCAGGTTACATCTCCTACACCGCGCCCTTGGCCACGGGACTGCCCCCCGTCGTCGGGTTCGCATTGCGTGATTTGACAACCCATGCTCAGGCAACCACCGGCCCCTTCCCCGGCGTGCCCATGAATGGCACGAAATGCTCGCAGTGCCACCAGTCGCCGACAGGATGGACCAAACCGGAGCTGTGCAAACGCGGACAGATGTATGCCGTCAACCGCGCCCGGATCTTCACCAGCCCGACGCCCGGTTTCATCGCGCAGCACCCTTTCGGCGGACAACTGAAAACTGCGATGGCGAACTGGGCACAGAGCGGCTGCAACTGACTGATCGAGCCATGGCGCGCGAATAGTGGAAACAATGATTGGATATACGATGACGTATACTCTGGGCCGCGCACTCTTCGTTTTGGGAGCGCACATTGCCCTGCCATCCGCCGCAATGGCCGAAGACTATTCGACGGTCAGTAATTCCGCATTCGCAGGCTACCTGATGACGGGTAGCACGATCCTCGAAGCCGGAAAAGCAAGCGCCATGGTCCAGATGTACCCGCAATCTTCGCTGGCCGAGCAGAATCGGGATTCATTCAGCCAGCGATGGTATCAACAGGACATCGACGACGACACTTTCAGGATCAAGCTCCGCGGCGCAGCACTCGAAAGCTGTCTGGCATTGGTCGAGCATGACGGACTGGATGTGATCGTTGCCGTTGCCCCTTGCACGGACGACCCCGCGCATGTGTGGTCGGCATCGGATAGCCAGCCGACACGCCTCTACAACAGCTTCTTTTCACAGGCACGGTGCATGACCGCCGTGAATAGCGGTCAGTATTCAGGGGCTCTGACCATGACGGAATGCGGAACCGGCGATGTTTCGACTGAACTGTGGACCTCCACGGATGTCGCGCAATAGGCGCATTCGCATGAGGTACGTGGCGTTCGCGGGTGTCGTTATGAACGAGACGGATACAGCGCCTTCGCGCCAGTGCGAGGACCGATCGATGATGGCATTACAACCACAACCAACCCAGAGTGTAAGACTATGAGCGCGATATATACGGCCATTCAATCCGCAGCATTCATCGGTGCGCTGATGATTACCCCGGCCTTTGCCCAGAATATGCAGAGTATCGAGGTTCTCAGCGACCAGTGCGGTAACAATCCCGATGCCGCAGCGCGCAGTCTCGCGTGTTCGCAGATGATCGCGCATCCGGGGGCGTCGACGGATAATGTCGCTGCCGCCCTATGGACGCGGGCCTATGTGCGATGCCGCGATGGATCGGCATCCGAGGCGGAGATCATGTCCGATCTGATGACCAGCGCCCGGATCGATCCGGCGGGCTGGAAGCGGCAGTACCAGTCTTCCTATGCCGGGCCGGATGCCGGGCTGTATCCGATCGCGTACGACACCCTTCTGCCCTGGGTCAAAAGTACCTGTCTTTAGCGCGGGATGCGGCGACCGGGGTGTACGGCACTTGCCCCGACCCGATCACTTTTCCGGTTGAACTCATGGATCGTCGCAAAGGCGATTTCGCAAGAGAGGTGCGCTCCATGCGATCCTTGATGAAGACACTATCCGCCGTGCTGGCTCTCTCGCTGCCCACTGTCGCGCAGGCTGATGGACAATACGACATGTACACCCATGAAGGCGAGCGCCTAGGGGTGCTAGAGATCGTGCGGGATATCAGCCCCGACTTCGTTCTCTTCAAAATCGACGATCTGGAAATGAACCTCTACGTGCCGCCTGAAGCGGCCTATGTCACCATCGATACCAGAAATCCGTGGATCGATACGCAAGCCCGTTATCAGGGGTCGTGGGTCACCACCGATGCTGTCGCCTCGAATACCTGCGGCGGGGAAGAAGTCGACGACCATGACGGGATCCCCCGAAAGCTGTGGGGCGATCTGGTCTGGACCAATACGGCGCTGGATGACGACCTGAATATCACCTTCACCATCGACCTGTCGGCCTGTGGCGGCGAGATGACCCCGTGGGTCATATCGGCAGCGCCAAACTCATATGCAGCGGGCACACCAACGCCTCCAGTCGGCTCATCCTGTATGAGCAACCGGGCGCAGGCGATTCCCCCCGTCGCCAGAGAGCGCGCGACAGAAGCCGAGGCAAGCGCCTGCTCCAGAGCCGGGGGCAGTATTAAGCGCGTCGGCATCCGTCAGGGCGATGCCTGCGTCCTGCAAAACTGCGATGCATTCCTCGCGTGTTCTGACAGCTCGCAATGCGTCGGCCGGTGTCTGGCCGAGGGCGATTTTGACGCTGTGCGCGGCGAGCCGGTTGCGATGAGCGGGGTTTGCCAGCCGACGACGTCCAATTTCGGCTGCACGACCGAAATCGAAAACGGTTACGCGAGGGTGACCTTGTGTCTGGATTGATGAAACCCGGCGCCGCCGTAATAGCGCTGCCCGGCGTCTGCGTCGTCGAGCGCGGCGCGTTTGATACGAAATTCTGGACCGCAACGCGCGAGGCACCCCGATGACGCGCCGACGGCCGCACTCTTCTCGAAACCGGAGAAAACCCGATATGCACACCCGTTTTCCATCTCCCGTCCTTGTCACGGTCGCTCTTTTTGGACTGGGTGCTGCGCTCGCTCCGTTGTCTGCGAGCGCGCAGGCGTCATGCCCCTGCTATGCGGCGGCCAACACCATCACCAACCATTGTACTGGATTGCCACCCGTTCTTGAGCAGGGGCAGGTGACGCCCGGAGAACCGTTCCGCATCTATATCGAGGAGCCATCCTATTACTGGCGCTATGCCTGCCCCGTCGATCCGGCGGTTCGAGGGAGCGAAGCGGAAGGCAATTTCTTCGAAGTGGTCATCGCCAAGGATTTGACGGCGAACCCGACGGCAAATTCCTGTCACATGTATCTCGACAGCGATCTTGATGGTGGCGAACACTTACATGAGGCCGGGCTGGACGCCCTGACGGCCAATACCTGCTGGGAAGTCATGCGCGATGCCGCGGGCACGATGGGGGCGACCGCCCTGAACCCCGAACCCTGATCATTATCCTCCCCCTGCCACCGAGCCGCAGGCATCAGCGCGGCAGATCACCCGATCCTGCGGATCATGAGGAAGCACGATGACCGAGTACACCTTTACCGAACGCACACCGGATGAAGCGGGTTTCAGCGCGATCTTCGACGCCAAGATCGCCCCGTTCCTGAAGGGCATGGAGGGGGAGCGCGCGGAGAAGTACGCCAGATCGCGCCTGCATTTCAAGATGCTCATCGGCGCGGCGGTCGTCATCGCCGCCCTCGCCATCTATCTCGAACTCTATGTCGGCATCGTCGTGGCGTTCGGGATCGCGGCACTGGGTACCAATGCTCTGAAACACTTTTCCGGTCGCGGCATCAACGAAAGGCTCGCCGGTTTCATCGGCCCCATCCTGTGCGATTTCATCGGAGATGCCGAGCATATCCGAAAGGCCGACAAGCGCTTTGTCGACATCGATCACGCCATCAAGCTGGGCATCGTGCCCTCCTACTCCTCCGGCACGTTCGAAGACGGGATCAAAGGGACATGGCGGGGGGTCGAATACAGGGTGCTCGACGCAAAGCTCCAGAAGGGCGATAACGGCCACGGCGAACCGTCAACCGTTTTTCAGGGCATCGTCTTCGACATCGCCACGCCCGTGCCCATGCCCCGGATCGTCTTTCTGCGCGAGCGCGGCAAGCTGACCGGCCTGACCGAGACCATGTCATCCGCCCGCCGGAACCTTCAACGCCTGCCGATACCCGATGCGGAGGTCGAAGCGGTCTACGCGGTCTACACCGACGATATCGGCGCCGCGCAGGAGAAGATGACCCCGGAATTCGGGCGCACGCTGCTGACGATCTCGAATGAACAGCAGGGCGAGCAACGCTATCTCGGAGCGGCGTTCGACGGCAACCGCCTGTTTCTGGCGCTGGAACTGAAGCACGATTTCCTCAGCCTGGGTTCCTTCGACTCGTCGCTCGGAAATTTCGAGAACAACATCCATCAGGCGATTGCGGACCTGATGGTTCCCCGCCGGATCATCGATCGGTTGATCGACGGCTGAGACCGACCCGCGCCCTCGTCTTTATCTGGAGAGATACGTTGAAACATGATCGGGCTTGTTCGAATGCACTGTCGAAGATCGCGACCGCTATCAGGATGATCCGCGGAGTGGCCGTTTCCGCGATTGCGGCGGGGGCGGGGATCGCGGGGCTTACTCCAACTGCGGCGCAGGCCGGGAACTATCTCGGCGAGATCATCTCGTTCGCAGGCCATTTCTGCCCGCAGGGCACGATGGATGCGAGAGGGTCGCTCCTCGCTACGACATCGAACCCCGCATTGTTCGACTATTATTCGCTACGCTTCGGCGGGGATGGTCGCATCACTTTCGCCATCCCCGACCTTCGACATTATCGAGAAGATTCAGGTCAACCCGGCTGGCACAATAACAGGATGAGATGGTGCGTCGTGGGGTACGGCTTTCCTGTGACGAAAGACCTGCTGCATGTCAGTTCACCGGGCAGCGAGGTCTCTGGCTACGCGGACGAGATAAAGCTGTTCGGCAACTTTTGCCCCGGCGGATGGCGAGAGTTGGAAAACGGCGTCAGCCTTCTCAACGGAGGGTATGAAATGAGAAATCACACCTTCCGGGCGCATGAAGCCAACTTTACCTGGTGCCGGAGAGACACCGCCGAGGTCGATACCAAGAGCAATTACCTCGGACAGATGCACCTGATCGATGCGAAAGCCTGCCCTGCGGGAACCTTGCCCGCTGAAGATCAACTGCTGGAAATATCATCCAATACGGCTCTGTTTTCTATACTCAGCACTGCTTACGGTGGAGACGGGCGAACAACGTTCGCTATGCCCAACGACATGCCCCCCCTTGCCGACAACCTGATCGGATGGTGCATCACGGTCGAGGGCACTTATCCGAGCCGGTCCTGAGCGGGGATGCTGGGGCCGTCGCCAAGTCCTGCCTTCGGTCAATGCGTTCCGTGATTATCCGAGAATTGACCGTCTGGCGCGGCTCAGACCGGCGCCAACATCCTTTTCTTGCCAGTCTTCTTTCTGAAATCAACAAATTGGATATCCATATGAAAAACGTCTTGTACGCAGCTCTCGTCTTCTTCGCTGCATCCAGTCCTGCCGTATCACAACAGCAGACCCCGGTCGATGTCT
The DNA here is from genome assembly GCA_938008165.1 of uncultured Neomegalonema sp. Classification (GTDB taxonomy): domain Bacteria; phylum Pseudomonadota; class Alphaproteobacteria; order Rhodobacterales; family Rhodobacteraceae; genus JAHDDY01. The sequence continues at coordinate 5,414 of CALLLP010000049.1, read as the reverse complement.
ATAACGCGTATAACGTGGCAGTAAAAACGGCCAAATCATGGGATGATATTTCACCGTATATGTCTTCTACCCAGATGGAAGAAATCAAGATGGCCAGCCCGCAAGAACAGAAGATGATGTTTGGATTCATCGTCGACGTCGCCAGCGCGCGGCAGGACATCAAGATTACCAGCGACAGCGTGCAGGGAGATACCGGGATGGTTGCCGCAGAATTTTGCATGGACAACATGCGCGCGAGCGAAACGGTCGATTTTATCATGGAGGCCGGAACGTGGCGGATCGGCAAAGTCAATCTTAAGTTAGGCGATACGCGCTGTGACGGCGTGACCGGCACGCCTTGTACCGAAGAAGAAAAGGCCGACAAGGTCGACCTGATGCAATCGCTTATCAATGCATATCCCGAAACGGATCGCGATGCGATCGTCAATGAAACGAACGAGAAGGTATTCGCCCAGATGGGCGGCCGCCCGGCAAAAGATCAGTATTGCGATTTTGTCGATGCCTTCAATACGACACTGGCGGCACGCCCATAGATTATCCTGCTGTGAAGTGATGATTGTAACATCACGTATTTCTCAGTTGGATATACTATTGGGAGATGGAGGCGGAAAACATATAGCCTGCTCCGCGAACCGTTTTCAAAAATGTGCAGGGATCGTCAGAGCTGGACAGCTTTTTGCGCAACCGCGATACGAGGCCGTCGATGGTGCGGTCATATCCTGCCCAGTTCTCGCCGCGCAGGAGGTCGAGCAACTGATCGCGGCTCAAAACACGCATCGGGCGCTGGACGAATATGTCGAGCAGCTGAAATTCCGCCGTGGTCAATGGAATAGGCAGGCCAAGCGGGTCGTTCAACTCCATCGCATCGCGGTTCAACGAAAATCCGTTGAAGGTGACCGACCGGGATGCGAGCGGTGTCGTTGACGGGTCGCTATGGGGTGTTTGGGTTCCACGGCGCGGCCCTGTGCGGCGCATAACGGCGTTGATGCGGGCGACAAGTTCGCGGGGGCTGCATGGTTTTTGGATGAAATCATCGGCCCCTAGCTCAAGGCCGACAATCCGGTCGATTTCGTCATTGCGACCCGAGAGAAAAAGAATCGGGATATCGGAATGCCGCCGCAAATCCCGCGCGATATCCATGCCGCGACCGTCTGGCAGGGCCATGTCAAGAACCAGAAGATCGGGTGAGAAATGGGCATAGGCGGATTGAAAATCGGCAATCCGTCCGATCTGCATCACATTAAATCCAGCATCTTCAAGCGCTTCAGCGATTTCACCACGCAGGTCCGCATCGTCCTCGACGAGCAGGATTTTTGACATGAAGCACTCCTGTTGCACATCCCTTGCACAATTTTGCACAAGCACGGCACCCAAAGAAACGAAAAATCCTTAAGCTTACCGTAGAGTAAAACCCGATCGAGGTGCGCCAGAAATCGCGCCGAGTGCGGGCATTTCTGCTCTCGTCCGGCCCAGACCGATCGAGTTTTTTATAAAGGAAGGCGAAGTTTTTCGATGCGTAAATCGACGGTTCTGATCATCGATGACGAAGCTTTTATCCTCGATGAACTTCGCGAGGCGTTCGAGGATGAGGATTACATCGTCCTGACCGCGTTGAACGGTGACGAGGCCCGCGCGATTGCGGAGGTCAACCGCATCGATCTTTTGATCACCGATCTGAAGATGCCCCGGCTGGATGGCATCGCCCTTTATCGCCAACTCAAAGAACTGGCGGGGTTTTCGGCCCCGGCCATTCTGCTTTCCGGGCATGGGGCGCACAGCAACAAGGTCGATGCGCTTGAGGCGGGGTTTGCGCAATGTCTGGCAAAGCCGGTCGATTTGGATGCGTTGCTTCATAGTGCCGGGGAGATCTGTGCAAGGCCGATGGGTTCGTGACATTCCTTGCACATTTTCAGACAGCTTTGCATCCTCGGATCATATTTTGATGCAGTCAATTTGAGATAAACTCGCTTCATCAGACAGTTTGCCCCCTCGGAATCAAATAAATCGGGGCAAGATGTACAGGGGAGACCGACTATGCAGAGCACACATTATGCCCAATACGATGTTCCGCCAAAACAACCCACCGCCCTCGTCTTGGATGACGACGCGATGATCCGTAGCGAAATCGGGGAAATGTTATCGGAATTCAATTACCGGGTCCGGTATTGCAATGATTTTATCAGTGCGTTGCAAGAAATGGAATTCGACGACGACGTCGCCCTTGTCATCGCCGATTATCACCTTTTGGGCGATGAAAAACGTACCTTCAACGGGATGCTGTTCATCGATTGCTGCCGCATGCGGTATCCGCATCGAAACATCCAGTATTTCCTGATGAGTGGCGACCGAGAGCCGCTGATTCAGAACAAGGATGACAAGGAAGTCCCGATGATTTCGAAGACCGATGCCATCGAACAATTATCGAAGCATGTCACCTCTTGCTACGGACACGCCGCCGCGTGAGCGATTGACAGGAGCACCTGAAAGATGACGAATTTTCGCGGTCTTATCGGTATTGGGCTTTTCTGCCTTGCGGGTCTGCTGGGTCTTTCGGCCACCCTTACCAAGCCCGAAGCGACAGAAAGTGTGCCGCGAAAACAGGCGCCACCGCCCCTGACCTTTGCCGTGGTGCCCCAGCAATCCGCAAGCCGCATGGCGCGGGAATGGGGACCGTTGATCGGGGCGCTGTCGCGGCAGACCGGCTCGGCGATCCGGTTTGTGACGACCAAGGATATTCCAACATTCGAGGCTTGTCTGGATGATGGGGTTTTCGATATCGCCTATATGAATCCCTATCACTATGTCGTTTTCTCCGAGGCGGGCACCTATCGGGCCATCGCCCATCAGGCGGATAAAAAGCTCAAAGGTCTGGTCGTCGTGCAGGCCGAGTCCGATGTGTCGGAGATCGCGGAGCTGGACGGGGCCGTTGTTGCCTTTCCATCGCCGGGGGCCTTTGGGGCCAGTGTGCTCCCGCGCGCGGAACTGCTGCGCCGGGGGATCGAAGTGGAGACGCGCTATGTCCGCTCGCACGATTCGGTCTATCGCGCCGTTGCTGGCGGTTTTGTGGTCGCGGGGGGGGGCGTTACCCGCACCTTGGCCGCCGCGCCCGATGAACTGCGCGCTCAATTGCGGGTGATCTATACCACCGATGGCTATACGCCCCATGCCATCGCCGTTCGTGATGGCCTGTCGCAAGAGGTCACGCTCAAGATTCAGGATGCGCTTGACAATGTGGATGAAAAAGCCCCTGAAACGCTCCGTAATCTCGGCATCCTGGCTTTTGTTGCGGCGGATGACAGCGACTGGGACGACGTGCGTGCGCTGGGCCTGAAGCCTGAGCAGGCGGGTCTCGATCAACTGGATCAGGTGGTATGTCCTTTCGACTGAAAACTATCTTCGGGATCGCGCTGATCGAGTTTATCGTGATGGCGGTGCTGATCCTGATGAATCAGTTGAATTTCGGGGGCACTGCGAGCGCGCAGCTTTTCAACCGTGCGGAAACGACCGCGCGCCTGTTTTCGACGATGGTGTCGGATGCCGTCATCTCGACCGATCTGGCCACCCTCGATTCCATGGTTGCGAGTACGCTCAGCAATGACGAGTTGATCTATCTGCGGGTTCTGGGGCCGGGGAATACGGTCATGGCCAGCGGGGGCGATGCGGGGGCCTTGGCTGAACCCTTCGCGGAGGATGCCGATTTCGATGCGGCGCTTGGCGATCATCGCGTCGATGTCAGTCATTCTATCGAAATCGCCGGTCAGGATTTCGGCAGTATCGAACTGGGCGTTTCGACTGCGCAGGTCGAGGCCGATATCGCCAGCGCCGTGCGCTGGAATGCGATCGGGGCAGCGCTTGGAATTTTGCTTGTGGCGGGTTTCGGCTATCTGCTCGGATCGATCCTGACGCGGCAGCTATCCATCCTGCGCGACGGGGCCATCGCGCTGGAAGGGGGCAATCTGGATATGCGCGTGCCGGTCAAGGGGCGCGATGAGCTGGCCCAGACTGCGCTATGCTTCAACCGCATGGCCGAAGCGCTATCGACCGACCGTGCAGCCCTTGTCGAGCGTCAGGCGACGCTGATCGAAAAACGCGACCGGGTCGAGGAGATCGTCTATTGCATGGGCCGCATCGCCGATAAGCAACCCGTCCATGCCATCCCATCGCTGAAACGGGGCGACGAGATCGGCGATATGGCCCGCGCTACCCATGTCTTTCAGAACGTTATGGACGAGGTTGTGCGCGTCCGCAATGAACAGGACAGGCTGATAAAAGCCTTCGACCGGCTGAATGAAGAAGTCGTGATCTTCGGCGTTGATGGCCGGATGCTGTTCAGCAACCGCGCGTTTCAACGGGCGAATATGGGGATTATCGAAGCGGTTGGCGATGACCTGACCGGCGCGGCCTTCCTGTCGACAGGCATCGAAATCGGCGAATTTCCCGACCTTGCCGAAGGGGCGATCGGCCCGGATTTCGAGGCCCTGTCCCGGATGTTCGCCGGGGAGGGGGGCGTGTGCGAAGTCTCGCGCAAGGGCGGACGGCACGTTATGATGCAGGGCACACGGGTCGAGGGGATCGGCACCATCGTCACCGCCTCCGACGTCACCGAATTGCGCGATTCACAGGCGCAATTGATCCATGCGTCAAAGCTTGCGACTCTTGGCGAGATGGCGGCAGGGATGGCCCATGAGCTGAACCAACCCCTCGGCGTGATCCGCATGGCCGCCGCGAATTGTCAAAGACGCATGGCCCGAAACCGGGCTGAGCCTGACTATATCAACGATAAGTTCGACCGCATCATCGGCCAGACCGAACGCGCCGCGCAGATTATCGATCATATGCGCATCTTTGGCCGTAAGGATGAGGATAGAAGCGCCCGTTTCGATCTTGTCCGGGCGGCGCAGGACGCCATCGCGATGATGCGTGCCCAGCTTTCGGGCAGCGCGCTTTCAATCGAGGAAAATATCGACTGTTCTGCGGCAATGGCCGTTGGTCCGCGTGTGATGTTTGAGCAGGTGCTCGTCAATCTGATCGCGAATGCCCGCGATGCCATCATCGCACAGGCGGGCGATGATGATGATCCGAGCGGCGTGATCGACCTGCGCATTCACAAAGCGCCCGATGGCACGCAGTGCATTCTCGAAGTCTGCGATACGGGGGGCGGCATCCCGGAACAGCTTATGGACCGGCTCTACGAGCCGTTCTTCACGACAAAGGAGCCGGGCAAGGGAACGGGTCTGGGCCTGTCCATCAGCTATAGCGTCATCGTCCAGATGGGTGGCACGATCGAGGTCGAGAATACCGATGTCGGCGCTCGCTTTCGCCTGATCCTCCCCTTGGAAAACAGCGAACACCTCGCATCCTGACCCTTCGGTAAAAAGGCAAGGCGATCCCGGACGATATTCATCGGCAGGGGG
>CALLLP010000048.1 GCA_938008165.1 uncultured Neomegalonema sp. | reverse complement strand
GCATGATCGCTTGCGCCAGATCCTCCGGCCCCGCCGCGTGTTCCGCCCGCCAATGCGCCGCCGCATAGGCTTGCGCCGCCTCGATGCCGCCCCGCTCCCGATCGAACAGGGCCAGCCCGACCAGCGGTTCGCTATCGTATGTCGACTCTGCCGTTCTGAGCATCCCCAGCGCCACCGTCACCCATTGGCGGCGGATCGTTGCCGGGTCCGGCAGGGTATCCAGATGCCGCCGTCCCGCTTCGGTCAGCAGGTCGTGGATGCGCCAGCGGTCGCCAAGGATGCCGGTGCCGTCCCGCTGCACCAGCCCCCGCGCCGCCCATTGCGCCAGCCGCCGCTGTACCGCCTCCGGTTCGATCTGCCACAGGTCGGCGGCAACCTGTTCGAAGAAGCCCCCGACGAACAGGGACAGGGCGGCATAATCGGCGCGATCTTGCTCCGGCAGGGCCTTGATCGAATGGTCGAAGATCTCCGCGATGGTCTCGCCTCGGTCGCGGTGGGTCGCGTCACCGATGCCCGGAATCGACCGGAACGAGTCCAGCGCCTGTTCCGGCGTCAGGGCGTCGAGGCGCTCCACCTCCCCCGCGATCACCTCGATCACGAGGGGCAGGTAAAACCCAAGCCGTGCAATCTCCCCGCGCATCCCGGCGGGCACGCGCGGTGCCAGTTGCGCGATCAGCTTCACGGCCTCCGCCTCGGTCAGCTCTTCGAGAGCCAGCGCACCCTTGAACTTCGCTTCCCGCGTCGTGACCAGCACGCTCGCGCCCTTGCCGGGGCGAATCGCATCGATCAGCGCCGCGTCACGGGCATTGTCGAGCAGGACGAGCATATCGCGCCCCGCCGTGGCCGCCTGCCACCGGCCCTGCAACACCGTCAATGCCCCTTCGGTATCGCCCCCGATGCGCGACAGCAGCGCCCGCAGCGCCTCCTCCGCCCCCATCGGCGCGGTGCCGTAGCCGCCCAGATTCACCTCGATCCCGCCATCCCGGAACCGCCGTCGCCGATACCAGCGCCCGGCGTGAAGCTCATGCGCGACCTTATTCGCCGTCGCCGTCTTGCCGATGCCGCCCAGACCCGACACAGCCGCAATCGCCACCTGCCGTCCCGGCTTCAGCGCGCGGCGGATGCGCTGCATATCTTTCTTGCGCCCGGTGAAATCGGGGGTCGGTTCACGGATGGAAAAGGCATAGGGTTCGGGGCGTTTTTGTCCCGTCAGCATGCGCAGGATGCTTTTCCAGAAAACACCGACGAGCGTGAGGATGACCGCCGCGAGGATACTCGCCAGAACGGCCTCGTCGTTACGGTCCAGAAAGCCCTGCACCCACTGCCACCACGTTTCGACCTCGAAAGACCCCATCGCCCTTCCTCCCCGCCCGCACCATGGCGGGCAGGGGGGCGGGGTTCAACCTTTGCTTTCAGTCACGCCCATTCGATCCCGACTCCTCAGTCGCCCCCGTCTTTCAGCGCCGCGAGTTCGGGCACCGGATCGGGCTTGCGCGATGGAATGGGGCCTTCCCATTGCTTCCATGGATGAGCGCGCGGCACGGGGGCCGCTTGCAGCGTCCGCTCATGGGCATGCAGCGTGTCGCAATCGAAGAGTTGTTCGTCATAGGCGATCGCGCGGGTCTGTACCGCCGCCGCCGCCCGCCTCAGCCAAGCGATCTGCCGCCAGCGCCCCTTGCGATAACCGCCGTGACCCTGATGATAGGCGAGGTAATGCGCCTGTGCATCAATGCCCGAAAAGCCCAGCTTCTCGCGGGATTTATCCATGTACCAGCCGATGAAATCGACCGCATCGGCATAGCGGTCGCGGCGCGCGCCCTCGGCCCCCGTATCCTCGACATACCATGCCCATGTGCCATCGAGCGCCTGACTGAACCCATAGGCGGTGGAGATCGGCGCGCCCTCGAATATCCACCATCCCTTGCGCCGGGGAGGACGGGCCTGCGCCCGAAAGTTGCTCTCGCGCCAGATAATCGCCAGCATCGTCGAGGGCGGCACATCCCATTTGCGCGCCGCCGCGCGGGTCGCCCTGTACCAGCCGGGCCGCTCATCGCGAATGCTACAGGCATCGGCCTGATCGCTGGGCGGGGGCAGGGGCGGCGCCGGGCGCAGCATCAAGGCCCACACCCCGCCGGTGATGGCGACGATCAACAAAAAAAACATCGCAACGCGTTTCATGTCATTTTGATACGACGTGCGGAACCTTTCGTAAACCTACAAGATCATCCACAGGACACCCGGCAAGGCGATGGCGACCAGCGCAGTCGAGACCATGACAAGCTGTGCGACCTCCGCCGGGCTGCGTCCATAGCGTTCCGCGAGCATATAGGCGGTGACGGCCATCGGCGTGACGGCCTGCAAAACGAACACGTCCGAGGCCAGTTCCGATAACCCCGCCGCCCGTGCGATGGCATAGGCTACCGCGCCGCTCAGGGCCAGCTTGAACACCGAAAAGGCGATGGCCCGTCGTGGAAAAATCGCCGGAAGCGTCGCCATGGACGCCCCCAGCGCCAACAGCATCAACGGGATGGCCGGTTGCCCTGCCAGATCGAGCGTATTGGCGATCCAGCCCGGCAGATCGATGCCCGCCCAGGAAAACGCCATCCCGAAAACGGCGGCATGAAGCAAGGGATGACGCAGCGCTTTCATCGGTGATGCCTCGCCCGAGACCAGCCATAATCCGAAGGTGAATTGCAGCATGATCATCGTCGCAAAGATCACGATGGCATAGACCAGCCCCTGCTCGCCAAAGGCAAACAGGCACAGCGGCAATCCCATATTGCCGGTATTGGCCGAGACGAGCGGCAGCAGGAAATCACGCTGGTTCAGCCACAGCGCTTTGAGCAGCAACGCAAAGATCGTGGCGATGATCGCGTAGAGCGCCACGGTTGCCCCGGCCAGCGTCCAGAACACATCCGGCTCGAACCGGGTCGCCGCCATCTTGCCGAAAACGAGGCAGGGCGTTGCGAAATCCAGCGCCAGACGGGTCACGAACGCGATGTCGAATGCCCATCCCCGCTTGATCCAGAGAAACCCCAATCCTGCCAAAACGAAGACAGGAAACACGACTTCCAATATCGCAACGCCGATCATCCGTTCACCATGTCCCAAAATTGTTCACGCTACGTGCCGAATCGACGCCGGGGCGTGCTGGACAGGTCTGGCATGACGGTTTATGAATTGTTTATGAGGGTAGCAGTGAGAGTCGATAAAAATGGACCAAGCCACAAGACTTGCTCAGTACAAGTTAGGGCAGGTGGTACGCCACCGTCACTACGAATTTCGCGGAGTCGTGTTCGATGTCGATCCGGCTTTTCAGAATACCGAGGAATGGTGGGAATCCATCCCTGAGGAGGTGCGTCCGAGCAAGGATCAGCCTTTTTACCACCTGCTGGCCGAAAACGAGACGAGTTATTATGTCGCCTATGTTTCCGAACAGAATCTAATCCCCGATGATACCGGCGAGCCAGTCGAACATCCTGAAATCCATGAGTTCTTTGGTGAGCTGCATGGCGGTCAATACGAGTTCGATCCCCGGCAGGCGCACTGAATTCCCAAAAGCCGTCTCCCTAACCCTGTCTGGACGGTTTGCGTGCTCTAGGTCTTCGGTTCTGACGCACGTTTCAGGCCGGAATGCTTATCGGCATTCCCCGAAAGGGCCCTAGAAGATACGCGGCAGCGGCAGGCCCAGCAGGGTTGGGCGGCGGGCGGGTAACCGGCCCTGCGCCTGCAAGATCGCCTCGCGGACGGGGACGACCTTCGCCCATGTATTCGTCGTGCCCTCGATCTGGGAAAAGCCGTTGGCATGGACCACCGCGACCAGATCGCCATCGTCGTCGAAGACGCAGGATCCCGAAATGCCGCCGATCACGCCCTCCGCCGCGATCCCATCGTCCGAATCCGTCAGCTCGATCCACCAGAAGGGCGGCTCCGGATCGTCGGAATAGACGATACCGGGAATAACCTCGCCATCGCGGTCCCGAGCGGGGAAGCCGTGAATCTCGACCTCCGTGCCGGGTCGCAGGGCGGGGTAATCATCTGCATCCAGCTTTGCCGCGTCGATGCCCAGAAACGACCAATCCGATGCCTGATCCGAGATTGTCACCTCGTCCTTGGGTCCGACAAGCGGCGTGCCGTTCTCGGTCACATGCGAAACCGAGACATATCCCCGCTCGCCCAGCCCGATAAAGCCGCGCCGGTTCAGCTTGCATACCGTGCCCCAGGCGGCGGCCCCATCGCCGCGATAGAATACGCGCTCCGCCCGCGATGAAACGCTCTTGGAGCAGGCGGCGACCAGAAACAGCACCGTGAAGAGAGGGAGCAGGCGCATCATGGCAGAAAACCTTTTCGTCGTCATGGGTCAGGGGAAACGCTGTATGCGGAAAACGACACCTATCCGCGCCGATCATGGCATCATGATGAACGATCCGGGGCGATGGTAAAACATGCAGCGTTAGCAAAAGATTGACGGAATACGCCCCGACGGTCTGTGAGCGCTCAGAATATCACCTTCAGGTTGAGTCTGTTCCGTCGGCGGATGGTTACTCTGGCGTTAGGCATAATGCTTGAGTGGATAAGGTGAGCATCAACCCACCGAATGCGAGTGTCGGCCCTATGATTTTGGATATCGACATTGGAAACGGCGATTCTGCGGCATTTCAGTCCGACACCCGCCTTTCTGCGCCCTCGGGACGGCGATGCCCTGAACAAAGCGAGTCGCAAGTTGCGACCGAAAATCGGAACGCGCCGTCAATCTGCGCAACCAGAATACAACCTGAGGAGACTAACCATGTTCACCATTCGTAAAGGGGCCATCGCCCTCGCAAGCCTTTCGATCCTTCTGTCGGGCTGTGGCTCGTCCGGCCTGTTGGGCGTATTGGGTGCCAGTGGCGGTGCAGCCGCCGGAACGGCCGCAACATCGGCGCTTGGCGGCGGCACGACCGCTCAGTTGATCGCCTCGCAGGCGGGCGCATCGATCGGCGGAGCTTCGGCTTTGGGGCTGGGCAATCTTGGAGGTGGCGTAGCGGCACAGCCCGCCGTAGCCGCACAGCTCGCCGCTGCGAACCCTGCCGTCGCGGCGGCTCAGGCCGATGCGGTGCAACAGGCCCTGATGCAGCAGTTGATCCAGCAGGCGATCCTTCAGTCGCTGACCCCGACAACCGACGCGCAGATCACGGCCATGCAGACCGCCGTTCAGCGCGCCATTCTGGAAACCGCGCTTCAACAGTATCGCACGCCCCCCGTCGTTGCCGCCACGGTCGCGGCCCCGGCTGTTACAGCGGCTCCCGCGTCGTCGCCTAGCTATACCTATCGCTATGTTCCGGCTTCCGCACCTGTCGCGGCGGCTCCGGCTCCGGCGGCGGCCCCTGCGCCTGTCTACACCTACTCGGAAGTCGCGGCCCCGGCCACCAGCGCGCCGACCCTCGGCGCCGTCGCCACGACCCCTGCTCCGGCCAGCGCACCGGGCACGATCTCTGTGACCCTGCCGCAGTTCTCGTACTGATCCCGGCGGTCTGATCCCCCAAGGCATCCTGAATGATAAATCATCGTTCAGGATGCTCCGGGAGGCTTTTGGGCGATCGGGTTTAGGTCAGGCGTCCCTCGATCGCATCCCAGATCATTCCCGGCACATCGATACCGTCGAAGCGGGATAATTCCTGTATCCCGGTCGGTGAGGTGACGTTGATTTCGGTCAGATACTCACCGATCACGTCGATCCCGACGAAAATCTGACCCTTCTCGCGCAGCAGCGGCCCGATCCGGGCACAGATGTCGCGGTCGCGGTCGGTCAGGTCGACCTTTTCGGGTCGTCCGCCGACATGCATGTTCGAGCGGGTTTCCCCCTTTGCGGGCACGCGGTTGATGGCCCCGACCGGCTCGCCATCCACGAGGATCACGCGTTTGTCGCCCTTGGTCACATCGGGCAGGAACGCTTGGGCGATGATTGGTTCGTCGCTGCGCTCGACGAACATTTCATGCAAGGAAGACAGGTTCTTCAGATCCGCATCCAGCTTGAACACCCCTGCCCCGCCATTGCCGTAGAGCGGCTTGAGGATCATCCCGCCATGCTCCTGCCCAAAGGCGCGAATGTCATCGAGATTGCGGGTGATGAGGGTCGCGGGGGTTAGGTCCGTGAACTCGGTCACGAGGATTTTCTCGGGATAATTGCGCACCCATGTCGGATCGTTGACCACCAGTGTATCGGGATGCACCCGGTCCAACAGATGCGTGGTGGTGATATACCCCATATGAAAGGGCGGGTCCTGCCGCAGAAGGATCACATCGAGATCGGAAAGGGCGCGGGTCTCGCGCGCGCCCAACTCGAAATGCGCGCCTTTCTGGCGGGCCAGCGTCAGCGCGCGGCCATGGGCAAAGACGCGCCCGTCACGCATTCCAAGGTCGCCGGGCTGGTAGTAGAACAGCGAATGCCCCCGGTTCTGCGCCTCCAGCGCCATGGCGAAGGTCGAATCGGCATCGATGTCGATGGCGTCGATGGGGTCCATCTGGATGCCTGTGGCATATGGCATGGGTCGCGCTCCCGGCGAGGCCGGAAGCGCCAAAGGCTCCGGCTACTGATACGTGGTTGTCGAGGCGTGGCGAGGCCGACCCAGACGGCGCGGATCATCCGCGAGAAGGGCGTGGGAAACAACCCGTTTCACGCCCGAAATGGTCGCGGCGAGATAGGCGACATGCTCCAGCTCCTCCTTCGTGCGCGCGATGCCGAGGATATAGATCGTGCTGTTCACCGTTTCGATGTCGTAATTCGTGGCCTTGACGCTGTTGGCGGTCAGAAGGCGCAAGCGCATCTGGTTCGAGATGCGGGCGTCGCTGGCAAAGCTGAGAAAGCCTTGCGCGCTTTCGACCTGCAATTCGTTGACCACATCGCGCACGCCCCGGATTTGCCATGCGATTTTAGAGGCTTCCAGCCGCTGGGTCGGGGTCTCTACCGTGCCGACGATCAGGACGCGGCCCTCGCGCACCTCCGTTCCGACCTGTCGAATAAAGCCGGGCAGGGCCTGTTGCATATCGCGGTTCAGGGCGAGTTGAATCGAGGTGTCGTCGAGCGTTGCGCCGACGGTGCGGTTCGCATGAACAACCTCAGGATGGCTGGCACAGGCGGACAGGGCCATCGCGGCGAGAGCAAGGGCGGTTAGAAGACGTCTGGACATGGGGCGGCCTGTTCTGGGAGGGCGCGTGCCGCTAGAATTCGTCGAACCCGCGCGCGTTTTCGATCCACCGGGCGAGGCCGTCGCGACCGACAAGAACGACGTCGAATCGCAGGTCCGGTCCGGTGCTGCTTTCCCCAGCATCGGCGAGATTGGTTGGTGTATGGTAAACGGAGGCAAAGTGCATCGCCGCCGCCTGCAATCTTTGCCATTGGCGCGGGGTGATGGCATGGGCGGCCTCGTCGGCGCTGCGCCGGGCCTTGACCTCCACGAAGACGACGAGACCGGGGGCCGTGGCGATCAGGTCGATCTCTCCATGGGGTGTTTTGTATCGCCGCTCGATCACTGTCAGCCCGCGCGACATGGCAAGGCGTGCGGCGGTTTCCTCGGCATCCAGCCCCGCCGCATGGGCCGCGCGCCCCCGTGCGGCGCGCCCCCGTGCGGATCGGTCGGACGGGGGGATCATGCTTCTTCCACCGCGATTCGATGCGTCAGCGCGATTTCTCCCCCTGCCGCATCGGGATCGTCGATCCGGCAGGCATAGGCCAGCACCTCGACCCCCGCCGACCGCGCCTCTGCGAAGGCCCGCGCATAGCCCGGATCGAGATCGGCGGCGAGGGACAGGCGCGTCGCCCCGGTCATCTGTACCACGAACAAGACGACCGCCCGCGCGCCTTCTGCCCGCATTGCGGCCAGATCGCCCATATGCTTTGCCCCCCGCGCGGTGACGGAATCGGGAAATTCCACGAGGCCGGGGCTTCGCATCAGATGGACATTCTTGACCTCCAGATAGCAGGGGGGGCGCCCCTCGCCCGAAAGCAGAAAATCGACCCTGCTGCCCTCGCGGTAGCGCACTTCCGGCCGATGATCGGGATACCCCGCAATCTCGGCGATGCGCCCCTCGGCCAGCGCGTCCTTGACCAGACGATTCGGCACATTCGTATTGATCCCGGCAAGGATGCCATCGCTGCGCCGGGCAAAATCCCACCGCCAACCCAGTTTCGCCTTGGGGTTGGCGGCGGGCGAGACCCAGACGGTCATATCCGCATCCTTCAACCCCATCATCGAGCCGGGATTGGGACAATGCGCCGTGATCTCGCGTCCGTCATCGAGCACGATATCGGCCAGAAACCGCTTGTAGCGCTGGACCAGCCGCCCACGATGCAGGGGGGAGGGCATCTTCATCGGGCGAGGTGCTCGGCGAGAAAAGCGTTGAAAAAGGCATCGTCAAACAAGCCGTTATGCTCCTTTCCGGGGCGCAGGATGCGGGTCACGGGCACGCCCTGCGATTCCAGCGCCCGCGCGAGGGCTGCGCTGTGACGGGCGGGGATGAGCGTATCGTCCGCGCCGTGGACGATGACCGTTGGCGGAGCCTTTATGGCCAGATCCGCCGCCAGATCGTAATCGTTTTTCAGCACCCATCCCGGATAGACGAACCCTTTCTCCCGCAGGAGTGCCAGCATCGAGCTGAAGGGCGCGAACAGGATCACCTGATCCGCCCCGCCTCCCGCCGCATGATGCGCCGCCGGGGCGGTGCCGATGGAATTGCCGATGGCGATGACGCGTGCATAGCGTGTCCGCGCCCAGTCCCGCGCCTCCCGCGCCGTGGCCAGAAGCGCCGTTTTCGAGGGGATGCGCGGATCGTCGGCATAGCCGGGATATTCCATCACCAAGGTATCGACCCCCAGTGGTCCCATATGGTTTGGCCCCAGAAAGCGCCAGTTGCAGGCGCGGCTGCCATTGCCATGATAGAACACGACCAGCGTATCCGACCCGACCGGCGCGAACAGCCCGCGCTCTGCCCCGATCCGCAGGATTTCGACCCCTTCGGGCAAGGGACAATCGGCCATCGGTGTCTGGGTCGGATGATAGAGCAAGCGCGTCTCCATCAGACGAAACCCGATCCCGACAAGGACATAGAGCGCCAACAGAGCAAGCAGCACCCACCCGGCCCCCATAAAGAAGAAACGTAAATCCATGGCGGTTTTTCGCATGAAATCCATATTCGACAAGATAAAGTTGCCGCTCTCAAGGGAAACCACCATGACCGATACCCCGACCGCCGCCATGATCGTCATTGGCGACGAGGTGCTCTCCGGGCGCACGCAGGATGCGAATACGCAGGTTCTGGCGACAATGTTGGGCGAGGCGGGGATCGATCTGTGCGAAGGGCGGGCGATTCGGGATGAGCGCGGCGAGATCATCGGGGCGGTGAATGCCCTGCGCGCCCGGTATACGTATGTCTTTACCTCCGGGGGTATCGGCCCGACCCATGACGATATCACCGCCGAGGCCGTCGCCGATGCGATGCAGACCCCCATCAGCATCCGCGACGATGCCCGCGCCATCCTCGCCGCGCGCTATGGCGATGGCGAAACGCTGACCGATGCGCGGCTTCGCATGGCGCGCATTCCGGATGGCGCGATCCTGATCGATAATCCGGTCAGCGGTGCGCCGGGGTTCCGGCTTGGGAATGTCTTCGTATTGGCCGGGGTGCCGCAGGTCTTTGCCGCGATGCTGGACCATGTGCGCCGGATGATCGCGACCGGGCCGGTGATGCACGATGTCTCGATCCCCTGCCCCTATCCGGAGGGGGTGCTGGGCGGGCCGCTGACCGACGTTGCGGCGGCGCATCCATCCGTCTCCATCGGCTCGTATCCGAGGCTCAAGCCGACCGGCGGCTGGGGCGTCACCATCGTTGCCCGCTCGCGCGATATGCAGGCGCTGGAACGGGCCGAAGGGGCCATCCACGCGATGATCGACGGCTTGGGCGGATCATCGACCGATGGGGAGTAAGGCGACTGTTGCCCCCGGTCCCTGAATCCTCAGACGACCAGCGGTCCCAATGCCGCGCGCAGGGCGTCTGACAGCGGCTCCGGTCGTCCGGTTTCGCGGCTGAGATAGACATGGGTGAAATGCCCCCCGGCGCTGGCCATCGCCGCGCCCTCGCGGAAGACGGCCACGCCGTAGCGCACGGAGGAGGAGCCGAGCCGGTCGATCCTCAGCGCGCCTTCGAGGCGGTCGGGATAGGCGACCGACGAGAAATATGCGCAGCCCGATTCCGCCACCACCGCCGACAGTCCGCCTTGGGTGGGGTGAAACTGCCCGGTCTCGACCAGATACGAGCAGACCGTCGTATCGAAGAAGGAGTAATACTGCACATTGTTCACATGGCCGAAGACGTCGTTATCCATCCACCGTGTTGTGATCGGCAGGAACCAGCGATACGCATCGCGCGATTCGGGCCGGGCGCGGCCGGTCATGATGTGCTTTTCATCATATAGGGCGTGATGAACCAGCCGATCGCGAGGCCACCGAAATGTGCCTCCCATGCCATCATGCCGCCCGTCGCGATCCCAAGGATGAAGTTGAGCACCGTGATCTGAACCAGAAACAGGATCGCATCGCGGCGCACATCCACGCCCCGTTCGGCGATATGGGCGAACTGGATATATTTGAAGGCCGCGAGCAGGCCGAAAATCGCTCCCGATGCCCCGACCAGCGGGCCGGTCTCGCCGGGTCGGATCAGGGCAAAGGTGATCGCCCCGGCGGCGGCGGTGATGCCCATGAAGGCATAGAAATTCGCGGTTCCCATCCGCTTCCAGCAAAAAGTGCCCAGTGCGAAAAGCGCGATCATGTTCATGACCAGATGCGCCCATCCGCCATGCAAGAAGGCATGGGTGATCAGCGCGCTGAGATCTTCCCTTTGCCAGAACCGCACGGAATAGAAAGCGTATTCGCGATAGATGCTGTTCTGGGCATAGATGTCGATATAGGCCATCCACCCCTGTATCGCGATCATGGCGAGAACCAGCACGACCACGGGCAGCGCCTCGAACGCGCTGGGGTTAAAGATCGGCTCGCGCCTTTTGGGATGATCGAAATCCTCTGACATCACCGCGAGATTAAGCATGTTTCGCGCCAGCACGCGAGCAACACTTGCACGATTTCCGACGGCGACCTATCCAGCGGTGACATCAAAGGATACTCGCCATGACCACCCACGCCCCCCGCGTCTTTTCCGGCATGCAGCCGACCGGCAATCTGACCCTCGGCAATTACCTCGGTGCCTTGCGTAATTTCGTGGCCCTACAGGAGCGCGATTTCGAGCGGCTGTATTGTGTTGTCGATCTGCATGCGATTACGGTGGCCCAAGACCCCGCCACGCTGGCCCGCGCCACCCGCGAGGTCGCCGCCGCCTATATCGCCAGCGGGCTGGACCCTGAACGCTCGATCATCTTCAATCAGTCGCGCGTGTCGGCCCATGCGGAGCTGGGCTGGATCTTTACCTGCGTGGCGCGCATGGGCTGGCTGAACCGGATGACCCAGTTCAAGGAAAAGGCGGGCAAGAACCGGGAGAATGCCTCCGTCGGCCTGTTTTCGTACCCGACGCTGATGGCGGCCGATATTCTCGCCTATCGCGCGACCCATGTGCCCGTGGGCGAGGATCAGAAACAGCATCTGGAGCTGACCCGCGACATCGCCGCAAAGTTCAATAATGATTTCAACGTGCCCGATTTCTTCCCCCTGCCTGAGCCGTTGATCCAGGCCGAGACGGCGCGGATCATGAGCCTGCGCGATGGCCGGAACAAGATGTCGAAATCCGATCCTTCCGATATGAGCCGTATCAATCTGACCGACGATGCCGACCTGATCGCGCAGAAGATTCGAAAGGCGAAGACCGACCCTGAGCCATTGCCCTCCGAGGCGGAGGGGCTGGCCGAGCGGCCCGAAGCGCTGAACCTTGTCGGCATCTATTCGGCGCTGTCGGGGCGCAGCGTCGCCGATATTCTCGCCGAATATGGCGGTCAGGGATTTGGGGCGTTCAAGCCTGCGCTCGCAGAGATGACCGTCACGAAAATCGCTCCCATCGGCGAGGAGATGCGCCGCCTGATGCAATCCCCAGACGAGATCGACGCGATTCTTGCGGATGGGGCGGAGCGGGCGGCGGCGCTGGCCCGTCCCGTGCTGCGCGAGGTCTATGAGACGCTGGGTCTGACCGGCGGGGGGAGCGCACGGTGACGATCCGGCTGGCCCTTGCCGGGGCAGGGTTGATCGGGCGGCGGCATGCGCAGGCGATTGCGGCGGTGTCCGGCGTGTCGCTGGTTGCGGTGGCCGATCCGTGCGGGCAGGAATGGACGCATGGTCAGGGCTTGGGATGGTATGCCGATGTGGAAACCCTCATCGCGGCGGAGCGACCGGACGGCCTGATCGTTGCGACCCCCAATCAGGCCCATGTCGAGACGGGTCTGGCGGCGGTGATGGCGGGGATTCCGGCGCTGATCGAAAAGCCGGTGGCCGATACCGTGGCCGAGGCGGCAAAGCTGGTCGAGGCGGGCGCGGCGGCGGGGGTGCCGTTGCTGGCCGGGCATCACCGGCGGCATAACCCCCTGATCCGCGCGGCAAAGGCCCGGATCGAAGCGGGCGAGATCGGGCGGGCCGTGGCGGTGCAGGCGACCTGCTGGCTCTATAAGCCCGACGATTATTTCAATGTCGCATGGCGCACGCAGGCGGGGGCCGGGCCGGTTTTCATCAACCTGATCCACGATGTTGACCTGTTGCGCCATCTGGTCGGGGAGATCGAGGCGGTACAGGCCAGCGACCGCAATGCGATCCGGGGTCATGCGGTCGAGGATACCGCCGCCGCGATCGTGCATTTCGAGGGCGGCGCGCTGGGCACTGTCAGCGTCTCGGACACCGTGGTCGGACCATGGAGCTGGGAGATGACGGCGGGCGAGAACCCGGCCTATCCCCAGACGGATCAAAGCTGTTACCAGATCGGCGGCACCCATGGGGCGCTGTCGATCCCCGATGGCACCGGCTGGTCACAGGATCCGCGCGGCTGGTGGGAGACGATGGACCGCACCCGCCCCGGCGTGAAGGATACCGATCCTCTCGTCGCCCAGATCGCCCATTTCGCCCGCGTGATCCGGGGCGAGGAAGCGCCCTTGGTCTCGGCGGAGGAGGGCCTGCGCTCGCTGGCCGTGATCGAAGCCATCGGCCGCTCGGCCCGGTCGGGGCGGGTGGAGCGGGTGACGCGCGCGTGACGGGATGAACCGAAACAACAGGCGTGACCGACGCAAATCTTGCCGAGAATCCGGCGACGACAGGGGGCTGAAGAATATCGGCAACAAGCCCCGCCGGAGCGTGTCTGCGATCGCTTTCTTTATCGGGAGCCTTTTGTATCGGGGGTATGTTGGACGGCTGTTTCGCAACGGCATTGGCCTTTTTGGTGCCTCCTGCTGCAAAGATGCTAAGCTGCCTTCGTCTCTCTCTCCGGTGTAGAAAAGACCCACCATGCCGCAAGACCTGACGATCCCCACGCCCCGAGGCTCCCTGTTTGCTCGCCTCTGGCCCGGCGCGGCGGCGGGGATGCCGCCCATCGTGCTGCTGCATGATTCGCTGGGGTCGGTGGTGCTGTGGCGCGATTTTCCGGAGCGGCTGGCCCGGCGCACCGGGCGGCAGGTGGTGGCCTATGACCGGCTGGGCTTTGGGCGCTCGGCGGCGCATCCCGGATCGCTGCCCGCGCCCGATTTTATCACCGACGAGGCGCAGGGCGATTTTCGCCATGTGCTCGATCATCTGGAGATCGCGGATTTCGTGGCCCTTGGGCACAGCGTCGGCGGGGGCATGGGCATCGGCATCGCCGCCCGGTATCCCACCCGCTGCAAGGCTCTCGTCACCATCTCCGCGCAGACCTTTGCCGAAGCGCAGACCCTCGATGGCGTGCGCGCGGCAAAGGAGCATTTCGCCCAACCCGACCAGATCATGCGCCTGCGCAAATACCATGGCGACAAGGTGGAATGGGTGCTGGCGGCATGGATCGATAACTGGCTCTCGCCCGGCTTCGACGGGTGGTCGCTGGAGGCGACGCTGCGGCAAATGCGCTGTCCTGTGCTGGCCATTCACGGGCAGGAGGACGAATACGGCACCCCCGCCCATCCCGAGCGCATCGCGCGCTACGCCCCCGGCCCGGTCAGTCTCGCGATCCTGCCCGGTGAAGGACATGTGCCCCATCGCAGCGCCGCTGATACCGTGATCGGCGACATCGCTGCGTTTCTGGGGACTACATCGCCCGGTAAATGAAGTAGCGCCCCTGCGTGACAGTCTCAGGCAGAGGCTCGGAGATCATCCCCTCGAAGGCCCCGTTCGCGACCAGAAAGCCGCCCGGCACCAGCAAGCGCCTGATTCGCTGTCCCAGACTCGCGCGCAGGGGCACATCTTCCTCCGGCACGCCGATACCCAGATCGTAATGCGCCAGCGCGACGCCGCGCCCGATCCGCTCGAACAGCGCGTCCAGCATCGCCCCGGCGTCGCCCTCAAGGTACATCGCCGCATCGGGGGCCGAGTCGGGATGGGCATTCATCGAGCGGTCGATGACCCAGATCGGGCGATCCGGGGCAATTTCACGCAGATGATGGTAGGTGCGCCCGTTTCCGAGGCCGATTTCCAGCAACGCTCCACCGGGCGCACGGGCCATTGCGTCGCCCAGACAGTCCCGCTGGGCCACAAGGCGACGAATTACACTATCAAGTCTGCTCATCGGCGCTTCCTAAGCCGCGCCGGTGCCGCTATCAAGAGGGCATGACGTGGACACTTCCGAACGCGCTGACTCTCACGCGCCTTTTCGCTGCGGTATTGCTGCCGCTGGGCTATGTGCTGCTGGCGCATCCCTATTCCGACGCGTTGGCACTGATCCTGTTTACTTCGGCGGCGCTGACCGATTTTCTCGACGGCTGGCTCGCCCGGCGGTGGGAGCAGACGACGGCACTGGGCCGCCTGCTCGATCCGATAGCCGATAAGGCGATGGTGGCCGTCGCGCTCTTGGTCGTATGCGGGCTGTATGGGGCAAGCTGGGTGGTGCTGATCCCCTCAGCCGTCATCATGGTGCGCGAATTCGCGGTATCGGGCCTGCGCGAGTTTCTCGCGGATCGTCGGGTGGTGATGCCCTCCTCGATGCTGGCAAAGTGGAAAACCACCGTTCAGATGACCGCCATAGCCCTGCTGTTGCTGGCCCTCTACCTGAATTTCGGAGGGTATACGACGCAATGTATCTTTTGTGGACGACCCGCCCTTGGGGCCGTTGACCTGCTTGGGGTTGTCCTGCTGTGGATCGCGGCGGCGATGACGGCCATTACCGGCTGGCAGTATTTCGCGCGCGGCATGGGCACGGTGATGGCTGAGGAAACCCATTGATGCGCGTGCTGTATTTCGCATGGTTGCGGGAGCGGATCGGGGTGGGGTCCGAGGAAGTCTCTCCCCCCGACGGCGTTGCCACGGTCGCCGATCTCGTCGCATGGCTGAAAACGCGGGAGCCGCGCTATGCCGCCGCTTTCGAGGATACCGCCGCTATTCGTGTGGCGCTCGATCAGGAACAGGCCGAGTTTGATGATCCGTTGACGGGCGTGCGCGAAGTCGCGCTTTTCCCCCCCGTCACGGGCGGTTGATCCAATGGCCGTGCGGGTGCAGGAAGCGGATTTCGACCCCGGCGCAGAGCTGGAGGCGCTGGCCGCTGGCAATACCGAAATCGGTGCGGTGGTCAGCTTTACGGGGCTGGTGCGTGGGTCGGGCGGTGTCGAGACGATGACGCTGGAGCATTATCCCGGCATGACAGAAAAGGCGCTGGAGGCGATCGAGGCCGAGGCGCATGAGCGCTGGGCCTTGCAGGCGAGCGCCATCATCCATCGCATCGGTCCCATGATCCCCGGCGAGCGTATCGTCTTCGTCGCCACCGCCAGCCGTCACCGGGGGGTTGCCTTCGAGGCGGCGGAATTCCTGATGGATTACCTGAAGACCCGCGCGCCCTTCTGGAAAAAGGAAGTCGCGGCGGATGGCACCGCCAAATGGGTCGATGCCCGCGAGAGCGACGACGGGGCCGCAGCGCGCTGGGCGCGATAGGCCTCCGATCCGGGAAGTCAGACAACCCGGATTATCGCAATCCATCCTCGCCCAGCGCGTCGTCATGGGTCAGGCCGCCCACGCGGGGGAGGGGGCGGCCACTATCGGTGATGGCGACGGCCACCAGAATCTCGTTTGCGCGCGGGGCATCGGGGATGCGGATTTCGACCGCATCGAAATGCGAGCGTATATAGGCGGCGTCCTTATGGCCGAGGGGCACGTCGAGGCAGGCCCCCATCCCGCCGCGCTTTTTCGAGGAGGGCACCAGCGCCGCGCCCTTCGACACTGTCTTGCGCAGCGGTGCGCCCATCTTCGGGTGCAGCAGGGCGGCGGCATGTTCCAGCTCGCCATTTTCGCCGACCAGAGCGGCCTTGCCATAGCTTTGAGCATCCTCCGGGGCGATTCCGAGGGCATCGATACAGCGCGTGCCCAGCAGCGCTCCGAGCTCGGCCCCGATCTCCATCAGGTCCGACAGGTCTGCATGATAAGTGCCCGCATGGGGGTTTTCGATCACCGCCGCCGCGACCGCCTTGCGGGTTGCGGGGGCGATGTCCTGACCCGCTTCAATATGCGTTTCTTCGATCTGGACGCAGATTTTTCGAATGATCGTGCGCATGTCAGGCCACCCTTTCGGTTGTGTTATCGGTCAGAACAAGTCCGGCGCCGACCAGCGCCCGCTCGCCCCTCAGGAACAATGCGGCCCCGGCAATCCGCCCCGCATCGTGCATCGCCGCCGCCCGGCGCATCCCCGCATCGAGAGCGGCGCGGCAGTCGTCGGGCGGCAGGAAACCGACGCCCGTAACCGCCAGCCGCGCCCCCAGATCGCTATCGGGATCGAGATGGCAGGCCGGTTCGCGTTGGATGGCGGGATGTCCGGGCAGGTCGACGGCATTCGCGATCAGGGTCGCCGCCCCGTCCGCCGCCGCGGCGCTCGCCGCCAGAACCGTTACACTATCGGCGATGCCCAGCGACAGGCTGCGCCCGCCCGTGCCGCTGGTCGCGATGCCGCCGATGCCCTGTCCAGCCGCGATCCTGACGCGCCCCAGATCGGTTCCATCGACCCCCGCCATCGCCAGATCGAACCGCGCGCCCGGCATCAGATGCACCGCAATATCCCCGCCATTATTGACATAGGCCCGGCGCAGGGCGACCCGCGACTCCATCGCCGCCAAGACCTCATCCGCCACCGACCCGGCCACCGCCGCCATGCGCGTGATGAAGCTGTCGGCGCAATGGGGCAGGGCCGCCGCGTGCATCCGCCGGGCCACGCGGCCCATGGGCCGGGGCGCGGTGGGTGTCAGGGGCGCGCGAAGGATGGGCAATTCGGCGACCAGCCCTTCGAGCATGTCGCCAAAGACCTCCTGCGCCGCCATAAAAGCGCAGCGCCGTTCGCCCGGCTCTACGGGGTCGGCCCCGATGATCAGATCGATCGGCCCGTGCTGAAGATGCAGCCGCCGTCCCCCGTCCAGCAATGCCGCCTGTGGTTTGTGCACCGGCCCTAGCCCCGCGTTACGCGGCGCACATCCGGCGTCACGACATCTTCGATGGGTTGTACATGCGTGGCATGGCCCCCCAGCGCGATGTAATCGCTCAGGCGCAGGGTGAACTCGATGGGGGCGACGAGGGCGGGGGTGGGCACATAGCCAAAGGCATTATCCGGCATCTCCATCACATCGGCCATCAGCGTTATCCCGCCCCCCGGCCAGATATAGGCGCTGGCCCCGCCACAGGTAACGCGGGTCAGCGATTCCCGGACCGAATTGGTCAGGCGCACGGGGTTTTCCGTCACCCCTGAGCGCAGCGATCCGCCCGCCCCGCCCATGAACAGCACCGAGCAGACCGATGGTTCGCAATTCTCTGCGATGCGCTCGACCGAAAGGGTCAGGGCATCGGGCAGGGGTTTGGCGACCGGGTTCAGGGCCTCGTCCAGCTCGAAATAGGCGTATTGCTCGCCGGTGGTGGACACCATCAACAGGCGCAGCCCCGGCCAAGCGATCTTCGGGTCGGCATCGCGCAGGATCGTTAGCGGATCGTCGATATCGGTGCCGCCCCAGCCCGTGCCGGGTTGTGCCACCTGAAAATACCGCCCCGGCGTCGATTTACGGCCCTTGATGCGGATGCCGGAGGGGGGCAGGTCAAGCATCTTGCCCGCCTGATGCTCGGATAAGACGCCGGTGATATGGTCATCGACCACGATCACCTCATCCACATGATCGATCCACTGGGCGGCAAACATGCCGATGGTCGCCGATCCGCATCCGACCCGCATCAGGCGTTCGGCCTCGCCATTGACGATGGGGGCGCGGCCTGCCTGAATTACGACGCTTGCGCCCTCGTCGATGGTCACCTCGACCGCCTCGCGATTGCAGAGTTTCAGCAAGGCATCGCAGGTGACGCGCCCCTCTGCCTTCGATCCGCCGGTCAGGTGCTCCACCCCGCCCAGCGACAGCATTTTCGAGCCGTATTCGCTGGTCATCACATGGCCGATCGGTTCGCCCGCGACCCGGACGATGGCGCGTTCTTCGCCCAGATAGCGGTCGGTATCGATCTTCACCTTCACGCCGCAATAGCTGAAGATGCCCTCGGTTACGACGGTCACCATATCGACGCCCGCCACATCCTGACTGACGATGAAGGGGGCGGGTTTGTAATCGGGATAGGTGGTGCCCGCCCCGATGGCCGTGATGATCTCGCGGTTCCCTTTGATCAGGTCGCCATCCCAGTCATCGCCGGTCAGGAACGGCACGGCATTCGCGCCCCCTTCGATCACCGTCAGCGGGTCGAGCCGCACAAGCGCCCCGTCATGATTGGCATAGCGGTCACAGGCGCCCGAACGCCCTTCGGCGATGTAGCACAGGACAGGGCAGGCATCGCAGCGGATTTTCGCGGGCTTGTCCCGCGCCGGATCAGCCATCGGAGCGCCCCCGCAATGCCGCCGACAAGCGCGAGGGGATCACCGGCACAGCCGTTATCCGCACGCCGCAGGCATGGCGGATGGCATTCAGGATCGCGGGGGCGGTGGGGATCAACACATGCTCGCCCAGACCTTTTGCACCATAGGGGCCGTGCCCGTCCGGCACCTCGACGATGATCGAATGGATGGGCGGAATATCGCCGATGGTGGGGATCAGGTAATCGTGCAGGTTTTCGGTCCGGCCCGGAATATACTCCTCCATCAGTGCCATCCCCAGGCCCTGCGCGATGCCGCCCTGTATCTGGCCCTCGACCAGCATCGGGTTGATTGCCTTGCCGACATCATGGGCGGCGATGAATTTGAGGGGTCGGATCGTGCCCAGCGCCGTATCGACCTCCAGCACCGCGATCTGGGCGGCATAGCCGAACTGGGCATAGGGTTCGCCCTGCCCCTGCCGATCGAGCGGTTTTGTCGGGGGGTCGTAGGTTGCCTCTGCGCTGAGGACATAGCCCTCATCATCGGCGAGCATTGCGGTCAGGTCGAGCGTATGGCCGCCATCGGCATCCTTGAAGCGAAGCGTCCCATCTCCGAGGATCACTTCGGCATCGGCCGCCACATTGACATTCCGCAGCAGTTTTGCCCGCAGCGCCTCGCCGCAGAGCCGCGCGGCATTGCCCGATACAAAGGTCTGGCGCGAGGCGGAGGTCTTGCCCGCATCGGGCGTGACATCCGTATCGGGACCGATCAGGTGCAGCGCGGTCGCCTCCACCCCCAATGCCGTCGCGAAGATCTGCGCAATGACGGTATTGGCGCCCTGCCCGATATCCATTGCGCCCTGATGCAGGCAGACCGTGCCATCGGCGCGCAGGCCCGCCTTGATGGTCGATGGGTTGGGCAGGGAGGTATTGCCACAGCCATACCAACCCGACGCAATCCCCACCCCCCGGCGCAGCGGGCCGGTTTGGGCGGCGTTGAATGCGGCGGCGGCGGCGCGCTCCTCCTCCCATGCCGGATGCAGGGCTTCGAGGCAGGCGCGGATGCCGACGCCCCGCTCGAAGATTTGTCCGCAGACGGTCGGCATGTCGTCTTCCAGCACATTGGCCAGCCGGAATGCCAGCGGGTCCATCCCCAGCTTTTCGGCCAGATCGTCGAACAGAACCTCCTGCGCGATGGCCGATTGTGGCACGCCAAAGCCGCGAAAGGCCCCTGAGGGCGGGCAATTCGTATGCACCCCGCGCGATTGCGCCCGGTAATCTGTGACCCGATAGGGACCGGAGGCATGAACCGGAACCCGGTTCGCCACCGTCGGTCCCCAGGAAGCATAGGCCCCGGTATTGAAATCCCCCTCGAAATCAAACCCGCAAATCCGCCCGTCCCGCGTTGCCCCGATCTTCAGCGAGATCGCCGCCGGGTGACGTTTGGTGGTCGATTGCATCGATTCCGTGCGCGTCAGGGCAAGGCGCACGGGCCGCCCCGTCTTCATCGTGGCCAAGGCCAGATAGGGCTGGATCGACAGGTCGAGTTTCGAGCCGAATCCCCCGCCGCAGCCGGTCGGGATAATCCGCACATCCGCCTTGTCACAGCCCAGAATGACGGCCATGGATTCCTGATCCATCACCGGCGCTTGGGTGCAGACATGGATTTCGACGCGCCCGTCGATCATTTCGGCATAGCCTGCTTCGGGTTCCAGATAGGCGTGTTCGACGAAGCCGGTCGTGAACTGTCCGCCCACCACCACATCGGCCCGCGCCAGCGCCGCCGACGCATCGCCGCAGGCCACGAACCCCTCGCACATCACATTTCCGGCGCGATCCGCGTGCAGCAGCGGGGCATTTTCGGCCTTGGCGGATTCCATATCGGTCACCGCGTCGAGCGCTGTCCATGTGACCGGAAATGCCTCCGGCGCAATCTCGGCGATGATCTGTGGCAGGCCGACCACCGCCGCCACTGCCTCGCCCCGAAACCGGGCGATGCCCTCGGCAAAGACCGGCTGATCGACGAATTGCGGGATCACACCGAAGCGGTTTTCACCGGGGATGTCCTCGGCGGTCAGGATCGCCTCGACCCCCTCGCGCTCCGCCAGCCATCCATCGAGATCACCGAAGGCAAAGGCCGCGCGGGGATGGGGCGAGCGGATAACACGGATGGCCAGCGTCGCCGGGTCTGCCACGTCATCGCCGAAGCATTCGGCCCCGGCCAGCTTTGGCGCCCCGTCCAGCCGCCGGATCGAATCGCCCGCGCGACTGCCTGCATCCAGATGCGCGGGCAGGGCGGCCACCGCGTCGATGATCTTGCGATAGCCGGTGCAGCGGCACAGCACCCCGGCGAGCGCCTCCTCTATCGCTTTCTCATCGGGTTCGGCATTCTCCCGCAGCAGCGCCACCGCCGCGACCACGATGCCGGGGGTGCAGAACCCGCATTGGGCGGCTCCGTGATCCTGAAACCGCTCGGCGAGCGCCTGTGCATGGGCATCGGCTTGGGACAGGCCCGCCGCCGTCTCGACATGGCAGTCCTGCGCCTGCTGCGTCGTCATCAGGCAGGCACAGACCGGCGCACCATCGACCAGCACCGAGCACGCCCCGCAATCCCCCGCATTGCAGCCGATCTTCACCTCCCGTGCGCCCAGCCGTTCACGCAGGCTTTCGGACAGGCGCTCGCCGGGTGCAGCCTCGACCATGACGGTTCGGTCGTTGAGGGTGAAGGAAACGGCGGTATCGGTTACGCGCTTGAGCATCGGTCAGGCTCCTGCATCGGCGGCTTGACGGATCGCGCGGATGCATAGTTCCGCCACCGATGTCAGGCGATAATCGGCCGATCCGCGCACATCTGTCAAAGGGCTGAGCGGCGCGAACCATGCGTCATCGGGAGTGTCGAGCGCGTCGATTCGCTGCCCCTCCAGCGCGCGCTCCATCGCGGGCAATCGCAGCGCCACGGGCGAGCAGGCCCCGACGGCAAGGCGCAGACCGGCGATCCGGTCTCCGTCCATCCGAAGATTCGCGGCGACCATGGCGATCGAGATGACAAGATATTTGCGGCTGCCCAGCTTTAGGAACGCGCTCGTCCCCTCGCCCGCCCCGCGCGGGATATGCAGCGCCGTGACCATCTCGCCCGCCCGCAGATCCGTTGTCCGCACGCCGGTGATGAACGCGGCCAGCGGCACATGCCGCGACCCCGCCGCCGAGGCGATCTCCACCACCGTTTCCAGCGCCAGCAGGGGCGGCACCCCATCGGCGGCAGGCGAGGCATTGCACAGGTTGCCCGCCAGCGTGCCCGCATTCTGAATCTGGATCGATCCCACTTCCCGCGCCGCCTGCTTCAATGCGTCGAAGGCCGGGGGCAGGGGGGCGCGGATCACATCGGTCCAGGTCGTCGCCGCACCGATTCGCCATCCCTCATCCGTCTCCTCGATCCCGCGCAATCCATCGATCCGGGTAATATCGAGAATCGCGCGGCATTGGTTGCCCATCGGCTGCGACGGAAAGAAATCCGTGCATCCGGCAACCACACGCAGCTCTTGCTCATCAAGAATTGTCAGGGCTTCGGTTATGGAACCGGGTTGAAAATACCCCACCGGACATCCTTTCGCTCGTATTGTCGTGCCTTCGTATCATCTCATCCGTTACCAAGACAGGGGGTGAACCACCGCACCATTAGGGGTCCGAATGTGTGAGTGCCTTTTGGGTGCGCTTCTGACAAATAGGCTGAAAAGATCACCGAAGGACCAATACCATGGAATTGAATGCCGATTTCGACAAGCGTGTCATCGTTCATTCTGACGAGCTGGATTGGCTGCAATCGCCGATGAAGGGTGTTGACCGGCGGATGCTCGACCGGATCGGGGGAGAGGTCGCGCGGGCGACGACCATCGTACGCTATGCGCCCGACAGCCACTTTTCGGCCCATACCCATACGGGCGGCGAGGAATTTATCGTGCTCGATGGGGTGTTTCAGGACGAGCATGGCGATTTTCCTGCGGGCACCTATGTGCGCAATCCCCCGACCAGCCGTCACACCCCCGGCTCCGCGCCGGGATGCGTTATCTTCGTGAAGCTATGGCAATTCGACATGGCAGACCGCACCCAGATCACGCGCCGGATGGATGAGGGGCTGACCGATACCGGGCCGGGCCAGCGCGCGGCGACCCTGCATGAAGATGAGCGCGAGACCGTGCGCTATATCGAGCTTGCCCCCGCTGCGCCCCTGTCCGAAGCCGTCTCCGGCGGGGCCGAGATGCTGGTCCTGAGCGGCACATTGACCGAAGGCGGCGACGTCTTGCGCGCGGCATCTTGGCTGCGCCTGCCCGAAGGCGTGGATCTCGACGCGGTTGCCGGGGATCGCGGCGCAACGCTCTGGATCAAGACCGGCCATCTACCCCATGCCCGCGCGCCGCAGATCGGGTCCTGATAGGCCAGCACAGCGGTCCATCCGAGCAAAGACGGTTTCAATCGCCTGTTGAGACTCCACCGGCTTCGGCCGCTGGCGGCGTAGGACAATGCGCCCCGGTATCGATCCATGCCGCGACCAGCTTGCCGAAGCGCGCTTGTGTGCCCGGAGCAGGCTCGCGGCCCTCGCCCGGCGCCCATGCCCATCCGACGAGTCCATCCTCGGCCATGTGTTCGTGAATATCCGCGAGGCTGCGCCCGCCATTGCGCGCGGGGTCTTTCAATTGTGTGCAGATCTCGGCGGGGGACAGGCCGATCCACCCCATCGATTTCGGGGCGAGGTGCCAGACATCGTGCCCCGGAATGCTCTTGATCCCGCCCACACCTACAAGGCGCATATTCTCGGCTCCGTGACAGGTGGTGCAGCGCATTCCCGGCGCACCGAAACCGCTTTCGTCATGGCGGATCACGGGCGGATTGTGCATCTGCATGGCCATCCCCTGACGCGGGCTGTCATCGCGGGGGTGACAGTTCATGCAGCGCGGATGGGTGATCACCTTGGTCATCTCGCCGAACAGGGCTTTCGAGCGCTCTGCCGGATTCTCGATATCCCTGAATTCCTGTGCCACGCGCAGGGATTGGGTGGCGGTCTGGGCCGTTGGGGCCTGCACGGCGAGAAAGGCGATGGCGGCAACCGCCACCGCTGCGATACCCGATATGGTTTTCATCATGTTTCCCTCAGACCTGCGCAATCGGAACCATGGGCAGCGTGTCGGTGCGTTTGCCGGTCAGGCTGCGCCATGCATTGGCCAGCGCGGGCGACAGGGGCGGCAAGCCCGGCTCGCCGACGCCGGTAGGGTTTTCTTGCGAATCAATGATCGAGACCTCGATATTCGGCATCTCGTTGATGCGCAGCATGCGATAGGTGTCCCAGTTTTCCTGCTGTACGATCCCGCCCTCGCCCAGCGTGATCGCGTCGAACAGGGCCGCGCTGGCGCCATAGCCGATGCCGCCCTCCATCTGAGCGCGGATGACATTGGGATTGACGGCCACGCCGCAATCGACGGCACACCACACATTCCTGATATGGGGGATGCCGTCCCGGTCCTCGACTTCGGCCACCTGCGCGACATAGCTGTCGAAGGACTTGACCACGGCAACGCCGTATCCCTTTTGCCCGCTCCAGCCCGCCATCTCGGCGGCGCGTTCGAGAACGGCGGCTTCGCGGGCATAGCTGTCATCCATCAGGGCGAGGCGTCCGTCGACGGCATCCTTGCCGCCCTTTTCCAGCAATTCATCGATGAAGGTCTCGACGGCGTGGCCCGTATGGGTATGCCCGACCGAGCGCCACCAGAGCACCGGCACGGGCGATTTCATCTGTGCCCAGCCGAGGCGATGGTTCGGCACGGTATAGGGCAGGGCCTGCGCCCCCTCGAAGGCGGTTGGGTCCAGCCCGTCCTTCATCATCATCTCGAAGGGCGTGCCTGCCATGATCGATTGCGTTGCGATGGTATGGTCCCAGGCGGTGATCTTTCCTTCTGCGTCCAGCCCGCCTTTCATCCGGTGAACGGTCAAGGGACGGTAATAGCCGCCGCGAAGATCGTCCTCGCGGGTCCAGAGCAGCTTGGTCGCTCCGTCCCCGCGTGCCTTGGCGACCGAGGCCGCCTCCACCGCGAAATGTGCGTCGCCCGTGGCCCGGCGGCCAAAGCTGCCCCCTGCGAGCATGGTATGCAGCGCGATCTTGTCCTGTGGCAGACCGAGCGTGGCGGCGATGGCCCCGTGATCGATCGTCTGGATCTGGCTGCCCATCCAGATTTCCGCCTCGTCACCGCGCAGTTCGACCACGGCGTCCAGCGGCTCCATCGGCGTATGGGCGAGGAACGGGAATTTCAGTGTGACTTCATGGGTCGTTGCGGCCTCGCCCAGCGCTTTTTTCGCATCGCCCCGGCGCGCGACCTGGTTGCCGTCGCCTTGCGCGGCCTCGGTCCATTCGGTCATCATCTGATCGCTGGAGCGGGTTTCGGCGGCGCTGTCATCCCATTCTGCGGTGATCGCCGCGCGACCCTTGAGCGCCGCGAAGGTATTCTCGCCATAGACGGCCACGCCCTGCGGTACGGCGGCGACCTTGACGACACCGGGAATTTTCAGCGCCTCGCGCCCGTCATGGGATTTCAGCGTCGCGCCGAATTTGGGCGGGTGCAGGACCGTCGCGGTCAGCATCCCCTCGCGGTAGACATCGAGGGTGAATTCGGCCTTGCCGGTTGCCTTCGCGCGGCTGTCGACTTTGGGAACATCGGTGCCGATCAAAGTGAAGTCTTTCGCATCCTTCACCGGCGGATCGACGGGTGGCTCGACCTGCGATGCGGCCTCGGCCAAATCGCCGAAGGTCGCGGACTGGCCGGATGCCTCATGGCGCAGCACGCCTTTCGTGACCGTGATCTCGGTCGCGGGCACATCGAAGCGATCGGCGGCGGCGGAGACGAGCATCGCCCGTGCGGCGGCCCCCGCCTTGCGCATCTGCATATAGCTGTTGGGCATGGCGGTCGAGCCGCCCGTTCCCTGCACCCCGAAGGCCGTATTCGCGTAGAGGGTGACATCGGTGGGCGCGGCGGTCGCGCGCATCTGGCCCCAATCGGCGTCCAGCTCCTCGGCCACCAGCGTGGAGAGACCCGTATACGGTCCCTGCCCGAACTCGATATGTTTGATGAGGACCGTAACGGTATCATCGGGGGCGATGCGTATGAAGGCATTGGGCGAGAACGTGCCCTTCGCCACATCGCCGGTCGCCAGCGCCGCCGTCGCGCCGGATTTCTGGGTCGCTTTGGCCATGCCGGGCAGCATCACGCCGACTACGAGGCCCGCGCCGGTGCCCTTGAGAAACGCCCGGCGATTCGACTGATTGGTCATGCTCAACCCTCCAATGTCTTGGCGGCGTTGTGGATCGCCTGACGGATGCGGTGATACGTGGCGCAGCGGCAGATATTGCCCGCCATTGCCGCGTCGATCTCGTCATCGGTGGGGGCGGGGTTTTCCTCCAGCAAGGCCGTGGCGCTCATCACCTGACCGGATTGGCAATAGCCGCATTGCGGCACGTCGATGCCGATCCATGCGTCCTGTACCGCTTTTGCCTCGGCGCTTTGCAGGCCCTCGATGGTCGTGATCTCCGATCCTTCGACTGCGCTGATCGGTGTGACACAGGATCGGCGCGGGGTGCCATCCATATGCACGGTGCAGGCACCGCATTGCGCGATTCCGCAGCCGAATTTCGTGCCGGTCAGCCGCAGCGCGTCGCGCAGAACCCACAACAGCGGCGTATCGGGATCGACATCCACGCGCCGTTCCTCGCCATTGACGGTAAAAGTGATGGCCATGGAGCGCCCTCCTGTTGCAGCGGTCGCACAACAAGCTGGCGCATGGTGCGGGCGCTTCAAGGCATAGTCCCGCCCCATAATGCCCCTGAACGCATTTTATAGAGTCTTGCATTCACGGGAAACTATGGTAGCAATACTGTCCTATAATATCCGATTGCCTTGTCGCCGCATGGCCTGCGTTACGGAGAAGGAAGATTTGTTCATGGATAAGCGCGCTGTTTCGCTGAACGACCGTTACGATCTGACCGAAGGTCGTGTCTTCATGAACGGAATTCAGGCGCTGACCCGCCTGCCGATGGTTCAGATGTGGCGGGACAGGGCGGCGGGGCTGAATACCGGGGCGTTCATCTCCGGCTATCGCGGTTCTCCATTGGGCGGATACGATCAGGAACTGACGCGCCAGAAAACGCGCCTCGATGCAAGCGGGGTCGTCTTTCAGCCCGGTGTCAACGAAGACCTTGCCGCGACCGCCATCTGGGGGTCGCAACAGGCGCATCTGTCCCCCGGTGCGCGCCATGACGGGGTGGTCGGCATCTGGTACGGCAAGGGGCCGGGGGTCGATCGTTCCGGTGATGTGTTCAAACATGCCAATGCCCACGGCACGGCCCCCCATGGCGGCGTGCTTGCGCTGGCCGGAGACGACCACGCGGCGAAATCCTCGACCGTGCCGCATCAGTCGGAACATGCCTTCATGTCGGCGGTGATCCCGGTGCTCTATCCGTCTTCCGTGCATGAATTCGTCGAGATGGGCCTGCTCGGAATCGCCATGTCGCGCTATTGCGGGGCATGGGTCGGGATGAAGGTGATTGCCGATACGGTCGAGACGACGGCGACGGTCGATCTCGATGGCGAAAACCGTCAATTCGTTTTGCCTGAGGATTTCGAGATGCCCGTGGGGGGGCTGAACATTCGCTGGCCCGATGATCGCTGGGAACAGGATCATCGTCTTCAGACCTATAAGGGCTATGCGGCGGTGGCCTTTGGCCGGGCGAACAAGGTCGACCGGATCGTGATGGACAGCCCGCAGGCGCGCTTTGGCATCATTGCTTCGGGCAAGGCGTATGAGGATACCCGCGAGGCGCTGCGCCAACTGGGCGTGACCGATGACGAGGCGGCGAAAATCGGCCTGCGCGTTTACAAGGTCGGGATGCCGTGGCCGCTGGAGCCTGAAGGCGTGCGCCGCTTCTGCGAAGGGCTGGAGGAGATTCTGGTCATCGAGGAGCGCCGCGAGGTCATCGAATTCCAGATCAAGCAGCAACTCTTCAACTGGCGCGCCGATGTGCGCCCGCATATCATCGGCAAGTTCGATCATCGCGACCGCCCGAACCTGCCCCTCGACGTGGAATTGACCACCGGCGTTGTCGCCCGTGCCATCGGTCAGCGCCTGATGGCGATGGATCTCGACGATACGATCCGGGCGCGGATCGAAGCCAAGGTCGCATGGTTCGCCGACCGCGCCGATATCCGCAAGACCCATCAACCCCCGGTGATCCGCAAACCCTATTTCTGCGCCGGATGCCCCCATAACACCTCGACCAACGTGCCCGAGGGCAGCCGCGTGGGGGCGGGGATCGGCTGTCACTTCATGGTGACATGGATGGACCGCAACGATGCGGGCTTTTCCCAGATGGGCGGGGAGGGCGCGCAATGGCAGGGCACGGCCCATTTTACCGATGAAAAGCATCAATTCATCAATCTGGGTGACGGCACCTATTTCCATTCGGGCTTTCTGGCGGTCCGGCAGGGCGTCGCGTCGGGCGTGAATCTTACCTATAAGATCCTCTATAACGACGCCGTGGCGATGACCGGCGGTCAGCCCATCGACGGCAGCCTGACACCCCAGCAGATCACGCATCAGCTCAAGGCCGAAGGGGTCGGGCACACCGTCCTCGTCTCCGATGCGCCAGAGGTCTATCGCGCGGATGAGCTGGCCGCTGGTGTCGAGATTCGCCATCGTGACGATCTCGATGCGGTGATGCGCGACCTGCGTGAGATGCCCGGCTGTACCGCCATCGTCTATGTCCAGACCTGTGCCGCCGAAAAGCGCCGCCGCCGCAAGCGCGGGCTGATGGATGACCCGGATAAGCGCGTGATCATCAACCCCGCCGTTTGCGAGGGCTGCGGCGATTGCTCGGTCCAGTCCAATTGCGTGGCGGTTGAGCCGCTGGAAACGGCGATGGGGCGCAAGCGGCGGATCAACCAATCCTCCTGCAACAAGGATTTCTCCTGCGTGAAGGGGTTTTGCCCCAGCTTCGTCACCGTGTCGGGTGCGGGCCTGCGCGCGAGCAAGGCGACCGGGATCGACCCCATGGCCCTGCCCGCCCCGGCCACCCCTGTTACCGACCTGCCCCGCCCGTGGAACATCGCGATTACCGGCGTGGGGGGCACGGGTGTGCTGACCATCGGTGCCGTTCTGGGCATGGCCGCGCATCTGGAGGGCAAAGCGTCTATGATCCTCGATATGGCGGGGCTGGCGCAGAAGGGCGGCGCGGTCTTTTCCTATGTTCGCATCGGCGCACAGCCGGATGACGTGACCAGTCCGCGCATCGTGACGGGGGGCGCGGATTTGCTGTTCGCCGCCGATGCCGTCGTCGCCGCCTCGACCGATGGTGTGGTGCTCTGCGATACGGCGCGCACGCGGGCGGTGGTGAATACGCATCTGACGCCCGTGGCCGATTTCATCAAGGATCGCGATCTCGATTTCCGCAATGATCTGACCCTCGCGACCATCCGCAAGACGGTGCAGGATGACGGCGCATTCCTCGACTTTACGGCGCTGGCGGAGGCGACCTGTGGCGATGCGATCATGACGAATATCATGATGCTGGGCTATGCCTGCCAGACCGGCGCGCTGCCCGTGTCGATGCCGTCTTTACTACAGGCCATCGAGATGAACGGTGTTGCCGTCGGCCAGAATACCGATGCTTTCCACTGGGGCCGCAAGCTGGCCGCCGAACCGGGATTGGCCCCATCCCTGCTCGATGCGCAGGCCCATGACCCCATCCCGCAAACGCTGGACGAGGTGGTCGCCCATCGTGCGGCGCATCTGACCGCCTATCAGAATTCCCGCCTCGCAAAGCGCTATCGCAAACTGGTCGACCGCGTGCGGGCATGGGATGAGGGCGCGGCGATGACCGTCGCCCGCAACTATGCCAAGCTCCTGAGTTACAAAGACGAATACGAGGTAGCGCGGCTATATACCGATGGCCGGTTCGCGCAGCAGATCGCGGAGACCTTCGCGGAGGGCGGTACGCTGACCTTTCACCTCGCCCCGCCGTTCCTGAACACCGGAACCGATGCGAAAGGCCGCCCGAAGAAGAAGGAATACGGCGAATCGATGCTGCGCAATTTCCGCTGGCTGGCCAAGTTCAAGGGCCTGCGCGCAACCCCCCTCGACCCGTTTGGCTATTCGCAGGAGCGCAAGGCTGAACGCGCCCTGATCAAGCATTATGAGCAGGACATCAAGACTGTCCTCGCCGGTGCCCCCGGCCCGCTGGCCCTCGCGCTGCTTGCCCTGCCCGATGGCATCCGTGGCTTTGGCCCGGTCAAGGCCGAGGCGATGGCCGATGCCGCGATCCGGCGCGAGGATATTCTCGCACGGATGACAGGTGAGAGCGGCGTGGAAGGCCACTCGCGCATGGCGGCGGAGTGATGGTGAAAGCTTGTTGCGCCGGGCATTTTCCGGGGTGCAAAAGCTGTGTCGATTATGCCAGCGCCAGCGCTTTCGCGGCGTCTTCCTGGGCTTGCTCGATCCGGGACAGGGCCATGGTATCGGCGATTGCGCCGGTGGGGCGGTTTTCGCGGTGGGCGGCTTCGATCACCGCCGCCGTCGTTTTGCCGATCTCGCGCACTTTCATGCCGACGGAATAGGCGTCGTATTCGCCCGATGCCTCCGCCGCGACATTGATGACGCCGCCCGCATTGACGAGGTAATCGGGGGCGTAGAGCTTGCCTTCTTCCCACAGCGCAGCATCCACATCGGGGGTTGCAAGCTGGTTATTCGCCGCCCCGCAGATGAGGCGAACCGGCGCGCTTTCGGCGAAATCGCGGGTCAGCACGCCGCCCAATGCGCAGGGTGCAAACACATCCATCGGCTCGAAGGGCAGGCGCAGGGGATCGACGATCTGGGCGTTCAGTTGCGCCGCCGCCCGCACCGTGCGCGGCACGTTGATATCCGCAACCAGAAGCTGCGCCCCCGCCTCGTGCAGCATTTCGGCCAGTTTCCAGCCGACGGAACCCAGCCCCATGACACCGATTCGCGCATCGGTCAGGTCGTCGGAGCCGGTGCCCGCCTTCACGGTTGCCTTGAGACCCAGAAAAACCCCTTCGGCAGTATGAGGCGAGGGGTCGCCGCTGGCCGAGGCGCCCCAGCTTGTGCCCGCGACATGGGGGGTGACATCGCGCATCAGATCAATATCCGCGACCGTCATGCCCACATCTTCGGCCCCGACATAGCGCCCGCCGAGCCGGTCGATGGCCTGAGCGAAAGCATTCAGCGCGTCGGGGGAGCGGGCGGTTTGCGGATCGCCGAGGATCACGGATTTCCCGCCCCCCAGATCCAGCCCGGCCAGCGCATTCTTGTAGGTCATGCCGCGCGACAGTCGCAAGGCATCGCGGATCGCCGCCATGCCATTGTCATAGGACCAGCACCGGATGCCGCCCAGCGCCGGGCCGAGCACCGTGGAGTGAATCGCAATGATCGCCTGTAGGCCCGACCGGGCACAGGAGACGCTTACCACCTCTTCATGGTGATCGAAATCGGGGGTATCGAACATCGGGCTATCCTCGCTTTATGCGATCACCATTGCCCGAACAGAGTTAACAGGACACTATTCGTCGTAAAGCGTTTTTCTGTTTCGTTTTGAAACAAAAATGCCCGGACACAGTGTATCCAGGCATTGTCTCAGAGATATCAGATGCTTCAGCTATCGGATTTCTCAGATGGCTTGAAGGTCAGGGCCAGTCCGTTGAGGCAGTGGCGCTCGCCGGTTGGCTTGGGTCCATCATTGAAGATATGGCCCAGATGACCGCCGCAGCGGGCGCAATGCACTTCGGTTCGGGGATAGATCAGCTTGTAATCCGTGCTCGTGCCGACCGCATCGTCCATCGCCTGCCAGAAGCTGGGCCAGCCGGTGCGCGAATCGTATTTCGTTTCGGAGGAATACATCGCGTTATCGCAGCCTGCGCAGTGATAAATTCCGGCTTCCTTGTTGTCGTTGAGCGGGCTGGTAAAGGGCCGTTCGGTCCCTTCTTCGCGCAGGATTCTGTATTGGGCGGGGGTCAGGATTTTTCGCCATTCTTCGGGGGTCTTCACGACCTCGAACTCACCATCCTTGCGCGCGAAAACAGGGGTCGCGACTGCGAGCACAGCGGCACCGGAGAGCAAAAACGTACGACGATTGGTCACAACAGGGCCTCCTTGATGGGCATATTCTTATTCTAATGTGGAGATTCCGGCTTAAGGACTCAAGAAGAAGAAGGTGGCATCACGCAAATGCGAAGATGCGTCACCGCCCCTGTCGCATCGCCCAGAGCGCCGCGACAAACCCCGTTGACCCGATCAGCCCATAGACATCCCATTGCCTTAGCCCCACCCCGACCAGAAGGGCGGCAAGCAATGCGGAGCAGGCCATAGCCAGCGCATCCACGGTGTTTGAGCAGGCAACGAACCGCCCGCGCGCCTCTGCCGGGGCCTCGATCTGCAAGACGACATTCAGCGGCGTGACATAGAGACCCGAACACGCGGCCAGCACTGCAAAACACAGCAGGATCGGCCATGCGTGGGGATCGGCGACAAAGGCCCCGGCGCTGTAGAGCGGCCCAGAGACATCCGCCTGCGCCCGCCAGAATGCGGTTGCGGGCCACAGCGCAACGGAGGCCAGCGCGATGCCGCCCGCGCCCCATGCGGCCATCGGCACCGCCGGTCTATCGCCAAACAGTCGCGCACAGAGCAGCGCACCGACGGCAACCCCGACCGAGAAGGTCGAGAGCAGCAGCACGAACACCCCGTCCGAACCATGCAGCCCTTCGAGGGCATAGGGCGGCAACAGCGCCAGAAACGCGGCCCCTGTAAACCAGAACCACGCAATCCCAAGGATCGCCTTGAACGCCCCCGGCACCTTGCGTCCCTCGTGGACCACGCGCCACATCGCTCTGGGCAGAACCCAATCAACCTTTGGCGGCGTGCCCATCGGCGGGGCAGACGGAGCGAAAAGGCTGGCGATAAAGCCCAAGACCGCCACGCCGATCACCCCGGCCGAAATCGCCGTCACGCCATAGGGTGTCAGCACCAGCTTTGCCCCCATGATCTGCCCCAGCAGGATCGCGAGGAACGTTGCCGCCTGAATCAGTCCATTGCCGCGCGCCAACTCCTGCGGGCCGAGATATTGCGGCAGCACACTGTATTTGATCGGCGCAAACAGGGCCGATTGCGCGCCCATCAGGAACAGCAGCGTATAGAGCAGCGTCAGATTCTGCGCGTGGAACGCGACCGCCCCCACGAGCATGAGTGCGATTTCCAGCGCCTTGATGACCCGCATCATCTTTGCCTTGTCCACCCCGTCCGCCACCATGCCAGCGGTGGGTGCAATCAGGGCGAAAGGGATGATGAACAGCGCTCCGGCCATGGTGTTATGCAGCGAGGCGTTCAGCCCCATCTCGGCGGCCAGTCGATAGGTCAGCAGGACGAGGAACCCGGTCTTGAACACCTGATCGTTGAAGGCCCCAAGGCCCTGAACCCAGAATAGCGGCGCGAAGCGACGTGTATTCAGCAACGCGGTCTGCATCCGGTTCATCCTCGTGATCGATCGACGCCTGTTATCGGGTCGCCGCGTGATGGCATTGGCACCGGGGGGCGGGCGATCCCCTCAACCGCCTCAGGGCCACGGAATGATGACCCGGTGCCTCGCAGCGCGCGCCAAAACGAGAAGCTAGGGTAATGGCGACAGAAGCGCTGACTGAACTGCCTTCGTCCAGCCGACATGAACCGCATCATCCACCTCGATGACCGGGCGCTTGATAAGGGTTGGATGGGCCGCCATCAGCGCGACGGCCTTGGCATCGTCCAGATCGGCGCGGTCGGCATCGTCCAGCCCCCGCCATGTGGTCGAGCGGGTATTGAGCAGCACGTCGCGGCCCACTGCCGTCATCAGCCGCTCGATGGTCGCGGCATCGATCCCATCGGCGCGCAGGTCGATCAGCTCCGGCTCATGCCCCGCCTCGCGCAGGATCTTGATGGCCTTGCGGCAGGTATCGCAGGTTTTCAGATGCCAGAGTTTCACAGCCCCTTCACCACGCCGACCTGCATCACCCCCGGATCATAGGCTTTGCGGGCAAAGACCGTGCGCAGTTCGTCCTCGAAGCTTTCCAGCGGGTCCATCGTATAATCGGGATCAAAGCTTGCCTGATCCCATCGCTCGCAAAAGGCTACGCAGGTGTCGTAATACGGATGATCGCGGAATTTCTGCCGTTCTTCGGGGTTCCAGCCATAGTGATGGGCGTAATAGACCATCTGGAAAATCCCGTGATGCTCGACCGTCCAGACCACCTCGTCGCGCATGAAGGGGCGCATGATCTCGGCGGCGAATTTGTCGTGGTTCTGGGGCGCGAGGCCGTCGCCGATGTCATGCAGCAGGGCGGCGACGATCCAGTCGATCTCGACCCCCTCGCGCCGGGCGCGGGTGGCGCATTGCAGGCCGTGCTCCAGCCGGGTGATTTGGTATCCGCTGAGGGTTTCTTCTGCCTGATTGCGCAATTCGCGCAGCAGGCGGTCGGCGGTGCCTGCGAGATAGTCGTGCTCGCGCTCGGCCAACAGGGCGTAATCTTCCGCTGTGCCGTCCTTCATTGCGGTGAAAGAAACCGTTTCCGCCATCATGCCGCTCCCGAATACAGGGCATCCGCGCTGTCCAATCCATCGGCCAGAACCTGCGCTTGCGTGCCTGTCACCTCTGCATACAATGCCATCTGCGCCGGGGTAAAGTCTCCGGCGAGGGGCGCGACATTGGCGCGGGTGCCGTGGCGATCCACCCCGCGCATCATCACGCCGAAATCCTTGCCTTGCCCGGTCGAGGGTGTGTCGGGGCGGATATAGCGGATGACCAGCCCGATCCGGCGATCGTCGGTCGTGTTCGGCCCGCTGCCATGGAACAGCCGCCCGTGATGCAGCGACATCTGACCGGGCGACAAGGCGGCGGCGACCGCGTCGGCTTCGTCCACCTCGACCGCGATTTCCTGCCCCCGGCTGAGCAGGTTATCCTCCGCGAAGGTATCGTTATGGGGCACGATCTGGGTCTTGTGCGAGCCGGGGACGAATTTCATGCAGCCCGCCGCCTCGCTGGCACTGGACAGGGCGACCCAGGCGGTGACCTCGTGATCGCTGCCATCCATGCCCCAATAGGTCAGGTCCTGATGCCATGACACGATCTTGTGGCTGTTGGCTTCCTTGATGAAGTATTCGCAGCTCCACATCATGATATCCGGCCCTAGAATGCCCTCGACCGCATCCAGAACGCGCGGGTCGCGGGCCACGCGCAGGGGAACATCGCTGGCCAGATAGGCGGCGAGGCGCAGGTATTCCCCGACCGATTTGTCGAGTCTGCCCGCATGATCGCGCTCCAGCCCCTCAACCAGCGCTCGCTCGGTTGCGGCTTCATCGGGGGTCAGAATATCGAGGGGACAGAGAAATCCATCCCGGTCATAGGCGGCGCGTTGGGCATCGGTCAGGCGGGGCATGGCATCTCTCTCCCTATGATCTATTCGGGGAAGATGCTGGGCTGGGGTTTGATCGGCGGTCAAGAAACGATGCGACGCGCAGGGGTCGTTTTCAGACCTTCAGCCTCATGCCTGCCACCCGCCGCCCCGTTTCTCGTATTCGAAAACCATTTCCGCCAACTTCTCCGGCGGGGCCTGTTCGCGGATCAGGGCATTGGTGGCGGTTTCGATGCGCTCTTCCAGCAGGGCCATGAAAGCCTTTTTTGGCAGGCCGGGGGGGATCGGCTCCAGAAATTCCATCGCGACGGGGGTGGGAAATTTTTTCCAGTCTCGGCGCGGCCATGCAAGGCCCAGAGACAGCGCTACCGGCGTTGCGGGCACGTTGAGCGCGTTATAGATATGCCAGACGCCGCCCCGGTAGCGCGATTTCTTGCCCGGACGCATCAGGATGCCTTCGGGGTAGATCAGGATTGGCCGTCCCTCGGCATGGACGCGGGCCGCGCCCTCCAGCACCTCCGGCAATTGGTTCTTGCGCTCGCCATCGACGGTAACCTTGATATGCCCCAGCTTGCGGACGATGCCGCCGACCAGCGGATAGTCATCCAGTTCGCGCATCGCGATGGCCCCGTAATCGGGAAAGACCGCGCCCATCAGCGCGACATCCAACTCGCTTTGATGTTTGCTGACCAGCAGGGCCGGGCGCTCGGCGATATGCTCGGTCCCGCGCAGGTCGATCCGCGCCCCGAGGACATGGCGGACCAGCCAGACGGTCCCCCGCGACCATAGGGAAAACATCCCCCGGATCATCCCATTCCCGGCGATCAGCGATACCGGCACGCTCATCGCCGCCATCAGCAGCGTAAAGCTATAGAAACACAGGTTGAAGACGACGTGCCGCACTGTTTCAGGCCTTCTCGCCAAACCGTCCGGCGATCAGCGTTTCGAGAGCATCGAGGTAATCGGTCGCGTCCTCGCCCTCCGCATCCACGGTCACGAAGACCCCCTTCGATGCCACCAAGGTCAGCAAATCCATCAGCGAGCGCGGATCGGCCCGCTCGCCATTATACGAAATCGTCGCATCGCAGGAATAGCGTTCGGACAATTCAACGACCTTGGCCGAGGCCCGCGCATGCAGGCCGCGCTCGTTCACGATTTCGA
Source organism: uncultured Neomegalonema sp. (assembly GCA_938008165.1). Lineage (GTDB taxonomy): Bacteria > Pseudomonadota > Alphaproteobacteria > Rhodobacterales > Rhodobacteraceae > JAHDDY01. The sequence goes on along the minus strand of CALLLP010000048.1, from coordinate 14,853 downwards.
GGGTCCGGGTATATCGTTCTGACATGCTCGCTCAGGCGTTCTGGGGCTTTGGCGCATGGGCGGGGGCGATGTCGATATATTTGCGACCCGCCTCGATCCCCATCGTCACGACCCGCGACAGGCTGCCTTTCTCGCGCGCCTTGGCAATGGTGACCAGCATTGGCAGATTGACCCCCGTAACGACTATCTCGCGCCCCTGCTTGCCCTCGCGGGAGGCAAGGTTCGAGGGGGTGCAGCCGACCATGTCGGTCAGGATGATGACGCCGTCGTCATTGGCGGGCCGAACGGAATCGATGGCCGCCGCCACTTCGGCCTGTTTGAGGCTGACGCTATCCGCCCCGTTGACGGAGACGAAGGCAAGCTGTCGCTGGGTTCCCAGCACATGCTCTGCCGCTGCGCAGAGTTCTTCGCCGATCCGGCCATGGGTGACGAGAACGATGCCGATCATGCCGTTTCGCTCTCCGTCCCGGCAAAGGCAAGGCCGCGCGCACGCACGGCCCCGGCGCGGGTGATGTCCCGGTGCCGGACGGCGGGCGAATGGCCCGCCTTGCGCAGAATCGCACCCAGCCGCTCGGATACGGCAACCGACCGATGCCGCCCGCCCGTACAGCCGATGGCCACGGTCAGATAGCTTTTGCCTTCCTTGCGGTAGAGCGGGATCACCTCGCGCAGCAGCGACGAGAGCGAGGCGAAGACCGCGTCGAATCCCTCGCTGGCGGCGACATAGGCATCGACGTCCGCGTCTAGGCCCGTTCCGGCGCGTAATTGCGGGTTCCAGTACGGATTGGCCAGAAAGCGCACGTCGAACATGATATCGGCCTCGCGCGGCGCACCGCGCTTGAACCCGAAGGACAGGATCGTAATCGACATGCCTTCGCTGTCTTCCCCGGCGAAGCGCTCCTGAATCTCGCGGCGCAGTTCGGTCAGGGACAGGTCGCTGGTATCGATGCTGATATCCGCCTGCTCGCGCAGGGGGTCGATGACCGCGCGTTCCATCGCGAGCGCGGCTTCGACCGTCTCGCCCGCCATCGGATGCCGCCGCCGGGTTTCGGTGAACCGCCGGATGAGCGTATTGGTCGAGCAATCGAGAAAAAGAAGCGTCACGTCCAGATCGCGGCGCTCGCGCAGTTCGGCGACCACATCGGCGAAGCGCTCGGTGGTGAAACCGTGGGTGCGCTCATCCACCCCGATCGCGACCCGCGCCCCACGGGGACCGGAGGCTGCGAAATCGTCCATGATCGAATGCATCAGGCGGATCGGCGGGTTATCCACCGTATCGAACCCGCAATCGGCCAGCGCCGCCAATGTCGAGGATTTGCCCGCCCCCGATACGCCGGTGACCAAGACAAGCCGCATGGCGGAGCCGACGGGCGGCTGGCCCGTCTTTGCGTCACGCTGCGCTGCATCTGTTGCACTGGCCAAGGGAAATGTCCTTTTTACCTCACCATGAAAGTATGACGCGCAAAGGTTTTGCAAGAGCGAAGACTGTATTTTTGTGTCGTTGGGTCTCGAAAGTGCGAATCCGGCCTGTGGGACGCATCGGAAGCCGTGCCTTGAGCGCTCGGCGATTACTCTAGCTGGGCAGACGGACGATGAATCGCGCGCCGCCTTCGGGGCGGTTTTCAGCCCGGATCGTGCCGCCATGGGCCTCTACGATGCTGCGCGAGATCGACAGGCCAAGGCCCGAATGCCGCCCGAATGCCTCGCCCTCGGGGCGCTCGGTGTAGAATCGCTCGAAGATCGAATCGAGATTGTCTTCGGGGATGCCCGGCCCGTCATCCTCAACGGTGATGACGGCGGCTTTCATGTCGTCGCGCCAGACCGCCGCCCGCAGCGTTCCTTCTGCGGGGCTAAAGGAAATGCCGTTCGTCAGCAGGTTCGACAGGACCTGTGCGATCCGGCTTTCCAGTCCACGCACGACAAGGGGGGTGCCGGGCACATCGGCGACCAGCCGGACCCCGCGCTCATCGGCGCTTTGGGACAGGATATCGGTGGTCGTCTCGACCAGCGCCGCCAGATCGAAGGGCGCGCGCTCCTCGCGCACCAATTCGGCATCGAGGCGCGAGGCGTTGGAAATATCCGTGACCAGCCGGTCGAGGCGATCCACGTCTTCTTTGATGACGGTATAGAGCCGCTCGCGCGATTCGGGGGTCTTGGCGTAATCGAGCGTCTCGGTGGCGGAGCGCAGCGAGGAGAGCGGATTTTTGATCTCATGCGCCACATCGGCGGCAAAGCTTTCGATGGCATCGATTCGTCCGTAGAGGGCATCGGTCATGCGCCGCATCGATCCGGATAGATGGCCGATTTCGTCGGCGCGGTCGGTCAGGTCTGGGATTTCGACGCGCTCCGAGACCGATAGCTGCGCCTCGTTCGCGCGGGCGGCTTCGGCGGCATTGGCGAGGCGGCGCAGGGGCCGCGCGATGCCATTGGCCAGCAGGACCGCCAGCAGGACCGAGACCAGCCCCGCCACGATAAAGATGCGCAGAATCTCGATGCGCCCGGCCCGGATGACCCGGTCGATATCGCCGCCTTCGGTCGAGAGCATCAAGACGCCCATAATCACCTTGAGCCGCCGCACCGGCACGGCAACCGAGACGATCAGCTCCCCCTCGCTATTCGCGCGCTGGGAGACGGCGATATCCCCCAGTTGCGCGGAATAGATCACCGGGTCTTCCGTGATTCCGGCCACGGAGGTTTCGATATAGATCGGCAGATTACGCTTTTGCACGAGGCGCACCGCGTGGCTGTAGAGTTCCTCGATCCAGCCCAGCAGACCGCTTGCGCCGTCGAGAGGGGGCAGGCGGCGGGTCTCCAGCGGGTTGCGGGTGGGGTCGAAGCTGCGGGTATCGCCGATCAGGCGGCCATTGCGGTACAGTTGCGCCCGTTGATCGGTACGCAGGGTCAGTTGCTGAAGCACCTCGTTCGCGGCGCGGGTATCGATCGACGCCTTTTCCGGCCCGGTCGAGGCGATCTCCGCGATGGCGGTGGCGAGGATATTCGCCTCCGTCGCCAGCGAGGCCACGCGCACCTGAATCAACTCGTCGCGCATCTGGTTGAGATAGAGCACCGTGGTCACGAGGATCACGAGACCGATGAGATTGATCGCCACGATTCGCCGGGTCAGCGAGCGCATCGGGCTAGTCAGGACGGCGCGCATCTCGCCCAATACGCCGGGCCGGTCATCGGGCGCGGCATGGGCCAGGGGCTTGCCCAAGGAAATGGCCGCAGCCCTTTCGCCTGAGAGCATGGCTGGCGCATTGCGCAGGGTCGCCGCGCCCGTATCCGGGGCGTCGGTATCGCCGTCCAGGGCGGAAAGCGGCGGGGCGCTAGGCCTCGCGATATCGGTATCCGACGCCATACAGGGTCTCGATGGCCGCGAAGGTATCGTCCACGACTCGGAATTTTTTGCGGATGCGCTTGATGTGGCTGTCGATGGTGCGGTCGTCGACATAGACTTGATCGTCATAGGCCGCATCCATCAGCGCATCGCGGCTTTTGACAAAGCCGGGGCGGGTGGCCAGCGCCTGAAGGATCAGGAATTCGGTCACGGTCAGCGTCACCGCTTCATTTTTCCAGATGCACGAATGACGCATCGGGTCGAGCGTCAGGCTGCCACGGGTCATCACCTTGTCTTTTTCTGCCCGCTCGCCCCCGTCGATCTGGGCATCGCGGCGGCGCAGGACCGCGCGAATCCGCTCGATCAGCAGGCGTTGGGAAAAGGGTTTGCGGATATAGTCATCCGCCCCCATCCGCAGGCCGAGCACCTCGTCGATTTCCTCGTCCTTCGAGGTCAGGAACAGGACGGGCATGTCCGATTTCTGGCGCAGGCGGCGCAGCAGTTCCATCCCGTCCATGCGGGGCATCTTGATGTCGAGCACGGCAACATCCGGCGGCGTCTGGCTCAGGGCCGCAAGGGCCGCGGCCCCGTCCGAGTAGGTCCGCACCTCGAAGCCATCCGCTTCCAGCGCAATGGAAACCGAGGTCAGGATATTGCGGTCGTCGTCGACAAGGGCGATGGTCGGCATAGGGTCTCTCCGATCGGGCATACGCGGCGCGCAGATGGACCTTACGCAGGTTGGAACGCCGGTACAATCGTTCCTGACACGGCCCTGCCGCGCGATTCCGGCGCTGCTACCGCAGGATTACCCCGATATGTTCGATAAAATCGGCCGTTAACGCCTCTTACGCAACATTATTGCGTTGTCATCCCCCGCACCAAGGCGTTAAGCAAGCGGCCCGGATCGGGATTTCCCGTGACGGTCAGTTAAGGCATTCGCGTGTGACCCGGAGGATAGCGTCGTGAACGAGAGCGGTACGAGAAACCCCGACCATGGCTTGAAACAGCTCGGAATCGAGGCGGGTGCCGCCTATTACAACGATACGGAGGCCGCGCTCGTCGAGCATGCGTTGCAGCGCGACGAGGCAAAGCTGGCCCCCGGTGGCGCGCTGCTGGCCCTGACCGGCACCCATACGGGCCGCTCGCCGAAGGACAAGTTCACCGTCCGCGATGCCACGACCGAAACCACCGTCGACTGGACCAATAACAAGGCGATGCAGCCCGATCATTTCGATGCGCTGCATGCCGACATGCTCGACCACCTGAAAAGCAAGACCGTATTCGTGCAGGATCTGGCCTGCGGGGCGGATCTGTCGCATCAGATCAAGGTGCGTTTCGTGAACGAGCTGGCATGGCATATGCTGTTCATCCGCAACATGATGCGCCGACCGGAGCGCAGCGCGCTGGCCGGGTTCGTTAATGAATGGACCGTCATCAACTGCCCCAGTTTCCGCGCCGATCCCGCAAAGCATGGATGCCGCTCGGAAACCGTCATCGCGGTGTCGTTCGAGAAAAAGACGGTGCTCATCGGCTGCACTTCCTATGCCGGGGAAAACAAGAAATCGATCTTTGGGGTGATGAATTACGTTCTGCCCGAAAAGGGCGTGATGCCAATGCATTGTTCGGCCAACCATGCGAAGGACGATCCTGCTGATTCGGCGGTGTTCTTCGGCCTGTCCGGCACCGGCAAGACCACCCTGTCCGCCGACCCGGACCGGACCCTGATCGGCGATGACGAACATGGCTGGTCGGATACGGGCATCTTCAATTTCGAGGGCGGGTGCTACGCCAAGACCATCAATCTCTCGCGCGAGGCGGAGCCGGAAATCTATGCCACGACTTCGCGCTTTGGGGCCGTGCTGGAAAACGTGGTCATGGATGCCGAGACCCGCGCCCTCGATTTCGACGATGCCAGCCTGACCCAGAATACCCGCGTTTGCTATCCTTTGGGCATGATCCCCAATGCCTCGGATACGGGCCTGGCGGGCGTGCCGAAGAATATCGTGATGCTGACCTGTGACAGCTTTGGCGTCCTGCCCCCCATCGCGCGGCTGACCCCGGCGCAGGCGATGTATCACTTTCTCAGCGGGTTCACCGCCAAGGTTGCGGGCACCGAAAAGGGCGTCACGGAACCTGAGCCGACCTTTTCCACCTGTTTCGGTGCGCCCTTTATGCCGCGCAAGCCCACGGAATACGGCGACTTGCTGCGCCAGAAGATTGCCGAGCATGGCTCGACCTGCTGGCTGGTCAATACCGGCTGGACCGGGGGCGCCTATGGCACCGGCAGCCGCATGCCGATCAAGGCGACCCGCGCTCTGCTGACGGCGGCGCTGAACGGATCGCTGAGCGATGCCGCGTTCCGCACGGATGAAAATTTCGGCTTCGAGGTGCCGGTTGCCGTCGATGGCGTGGACAGCACCATCCTGAACCCGCGCGATACCTGGGCCGATACGGATGCCTATGACGCGCAGGCCCGCAAGCTGGTGCATATGTTCATCGGCAATTTTGCCCAGTACGAAAGCGATGTCGACGCCGATGTGCGCAGCGCGGCCCCGGCGGCGTCGTAGCGCGGCACGCGTTTCTCCCGCCTCTGGACATGGATCCGGGGCGGGATCGACCTCAGCGGAGGGCCGCCCCGATCAGGATGGCCGCAACCAGCAACAGCCCCGCCTCGCGATTGGCGCGAAAGAGGGTCAGGCAGACCGCGCCGTCATCGGCATCCAGCGTCCTGACCTGCCATATCAGATGGGCCGCAAAGCCCATAACGCCGAGGCTGGCCCAGCCCAACCCGGCGCAGAGCATCGCGATTCCGGCCAGAATTACCGCTCCGGCATAAAATCCCGCGACCCATTCCCGCGTACGCGACCCGAACCGCAGGGCCGTGGATTTCACGCCGATCAGCGCGTCGTCTTCCTTGTCCTGACAGGCATAGATCGTGTCATAGCCAATGGTCCAGCAGATGCCCGCCAGATACAACCAGACAGCGGGCCATCCCAGACTCCCGGTCTGCGCCGCCCAGCCGACCAGCGCGCCCCAGTTGAAGGCAAAACCCAGAAACAGTTGTGGCCAATAGGTGATGCGCTTCATGAACGGATAGATCGCGACGAAAGCCAGCGAGCCGAAGGCAACGGCGATGGCCGCCCCGTTCATCGTCAGCAGAACCGCCAGCCCGACGAGGCACAGCGCCCCCATGCACAAGATCGCTTGCGTGACCGAAATTGCGCCCGAAGGGATGGGGCGCGAGCGTGTGCGCTCGACCGATCCGTCGATGTCGCGGTCCACGATATCGTTGAGGCAGCATCCCGCCCCGCGCATCGCCACCGCCCCGATCCAGAACGCCACCGCCAGCCACAGATCGACCCAGCGAAACCCGTGGCTCGCCCCGGCCAATGCCAGACTCCACCAGCAGGGCAGCAACAGCAGCCACCACCCGATCGGCCGGTCGGCGCGCATCATCCGCAGATAGGGCCGCCATGTGGCGGGCGCACGGGTATCGACCCAACCGCCGCGCACGGCATCGGCAACGGTCGTATCCATGGCGATCTCCCTTTCCCTCAGCGCATTCCCCGTGCATAAAGCGACCATGAACGAAACGGAACCGAAAATCCGGCTCTATGTCGATACGCCGCTGCATGAAGGGGCGGAAATCGGGCTGGACCGGGGGCAATCGAATTATCTGGTCACGGTCATGCGGCTGGAGGCGGGCGCGGGCGTGGCCGTCTTCAACGGATGCGACGGTGAATGGCGCGCCGAAGTGACCGATGCCCACCGCAAGGCCGCAACCCTGACGGCCCGCACCCGGATGCGCGTTCAGGAGCCGTTGCCTGACCTGCATCTCCTGTTTGCCCCGATCAAGAAGGCGCGCACGGATTTTATCGTCGAGAAAGCCTGTGAGCTGGGCTGTGCGCGGGTGCGGCCGGTCATCACGCGCTATACGCAATCGGACCGGCTGAATATCGACCGCTTGCACGCCCATATGATCGAGGCCGCAGAGCAATGCGGCGGGGTGAATGTTCCGGGTCTCGACCCAGCACAGCCCCTTGGCACCGTCTTGGCGGAGTGGCCCGAGGAGCGCCTGTTGATCTTCTGCGACGAGGCCCGCACGGCGCCGCCTCTCCCCACCGCCTTGGCCGAGACGCCGCGTGGCACCCCCGCCGCCCTGCTCATCGGGCCGGAAGGTGGCTTTTCGCCGGAGGAGGCGGAGCGCCTGCGCGCGCATCCCGCTGCCCTGTCCGTCAGCCTTGGCCCCCGCATCCTGCGCGCCGATACCGCCGCCGTCGCCGCGCTGGCACTGGCACAGGTGGCGCTCGGAGACTGGCGCGCATGAGCTGGGTTTCCAAGGCGCGCGATATGTGGAGCGGGCTGAACCGCTATCCCTATTTTCGCGCCTTGGTGAAACAGGGGGGGATTGCGCTCTGGGCGGCGGGTACGGTCTGGGCGGTGGCATGGGGAACGGGGACCGGCCTGTCGTTTCTGGCGATTTTGGTGCTGCATATCCTGTTGACCGCCTATGCCACCGCCGATCCGCCCCCGGCCATCGACCCCCAGAGCGAGGAGGCGGCGCTCGCGGCCTTTGGCGAAACCACGCTTGGGGCGCTCGTCGTGTCGTCGAAGCGGCAATTGACCGATGCCCGCCGCCGGATCGGGCGCGAGGCCGTGATGCACGGTTCGCTCGACCGGCTGGTCCGTGCGACCAAGCGGCTCGAAAAGCGGCTGGCGACCGAGGCCCGCCTGCGCCCGGCGCTCAACCGCATCGTGACCCGTGAATTGCCGCTGATCGCCTCGACCGCCGAGCAATATGTGGTGATGCAGGGGCGCGAGGGTATCAATCCTGACCGGCTCGTGACCATCGAGGGGATTCTGCGCGATGCCGCCGAGCGCTTTGACACGCTGGCCAAGGTGGAAGCGGGGCCGGAGGGCGCGTTGATCGGGCTGGCGCGCCTCGATGCCGATGCCGAAGTGCTGGCCGATTACATGGCCACCGATCTGGGGGCGGCGCGGGGGCGGGCCGAGGTGCTGCGGATTGCCCATCGGCTTAACCGCGCTGCCCCGCGCGTCGTGCCCGAACTCGAATACAAGATCAGGACTGTCGCCGAGTTGCTTCAGGCTCATGCCGATCACCCCCAGGCGCAAACGCTCGTTGCCGAAAAGGGGATGCAGGTCGCCGAAATCGCCGAAATCGCGGATATGGATACGGGCGGGCGCGCCGCGCTGCGGATGGCGCTCGAAGACTGGCGCGCCGCGCTTAACGGCCTGCCCTCTACCATCAAGGGATCGCCATGACCGCCAATACCGCCTCGCTTCTCACCCTTCTCGTCATCGTTGCGATTCTCTGTGCGGTTTTTGCGGTTTGGTCGCATCTGCGGGCGCGAAAGCTGGACAGGATGGTCAGCGATATGCGCGAGCAACTGACCGAAACGGGTACAAAGCTTTCCGTGCTCGATGCCGATCGCGAGACCCGAAGCGAGCGTCAGGCCGCCCTGACCCAAGAGCTTGCCACAGCCCAAGCCGCCCTGCGCGATGCCCAGTCCGAGGCGGCGACCGAGCGTGCTCAAAACGCCGCCAAGATCGCTGCGCTGGAGGCTGGCGCCCGCGAACAGGCGCGCCAGACCGATCTGCGGCTCAAGGATGCCGAGGAAGCCCGCGCCCTGATGACCCGCCAACTCGCCGAAGCCCGCGAGCAGATGGGCAGTCATTTCAATGCCCTCGCCGGAAAGGTGATCCGCGAGCATGGCGAGGATTTTCGCAAGACGGCGAGCGAGCAGCTTGGCTCGATCGTCGCGCCGTTGAAATCGGATATCGGCAAGTTCCAGTCCGAAATCCGCACGGCCCATCAAGGCGCGCTTCAGGAGCGCGCGGCTCTCAAGGAGCAGCTCGGCACCCTGACTCAGCGCAGCGAGGCGGTCTCGAAAGAGGCCGAAAGCCTGACCCGTGCCTTGCGCGGCGATACGCAGATGCAGGGGGCCTGGGGCGAGGCGGTGCTGGGCCGGTTACTCGATAATTCGGGGCTGCGCGAGGGGCATGAATACGTCACGCAGGCCAGTATCAAGGCTGAGGACGGGCGCACCCTGCGCCCCGATGTCGTCGTCTCGCTGCCCGGTGACAAGGACATGGTGATCGATTCCAAGGTCTCGCTCGTCGCCTATGAACGCGCCGTCAATGCGCAGGACGAGGACACGTATCGCAAATCCCTGAACGAGCATGTCACCAGCCTGCGCGCCCATATCAAGGGTCTCAGTGCCAAGGAATATGCCGCCGTGACTGCTGGAACGGCGGATTACGTCATCATGTTCGTGCCCATCGAAGGGGCGCTGTCCGAAGCCCTGCGCGCGCAGCCGGACCTGACCGAATACGCCGCCGCGCTTCAGGTGATGATCGCCACGCCCACGACGCTGATGATGGCGTTGCGCACGGTCAAGACGCTGTGGGATGTGGAAAACCGTAACAGCAATGCAGAGAAGATCGCGGATCGGGCGGGCAAGATCTACGACAAGGTGGCTGGATTCTGCACCGATATGGAGAAAGTCGGCAAACAGCTTGATGCCGCCCGCGACGCCCATGCGGCGGCGCTGGGCAAACTGACCACCGGCAATGGAAACGTGTTGCGACAGGTCGAAATGCTCAAGACGCTGGGCGCGAAGACGGTGAAATCCATGCCCGATTCGATGGGTATCGAGGCCGAAGACCCCTGATCGGCGTGGAGTGTGCAGGGCGAGGGCAATCGATCTGCCGTTCACGCCACCCCTCCCCGCCCGGACCTGCCGATCCTCGCCATATCGGGGGCGGGCGCATGATGAGCGCCGCCGCCCTTTTACCCCATCGTCAGGACGATCTTGCCGATATGGTCGGCGTCGAGGGAGGCGTGGCTGTCGGCGGCATCGGCAATCGCGAAACTGCGATCCATGACCGGGCGCACCCGCCCATCCGTAATCATCGGCCAGACATAGCGCAGCAAAGCCTGTGCGATCTCGCCCTTTTCCTCAGGCGAGCGGATGCGCAGGGTCGAGCCGGTCAGGGTCAGGCGCTTGAGCATCACCGGCAGCATGTTGATCTCGACCTTCGCGCCCTTCTGGAAGGCGATATTGACGATGCGCCCGTTCTTGGCCGCGACCTTCATATTCCGCGCGATGTAATCGCCGCCCACCATATCAAGCGTCACGTCGATGCCATGGCCGCCGGTCGCTTCCTTGATGATCTCGACGAAATCGGCCTCGCGGTAATTGACGCATTTTTCTGCGCCCAGCTCCTCCGCCGCGCGGCATTTTTCGTCCGATCCGGCGGTGGCGAAGACCCGCGCGCCAAAGGCTTTTGCAAGCTGGATCGCCGTCGTTCCGATGCCGCTGGTTCCGCCATGCACCAGAAAGGTCGATCCTTCCGACAGATCGCTGCGCGCGAATACATTGGTCCAGACGGTGAAAAAGGTTTCCGGCACCGCCGCCGCTTCCTCCATCGACAATCCATCGGGCACCGGCAGGGTGCATAGCTCATGGGCCACCGCATAATCGGCATAGCCGCCCCCGGACAGGAGCGCGCAGACTGTCTCTCCCTCGCGATAGCGTGTGACCCCTTCGCCAAGCTTCGCGATGATGCCCGAAACTTCCAGCCCCGGAATATCCGATGCACCGGGGGGCGGGGGATAGTTTCCGGCCCGTTGCATCGCGTCGGGGCGGTTGACGCCCGCAGCGGCGACCTTGATCAGCACTTCGCCGATGCCCGGCTCGGGGATGGGTCGCTGGGTCAGGGTCAGCGCTTCGGGTCCGCCCGGTTCCGGTATCTCGATTGCCCGCATCATCGTCATAATCCGCTCCCGCCTTCTGTTCGGGAGAGACAATAGCGCCCCGTGCGGAGGGATAAAGCGTAAAGGGACGCTTTCCGTCCCGTACCCGCCGCTTGCTGCAATCATGCCGCCCGGCCTGTCCTGTAGGGATGCGCCAAATCTGCACCGGGAGGCGGCCATGTTCCTCAGCGTTTTCGATATTTTCAAGATCGGCGTCGGGCCGTCGAGTTCCCACACCATGGGGCCGATGACCGCCGCACGCCTGTTTCTCGATGTTCTGCGCGAGCGGGGGGATGCGGGTCTGGCGCAGGTGCGGTGTTCGCTGCATGGCTCGCTGGCCTTTACCGGCAAGGGTCATGGCACGGATCGCGCCGTGCGCCTTGGGTTGCTGGGCTGTGCGCCCGATACCCTCGACCCCGATGCGGCGGAGGCGCTGGAAACGCGCCTGTTCGAGACGGGCCGGATCGAGCATGACGGCCTGCCCGTTTTCGCTTTCGACCCGGAAAACGACCTGATCTTCGATTACGGTCCCGCCCTGCCCGGCCATGCGAATGGGCTGATTCTCTGGGCGCTGGACGGGCAGGGCGAGAAGCTGGTGACCCGCACCTATTATTCCATCGGGGGCGGCTTCGTCGTGGATGCGACCGAATTGGAGCAACCGCATGAAGGGGGGCTGGGCGAGATGCGCCGGGAGCTGGGTGTGCCCTATCCCTTCGACAATGCCGCCGAGATGCTGGCGCTGGGCGAGAAACACGGCCTGAGCATCGCCCGGATGAAGCGCGCGAACGAGCTGGTTCTGCGCGACGAGGCCGAGCTTGACGCAGGCATGGACGCGATATGGGAGGCAATGAAAGCCTGCATGGAGCGCGGCATGGCCATGGACGGGACACTCCCCGGTGGCCTGCATATCCGTCGCCGGGCCAAGGCAATCCGAGCGGCCCTGCTGCACGAACATGGCAGCAATTTCGCCGATCCCTATGCAATCAACGAATGGCTGTCGCTCTATGCCATGGCGGTCAATGAGGAAAACGCCGCCGGGGGCAAGGTGGTCACCGCCCCGACCAATGGTGCGGCGGGGGTCATTCCGGCGGTCCTGCGGTGGTATTTCGATCATCATCCCGGCGCGACCATCGAAGGGGTGCGTGAATTCCTGCTGACCGCTGCGGCGGTGGGGGGGTTGATCAAGCACAATGCCTCGATCTCCGGGGCGGAGGTCGGCTGTCAGGGCGAGGTCGGTTCGGCCAGCGCCATGGCGGCGGCGGGTCTGACGGCGGTACGGGGCGGCACGAATATGCAAATCGAAAACGCCGCCGAAATCGCGCTGGAGCATCACCTTGGCATGACCTGCGACCCCGTGGGCGGTCTGGTTCAGGTGCCTTGCATCGAGCGCAATGGATTTGGCGCGGTCAAGGCCGTTACCGCCTCGTCTCTGGCCCTGCGCGGAGATGGCGTGCATTTTGTGTCGCTCGATGCCTGTGTAGAGACGATGCGCCAAACGGGTATCGACCTGAGCGACAAGTACAAGGAAACCTCAAAAGGTGGATTGGCCGCCACTTTGCCCGCCTGTTGACGAAAAAGGCCCCTCCCGCGAACGGTCGACGATGAGGACCGCTCGGATCGGTTCGCGGACAGGAGTACCGAAACCGAGTCCGCCATTCGTTTGCCATCCATCGTATGTTAATCCCTTCCGCATGACGTAGACCATTACCGCGATCAGGCCCCCGGAAGGATCGATCATGCAGGACATTGAACGGGCGCGTAGCTGGTCCGACTCTCTCGCGGCGCTGTTGCATCCTCGGGTGGTGGCGATGCTGTTTCTTGGATTGTCGGCGGGGTTGCCGATCCTCTTGATTTTCTCGTCACTGGGCCTGTGGCTACGCGAGGCGGGGCTGGACCGTTCGGCGGTAACGATGTTCAGCTGGGCGGCGCTGGGTTATTCGTTCAAATTCGTCTGGGCACCGCTGATCGACCGCCTTCCTTTGCCGGTGCTGACGGCCATAATGGGGCGGCGGCGGGCGTGGATTCTGGTGTCGCAGGCGCTGATTATCGCCGCGATTTGCTGGATGGCCCTGACCGATCCCGCATCGGGTGGATCGAGCCTGACCATGATGGCCATGGCCGCCGTGATGCTCGGTTTTTCCTCGGCGACGCAGGATATCGTGATCGATGCCTATCGCATCGAATCCGCCGATCAAGACCTTCAGGCGATGCTGTCGGCGACCTATATCGCCGGATACCGGATCGGGATGCTGATTGCCGGGGCGGGAGCGATTTATCTGGCCGAACAATTCGGATCGAGTGCAGAGGTCTACGATTATGCGGCGTGGCGGCAATCCTATCTGTGGATGGCCGGAGCGATGTTGATCGGCGTGGCCGCGACCCTCGTAATCCCCGAACCGGAGCGTGGAAAACCAGATACCCATCAGCATGATACCGGCCATTACCTGCGTTTTCTGGCCTTGTTTGCGCTGGCGGTCGGGGGGTTCATCCTCGTCTTCATGCTGAGTGCGGATATGGTCAAGGGCGCGCGAGCGGCCCTGACCGAAGCGCTGGGCAACCGGGCACTGGCCGGGTTTCTGGTCGAGCTGGTGCGCCTTGCCGCCGGTATCGCGGTGGCGGGGGTCTTTGCCTTTGCGGGGGTGCGCGGCGGCTTGGCGGATCGGGCGATGGTGGTCGATGCCTATGTCGCGCCGGTGAAGGATTTCTTCGAGCGTTACGGGATGGGGCTGGCGTGGCTGTTGCTGGCGCTGATCGGTCTGTACCGGATTTCGGATATCGTGCTTGGGGTCATCTCGAACGTATTCTATCAGGATATCGGCTTCACGAAGACCGAGATTGCGGCGACGGTGAAGACATTCGGCCTGTTCATGACCATCGCGGGCGGGTTCATCGGCGGGATTCTCGCCGTGCGCTACGGGGTGATCCGTATCCTGTTCGCGGGGGCTTTGCTGACGGTGTTGACGAACCTGCTGTTCATCCTGCTCAACGAAGTGGGGCGGGATATGACGCTGCTCTATCTGGTGATTTCGGCGGATAACCTGACGGCGGGTCTGGCGAGTGCGGCCTTTGTCGCGTTTTTGTCCAGCCTGACGAATGTGAGTTTTACGGCGGTGCAATACGCGATTTTCAGCTCGCTGATGACCCTGATCCCGAAGATCATAGGCGGATATTCCGGCACTATCGTCGACAGCTTGGGCTATTCGCAATTCTTCCTGATCGCGGCGATGCTGGGCGTGCCTGTCTTGCTGTTGATCGTGGTTGCGGCGAAGTGGCTGAAACTGGCGGACGGGCCTGAATCCGGTCGCGAATAAGGCTGAAAGTCAACGCTGTGGTGCAAAAATCTGAGGCTGCATATCGCCGGGAGTGGACACAAACGGTCGTTTTTGACGCTCTGCCCTGCTGTACGGAAACGCCTTCGTTCCAGAGCGTCAAAAACCCCCGCCGAAACCGCTTGAGTTTTGACAGGTTTTTGGCACGATAGGGAATGATCTTTGGCTATGCACGTATCTCCACTTCTGACTAATCCCTAGACGGTTTATACGCTACAGCGAACATTTATGATTTTAATGGATAAAAATATGCCGAGCATTGTACCTGATATTGGCAGTCTACACCCCATTCACGGTGATATGAGTCAAAATCGTGAGCTTCAAATAAAAAACGGTTTAATTCTTATGGTGAGCTGTATAGAAAAAGAAATTTTATTCTATTTAACAATTCATTTATTTAGAAAAGAAAC
>CALLLP010000047.1 GCA_938008165.1 uncultured Neomegalonema sp. | reverse complement strand
GGGCACCTTCAAGGACCGCTACTTCCTGGAGCGCGAACCGCATACTTTCCTTGAGGGAATGCTGATCGCGGCTTGGGCGGTCGAGGCGGAGACCGTGTTTCTCTACATGCGCGACGAATACCCCGCCGTGCTGCATATCCTCGCCACCGAGATCGCGGCGCTGGAAGCGGCCGGGATCGTGGCAAAGGGCTATATCGACCTGCGCCGGGGCGCGGGGGCCTATATCTGCGGCGAAGAATCCGCGATGATCGAGAGTATCGAGGGCAAGCGCGGCCTGCCCCGTCATCGCCCGCCCTATGTGGCACAGGTCGGCGTGTTCGACCGGCCTACGCTGGTGCATAATATCGAAACGCTGCATTGGGTTTGTCGCATCGCGCGCGAGGGGCCGGATTGCTTTGGCGGGCACGGCACCAACGAGCGCAAGGGCCTGCGATCCTATTCCGTCTCGGGCCGGGTCCGGGATCCGGGGGTCAAGATCCTGCCTGCGGGATCGACGATCATGGATCTGATCGCGGCATCGGGCGGCATGATGGAAGGTCATGAGTTCTACGCCTATCAGCCCGGTGGCCCGTCCTCCGGCCTGCTGCCCGCCAGCATGAACGACATCCCGCTCGATTTCGATACGCTCCAGCCCCATGGCTCGTTCATCGGCTCGGCGGCGGTGGTGGTGCTGGGCCATCAGGACCGCGCCCGCGATGCGGCCCTGAACATGCTGCGCTTCTTCGAGGATGAAAGCTGTGGCCAATGTACCCCCTGTCGGGTGGGCTGTGAAAAGGCCGTGAAGCTGATGGAACGCGATAGCTGGGACGCAGAGCTGTTGACGGATCTGTGCGAAACGATGGTCGATGCCTCGATCTGCGGTCTGGGACAGGCCGCGCCGAACCCGATCCTGCTGACGATCAAGCATTTCGGTGACGAAATTTGATATGCCGCCGCTCCGATACTGGGGCGATTGACGAAAAAGACTGCGCTTAGGAGCCAAACACATGGCCGACGGAAGCACCCTGCCCACCATCACCTTCACGCTTAATGGCGAGGAGGTGACAGCCGCCACCGGAGAGAGCATCTGGGAGGTGGCCAAGCGCACCGGCACGACGATCCCGCATCTGTGCCATGCGGATGAGCCGGGCTATCGCTCGGATGGCAATTGCCGCGCCTGTATGGTCGAGATCGAGGGGGAGCGGGTTCTTGCCGCCTCCTGCATCCGTCAGCCGCGCGATGGGATGGTCGTTACCACCGATTCCGCGCGGGCGACCAAGGCGCGCAAAGGCGTGATGGAGCTGCTCCTCGCCGATCAGCCCGCGCGCGCGGATGCCCATGATGCGGCCTCGCATTTCTGGAACATGGCCGATCTGTGCGACATGACCGACAGCCGCTATCCGGCCATCGAGGAAAAGCGCGTGCCGTTGCTGGATAACAGTCATGTGGCGATGAACGTCAATCTCGATGCCTGCATCCATTGCAATCTCTGCGTTCGCGCCTGCCGTGAGGTTCAGGTGAACGATGTGATCGGCATGGCGGGGCGGGGCCATGATGCGAAGATCGTCTTCGACATGGATGATCCGATGGGCGCGAGCACCTGCGTTGCCTGTGGCGAATGTGTGCAGGCCTGCCCGACCGGCGCACTGACCCCCGCGACGATTGCCGATACCAAGAGCCGCGATGCCATCGACCGCGAGGTGCAATCCGTCTGCCCCTATTGCGGGGTCGGGTGTCAGCTCACCTTCAAGATCAAGGATGACAAGATCAAATATGTCGAGGGCGCGAACGGCCCGGCGAACCAGCAACGCCTCTGCGTCAAGGGCCGGTTCGGCTTCGATTATATCGATCATCCCCACCGCCTGACCAAGCCGTTGATCCGGCGCGAGGATGCCCCGGCAAAGGGCCTGAATGTCGATCCCTCTAACCCGCTGACCCATTTCCGCGAGGCGACATGGGACGAGGCGCTCGATGTCGCGGCCAAGGGATTGCTCAAGGTGCGCGACGAGAATCCCGGCGCGTCGACGGCGGGATTCGGCTCGGCCAAATGCTCCAATGAGGAAGCGTATCTGTTCCAGAAGCTGATCCGCGAAGCCTTCGGCCATAACAATGTCGATCACTGTACGCGATTGTGCCATGCGTCCTCGGTGGCGGCACTGATGGAGAATGTCGGGTCCGGCGCGGTCACGGCGACCTTCAACGAGATCGAAAATGCGGATGTCGCCATCGCCATCGGCTGTAACCCGGTCGGAAACCATCCCGTCGCGGCGACTTTCTTCAAGCAATTCGCCGAGCGGGGCGGCACGCTGATCACCATGGACCCGCGCGCCAACGGCATGTTCCGCCATGCGACCTATGGCCTGCAATTCAAGCCGGGTGCGGATGTGGCGCTGCTGAACTCGATCATGAATGTCATCGTCGAGGAGGGTCTGACCGACCGTCAGTATATCGAGGCCTTCACCGAAAACTTCGATGCGATGGCCGCGCATCTGCCCGCCTATACGCCCGAAGCGATGGAGCCACTGACCGGCATCGACCCCCAGACCGTGCGCGAGGTTGCCCGCGCCTTTGCCGGGGCCAAGGCCGCGATGATCTTCTGGGGCATGGGCATCAGCCAGCATACCCATGGCACCGATAACTCCCGGTGCCTCATCGCGCTGGCATTGATGTGTGGACAGGTGGGACGACCCGGCACCGGGCTGCATCCCTTGCGCGGACAGAACAACGTGCAGGGTGCTTCCGATGCGGGCCTGATCCCCATGTTCCTGCCCGATTACCAGAGTGTGAAGGACGCGCATGTCCGTGACCGCTTTGAAAAGGCATGGGGTTTCGAAGCGGATGCCACCCCCGGCCTGACGGTGGTGGAGATCATGGATGCGATCCATGCCAGGTCGATCAAGGGCATGTATGTCTTGGGCGAAAACCCTGCCATGTCCGACCCCGATGTCGATCATGCCCGCGATGCCCTCGCCGCGCTCGATCATCTGGTGGTGCAGGATATTTTCCTGACCGAGACGGCGAATTACGCCGATGTCATTCTGCCCGCCGCCGCATGGCCTGAGAAAAACGGCACCGTGACCAACACGAACCGTCAGGTGCAGATGGGCCGCAAGGCGCTCGATGCCCCCGGCGAGGCGCGCGAGGACTGGGCGATTACCGTCGAGTTGGCGAAACGTCTGGGCCTCGACTGGACCTATGAGCATCCGCGCGATGTATTTGCCGAGATGAAGCTGGTGATGAATTCGCTCGACAATATCACCTGGGAACGGCTGGAGGCGGAGAACGTCGTCACCTATCCCTCGCTCAGCGAGACCGATCCCGGACAGCCGGTTGTCTTCGGCGATGGATTCCCCCGCGCGGAAGGGCGCGCCCGGTTCGCTCCGGCGCATTACCTGCCCCCGGCGGAGGAACCGGATGCCGATTATCCGGTCATCCTGACCACCGGGCGACTGCTGGAACATTGGCATACCGGCTCGATGACCCGCCGTGCGGATGTTCTGGATGCCTTGGAACCGGAAGCGACGGTGTCGGTTCATCCTCTGACTTTGGAGGCGCTGGACGCAAAAGCGGGCGATATGCTTTGCGTGGAAACCCGCCGGGGCAGCATCGACTTGATGGCCCGCGCGGATACCGCCGTGGCCGAGGGCATGATCTTCATCCCCTTCGCCTTCGTCGAAGCCGCCGCCAACATCCTGACCAACCCGCAGCTTGACCCCTTCGGCAAGATCCCGGAATTCAAGTTCTGCGCGGCCCGCCTGTCGAAATCACAAGAGGCGGTCATCGCGGCGGAGTGATCGATTGGCCTGATGTCTTGCCCCTGATAGTTGGGGGCAAGACATCAAACTGTGCTAACCTTCCGTCGCGTCCTGTTGCACCCTGTCCGTACCCGTGCAAGACCTTCATGAGAAGAAGAGGCGCGAGAACAGTGCCGATAGGGAGGACTGCCTATGTCATGGGAACGCCGCATCGCGACGCAGGAGGATATCCGCGTCATTGAGGAAACCCCGCTTGAAAGCCGGATTCCCGAAACCTCGACCTATGAAATCGTTGCCAAGAGCGCCAAGCGCGATCCGAACGGGATTGCGGTATCGTTCCAACTGAAGGGCGATCCGAAGTCGAAGACCTATGACTGGTCCTTCACCCGTTTTTTCGAGGAGGTGACGCGGGCCGCGAATCTGTTTCACAGCCTCGGCGCGCGGGATAAGGCGTCTGTTGCCCTGTTGCTGCCCAATCTGCCGGAGACGCTGGCAGGGCTGTTCGCGGGACAGACCGCTTCGATCGTCAATCCGATCAATCCGCTGCTGGAACCCGAACAGATCGCCTCGATCCTGCGCGATGCGGATGCGAAGGTGCTGGTGACGCTGAAGGCGTTTCCGAAGACCGATATCGCCGAGCGCGCGGCGGAGGCGCTGGCCATGGCGCCCGGTGTCGAGACGGTGATCGAAG
The DNA here is from genome assembly GCA_938008165.1 of uncultured Neomegalonema sp. Taxonomy (GTDB): domain Bacteria; phylum Pseudomonadota; class Alphaproteobacteria; order Rhodobacterales; family Rhodobacteraceae; genus JAHDDY01. The sequence goes on along the minus strand of CALLLP010000047.1, from coordinate 41,561 downwards.
TCGATATGCTGCATTACATGACGCCGCCGCTATCGTGGATCGTCCCGCTGATCCGACCCAAGGTGAAAGCGCAGCACAAGGCGAAGGTGCTGAACTGGGCCAAGGCCATCGCGGAGCAACCCGGCGACCGGCTCACCTTCGACATTCCGCCCGGCGGCAAGGACCGCGTCTGCGCCTATTTCCACACGGGCGGCACGACGGGCGACCCCAAGCTGGCGCAGCACACCATCGGCGGTATTCTCTATCAGGCCCATGCGGTCAATGACGGGGTCTTCGGCGAGAAGGATACGATCCTGTGCTGCTTGCCTTTGTTCCATTGCTTCGGTGCGTATGTCATGGGCGCGGCGGCCCCGCTCAATGGCGGGCGGCTGGTGCTGATGACGCCTGCGGGCTTTCGCGGCGAGGGGGTTATCGATCACTTCTGGAAGCTGGTCGAGAAATACAAGGTCAATTTCTTCATGGCCGTGCCCACGGCGCTCGCGGCCCTCAACCAGCGCGATATCGATGCGGATGTCTCGACGCTCAATTTTTCCGTCTGCGGTTCGGCTCCGTTGCCGGTCGAGTTGTTCAAGCAATTCGAATCCAAGACCGGGATTCGCATCCTCGAAGGTTTTGGCCAGACCGAAGCCACGGTCGTGTGTTCGGTCAACCCGCCCGATGGCGAGCGCAAGATCGGCTCGGTCGGCTATCCGCTGCCCTATACCGATATGAAGGCGCTGATGATCGATGGCGAAGGCGCTTTGACGCGGGAATGCGATACCGACGAGATCGGCGAATTGTGCATTACTGGTCCCCATGTCTTCCCCGGCTACAAGGAGGAGGACAAAAACAAGAATATCTTTGTCATCGATGAGGCCGGGACGAAATGGCTGCGCTCTGGCGATCTGGGCCGGGTGGATAGCGATGGGTATTTCTGGATCACGGGCCGGGCAAAAGACCTGATCATCCGGGGCGGTCACAATATCGATCCCGGCCAGATCGAAGAAGCCTTGGCCGGGCATCCCGCCATTGCCTTTGCCGGGGCCATCGGCCAGCCCGATGCCTATGCGGGCGAAATCCCGTGCGCCTATGTCGAGCTGAAGGAAGGCGCGAGCGCGACGCCGGAGGATATCATCGCGTTTGCCGCCGAGCACGTATCCGAGCGGGCGGCGCGGCCCGTCTATGTCGAGATCATGGATGAATTGCCCAAAACCGCCGTTGGCAAGACCTTCAAGCCAGACCTGCGCAAGAGTGCGATCAAGCGTGTCCTGATCGGTGCCTTGGCCGAGAAGGAAATCAATGCCGGTGTGACGGTGGAGAATGACAAGCTCAAGGGCCTTGTCGCCGTGATCGACCTGCCGGAAGGCAACGGCCGAACCGATGTCGCCCCGATCCTCGACCGCTTTGCAGTACCGTGGCGGTTGAAGGGATAAGGCGCGGGGGGCAAGGGCGAAACGGTCAGTTCTTGTCGCACGGGTGCAGGCGGTGCGTTTCCAAGACGTCGCCTGAGATCGTGAGGGTCGTTTCGTCCGGCTCAAGGCGATATTGCGCGCGTTGAGGCACGGCGTTGGGGATATCCTGATCTTCGATCAGCAGGGTCGTCAGGTCGTATCCTTCGTCCCGGAAGACCGCATTCTTGAACCGAGCGGTCGCCGCGCCGATCCGCAGGCTGTTTTTCTGCACGGTGATTCGGGTATCGCTATCCGTTCGGGCGCAGGCCCCGGAACCGATATCCCATGGGCCGAGCAGATAGGGCGGCAGGCTGGCAACCGGCGTCCAGCCGCGTTTATGGGGGGTGATCCCGGTCGTGGCGGCCAGCCGCTGCGTTTCGCTGAAGCGCGGTGGAGACGGGGAGGCCGCTTCTTGCAGGGGTCGAAGATAGCGCGTCGAGACCCAGCCGAGCGCGGCGTCATCCCTGCCGATCCGGCACCAATCCAAGGCATCGTCACAGCTGATGATCGTCAGCCCCGCCCGGTTTGCAGGCAAGGTGGCAACGACCGGATGGGTTGTTGCCGGTCCCTGTCGCACATTGAGGGAGCCGGTCGATGAAATCCCGGCAACCGCGACCGTCTGACCGGGCGCGAAGGGGGCTGTACTACCCTGCGCCAAGCTGGGCAGGGTAGTACAGCACACCGTCATGGTGAGCGTAAGGAAGAGGAGGTGACGATTCATCCTGACAAAGCCCGCTGATTGACCTGACGATCACCCTCGCGCCCGGTCATGTCTGAAATGCGGCAACCTTAGATTAAAGTCAGCGAAACCGGTACTACCTGCGCGGGATTCGCAAGACCTGCCCCGGATAGATCTTGTCCGGGTCCGACAGCATCGGGCGATTGGCCTCGAAAATCTCGGTATAGAGCGCGCCGTTATTGTAGTGCTTCTTGGAGATTCCCCAGAGTGTCTCGCCCTTCTCGACCGTGTGAAAGGTCGAGTTGGCGTCCTGCTTTGTCGCCTCGATCCGGTCGTTGACGCGGGCCACACCGGCGATATTGCCCACGGCGATGATGATCTTTTCGCGCAGTTCGTCGGCCATTTGCTGGCCGCGCAGCTCGACCTCGTCGTCCTTCACGGCGATTTCGAGATCTTTGGTATCGAGGCCGTGGCTCTCGATCTCTTCACGCAGGGCGTCGACAGGCGGGGCTTTCTCGCCGTCATCGCCGCCTATGCCCAGGCGTTTTCCGGCGCGTTTAACAAAGTCGATCAGTCCCATGGAAGCGGTATCCCTGCCGTTAATATCGCGGTGAAGATGGCGACGGTTCGGGCGCAGGTCAACCACCCCCATAACGTCGATTCGCGATTGACACGGGGTCGCCTTGCCGTGGACGGTGCGCGCGACGGATGATCCGGGGAGAATGACAAAATGGCAAAGCGCAAGATGCTGGTCGAATTCGGGATCGGCACGTCGCTGCGGCGGCAGGATTATACCGAGGCGGCCTGTCGTGCGGTGCGCGATGCGCTGTGGCACAACTCGATCAATATCGCGGAATTGTTCGGATTTCCGAAGGAGGCGATGATCCTTGATGTCACCATCGGCGTGGCCGACCCGGAGGCGGTGGATACACAGGCCGTCGCCGCGCTGTTTCCCTATGGTCAGCCGCATGTGACGGCGATGCGGGGCGGGTTGGATGTGCCGCGTGCGGATGGGGGCAGGCCAACGGTGATCGCCAATGCCGCCATCACGGTCTCGTTCGATATGGAGGCGTCGACATGAGCGCCGAACAGCGGATCATCATCGAGATGGGCATGGGCACCGACCTGCATGGCGGCGACGTGACAAAAGCGGCCCTGCGTGCGGTCGACGATGCGATGCGTCGGTCGTCGCTGCCGGTCTTCGGGTCGATCGGGATGGATCATGCCGAGATGCGGGTTCAGGTGACCTTGGGCACCCATGACCCGGCGGCGCTCGACACCGACCGGATTGCCGCGCATATGCCGCGTGGCCGTGCCGAGGTATCGGCGGTTCAGGGCGGTTTGCTGGTCGGCGAGGGCATCGTCGTCGTCACGGCGGCGGTGGAGGCGTTTTTGCCGCGACAGGACGGGAAATGGCGATTGGTGGAATGATGCCCGAATGGCGCCTTTCCGACGCGCCGGTTCCCTATGCACAGGCGCTCGCCTTCATGGATGAGCGGGCGGCTGCGATTCGGGAGGGGACGGCGCGGGAATGCGTGTGGCTGCTGGAGCATCCGCCGCTCTATACCGCCGGGACGAGCGCGGCCCCCGGCGACCTGCTGGACCCTGACCGTTTCGAGGTGCACCGCGCGGGGCGGGGGGGTGAATATACCTATCACGGTCCCGGTCAGCGGGTCGGTTATGTCATGCTCGATCTGAAGGCGCGGGGCGGCGATGTGCGCGCATATGTGCGCGATCTGGAGGAATGGATCATCCGCACGCTGGCACGCTTTGCCGTCACCGGAGAGCGGCGGGCGGGCCGTGCAGGTGTCTGGGTCCGTCGAACCGATCTCGGCGCGCCCTGGCGGGAGGACAAGGTGGCGGCGCTGGGCGTGCGGGTGCGCCGCTGGGTGTCGATGCATGGCATCGCGCTGAATGTCGAGCCGGACCTGTCGCATTACGCAGGGATCGTGCCCTGCGGCATCGAGGAGCATGGCGTGACCAGCCTGCTCGATCTGGGCATCACCGCCACGATGCCGGAGGTGGATATGGCCCTGCGCGCCGAATTCGATACCATCTTTGCCCAAGAGAGCGCCCCGTGAGCCGACCGAAGACCCCGCCCCTCGCCGCTGATGAGCGCGCCGCCGCCCTCGCCCCGTTGCTGGCGACTGGATGGGCGCCGGTCGAGGGCCGCGATGCGATCCGCAAGGAGTTTCGTTTCCGTAATTTCGTCGAAGCGTTCGGCTGGATGACCCGCGCCGCGCTGCATGCCGAGAAGCTGAACCACCATCCCGAATGGGCGAATGTCTGGAACCGGGTCGATGTGACCTTGATAACCCATGATTGCGACGGTCTCAGCGATCTCGATATCCGCCTCGCAAAGCGTATGGACGCCCTCGCCGCACCATGAACGCGCCGCAGGACCGCCCCAATGTCGCGCGAGGATGCGATCCATGAAAACAGCATCCGCCATCCTCGCCGCCCTGCTCGTCGCGACCCCCGCCGTCGCGATGGAGCCGCTGCGATATTCCACCACTGTCGCCGGTATCCCCTTGGGCAAGATGAAGGTGTTTCTGGAGACCGAGGGCACGCAATACGCTGTCGGTATCTCGTTTCAGATGATCCCGATCCTGCGTCAGATTCTCAATGGCGATGCCAATGCGGATGTGGAGGGTGCGGTTGTCGATGGGCGTTATCTGCCCCGCGAATCGATCTTTCGCTATGCGGGGCGCAAGGGCGAAAAGCGCCTCGCCATCGGCTTTGACGAGACGGGCGATCCCGTCGATCTCGATGCCGATCCCCCGATTCGCAAGACCGATTACCGCATGTCGCTGGACGAGGCCGCCGGGGCCATCGACCCCGCCACCGCCGCCGCCCTGCTGATGGCTCCGCGCGATGCGCCCTGTGAGATCGCCTTCGATGTGTTTGACGGCACCAAGCGCCACCGGATCTCGCTGACCGGCGCATCCTCGCCCAAGCGCGGCGACAGTGTGACCTGTTCGGGGCTGTATGAGCGCGTCAATGGCTTCAAGGCGAAATATATGACGCCAGAGCGCCGCTCATGGCCCTTCACGGCGACCTTGACCGCATGGGATGGGCGATGGGTGCCGGTGAAGATCACCGCCAATACCAAATTCGGCCCCGCCAGCGCGACATTGAGGCGATAGAGGATGAGATACGCGATCCTTGCCTTATGCGCCTTCATCGCGACCCCCGCTGTGGCATGGCAGGAGGGGGCCGGATATCTGGAACTTGCCGACCGGCTTGACCGCCCGGAAGACGGCTATTGTCTCGATCTGCCGGGGTCTGGCGAGTGGGTGGATTTTTCGATGCCGCTCAACGCCCATAACTGCAAGCGCCCCGGTTTTTTCGCCGATGAGGCGGTTACGTTCGATGCGCCCGGCGTTATCCGTTTTCCGGCTTATGAAGGATGTGTAACGGCGGTCGGTCTCAATGGTGCATCCTTGCCCGGTGCGCCGGTGATGCTGCGCCCCTGTGCGAGTGAGATCGACACGGATAGAGCGCCTTTTATCGCCGAATCGCTCCAGATTTTCGATCACCGCGAGGATGGGCGGATCGAATTGCTTGGTGCCGATCTGTGCCTGACGGTCGGAGTCGAGAGTGCGCCGACCTTCAGTCCGGTGCATCGTTGGCGCGCATTGACGCTGGAACGATGCGGGGCCGCCCCGGCCGCGCGCTCGGTCTGGACGCGATTCACGCCTGATTCCTGAACGCCGCCCTTGCGCCGCCCTGCCACCTGCGCCACCTTCGCCCCGGATAAACAGGGGAGAACCGCACCATGGAAACCATATCGACCAATGCCAGTTTTGGCGGCACGCAGGGCGTTTATAGCCATACATCCGAGGTTTGCGGCTGTGACATGACCTTTGCGGTCTATACCCCGCCACAGGCCGAGCGCGGCCCCGTGCCCGTCTTGTGGTATCTGTCGGGTCTGACCTGCACCCATGCCAATGCGATGGAAAAAGCGGGGGCACAGCGCGCCGCCGCCGAGCATGGCGTGGCGGTCGTCTTCCCCGATACCTCGCCGCGCGGCGATCATGTGGCCGATGACGATGCCTATGATCTGGGCAAGGGCGCAGGCTTTTATGTCGATGCGACGCAAGCACCATGGGCACCGAATTTCTCGATGCTGTCCCATGTGCGCGATGAGCTGCCCGCCCTGTTGCGGGCCGAATTTTCTTCGCTCGATCTGGATCGCTGCGGGATTACCGGGCATTCGATGGGGGGCCATGGTGCGCTGACGATCGCGTTGAACAACCCTGAAAAATACCGCTCCGTCTCCGCCTTTTCGCCGATTTGCAATCCTCATGCATCCGATTGGGGCCGCAAGCAGCTTTCCGCCTATCTCGGCGATGACGAACGCAACTGGGGCGATACGGATGCCTCGAAACTGGTGCGCGAAAAGGGCTGGCAGGGCGAGATTCTCGTGGATCAGGGCGATGCCGACACTTTCCTCGATCTGCTGAAGACCGGCAGTCTGATCGATGCCTGCGCCGATAAGGGCCAGAAGGCGACGATCACCATGCGCCCCGGATACGACCATAGCTATTATTTCGTCTCCAGCTTCATCCCCGATCACGTCGCCTTTCATGCGGCGCAGTTGGGATGATCCTTTGAGTTGAGCGCATCGGTATTTGAAATGCTATGGGTTGTGCTTTATGCACCCGGCGCAAACCGGCTTTGCCAAACTTGGGGGTTCTGATGGCGGGGACCATGATTATCTTTGTTGCATTGCAGCAAAGGAAATCACGCCATGAGCTTCTATGAACTCGATCGCCCCGCCGCCCCCGGCCTGCTGGACCGGGTTATCGGTTATCTCGCCGCCATCCGCCGCGTCGGCAAGGGGGCAATGCGCTCGCTCGCCTATGCCCGCATGATGCGGGTCATGGCTGAAATGGACGATGAAAGCCTCGCCCAGATTGGCCTGACACGCGCGCAGATCCCGGCCTATGTCGAGCGTTGTCTCGCGCAGGATACCTCGATCTGAAGGCGGCTCTGTTCTTCGCGCCCCATGCGGTCGATGCCGTGACGCGGAGAGTCTGCCAACGTGCTCGCGTTTCACCCTAGGCGAGATCGACATGGACGCATCCCATACGTCCGCCCTTTTCGACCGCTTCATGCGCCCCGGCCACATCGTCGAGTGATACCGTCTCGGCGATGCTGTGGCGCAGGGTGGCGCGGGCGAGGGCGTCGGTCAGATACGCGATGCCTTCGGCACGGGGTGCGTCAGGCAGCAGATAGACCAATTCCGTCCGCACCGTTACCCGCTTGAACATCAGCGTGTAGAAGGGCAGGGCAGGCTCGCGCATCGCCGCCGAACCATAGGCGACGATGGCGCCGTTCGGGCGGATGACCTGTGCCAGTGCCTCGATATTCGATCCGAATTCCAGATCGACGGCATGGTCGATGCCATGGCCATCGGTTGCGTCCATGATCGCCGCCGCCACGTCTTCGCGGCGATAATCGATGGTATGATCGGCCCCCGCCTCGCGCGCATAGGCGGCCTTCTCGGCAGTGCTGACCGTGGTAAGCACCCGCGCGCCTGCGAGGGCGGCCATCTGGATCGCATAGAACGAGACGGCCCCGGCCCCGCCGGTGATCATCACCGTCTTGCCCTTTGGCGATCCTTCGGGAAAGAGACAGGCATGGGCGGTCATTGCGGGGATGCCCATGCAGGCCCCGGCGGCAAAGCTGGCCTCGTCCGGCAAGGGCACGGCCTGCGCCTGCGGCAGAGCGATCCGCTGCGCACAGGTGCCCTGCGCCCGCTGCCACTGACCGTTCCATAGCCAGACGCGCTGACCGATCCGGCCCGCATCGACTCCCTCGCCCACGGCCTCGATCGTGCCTGCGCCGTCGCTATGGGGTACGATGCGCGGATAGCCGATGCCTTCGACCCCCGGCCTGCCCCCGGCGCGCAGCTTTACATCGGAAGGGTGCACACTGGAGAGGGCCACCCGTACCAGAACCTCGCCCGGCCCGGCCACGGGATCGGGGATGTCGCCGACCCGAAGCACCTCGCGCGCGGCCCCGGCCCGCTCGTAATAGGCGGCTCTCACAGCGACCACCCCCCATCGATCACATGCTCGCCGCCGGTGACGAACCCGCTTTCATCGGAGGCGAGATAGACCGCGAGCATCGCGATTTCTTCGGGTTGGGCGATGCGGCCCATCGGTTGCCGGGCGACGAAGGCGGCGCGGTTTTCGTCATAGGTGCCGGGCATCGCGTGGATGCGCTCTTCCAGCGAGGGGGATTGCACGGTGCCGGGACAGATACAGTTGCAGCGCACGCCCCGTGCCACATAATCGGCGGCGACCGCCTTGGTCAGCCCCGCAACTGCGGCCTTGGTCGCGGTATAGAGCGCCCGGTTCGGTACGGCTTTGATGGTTTGCAAGGCGCTCGACATATTGATGATCGAGCCGCCGTCATTCTCCAGCATTCCCGGCAAAAAGGCGTTCAGCGTGCGCCATAGCGACTTGACGTTCAGATCGAAGCTGAAATCCCATGCCGCCTCGTCCACCGCGAGAATATCACCCGCATGGACGAAACCGGCGCAATTGAACAGGATGTCGATCCTGCCCGCATTCTTGGCGGCGGCATGGACCGCATCGGTGTCGAGGGCATCGAGCGGATGGGTAACGATGCCGGGGCCATCCTCGGCCAGCTTTTCCAGCAGGTCGGGGTTGAGATCGGTGGCGATCACGGCCGCCCCTTCGCGCAGGAAAGCCAATGCCGTCGACCGCCCGATCCCCTGCCCCGCCGCCGTGACGAAGGCGCGTTTTCCCACCAGTCTGCCCTGTGCCATATCCTGCTCCCCTGCTACGCTCTCGTGATGCAGGGGATATGAGCGGGGGAGGCGGGCGATGTCAAACGAAGCGGAGGGTGGATGCCAATGCGGCGGGGTGCGCTTTCGTCTCATGGCCGCGCCGCGCCGGGTCTATTGCTGTCATTGCACCGAATGCCGCCGCCAATCGGCCGCCGCCTTTGGGGTTTCGGTGATCGTGCCGGTCGATGGGGTCGCGGTGCTTCAGGGACAGCCGAAGACATGGGCGCGCCCTACGGCGAGCGGTGGATCGCTCGTTTGCGCCTTCTGCCCCGATTGCGGATCGCGCCTGTGGCACAAGGCAGCGGACTGCCTTTCGGTCAAGGGCGGGGCGCTCGACACGGTGCCGGAGCCGACGGCGCATATCTGGCTGGGCAGTAAACTCGACTGGGTTGTGATACCCGAAGGGGTCGAGCGGTGGGACGGCGAGCCGGATACAGAATGATCAACCGGCAATCCGGCGTTTCTGCGTCTGGCCAATGCGTCTGGCCAAAGAGTCTGATCTTCGCTAGCGTGACCCGGCAACCATGGATACCAAATCCGGGCAAGACACGTCGGAACCATCCGAGATCCTAGGGAGATAATCGATATGTTTGGGAAAGCAACTTTGTTCGCTGCGGCCACCGCAACGGCCATTTTGACCGCCACTGCCGCGAGCGCAGCGACTGAAATTCAATGGTGGCATGCCTTTACCGGGCGTTTGGGTGAACTGGTCGCCGAGCAGATCGAGACGTTCAACGCGTCGCAGGACACGTACACCGTGGTCGGTTCGCATAAGGGCAATTATTCCGAGACCCTGAATGCCGGGATTGCCGCCTTTCGCGCAGGCGAACAGCCGCATCTGCTGATGGTCTTCGAGGTCGGCACTGCGACCATGATGGGCGCAAAGGGCGCGATCAAGCCGGTCTATACCCTGATGGAAGAAACCGGCAAAGACTTCGACCCGGATGCCTATATGGGCGCGGTCAAGGGCTACTACACCACCACGGATGGCGAGATGCTGTCCTTGCCCTACAACTCCTCGACGCCGGTGCTCTACGTCAATAAGGATGCGCTGTCCGAAGCGGGGTTGAACCCCGATATGGATCTGTCGACATGGGAAAATGTGGGCGCGGCGCTTGATGTGCTGGCCGAAGCGGGCCATGAATGCCCGCTTACGACGGCATGGCAAAGCTGGATTCACCTGGAAAATCTGGGCGCATGGCACGACACGCCCTTCGCGACCAAGGATAACGGCTTTGCGGGCACGGATACCGAGCTGGCCTTCAACGGCCCGCTCCATGTGAAGCATATCGGCATGATGGGCGAATGGGCCAAGGATGGCAAATTCATCTATGCCGGTCGCCGTAACGAGGGCGGGGCACGCTTTCGCGCGGGCGAATGCGCATTCTTTACCGAAAGCTCCGCGGGGTATGCGGGTGTGAAAAAAGAGGCCGAATTCGACTTCGCCATCCGCCCCCTTCCTTACTGGGTCACGGCAGCGGGCGCGCCGCAGAACACCATAATCGGCGGGGCCTCGCTCTGGGTCATGGAAGGGCATGAGGACAAGGAATATGCGGGCGTCGCGGAATTCCTCAATTTCCTGTCATCCTCCGAAATTCAGGCCAAATGGCATCAGGATACGGGCTACCTGCCCATCACCAACGCCGCCGCCGACCTGACCCGCGAACAGGGCTTCTATGATGAGAATCCCGGCACCGAAATCGCCGGGGTCCAGATGACCGGCAAGGCGCCGACCGGCAATTCCAAGGGCCTGCGCCTTGGCTCCTTCGACCAGATTCGGGGGATCATCGACGAGGAGCTCGAAGCGGTCTGGTCCGGGGATAAATCGGCTCAGGAAGCCATGGACAGCGCCGTCGAGCGCGGCAATGTCCTGCTGCGCCGGTTCGAGCGCACGAGCAAGTAAGCGGCGAAACACCTGTCCCGCATTCGATGCGGGGCAGGATGCCAGTTATCGCTGTGAGACCCCATGCAAAAACGCGTCACCTTTCATAACCGCTGGCTGCCGTATTTGCTGGTCGCCCCGCAAGTGCTGGTGACGCTTGTTTTCTTCTTCTGGCCCGCCGGACAGGCGGTGTGGCAGTCGATGTATCTGCCCGACCCGTTCGGTCTCAGCTCGGAATTCGTCGGGGCGGAGAATTTCACCTATCTGTTCGAGGATCCCTATTACCGGGCCTCTTTCATCACCACGGCGGTTTTCTCGACGCTGGTGACCTTGGCCTCGATGAGCGTCGCGCTGTTGCTGGCGGTGATGGCGGATCGGGTGATCAAGGGATCGGGGGCGTATCGGACGCTGTTGATCTGGCCCTATGCCGTTGCGCCCGCCGTGGCGGGGGTCTTGTGGCTGTTCATGTTCAATCCTTCGATCGGGGTTGCGACCTACTGGCTCAAGGGGTTGGGCTATGACTGGAACCATGTGCTGAACGGGACGGAGGCGATGGGGCTGGTCGTCGCCGCCTCTGCATGGAAACAGGTCAGCTATAACTTTCTGTTTTTCCTTGCCGGATTGCAGGCGATCCCGAAATCCGTGATCGAGGCGGCGGCCATCGACGGGGCCAGCTTTGCGCGGCGGTTCTGGACCATCGTGTTTCCACTGCTGTCGCCGACGACATTTTTCCTGCTGGTGGTCAATGTCGTCTATGCCTTTTTCGAGACCTTTGCGGTGATCCACACCATTACGGGCGGGGGGCCGCAGCAGGATACGAATATCCTCGTGTACAAGGTGTTCAAGGACGGGTTCGTCGGGCAGGATCTTGGCTCCTCGGCGGCGCAATCGGTCATCTTGCTGTTCCTCGTGGGCATCCTGACCGTCATCCAATTCCGGTTTATCGAGCGCAGGGTGCATTACTGATGGTCGAGAAACGCGGCGCCGGGATCTGGTTGACCCATCTGACGTTGATCGTCGGGATTATGCTTTTGTGCTTTCCGATCTGGTTTGCCTTCGTCGCCAGCACGGTAACGCAGGCGGACATCATCCGCCCGCCCCTGCCCCTCGTCCCCGGACCGCATCTGATCGAGAACTATACCCGCGCGCTGACAACCGGGGTGAATGCGCCCGTCGCGACGATGCTGTTCAATTCGATGGTCATGGCGCTGGGGATTACCTTCGGCAAGCTGACCATCTCGATTCTCAGCGCCTTTGCCATCGTTTATTTCCGCTTTCCGGGGCGGATGCTCTGTTTCTGGCTGATTTTCCTGACGCTGATGCTGCCGGTCGAGGTGCGGATCGTGCCGACCTATGAGGTGGCGGCGCAGCTGAACTTGTTGAACAGCTATCCGGGCCTGATCCTGCCGCTGATCGCCTCGGCGACGGCGACGTTCCTGTTCCGACAGTTATTCCTGACCATTCCCGACGAGATCGTCGAGGCGGCGCGGATCGACGGCGCAGGACCGATGCGGTTTTTCCGCGATATTCTGGTCCCGATGAGCCGCACGAATATCGCCGCGCTGTTCGTGATCCTGTTTATCTTTAGCTGGAACCAGTATCTCTGGCCCCTGCTCATCACGACCGAGCCGGAGATGAACACCATTGTCATGGGCATCAAGCAGATGTTCCCATCGGGGGACGATTGGGCCGATTGGCCGGTGATCATGGCGACCGCGATGCTGGCCATGCTGCCCCCGGTCGCGGTGGTGATCTTCATGCAGCGGCTCTTCGTGAAGGGCCTGATCGAGAGTGAGAAATAGCAATGCCCGATCATCCTGAAATAAAGAGAATCGGGTAATGGCGACCATCACGCTCGAAACCGTCCGCAAATCCTATGGCAAGACCGAGGTGATCCACGGCGTCGATCTCGATGTGGCCGATGGCGAGTTGATCGTGATCGTCGGGCCGTCGGGCTGTGGCAAGTCCACGCTGCTGCGCATGGTGGCGGGGCTGGAGACGGTGACATCGGGGCGGATTTCCATCGATGGCCGGGTCGTCAACGATCTGGAGCCGCGCGAGCGCGATATCGCGATGGTATTCCAGAACTACGCCCTCTACCCCCATATGAGCGTGCGCGCGAATCTGGCCTATGGCCTGAAGATCGCCAAGCTTCCGAAGGACGAAATCGCGCGCCGGGTCGCCAAGGCTTCCGCCTTGCTCCAGATTGACCCGTATCTCGACCGCAAGCCGCGTCAATTGTCGGGGGGACAGCGCCAGCGGGTCGCCATGGGCCGCGCCATCGTGCGCGAACCGGCGGCATTCCTGTTCGATGAACCGCTGTCCAATCTCGACGCAAAGCTGCGCGTGCAGATGCGGATGGAGATCAAGACCCTGCAACGGGAGCTGGGCACCACATCGCTTTATGTCACCCATGATCAGGTGGAGGCCATGACGATGGCGGATCGGGTGGTGGTGATGAACGGTGGCATTGCCGAGCAGATCGGCGCCCCGCTCGACCTGTATCGTAATCCGGCCAGTACCTTTGTGGCGGGGTTTATCGGATCGCCGCCGATGAACTTTATCGATCCGGCCCTGTTGGGCGGCGATGACGGTGGGCGCGTCGGAACGATGGGGATACGCCCTGAGGATCTGGTGCTGACAACGCCGGAGAACGGCACGCTGGAAGGCACTGTGGCATTCTGCGAGGCTTTGGGCGCGGATACGCTCGTCCATCTGCGCCTGAAGGACGATTCGCTGTTGATCCTGCGCACCGATGGTGACCCGCTTGAGCCGGGGGCGGCTTTTGGCGCGACCTTTGCCGCGTCTGCCCTCATGTCGTTCGATCCGTCGGGCAAGCGGATCTGATGTTACGGGGCCAGCGCCCGCTCCAATGCCTGCTCGAAATCGGCGATGAGGTCGGCGACGTCCTCGATCCCGATCGACAGGCGCAGCAGGCGCGGGTGAACCGGAAAGCCCTCGCCGGAGACGGTCTTGCGGTGTTCCACGAGACTTTCCACACCGCCAAGGGAGGTCGCCGGATAAAACACCTCGCAGGCCCGGACCACATCGATGGCCGTGCGCTCGGTGCCGGTGGTGATGACCGACAGCATCCCGCCAAAGCCGCCCCGCGTCTGGCGCATTGCGATCTCATGCCCCGGATGGGAGGGCAGGCCGGGATAGAGCACCGCTTCCAGCGCCTGATGCCCCTCGAAATGGCGCGCGAAGGTCAGCGCGTTCTCGGTCGCCCGCTCATAGCGCAGGAACAGCGTCCGCATCCCCCGGATCAACAGCCAGGCATCGAAGGATTGCAGAACGGTCCCCTGTAATTTTCGCGTCAGGATCAGGTCGTCCCAGAAGTCCCCGGTCTCGCGCATCGACAGGACGCCCGCCGTGATGTCGGAATGGCCGTTGAGGTATTTCGTGGCCGAATGAAACGAGATATCCGCCCCGAATTCCAGTGCCCGCGTCGCGCAGGGGGCTGTTCCGGTGCAATCGGTCAGTAACAGTGCCCCGGCCCCATGGGCAATGGCCGCAGCGGCGGCAATATCGGTGACTTCCCAATAAGGATTGTTCGGCGTTTCGGCCCAGACCAGCCGTGTCTGGCCGGGCCGCATCGCGCCCGCCATCGCCGCCAGATCGCCCGCCGGATAATAAGTGACTTCGAGGCGCTTTTTGGCGGCGGCATTCTGAAAGCGGTCGAGAACACCGTGATACATCACTTCGGGAACGACCACATGCGCCCCCGCCGCCATCGCATCGATCACCGCCGATGCGGCGGACATGCCCGACGAGAATAACAGCGCTTCGGCGGCATCCTCCAATTGAGCGATGATCGCCTCGGCATGGGCGGTCGTCTCGTTGCCGTCGCGGCGATACCAATAGGGTTTGCGCGGCTGATATGCCTCGTCGCGGGCATAGGTCGCGACCGGCTGGATCGGGGGGATCACCGCGCCGGTATCGGCATCGAGATAGCGCAGCGCCTGCGCAAGACGGGTGGCGAGGGCGGGTTTGCGGTTGCTCATGGGGTATCCTTCTTCGGCCCGAAGCCTTCATCGAAGAATCGCAGCCAGTTCTCGCCCATGATCCCGGCGATTTCCGGTTCCGAGAAACCGACATTCCGCAAACCGCTTTCGATCGTGCCGAAATCGCGGTTGTCATTGAACCAGTCGGGCATGGGCGGAAAGCCGGGGGCGTCCGCGCTGCCCTCGCCGTAATCGATGGTCTTGGTCCAGCGGCCCGTGCGCATCCATTCGACAACGCTGTCGGGTTGATCCTGACACAGATCGGAGCCGATCCCCAGATGATCGGCGCCCACCATCTCCGCCGTGCGGGCCATGGCCTCGCAGAAGGAGGCGAGCGTGCAATCGGTGCCATGCTTGAGGTGATGGGGATAGAGCGAAAATCCCAACATCCCGCCCCCGTCGGCCAGCGCGCGGATGACGGTATCGGATTTGTTGCGCAGCGCCGGGTGCCATGCATGGGGGTTGGCATGGGTGATGGCGATGGGCCGGGTGCTCGTCTCGATGGCATCCAGCGTCGAGCGTTCGGCGGAATGACTCATATCGATGACCAGACCGACGCGGTTCATCTCGGCGATCACCGCGCGGCCCATGCGGGTCAGGCCGGGATCTTCATCCTCGTAACAGCCGGTCGCGAGCAGGGACTGGTTGTTATAGGTCAACTGCATGAACCGTGCGCCCAGCGTATGCAGGATCTCGACAAGGCCGATATCGTCTTCGATGGGCGAGGGGTTCTGGAAACCGAAGATGATGGCGGTGCGCCCCGCCTGCCGCGCCCGGCGCACATCCTCCCCGGTGCGGCCCTGAACGATCAGATCGGGATAGCGCTCGAACCAGCGGTTCCATTGCTCCATGTTCAGGACCGTCTCGCGAAAGGTTTCGTGATAGGCGATGGTCACATGCACCGCATCGACACCGCCCTCGCGCATCTGGCGAAAGACGGTCTCCGACCAATTGGCGTATTGCAGGCCGTCGATGCGATGGGGGCGGGTCATGGGCGGTCTCCTCACGTTTGGGCACAGGGTTGCGCCGGTCTATGCGCGGCGTCAAACCCATTTCTGCGCGGAGAGCACGCCGCTTGCGCTTTTCCGGCGGCGCTGCAATAGCGGGAGAACGAAGACAGGGAAAAGGGATCGTGATCGTGCCTGAGGCCATGCAGCCTATCGTTGCCCTTTTGATCCTTGGGCTGATGTTCGGGGGCTTCGTATGGGAGAAGTTTCCGCCTGAGACGGTGGGGATTACCGCCGTTGGTCTGTTGATCGCGCTGGGTCTGTTGCCGACCGAGGAATTCGTGGCGGTCTTCGCCAATGGTGCCCCGATCGCCATTGGTGCGCTGTTCATCCTGTCGGGCGCTTTGGTGCGGACCGGGGCGCTGGAGCGATTGGGCGAGATCATAACGGCCTCGGCGGAGACCCGGCCCGTGACGACGCTGGCGGTTACGGCGGTCTTGATCGTCTTTGCTTCGGCGTTCCTGAACAATACGCCGGTCGTGATGGTGATGATTCCGGTGGTGATGCAATTCGCGGTAGCGACGCGCTGGCCCGCCTCGCGCCTGCTGATCCCGCTATCCTATGCGTCGATCATGGGGGGCGGGATTACCCTGATCGGCACGTCGACGAACCTGCTGGTCGACGGGGTGGCGCGGGCGAATGGGATGGAGCGGTTTTCGATCTTCGAGATTACGCCCGTGGGCCTGACGACGGCGGCGGCGGGGATGATCTTCATGGCGCTTGCGGGGCGGTTTTTGCTGCCGGACCGGC
Source organism: uncultured Neomegalonema sp. (assembly GCA_938008165.1). Classification (GTDB taxonomy): domain Bacteria; phylum Pseudomonadota; class Alphaproteobacteria; order Rhodobacterales; family Rhodobacteraceae; genus JAHDDY01. The sequence goes on along the minus strand of CALLLP010000047.1, from coordinate 24,986 downwards.
GCACGATGGCCGAATTCGCCAAGGCCGATCGCAAGCAGCCACGCTTTTTCACCGAAGTTGTCATCCCCCTCGATTCGCCCTTGATCGGCGAAAACCCGGCGGAGGCAGAAATTTTTCAGGGCAAGGGCACGAAGATCATCGATGTCCTGCGCGGTGATGGTTCGCTGCGGCGTGATGTGAAAAGCGTGGCCTTGCAGGCGGGCGACCGGGTTGTCCTGAGAATCACCGCGCAGGAAGTCGTCGATCTGCGCGAGACGGGCCTGTCGGTCGCGGGCACGGCGGATGCCCTGTCGGCAACCGATGCGGTGACGATGGAGGCGCTGGTCCCCCCCGGTTCGCGGGTGATCGGACGGCCCCTGGGACGGCTGCGCCTGCGGCGGCGCTACGGCATCTATCCGCTGGCCCTGCACCGGCGCGGACAGGCGGCGGATGCACAGCATCAACTCGACGCGGTGCGGCTTCAGATCGGCGATACCGTGCTTTTGGAGGGATCGGCGGAGGATATTCACCGCTTCGTCGACGATGCCCAACTCGTCAATATCTCGCGCGAGGGCGGGACGCAGCCGATCCGGCGGTCTCAGGCCCCCATCGCCATCGCCATCATGCTGGGCGTCGTGGTGCTGGCCGGAATCGGGCTGATGCCGATTGCCGGGGCGGCGGCTTTGGGGGTGGCGCTGGTGCTGTTGACCAATATCCTGAGCAGTGAGGAGGCTTTTGCCGCCGTCGATGTCCAGATCCTCGCCTTGATCGTCGCGATGCTGGCTGTGGGGCGGGCGTTGGAGTTGACGGGGGCAATCGATCTGGTGGTGCGGGCGATGGTGCCACTGCTGGAGGGCAGCGGGCCGCTGGCCGCCCTGATCGCCGTATTCGTCCTGACGACCGTGATGACCGAACTGGTCAGCAATAACGCGGTGGCGGTGGTCGTGACACCGCTGGCCATCGGGCTGGCCGCATCGCTGGGCATTGATCCCCGTGCGCTGGTCATCGCGGTGATGGCGGGGGCGAATGCCAGCTATGCGACCCCCATCGGATACCAGACGAATATGCTGGTTTATGCGCCGGGTGGCTATACCTTCGGCGATTACCTGCGTCTGGGTATCCCGCTCAAGATCGTCACCGGCACGGTTGCCATCGCAACGATTGCGTGGCTATGGCCTTTGGAAGCTTCTGTATGACCCCCGGAACCATCACTGCCTCCACGCCTCAGGAAAGGCGTTTCGGCTATCTCATCACGATTCTCGGAGTTCTGTGGATTTCGCCCGATGCACTGATGCAGCGGTTGATCGATGACGATCCGGTGGCGGTGATCGGGTGGCGCGGGGCGCTGTCGATGCTGACGCTGAGCGTTTATCTGTACTGGCGTGACCGGGGGGCGCTGATCGAGCGATTGCGCGCGGGGGGGTGGCGTCTGATCGTATTGTCGATTCTCTATGCGACGAATAGCGGGGCCTTCGTGCTGGCCATCGATCTGTCTTCGGTGGCGGATGTGCTGGTCATCCTTGCGGCCACGCCGCTATGCGCCGCCGTGCTCGCTTGGTTTGTGCTGCGCGAGGTGCCGGACCGGCGCACGTCGCTCGCCATCGCGCTGGGGGGTGTTGGCGTCTTGATCGCGGCGGCGGGGGGGATTTCGGGCGGCTCGACGCTGGGGATGGCCTTGGCGGTGCTGACCACCGTGAATCTCGCCGCCCAGTTCACGATGCTGCGCCGCTGGCCGCAGGTGGATAACGTCGCTGCGGTTTTTGTCGGATCGTTCTTCATGGGCGTTTTTGGGTTCACCTTCGCCGAACCGCTGGCGATGGAAGGGATGTCGCTGTTCTGGGCCTGTGTTTTGGGGTTGTGCCTGACGCCCGTGGCCTTCACTCTGGTAACGGTTGGCCCGCGCTATATCGGGGCGGCGGAGGTGAGTCTGCTGATGTTGCTGGAAACGGCCCTTGGTCCCTTATGGGTCTGGCTGGCGATGGGGGAGGTTCCGGCGAGTACGGCCCTGATCGGCGGGGCGGTCATCGTGCTGGCCATTCTGGTTTCTGCCTCATCGGCGTTCGGGAGGAATGCGTGACCTATTCTAACAACATGGATGTCATCACCGAGGTTTTCGACCCGTTGGCGGGACGGTCTATGCTCGATATCGGCTGTGGACGGGGGCGGTTGCTCCGGGCGCTGATCCGGCGGGGGGCGCGGGTCAGCGGCGTGGACCCCAGCGCCGAATTGCTGGTCAAGGCACGGGAGGCGGCCCCGGAGGCCCATGTGACCCATTGCGGCGGCGAGGCTCTGCCCTTCGAGGATGGCCGTTTCAGTGGGGCGATCTTTCTCAACAGCCTGCATCATATCCCCCAAGACCTGATCCGTGCATCCCTTGCCGAGGCGGTCCGCGTGATCGAGCCGGGGGCGACGCTTCTGATCATCGAGCCGTTGGCGCGGGGCGGTTATCAGGAGGTTTTCGCCCCGCTGGATGACGAGACCGAAGTGCGCGCCGGGGCGCTGGCCCATCTTGCCGCTTTCCGTGAGGAAACGGGGATCGAGACGACCCTGCATACCGAATACGACACCGATCTGCATGAGGTCAGCGCCGACGATATGCTGGGATATGCCCTCGCCATCGACCCCGCGCGCCGCGACCGGATCGAGGCGGTGCGTGACGAAGTGGTAAGGCTTTTTTCGTACCATGCCCGTGAAACAGACGGGGGCTTCCTGCTCGACCAGCCGATGATTGCGGTGGCGATGCGCAAGGGGGCTTCCTGACCCGGACAGGAGGCTTTCCATGCGTCATATCCTTCCCTGTACGGCCCTGTTCTGCCTTGCGCTATGCGGTTGTGGCGGCAAGGGCGAGGCGGGCGGGTCGACCCTGCTGCAAGGGGTTACGGCGGCGGTGGGGGTCAACGATCATTCCTGCGCCCGGCCCGTGCCCAGCGGCAGCGCCGAACAGGTCGCCTGCCACAAAGCCGCCGAAGCGGCCTGCGCCATCGGCACCTCGCCCGATCGGGTCGATTTCATGCAGGACGAGTCGGGCGAGTTTCTCGTGAAAGGCTATTCCTGCGTGTGATGCCTGCCCCTGTTGCGCATCACGCGCGGCACAGCACCGATGATGTCACAGGCTCGCCGGGTGATCCACGGGCCATGGCCGCAAATCCGCCTCTGCCCGGATGTAGAGAGGGTGACGCGGTTGACCCGTTTTTGTGACCCCAAGGCAATGCAGCGCCCGGCCCTGTTGTCGGGCGAGGCGGGTAAGCGCCTTTGCGCGTGTCGCTGCGATGGCATGGGCGCCCCAGCCCACGATGACCGGGCCGTCACAGGCGATCAGCGCCTCGCGCAGCGCGCCTGCATTGCGCCGCCCGGTGATATTTTCTCCGCAATCGCCCGCCGCCACCAGATCGCGCGGCGAGGTCGCGCGCCATGCAAACAGATTGACGGTGCGCGAGGCTCCGCATCCTTCGCGCCGGGCAAAGCCGAGACAGCGCCGCAGAGTCGGATCGTCGAGCGAGGCATCGGCTGTGCTGGGGTTGAGCAGAACGAACAGCGCCTCCGGCCCCGGTGCCCATCGCCGCCCAAGCGCATAGCGATAGCGCCCGCAGCGCGACAGATCGGCCCAAGCAGTCGCGGCCTCGTCACCCATGCCCTTCTCCCGTAAATGCGCGAAACAACTGCGACGATGTATGACAAATGCCCGAAACGCGATAGATTGCGCGGCAATGCGGGAGGCGATTCCCGCCCTTTATTCGCTCTATGAAAGGCCAGTTCATGCTCGACACCGCTCCTTCGCTCCCTTCGGTTCTCAAAGACCCAAGCCTCGTGAAGACCGCCGCCTATATTGATGGCGCATGGGTCGGCGCGGATTCCGGCAAGTCGGTTCCCGTTCTCAACCCCTCCACCGGCGAGGAGATCGCGACCGTGCCCGATATGGGCGCTGACGAAACCCGCCGTGCCATTGATGCCGCTGAAATCGCCCAGAAAAGCTGGGCGAAAAAGACGGCGAAGGACCGGGCCAATATCCTGAAAAAATGGTATGAGCTGATCATGGCCAATCAGGACGATCTGGCCGCCATCCTGACCGCCGAAATGGGCAAGCCCCTGGCCGAAGCAAAGGGCGAGATTGCCTATGGTGCCTCTTTCATCGAGTGGTTCGCCGAGGAAGCAAAGCGCATCTATGGCGATGTGATTCCCGGCCATCAGGAAGACAAGCGCATCGTGGTGCTCAAACAGCCCATCGGCGTCGTCGGCGCGATCACGCCCTGGAATTTTCCCTGCGCGATGATTACCCGCAAGGCCGGTCCAGCGCTGGCCGTCGGGTGCTCGATGGTCCTCAAACCCGCGACTATGACGCCCCTGTCGGCGCTGGCACTGGCTGAGTTGGGCGAGCGCGCGGGTCTGCCCAAGGGCATCTTCAATGTGGTGACCGGCAAATCCTCCTCCGCCATCGGCGGCGAGTTGACGAGCAATGAGACGGTGCGCAAGCTCACTTTCACCGGTTCGACCGAAGTGGGCCGCATCCTGATGAAGCAGTCTTCGGACAGCATCAAGAAACTCAGCCTTGAGTTGGGGGGTAATGCGCCCTTCATCGTCTTTGACGACGCCGATATCGACGCGGCGGTCGAAGGGGCGATGATCTGTAAATACCGCAATGCGGGCCAGACTTGCGTATGCGCCAACCGCATCTATGTCCAATCGGGCGTTTATGACGAATTCGCGGAAAAGCTGGCCAAGCGCGTCTCCGAAATGAAGATCGGTGACGGCTTTAGCGACGGGGTTGTCCTTGGCCCGATGATCGAGATGGCGAGCGTCGAGAAGGTCGAGGAGCATATCGAGGACGCCACCTCCAAGGGCGCGAAGATCGTTGTCGGCGGTGCCCGCCATGACCTCGGCGGCACCTTCTTTCAGCCGACCGTCATCACCGGCGTGACCAAGGATATGCAGGTCGCGCAGGAAGAAACCTTCGGTCCCGTCGCGCCGCTGTTCAAATTCGACGATGTCGAGGATGTGGTCGCGCAGGCAAATGACACGATCTTCGGTCTTGCCGCCTATTTCTACGCCAAGGACATGGCCCGTGTCTGGCATGTGGCCGAGGAATTGGAATACGGGATCGTCGGCATCAATACCGGCATCATCTCGACCGAGGTGGCCCCCTTTGGCGGCGTCAAGCAATCGGGCCTTGGACGTGAGGGATCGCATTATGGGACCGAGGATTATCTGGAGATGAAATACCTCTGCATCGCCGGAATCTGACGCAATCAGGCGCGATAGGGGCCGGGATCACAAGGGATCTCGGCCCTTCGCTTTCAAGTCTTTCCTATACCCGTGCTCACCCTGACCTTGCGGTTTGCAGCTGTCGCAGGGGTCAGTGGCAGCACCCCTTGCCCAGCGCCTTCAGCCGCCAGTAATTATAGGGCAGGGGCGTCAGCCACCCGGCCAGCAGCATGAAGGGCACCACCCACCATGTCAGCACCGCCCCCCCTGTCAGCAGAACATCTGTCAGGTTCATCGCTGCCTCCATCGCGATCATCGAGATCAGCGACATGCCGATGGCTGTGCGGAAGGCATCGCGCAGGGCCATCTGTCGCGACAGGATGATCGTTTCGAGGGCGATCGAGGTGAGCAGGCCGTTGATGATCGCCAGCCCCATGATCGCCCAGACGGGCCACGGAATGCCGGTCACCTGAAAATACAGGATCGTTCCGAAATCACCGATGGAACAGCCGAGCAGGCACCAGAGCGTATTGATCCGCGCCTGTTTCCAGGTCGCGCTATCGCTCCAGTCGATATCCAGTTTGCGGGTTTCCACGAGGGCCATTTGCGTGCCTCCTTGATTACGGGCGCAGCGATAACATTTCCAGTAACAGGAGACTCAAGGAAAAATGTCATGAAGATCGGGGATGCGGCCCGCGAATCGGGCTTGCCGGTAAAAACCGTGCGGTACTATGCCGATATCGATCTTGTCGGTCCGCCGGGGCGCAGCGATAGCGGCTATCGCGACTATGATGCGGCATCGGTTCAGAAGCTGCGATTTGTCGCCCGCGCCCGGCGGTTCGGTTTCTCGATTCCCGAATGCCGCGAGCTTCTGTCGCTCTATGAGGATCGCAGCCGCGAAAGTGCCGATGTGAAGCGCCTCGCCGAAACCAAGATCGCCGTGCTCGACACTCGGATTGCCGAATTGACAGGCCTGCGAGAAGAACTCGCGCGGGTTGCACGCGATTGTGCAGGGGATGAGCGGCCTGACTGTCCGATTCTTGATCGTTTCGCGAGCGGGGATGCCCTCGACAGCGCCCCCACCTGACCCCATATTCTGTTTCGAAGGAGCCGCCGCATGTTCAGTCTTTTCAATAGAACCGACCCCCCAACCGCCGCCGAGGCACCGCCGGATAATGCCGAGGAAATGCCCGTGCCCGCCGCGCATTATGTCACCGGCAATCCGCTGAAGCCCCCGTTTCCAGAGGGGTTCGAAACCCTGTATGTGGCCATGGGCTGTTTTTGGGGGGCCGAGCGTCTGTTCTGGCAGATTCCGGGGGTCTACTCGACCGCCGTGGGCTATATGGGCGGAACGACGAAGCATGCGACCTATCGCGAGGTCTGCACCGGCAGGACCGGGCATACAGAGGCCGTGATGATCGTCTATGATCCGTCGATCGTGTCGGCCGAGCGTCTGCTCAAGGCTTTTTGGGAGGAGCATGACCCGACCCAAGGGATGCGCCAGGGCAACGATGTGGGCACACAATATCGCTCCGGCATCTACACCACCACGCCCGATCAATACGAAACCGCGATCCAGACCTGTAACATCATCGCCCATCAGCTCGAACAGCGCAGCATGGGGCCGGTTACGACCGAGATCATGCACGCGCCGGTCTTCTACTATGCCGAAGCGGAGCATCAACAATATCTCGCCAAAAGACCCGGCGGCTACTGCAACCTGCGCGGGACGGGGGTTACCTGCCCGATTGGTGTCGACGCCTGAGCGATAGCGATTTCCCCGCACCGGAGGGCGTGCTATGCGTCGCCGCCACGATGCGGAGGAAAACCCGATGACAGCGAAGACCGGCGAGGTCTGGACGGCCTTTGCTACGATTGCGAATGAACGCGACGCGCAATCGTTGGCAGAAGCCATGGAGCGAATGGACCCGGCCCCGGTCGGGATCGGCTGTTTCGAGATCGACGAGGATGACGATCTCTGGGAAGTGGGCGGATATTTCGATGGGCGGCCCAATGCCGTCCTGCTCGCCTTGCTGGAGGCGGCCTTCGGGTCACAGCCTTTCGTCATCTCGAATGTCCCTCCCGAAGATTGGGTCTCGAAGGTCCGCCGCGAGTTGCGCCCCGTCCGGGCGGGGCGGTTTGTCCTGCATGGCGGGCATGACGAAGGCGATGCGCCCCCCTCGGCGGTGCGTCTGCGGATCGAGGCGGCGATGGCCTTTGGCACCGGGCATCACGGCACCACCCGTGGATGCCTGACGGCGATGGACCGGCTGGCGCGCGAGGGCTTTGTCGCCCGCCGGGTGCTCGATCTGGGCACGGGAACCGGCGCGTTGGGCATGGGGGCCGCGCTGCTGTGGAAATCGCGGGTGATTGCCACGGATATCGATGCCGTGGCCGTGATGACCGCCCATGAGAATGGCCGCGCCAACGGCACCGGCCTGATGATGCGCACGGTCGAGGCGGGCCGCGCGACCGGGGGCGAGGTGATGCGCCATGCCCCCTATGATCTGGTCTTCGCCAATATTCTTGCCGCCCCGCTCAAGCGGCTGGCTCCGCAGATTGCGCGGGTGACGGTCAGTGGTTCGGCGGTGGTGCTGTCGGGCCTGTTGCATCGTCAGGCGCCGGGGGTCGAGCGGGTCTTTGCCGGATGGGGAATGCACGCGGTCGAGCGCATCCGCCTTGGCGAATGGACGACCCTCAGCCTGCGCCGGATGCAAAAAGGCCCGTTACGCTGACAGGGTTTCCTGCTCTTCGATCAGCCAGTAGCGAATTTTCTCTTGCAGGGCGCTTGGGCTGATCGGCTTGCTGATATAATCGTCCATCCCTGCATCCAGACAGGCCTGACGGTCGGAATCGGAGGCATGGGCCGTCGCGCCGATGATCGGGGTATGCGGGCCGTCGCCCTCCAATTGTCGTATCTTGCGGGTGGCGGTGTGGCCATCCATGCGCGGCATCGTGACATCCATCAGGACGAGGGCGGGGCGATGCTTGCGATAGGCATCTATGGCCTCTTGGCCGTCATTGGCCACGATGCATGCCAATCCAAGCGCGTCGAGCACCTCGCGCACGACGAACTGATTGACCCGGTTGTCATCGGCCACGAGGATACTGGTTTCTGCCTCGGCTCTCGCTTCCTGAGCGACGGTGGCCCAATCCGTTTCTTGATCGGTTTCCAGTGACGACGCGCCGCCGATGCCCGGCTCGCGAATCGCCGCAACGATTGTCTTGAGCAGCGTGGCGGAGCGGGCGGGCTTGACCAGATATCCGTTGATGTTGAGTTCCCGGAAGCTTGCCTTCTGCACATCGAGATCGATGGAGGTCAGCATGATGATCGGGGTTTTGCCAAGGGTGGGGTCGTGGCGCATGGTTCTGGCGACCTGCGTGCCGTTGACTTGGGGCATATGATAATCAAGGACGACGGCCTGTACCGGCTTATCTGCGGCCCTCTGCCGATGCATGATGGCCAGACCTTCCTCGCCGGATTCCGCAACGAACCCTTCAAAGCCCCATGCGGTCAATTGTTCGAGCAGGATCGACCGGTTCACGGCATTGTCGTCGATCACCAGAATGCGGGTGCCCGTCAGGTCGGTGGGCGGTGCCTTGGGCTTGGACCCGGAATTATCGACGGGCAAGGGCACCGTGAACCAGAAGGTCGAGCCTTTGCCGACCGTGCTTTCGCATCCGATCTCGCCGCCCATCAACTCGACCAGCCGCATCGCGATGGCAAGGCCAAGGCCGGTTCCCTCATGCTGGCGGGTGGAGGAGCCATCCACCTGACTGAATTTGCTGAATACTTCGCTCAAGCGGTCCGCGGGGATGCCGATACCCGTATCGATCACGCGGCAGTTCAGGACGAAGGTATCGCGTCCCTCTGCGTCCTGCTCGCCCGCTTTGCCGTCTATATCGACGAGGACATGTCCCTTCTCGGTGAATTTGACGGCATTGCCCATGAGGTTCGTCACGATCTGGCGCAGCCGCCCCGCATCGCCGATCAGCTGATCGGGAATGCCCGGTGCGATCCGAACGATGACTTCGAGGTCTTTTTCGACCGAGCGGGTGGAGAGCAGCGTGGCAACATCGTCGATGGCCTGCGACAGCTGAAACGGCTCGGGGTTGAGCGGCAATTGCCCGGCATCGATTTTCGAGAAATCGAGGATATCGTTGATGATCGTCAGCAGCGCATTGCCTGAGGTGGCGATGATATCGGCGAATTTCTTCTGGCGTTCGTTCAGATCGGTCCGGACAAGGATTTCCGCCATGCCGAGAATGCCGTTCATCGGTGTGCGAATCTCGTGGCTCATATTGGCGAGGAATTCCGATTTCGAGCGTTCGGCGGTTTCGGCGGTTTCCTTGGCCTTTTGCAGATCGATTTCGCGCCGTTTCAACTCGGTAACATCCGTGCGCAGGCCAACGCGCAGCCCCTCCGGCGTGCAGCGGTCGATCCGTTTGAGCCAGCGCCCGTCATGGGTTTCGAAAAGATGCTCCTCGCCGACGCCCTGTTTCCATTCCTCGTATCGTTCGAGGCCCCATTGTTCCTCTTGTCCTTCTATGCCCGGTATCGTGCCGCTTTTCGCGAATTCGACGAGGGCATCGCGCACCGATTTACCGGGGCGTATCTCGATCCCCGGAAACTGTTCCATAAACTGGTTGTTCCAGATGATGAAGCGGTCCTGACGATCCCAGACGGCGATCCCGTCGGGGATGGCTTCGATGGCCGCGCGCAGGGTTTTGAGCGAGGTTTGGGCGATGGTATTGAGCTTGTCGAGTTCGGTTTGACGCGCCTTGAGTTCGGCAATATCGGACCACATGCGGATCAGCGTTCCGTCTTCGAGGCGGCGATCGGTGACCTTGACCCATTGGTTATCGGCGGTGCAGCGCTCGATGGACCGGAAGGGCATGTTATATTGCTCAAGGCGCCGGGCCTTCCATGTTTCGGGGTCGGAATCATGGATAGCATCGAGATCCGGGTCTTCGGATTCCGTGACATTGCGAATTTCGTGAAGATGATCGATGAAATCTTCCAGCGTCTTGCCGGGTTTCATCATCGCATCATAGGCGGGGACCATCACGTGTCTGGTCTTGTTATCGAGAACGAAGTTGTTGTCCTTGTCATAGACGATCACCGCAGCGGGCACGTTGTCGATGACCTTGCGCATCAAGCCTTCGGATTCCTCGGCGGTCTGTCTCAACGCAGCGATGGACTGGATCGAATGGTCGCGCAGGCTGACATCGTCGAAGGTAATCAGGCTGCGCCCCTCCGATAACATCACTCCCGATGCGCAGATCGTGCGTTTATCCGCCAACTCGATATCCCGTGTCGGGATTTCATAGCGGATGATGGAGCCTTCAATTTGGGCGATATGGGCATTCCATTCATCGTCATTCAGATTGGGGGCGCGGCTTTGCCTGCCCGCATTCATGAAATCCCGGAAGCGGTCGCCTACCCGTACGGCATTGTGGTCGATGTTCCAGACCCTGTAGAGAACATCGTTCAGCGCTATGATCGTGAGTTCGGCATCGAGCAACACGGCACCGACCGTCATGTGATGCACGATGGCCGCCATGTCGTCGGAATACGATGTGCGTTTCGGTTCTGGCATCTGTTGGCGTTGCGGTGTCGGTGTCGGTTGCGGGGCCGGGACGGGAGCCGGAATCGGGGCCGAATCCATCGTGCCGATAACCAGGGCGGTCGTCGATAGCGACCCTTCCCGGCGCAGATCGAACCGGCAATTCAGGTCGCCAAGATGCATCACCGTGGATTGTCGGGTGCCGAAAACCAGAACCTGCCGTTCTTCTGCCGCTGTTTCGATGCTGCATACGTCCTGAGCGGTGCGCCCAAGGATCGCATCGCGGTCGAGACCTGTCAGGGACAGAAAGGCGTCGTTCACCGCTATGAACCGAAAGTCGCTATCCTTCGCGAAGGCTGGATGGGGCATCGCCTCCACGATCGCATCGACCTGCGGTAAAGTAGGGTGATCGGTCATCGTGAAACTCCGGCAGTTGTGACTGACCAGAGGTATAAGGAAAAGGGCTAACCGTGCGTTAAAGGGCAACGCAACTTTCTAAACCGACGGTAATGTTTCTTTGAGCAGCCCTTTCAGGCGCACAGGCTCGGTCCGCACGGCCAGCCCGGTCGTATCGTCGGTTTCCACGAAGACACCGCAGAGCGTCGCCTCGCCGATCTTCGGTTCGAATCGCCCGGAGGGCAGGCCGGTGATAAAGCGGCGCAGCGGTTCTTCCTTGTCCATGCCGATAACGCTGTCGTAATCGCCGCACATCCCGGCATCGGTCTGATAAGCGGTGCCCTTGGGCAGAATGCGTGTATCGGCGGTGGGGATATGGGTATGGGTGCCCACACACAGGCTCGCGCGGCCATCGCACCAATAGCCCATCGCCTGCTTTTCCGACGTTGCCTCGGCATGAAAATCGACCACCGCCGCATCGCAGGCCACTCCCAGGGGGCAGGCTTCCAATTCGCGATCCACGGCGGCGAAGGGGTCGTCATGGGGCTGCATGAAAATGCGGCCCAGCGCATTGATGACCAGCACCCGCCGCCCATCGGCCAGATCGATCAGGGTCGATCCACGGCCCGGTGCGCCCTTTGGCAGGTTGGCGGGGCGCACGATGCGGTTTTCGCGGGACAGGTGGCCGATGATCTCGCGGTTGTCGAAGGCGTGGTTCCCCAGCGTGATGGCATCCGCTCCGGCATCGAAGACGGCCTCCGCGATATTGGAGGTGATCCCGAAGCCCCCGGCGGCGTTCTCGCCATTGACGATAACGCAATCGAGCATGAGTCGGGATCGCAGGCCGGGCAGCGCATCAATGGCCGCCTGACGACCCGAACGACCCAGAAGGTCGCCAAGAAAGAGCAGTCGCATTCAGCCCGCAGCGTCCGCATCGCCTGTGACGGCGGCGGCGGTGGGATTCTCCGGTTCGACTTTTTTGCGCGGGCGGCCCCGTTTTGGCTTGGCCGGGGCGTCGCCCTCGGCGACAGGGCTGGCGGCCTCGTCAATGACAAGTTTGCGCGCACGAGTCGCCCGCTTCTTCGGGGCAGGCTTTGGCTCCAACGGGGCAGGGTCGGCCGCTTCGGCGGCGGGTGAGGCACTGGAATCGGCATCGGCAGGGCGGGGATCGCCCGCCAGCGGATTGGGGCGCGAATCCTCGTTGGCAACCGCAGCGGATGGTTGCTCGGCGTCGTTTGCCGTGGGGGGCGTTGCCTCGGCCTGACTCTGGGTGGCGGGTTCGGGATCGCGGTAACGGGCGGGGCGCTCGGAATCGTTTCGGCTCCGGCCACGATCGTCGCCCTGATCCTCGGTGTTGTTGGATCGGCTCTGCTCGCGGGCCTCGCGCTCGCGCTGTTCGCGTTCGTCGCGTTCGCGCTGTTGCTGTGCGCGTAACTCGCGGGCTTCGGCCTCGGCGGCCATCGCGGTCGAGACGATTCGCTGGTAGTGTTCGGCGTGCTGATAGAAGCTTTCGGCCGTGATCCGGTCACCGGCGGTCATTGCGTCATTGGCGAGGGCGGCGTATTTGTCGATGATCTGTTGGGCGGTGCCACGCACCTTTCCCTCCGGTCCCGCGCTTTCGTAAACGCGGTTCAGGTTATTGCCCCCGTTTCCGCCCCCTCCGCCCCCGCCTCCGCCGGAGCGTCGACCGCTTTTCTGACGGTTACGGTTATTATGATTGTTTTTCGAAATCTGCTTCATATGCCGTTCGGAAAGCCGATCCGTGTGCTGCGCCCTCATCGTCGGGCGCGGGGAGTCTCTGCGGATCGGACGTTCAGTCCCTTAATGCCTGCGGATCTGTCCGGCGCACGATCATGCAACGCCGAATGTCCGCGATGTCGCGGCGAAACGTTATATCCCCGAAGCCGCAAGCCATGAAAAGGCGGGAAACCGCCTCTGCCTGGCCCGAACCGATCTCGAAGAACGCCGTTCCGGTCTCAGAAAGCGCCTTGCCGAGTGTCGAAGCAATTTTTCGATACGCCGCAAGGCCGTCTTCATCGGCGAACAGCGCCCCCTCCGGGTCCCATAGCAGGACGTCGTCCGAAAGGGCGGATCGCTCGTGTTCGCCGATATACGGGGGATTGCAAACCACAAGGTCGAAGGTGCCGTCAACCTTTTCGAGCCAGTCGGACCGGATAAATCGCGCTTTTTCGCCCAGATGAAGCCGTTTCGCATTGCGACGGGCAATATCGAGCGCCGCTTCGGACAGGTCGATGCCCAGGCCCTCGGCCTGGGGCAGATGATGCAGGAGCGTCAGCAGCAGGCACCCTGAGCCGGTCCCCAGATCGAGAATGCGCCGCGCATCCGCCGCCATGTCAAGCGCCGCATCGATCAGGGTCTCGCTATCCGCTCTTGGGTCCAGAACATCGCGGGTGATCGCGAAATCAAGGCCGTAGAAGGCCCGCCATCCGATAATCTTCGATACCGGCTCATGGGCCGCCCGCCGCGCGATGGCCGCGTCGAAGCGCGCGGCATCCTCCGGTAACAGGGCCTCGCGCTCGGTGGCAATCAGGGCGGCGGCCTCGATGCCCAGAACATGCAGCATCAGGTCGCGGGCATCGCGCGCAGGCGTTTCGACATGCGCCAGCCGCGCCCGCGCCGCGCGCAGCGCCTCCCCCCGTGTCACGCGTCGAGATCGGCGAGCTTGGTCGCCTGATCGTCGGCCATCAGCGCGTCGATCAACTCGTCCAGCCCCCCGGCCATCACCTCGTCCAGCTTGTAGAGGGTCAGGTTGATCCGGTGGTCGCTGACGCGCCCTTGCGGAAAGTTGTAGGTGCGGATGCGCTCGGATCGGTCGCCGGAGCCGATCTGCCCCTTGCGCTCGGCGGCGCGGGCTTCATCCGCCTCGCGCCGTTGCATGTCATAGAGCCGGGCGCGGAGCACATCCATTGCCTTGGCACGGTTCGTATGCTGCGATTTTTCCGATGACGTCACGACAAGGCCCGTGGGCAAGTGGGTGATTCGTACCGCCGAATCGGTGGTGTTGACATGCTGGCCCCCCGCCCCCGATGCCCGCATCGTATCGATCCTGAGATCGCCCTCGGCGATGGTGACGTCGATTGCCTCCGCTTCGGGCAGGACAGCGACCGTCGCCGCCGATGTATGGATGCGCCCCTGACTCTCGGTTTCGGGCACGCGCTGCACCCGATGGACGCCCGATTCGAATTTCATCTTCGCAAAGACGCTCTGCCCCTTGATCGAGGCGACGAGTTCCTTGTACCCGCCCATTTCGCCCGCCGCTTCCTCCAGAATCTCGACCTTCCAGCCGCGCCCCTCGGCATAGCGCTGGTACATGCGAAAGAGATCCCCGGCGAAAAGGGCGGCCTCGTCGCCCCCGGTGCCGGGGCGGATTTCGAGGATGGCGGATTTCTCGTCCGCTTCGTCTCGGGGCAGCAGGGCGATTCGCATCGCTTGCTCCAGCGCGGGCAGGGCGGCGCGCAGGCGCGCCAGCTCCTCCTCGGCGTAATCGCGCATTTCGGCGTCGTCCAGCATCGCCTCGGCGTCGTCGATGCCCGCGACGGTTTCCTCATACAGGCGCGCCTGCTCGACCACGCCCTGCATCGAGGAATATTCCTTCGACAGCGCGACATAGGCATCCCCCGACAGCCCCTCGGCCATTGACGCTTCGAGGAATTCGTATCGTTGAAGGATCTGGGCAATTTTCTCGCGTGGGATCATGGCGCGGGTGTCGCCAGTCCCGCGCGACAGGTCAAGCGAAGATTCGTCGCCATCGACACCGAAATTGTGCTATGTTTGCCCCTATGAGACGAGTTGTCATTGCAATAGCTCTCGCCAGTCTTGCATCATCGGGCTTTGCCAAGCCCGCCCTCAAGGGGTGGAGCGGGCCAAAGCCCAAGACCCCCTGCCTGTGCCGTCACTCCGGTGGAAAGGCGGCATTGGGCGAAACAATCTGTCGGATGCGAAGCGGGCGGATGGTGACGCTGCGCTGTGATCTTGTGCTGAACAATACCAGTTGGACCAAGGTTTCCGATGGCTGTGACGTCGCGATGTCGAGCACGGCCCCCTTTCCCCGGCCGCTCTAGCAATGTGCCAAGACCGATGCGCAGGCGGGGTCATCCCTCCGGCATGCCGAACGCCTTCAGGAACGGAACCATCGCGGCGCCTTGGGCGCGGGGGTTCGGGGTGACGGTTTCCATCGATATCGTCGGCAACCGGATTCTGGAATGCGCATCCGTTTCCAGCCTGTGCTGCAATTCGCGCACAAGATCGCGAAGCGCGCCATGGCGCAGGTCGCTGGCGATCAGGACCCGGTCGATGATGAGCGTGGCGGAAGCGGCCCGGATCGCCGCAGCGAGGGCCTGTGCTGCCTCGTCCCGCCAAAGGGCGAAGGCATCCTGCGTATCCACGAAATCGGCGACCAATTGGGTGTCGTAATCGCTGTCGCTTTGCTCAAGGCTTTGGCGTAACGATTCCAGCGAGGCGAGATCGCCGACATAGGTGTTCTTGCGCTCTGGCATGGGCAGGGTGTGCAGGCTGCTCGAAACCTGCTCCTCCGTTCCGATCAGACGCCCTTCAAGAATGATCCCCGCCCCGAAAGAGCGCCCGATATCCAGATAGAGCGTTGAGTGATTCGCATATTCCATACCCGCCGCGATTTCGGTGATACAGGCCGCGCGGATGTCGTTGACGCAATAGGCGGGAACCTGAAACTTTTTTTCCAGCCGCTGCGCGAGGCAATCGGGATCGGCAAGGCCAGGCGCATGCGCGTGTGTGCCGGATAGGGTATCGAGCAGGCATTCCCGCGCTGCGATCCCGATCCCGATCCGTCGGCTCCACAGGGAATCGCCGAGGGTGTCGGACAGGGCCGAAGCCGCCTCGATAATCGATTGTGCCGCCGAAAGATCCCGCGCGTTCGCATAGGTTACGCTTCGCTCGGCCCGGATCGCGCCCCGGAAATCCGCCGCGACCAGCTGCGCCTTGTTCATGCCGATGAAGATGCCCATCGAGACCGCACCCTCCGGGTTGAGGATGATCGGGGTGGAGGGTTGGCCGACGCGCCCGCGTTTTTTCTGACCCTTCTTGACCAGCGCGAGATCGAAAAGACGCTCGATGATGATCGAGACGCCTTGGGCGCTCATATTCGACAATCGGGCCAGCTCCGCTTTCGACAAGGCCCCCCGCAGGCGCAACAGATGCAGCAACGATTTTTCGCTGGCGCGCAGAGCGGGCGCTCCTCCCATTGTTCGCATCGATGTCACACCTGGTCACCTGAACGAAATGCACATTCCTCAGTATGCACTCATAAAGTATATAAAGTAAAATGATAACCCTTGGGTGTAACTCAATCGGGTGCCGGTTTTTCGGCGATGGCCCTAATCCAGCGTTTGCTCGATCGAGCCGACCGTTCCTTCTGGCCGGGCCATGGCATAGCGGGTGACCCAGAACAGTTTGTGCTGTGCGCGGGTAATCGCGACATAGGCGAGGCGCTTCCAGAGCGGGATGCCGTTTTCCATGCGGTTCGAGCGCGCGGCGGCATAGAGATCGGGCGCAAAGACCTGCACATCGGGCCATTGCGACCCTTGGGCCTTATGGATCGTGCAGGCCGCGCCATGCAGAAAAACCGCTCCCATGCGCGCGGCGAGCGGAATGATCGGCTCCGCATCCGTGCCGCGTTCGATCTGGATGATGGCGGCGACGCTGATTTGCGGATCGGCGGCCCCGGCGACATAGAGGCGTGCAAAGCCGGGTTTGCGGCCCGGTCCCTGATAGAAGACCTGCGCGCCCTTCACCAGACCGGCCTGTTCGAGAGCGATCCGTTTCTTGCGGTGCTTGAGCGGAATTTCCGCCCCGTCGCAGATCAGCGGCTCGCCCTTTTCCAGCACGGTTTCGGGGATGCCATAGGCGGTGCGAAACGCGTGGATCAGGCGGATGCGCGTCGCGTTGCGCCAGACGAGCATCGGCGCGCGGGCCATCTTTGCCGGATCGGCCCGGCCCGCAATCACGACCCGTTCGTCCCGCTCGGCGGTGTCGCGCAGCAGGCGTTCGAATCCCTCGAAATCGAGAGTCGGGTCTGCGATGGCATAGGCCAGTTCGACGATCGGATTGCCAAGGGCCTGACGGTGCACCTGCTCCAGATAGACCTTGCCGTCTTCGGGCAGGGAATCGAAGGCCATCGAATCCGATTGTCCCACGGGGGCGAGCTGGGCCGGATCGCCAAACAGGATCAGCGTATCGAAGACCCGGCGCAGGTCTTCGAGTTGCTTGTCGTCCAGCATCGATGCTTCATCCACGAGGCCGATATCGATGGAATCGTCGCGCCGGGTCCAGCCGGTGATGAATTCCGATCCCCGCAGCCCCGCACTGGCCAGCGCCGCCGGGATCGATTTCGTCTCCTCGAAAAACGCAAGCGCCCGCTCCAGCGCGCCCTCGGCCAGCGAGGCATGTTCGGGCCGCTCGCCCTTCCCGCCCTCGGCCAGCCATTCGGCCAGCTTTTCGTATTCGGGATCGTAGAGCGGGGTGTAGATGATCCGGTGAATCGTCGTCGCCTCCACGCCCCGGTTGCGTAGCACGCTCGCGGCCTTGTTCGTCGGTGCGACGATGGCGAAGGTGCGGCGACCTGAGCGTTTCACGTCATGATCGGCGCTGATTTGCTCGACATCGGCATCGAGAAGGATTTGCCCCAGATCGGCCAGCAGCCGGGTCTTGCCGGACCCCGCCTTGCCAAGAATCGCGAAGACACGCCCCAGTTCCGCATCGACATCCGCCCGTGACCCGAGCGCCGGGGCCGGTATGCCCTCCAGCGTCAGCCCGCTCTGGGCGATGAAGGCGCAGACCCGCTCGAAGGCGGTTTGTTGGTCGTCGGAATAGGCGCCCGCCTCGTGCCGGGGCGCTTCCGGTGTCAGGAGGGTCATGCCCGCCCCCGTACCCATGATGTTCAGGGGGTGTTCTGGTACAGTTTTGATCGAGATACAAGGAAGAAGCGGATGGATGGAGGATCGTGATCTTGCGCCATTGCGGGGTCAGGGTCGCATTCGTGCGCCCAAGGGGTCGAAAACCGGCCCGGATATCAGCGTCGCATCGACCGGCCGACGGGCAATATCGACCGTGACCGCGCGCTCATCCCCGTCCCCGGCAGGTCGGTCGAGCAGGCCAAGGGCGACCGGCTTGCCGATGCGATACCCGAAGGCGCAGGAGGTCGTCTGCCCGATGATCTTGCCCCCGTGCAGGATCGGCTCATGCCCCAGAGGGACCGATGTTTCATCCCCGAAAACCAGCGATACGAGCCTCTTGCCCGCGTCCTTCCCGCGCCGTTCCTGTAATGCGTCGAACCCGATAAACCCCCCGGAGGATCGTGTCATCGGCTGTAATCCCACATCCACGGGCGACAGATCGCTATCGAGTTCATGCCCCATCGCACAGAACCCTTTCTCGATCCGCATGGATGTTTGGGCAAAGAGACCGGCGGGGCGCGCCCCGGCGTCGCAGAGCGCGCCATAGAGCGAGCGGGCCTGATCGGTGCGGCAGGTGATCTCCCACCCCGCTTCGCCGACATAGGATAGCCGCGCCGCGCGCACGGTCATTCCGGCGATATGGGCGAGCCTGTGCCTGAAATACCCGATGTCGTTCAGGTCCGGTGCGCCGATATCCTGCGCGATCCGGGCCGCATCCGGCCCCGCAAGGCACAGAACCGCGAAATCTTCGGTGCGGTCGCGCATGGTCACGTCGAATCCCGCCCCATGACGGCGTAGCCATGACAGGTCGCTGCGGATTGCGGTCGTGCCGACGAACAGGCGATATTGCGTCTCTGAGAGGCGCTGCACGGTGATATCGCTTTGATAGGTGCCCCGCGCGTTCAGCATCGCCGTATAGATGACCGATCCGGCGGGCCGCGCGACATGCCCGGCGCAGACGTGAAGCATGAAGGCTTCGGCATCCGGTCCCTCGACATCGATCTTGCCGAAGGGCGAGGCATCGAAGATCGCGGCGCGCTCATGGGCGGCCCTGACTTCCGCGCCGACATTCCCGAACCAATCGGGCCGGTCAAAGCGCAGGCGCGGCTCATGGGTCTTGCCGAAATAAAGCGGGCGCTCCCATCCGAAGACCTGCCCGAAATGTGCCCCGGCCTGCACATAATCCGTATGCAGCGGCAGGAGGCGCAGGTTGCGGGCGGTCTTTAACTGCTTGCCCGGATAGGAAATATCGTAATGGGTGCCCAGAATCTCCGGAGCGCGGGCCATCAGGTGCTCGACGGAATCGAAGACGGGGGCGAAGCGCGTCGCATCCGCTTCGGCGAGGTCATAGGCCGTGTGCCCGTTGACGATGCAATGGGCGAGATTCATGCCCGCGCCCCCGCCCGATGCCATCCCGACCGAGTTCATCCCACAGCCGAAGAACAGCCCCGTCGTCTGCGCCGCTTCGCCCAGCATGAACGAGCCATCCGCCGTAAAGCTCTCCGGCCCGTTCAGCAGCATCTTGACCTCCGCCGTCTCAAGCGCGGGCAGGCGGTGCAGGGCGTTATGCATCATCGGTTCGAAATGATCCCAGTCCTCGGACAACAGGCCGAAGGCGAAATCCGGGCTGAGCGTGCCGGGGGCGATCGGCTTGCCCATCGGCTCGAAACACCCGACAAGCAATCCCCCGCTATCGTCGCGGATATAGAGATGCCCGTCATGATCCGACAGGGTGGGCAGATTGCCCTCGATGCCCGCGACCGGCTTGGTCAGAAGATAGAAATGTTCGCAGGCCAGCAGCGGCGCATCCGCCCCCGCCATCGCCGCTACTTCGCGCGACCACAGCCCGGCACAGATCGCCACCGCGTCGCAGGCAATGGTTCCCGCCTCGGTTTCCACCCCCCGGATCCGGCCATCGCGGGTCAGGATGCCGGTGACGGGCATATGTTCGAAAATCTTTGCTCCGCGCGATTTGGCACCCTTGGCCAGCGCCGCGCAGACATCCGACGGGCTGACCCGTCCGTCATCGGGCGAGAACACCGCGCCCAGCACGTCATCCGACCGCATCAGCGGCCATCGCTCCTGTGCCTGCGCCGCGCTGACGAAGGACGCCTCGACGCCGTAGGCATGGGCCAGCGCTTCCTGTCGCCGGATATGGGTCAGGCGATCGGGCGTGGTGGCGATGGACAGCGAGCCTTTCTGAATCCACCCTACATTCTGCCCGGTTTCCTGCTCCAGTCGTGCATAGAGATCGACCGAATACTGGATCATCCGCGTCAGGTTATGCGAGGATCGCAACGCCCGCACCTGTGCCGCCGAATGCCATGTCGTGCCGGAGGTCAGCATGTTTCGCTCCAGCAGCACCGCATCCGTCACGCCCATCTCGGCGAGGTGATAGAGCGTCGAGCACCCCATGATCCCACCGCCGATCACGACGACAGAGGCATGGGTGGGCAGGGCCGGAATTGTCATCGCGCGCTCCGTCATCGGATTATGGGCCGGGGGAGAGTGTGACACCTGCGCCCCCGTCGCCGTCAAGTACGGACGGTAGGGCCTTGCCACCGGGTCAGGTCTTTCGCATGGTGAACAGGTTCAAAAAAAACGCAGCGCCTTCTCAGGATGCGCCGTGATACCATCGGGAGAATGACACTATGAAACTGCTCAAGACGATTGTAAGCGCCCTTGCGCTTGCCAGTTTTTCGACCGCCGCCATCGCGGAGGACCATCAATGCACCAACGAAACCTGGAACAAGGTGATGGAGCGCGGCAAGCTCGTCGTCGGCGTCAAGGCCGATTACAAGCCTTGGGGTTATCGCAATTCTGACGGTGAACTTGTCGGCATGGAAATTGACATGGCCAAGGATGTCGCCGCCAAGATGGGCGTCGATGTCGAATTGGTGCCCGTGCAATCCTCCAACCGGATGCAGTTTTTGGAAGGGGGCAAGATCGACCTGATGATCGCCACCATGTCTGATCGCGCCGACCGCCGCGAGATCGTGGGCATCATCGGGCCGAATTACTACACCTCCGGCACCAACGTCATGTCGCCCAAAGCCGTTGGCATCACCGAATGGGAAGACCTGCGCGACAAGCCCGTCTGCGGCAAGCAGGGCGCGTTCTACAACCAGATCGTCGAGCAGCGCTACGGCGCGAAGGTCATTGCCTTCACCGGCAATGCCGAGGCGAAACAGGCCCTGCGCGATCGTAAATGCATCGCTTGGGTCTATGACGACAGCTCCATCGGCTCCGATCTCTCCTCTGGCGACTGGGATGATTTCGAAATGCCCCTGACCTCCGAAGACGATAACCCTTGGGGCCTCGCCGTGCCGCTCGCCGAGAAAGACTGCGTGTTCGGTCGCTTCATGTCCGGGATGCAGCACCATTGGCTCCAGTCGGGCGAGCTGATCGAGCTTGAGAAAAAGCACGGCATCCAGCCGACCGCGTTCCTTCAGGTGAACAAGGAACGGTTGAAGGACTGGCTGGCGGAGTAATCGGCCCAGCGTCTCCCCGGATATTCTCCGGGGTTTCGCGGGGTGGCGGCGGCGTTCAGTCGCCGCTGCCTTTCCTGTTGCTGCCCGACAAATCCACCGTCGGCTGCACCGCCCGGTCGCTGCACAGGACGACCAGCAGGTTCGAGACGAGTTGACTGCGGGTGGCGGGGTCCAGATTGGGGCCGCCACTGTCGCGCAATTGATCCAGTGCATCGGTGACGATGCCGACGGCTCCATCGACGATCCGCGCACGGGCGGCGACGACGGCATCGGCCTGTTGCCGCTGGAGCATCGCCGCCGCGATCTCGGAGGCATAGGCGAGGTGGCTGAGCCGCGCTTCGATGACCTCGACCCCCGCCTGCGCCACCCGCGCGGTGACTTCCTCGGCCAGTGCCGCATCCACGATGTCCCGGCCATCGCGCAGGGTCGTCGCCCCCTTGCCATCCGCTTCATAGGGATAGCGTGCCGTAATGCTGCGCAGGGCGGCCTCGGATTGGGTGGTCACGAAATCCGTATAGCTGTCGACCGCGAAGATCGCCTTCGCCGGATTGCTGACCCGCCAGACGACGATGCCGCCGATCTCCACCGGGTTTCCGGCCCCGTCATTGACCTTCAGGCGCTCCGTCTCGAAATTCCGGGTCCGGAGCGAGACTTTCTGGGTCTTGCACAGCGGAAACACCCAGCGCAGCCCCTGATCGCGCACGGTGCCCCGGTAATCGCCGAACAGCGTGACGACGACCGCCTCGTTCGGCTCCAGACTGATAAAGCCCTTGAGTGCGATGAGGATGAAAATCAGCATCGGAACCGCAAGCAGCGAATAGACGCCCGCCGAAATGAAAGCGGCCGCCCCCAGAAAACCCGCGATGACGATGGCGGCCATAATCGTGAACCCGTCCATTGCGAGGCTTGTGTTTTCGGCTTTCATGGCTCTACTCCTGTTAGGGGCCACTCCCGTCCTATCGTCCGAGTGCAGCTTTAGCGTTAATGGAGCGCGACCAGCCATGATTGCCGATCTCGCCCGCGACCTCGCCGAAGTCGCCCCGCGCTGGAATTTCATCTGGCTGTACGACCCTGTGACGGGCGGCAAGATCCTGTCCGGGATCTGGATGACGATCAAGCTGAGCATCGCCTGCCTGATCTTCTCGATGATCATCGGCGTGGTCGGCGCGTGGCTGCAAGGGTCGCCAAGCAGGATTCTGCGCGGTTTCGTAAACGGGTATATCCAGTTTTTCCGCAACACCCCGCCCTTCGTCCAGTTGTTGTTTTTCTATTTCGCCCTTGGGCAATTCACCCCGGTCGTCACCGCCCCCGATGGCTGGACGGTGCAGCCGATCATCTCGAATGTTGGCTGGGCGATCATCTCGCTCTCGTTCTTCGCCGGTGCCTTCAATGTCGAGATTTTCCGCGCCGGGATTGAAGCGGTCCCCGAATCGACCCGCGAAGCCTCCGAAGCGCTGGGCTTCTCGCGCACGCAGACCTTTCGCTACATCGTCATGCCGCTGGCCGTGCGCGTCTGTTTGCCTGCACTCAACAATAACCTCGTCAATCTGGTGAAGACCACCACACAGGCCTTCGGCATCGCGGTGCCGGAGCTATTGTATCAATCCGTGACGATCTGGAACGATTACCCCAGTGCGCAATATCCGACGATGCTGTTGCTCTTTGTGGTCTACATCCTGTTGGTCGGCGTGCTGGTCATGGGCATGAACAACTGGGAACGCCAGATGAAGATACCGGGGTATGGGGCATGAAATCTATTCCCGGCGTCACGGCTCGTGCCCGTACCGACCTGCCCGTCCTCCACCCCTTCGATGTCGCCGCGCATAGCCCCGATTCGATGATGATGACGCGGTGGGTCGCAAATCTGCCATGGTGGACGCCTGCCGTGATCCTTGGGGCGGCGGCGATCTGGCCTGTGATCGCCTATGCCCAGTCGACTTACACAACCGGGCAAGCGTTCGATGCGCTGTGGCGCTGGATGCCGTTTTTGTTGACCAAGGGGTTTTTGTTCAACGTCCTGATCTCGATCTTCGCCATGGGGATCGGCACGATGCTGGGGGCGATGCTGGGGCTGGGGCAGATTTCGCTGAACAAATGGGTGCGCCGTTTCGCGTGGTTCACGACGCAGTTGTTCCGCAACTCACCCTGGCTCGTGATCCTGTTCATCGTTCTCCTCGCTTTGCCTTTCGAGGTGAGACTCTTCGGCACGATCCTGACCTTTCCCGACTGGTGGAAAGCCGTGATCGGTCTCAGCCTGCCGGTCATGGCCAATATCTCCGAGATTGTGCGCGGGGCGATTGCCTCGGTGCCGACGGCGCAATGGGAAGCCTCCGAGAGCCTCGCCTTCTCGCGCCAGCAAACCCTGTGGCGCATCATCCTGCCGCAATGTTTCAAACGGATGATCCCGCCCTGGATGAACTGGTATGCCATCCTGACCATGGCGACACCGCTCTGCTCGCTGCTGGGCGTGCAGGAACTGATCACCCTCAGCCGTCAGGCGATGGAGAGCGAGAACAACCATCCTGAATTGCTGATGCCGTTCTACGGCTTCGCGCTCGTGATGTTCTTTCTCTATTGCTATCCCATCGCCCGCATGACCATCGCGCTGGAGCGCAAGTATTCGGTGAAGCTATGACCTGGACCCCTGAACAGCCGATCATCTCGATCAAGGATGTGCATAAATCCTTCGGTGACCTGAAGGTCCTGAAAGGCGTATCGCTGGATGTGATGAAGGGCGAGGTGATCTGTATCATCGGGCCGTCGGGGTCCGGCAAATCCACCCTGATCCGTTGTATCAATGGTCTCAACGACATTCAGGGCGGCTCGATCTCGGTCGAGGGTATCGAGGTTCACGACCCGGAGCTGGACAAGCTGGCCTTGCGCAAGAAGGTCGGGATGGTCTTCCAGCAATACAATCTCTTTCCGCACAAGACCGCGCTGGAAAACGTGATGATGGCCCCTCTCTTGGTCCTCAAACGCGACAAGGAGGCGGTCGAGGCCGAGGCCCGCGCGCTCATCAAGAAAGTGCGGCTGGAGGGCAAGGAAAACGCCTATCCCGGCGAGTTGTCAGGCGGACAGCAACAGCGCACAGCCATCGCCCGCAGCCTCGCGATGAATCCCGATGTGATGCTGTTTGACGAGGTGACCGCAGCGCTCGACCCCGAAACGGTCAAGGAAGTGCTGGTCACGATCAAGGATCTGGCCGCCGAGGGCATGACCTGCATTCTCGTCACGCACGAGATGGGCTTCGCCAAGGAAATCGCCGATCATATCTACTTTACGGATCGCGGCGTCATCGTGGAACATGGCCCCCCCGCAACCTTCTTCACCCAAGCCAACGACCCCCGCACCCGCGAGTTCCTCAGCCAGATTTTGTGAGAGAACCGGATTTTACGGCGGGGTTT
>CALLLP010000046.1 GCA_938008165.1 uncultured Neomegalonema sp. | reverse complement strand
AAGGCACGAAATCGGCCCTTGCGTCGATGGGTGACGGTGTTGCCTCCGCGACGGACAAGGTTGCCGGTGCCACGGGCCGTGTCGCCGATTCCGTGGCTTCGGCATCCTCCGGCGCGGTGGATGCGACCCGCTCCTCGTTGTCATCGGCCAAAGAGGGCTATGCCGAGGGCAAGGCCCCCGGTGAGACGTCCGGCACACCTGCGGATGGGTCTGGCTCGGCGAAGATGGGCGCGGCGGCGACCCTTGCAGCGGGCGCCGCATCGCTGACTTCGGATAGGTCCGATCGGAATGAGGGCGAACCGGGCGCGACCATCGGGCAGGAAGACGGCCATCTCTCCGGCGAGGACGATCTTGCCGCCCTGCAAAATGTCGATGTCGATGTCGATGTCGATGACGGGGGCGGTGCGACGCAATCCGAGATCGCGCTTTCTGAAACCCTGAGCGACACGGAGCAGGAAGCCCAGCGCCTCATCGATTCCGGGGTGGAGGTGGTCAAACCGGTCAGCGCGCTGACTGCCCCCCGACCGGACCGGAACCCTGACGATCTGAAGCGGATCAAGGGGATCGGGCCGAAGATCGAGGGAACCCTGAACGACGAGGGCATCTATTATTTCGACCAGATCGCAGAGTTTGGAGCCCCTGATATCGCTTGGGCCGATAAGACATTGGCGATCAAGGGCCGGGTCGTTCGGGATCGCTGGGTGCCTCAGGCACAGGGTCTCGCGGCGCTTGGGCCTGCGGGCTCGCAGACGGGTGCAGATACCGCCGCCCTGCGCACGCGTTTTGCCGCTTTGTCCGAAGACGCGACGGATGAGGC
Organism: uncultured Neomegalonema sp.; assembly: GCA_938008165.1. Lineage (GTDB taxonomy): Bacteria > Pseudomonadota > Alphaproteobacteria > Rhodobacterales > Rhodobacteraceae > JAHDDY01. The sequence continues at coordinate 59,099 of CALLLP010000046.1, read as the reverse complement.
TACCCGTGGCAGTGGGATGGATGCCGGTGTTCTCGATATCCCCGACAGTCTGAGCGATGTAGAGGAGGAGGCCCAGCGCCTGATCGAGTCGGATGCGGTGGTGACCAAACCGGCCAGCGCATTGGCTGCGCCTTCGGCGGGCAGGGCGCCCGATGACCTGAAACTCATCAGTGGAATCGGGCCGAAGATCGAGGAAACCCTGAATGGCGAGGGCGTCTATTACTTTGATCAGATCGCAGGGTTTGGCGGGCGCGATCTCGCCTGGGCCGACCGGACGCTCGGGTTCAGGGGGCGTGTGGTGCGCGATCGCTGGATTCCGCAGGCCAAGGGTCTGGCGGCGCGGCAGGATTTGCTTGGCTCCGGCTCGGCATCCATCGGGCAAGACGGCGGATCATCGCATGATGCGACCACGAATGCCCCCCTTCGGTTGAACGAGGCCGAAGCCTTGCGCTTGATCGAGCGCGATGGCGGCTATTCGGCGACCGAGCAGAACCGCCCCGATATGCTGATGCGGGATGGGCCTGTCGGCGGCACGCCCGATGATCTCAAAGAGATCAAGGGCATCGGCAATAAGCTCGAAGGCGTGCTGAACGGCATGGGGGTCTATTACTTCCGCCAGATCGCGGCCTTCTCGGCCAATGATATCGCGTGGGTCGACAGCAAGCTGAAATTCAAGGGCCGCATCATCCGCGACCGTTGGGTTCCTCAGGCCGATGCGATCGAGAGAAACCGCCGATCGTCATAGGCCAGCAAAAAAGGCGCGGTCCCAAGGGGCCGCGCCGATACTGTCTCAACAGTGAAAAGCGGTGACGCTTATAGCCCGCCTTCGCGTTGGGCTTTCTTGCGCGCCAGTTTGCGAGCGCGACGGATCGCCTCGGCCGATTCGCGCGCGCGGCGCTCGGACGGCTTTTCGTAATGCTGCCGAAGCTTCATTTCACGGAAGATGCCTTCACGCTGCATCTTTTTCTTAAGGGCTTTGAGCGCCTGATCGACATTATTGTCGCGAACCAATACCTGCACGGGAACCGTTCCACCGTCATCATTATCAAAATTCGAAGCCCGGCCTATATCAGCCCATACTGCACTTGTCGACTCGCCGAGAGGAAAATTCGATGCCTGATGACCCCCTAGATGCCATCCGTGCCGATATTCTTGAATCTGCCCTGCCTGATGTGCCGTTCGATGGCTGGTCCGAGGCGCTTTTGCGCCGTGCCGTGGCTGATTCGGGGGTCGATCCGGGCCATGCGGCATTGGCATTTCCGCGCGGGGCGCTCGACCTGGCCGTCGCATTTCACCGCCGGGGCGATGCGCAGATGATCGAGCGGCTCGATACGCCCGATTTCGCCGCGCTCGGAATGACGAAGAAGATCACCGCCGCCATCCGCACCCGGCTTGAGATCGCCGCGCCCCATGAGGAAGCGATTCGCCGGGCTACCGCCATGTTTGCCCTGCCGCTTTATGCGCCTGAAGGCGCGCGGCTGACATGGGAGACGGCGGATCGCATCTGGAATATGGCCGGAGATACGGCGGAGGATTACAACTGGTATACGAAGCGCCTGACGCTTTCAGGTGTTTTCTCCTCGGTGCTGCTGTTCTGGCTGGCCGATACCTCCCCGCAGAAGGAGGAGACCTGGGCATTTCTCGACCGGCGGATCGGCGACGTGATGCGATTCGAGAAGTTCAAGGGCCGGATGCGCGCTAACCCCCTTGCCCGGCTCGCCATGACCGGGCCGAATGCGATCCTGTCCCGCATTCGCGCGCCCCGTGCGGCTGTCGGACCAAAGGGGCTGGGCATCGGTTTGCCGGGGTCGCCTCGCTGATTGCGGTAAGACGTCGATGCCGTTAGGCTCGCGGTCCCAGAATCGCCACCTCGGCCCTCATTTGCCATACTGGAAGGTCTTGCGGACATGAAAGTCATCGCGGAACGCGCCGTTCTCCTCAAATCCCTTGGCCATGTCCAGAGCGTCGTCGAGCGTCGCAATACCATTCCTATTCTCGCGAACCTGTTGCTGCGAGCCGATGACGACGGGTTGTCGATGTCCGCGACCGACCTCGATATCGAGGCGATCGTGCGCATGGATGCGAAGGTGGAAAGCGGTGGTGTCGTGACGATCTCGGCGCAGACCTTGTATGAAATCGTCCGCAAATTGCCCGATGGCTCCGAAGTATCGCTGACCTTCGATCCGCAGGAACAGCGGATGAGCGTGGCGGCGGGGCGGTCGCGTTTTGCGCTCGCCACCCTGCCTGCCGAAGATTTTCCGGTCATGGCGACGGATAATTACGACCATCAGTTCGAGATGACCGGGGGCACCCTGCGCCGCCTGTTCGAGAAGACACGATTCGCGATCTCGACCGAAGAAACGCGGTATTACCTCAACGGCGTCTATCTGCATGTGGTCGGCGAGGGCGCGAAGGTGCTGCGCGCGGTCGCAACCGATGGCCATCGCCTCGCCCGGCTCGATACGCCGATCCCGCCCGGCGCCGAAGAAGCCTCCGGCATCATTGTGCCGCGCAAGACCGTGAACGAGATGGTCAAGCTGCTGGAGGATGACGATCAGGTTATTCAGGTCGCCGTCTCCGAGACCAAGCTGCGCGTCACGGCGGGGCGAACGGTGCTGACGTCGAAGGTGATTGACGGTCAGTTCCCCGATTACACCCGCGTCATCCCCGACAAGAACGACAAGACGCTGAAGGCCGATGCGGCGATGTTTGCGGCGGCGGTCGACCGCGTGGCGACCGTCAGTTCCGAGAAATCGCGCGCCGTCAAACTGACCCTCGACGAGGATCGCCTGACCCTCTCGGTCAATGCGCCCGATAGCGGCACGGCGGATGAGGAAATGATCGTCGCCTATGCCGATGAGCCGATCACCATTGGCTTTAACGCGAAATACCTGCTGGAGATCGCCAGCCAGATCGAGCGCGAGAATGCGGTTTTCGAATTTCTCGATTCCGGTGCGCCAACGCTGGTGCGCGAGGAGGGGGACGATGCGGCGATCTATGTCGTCATGCCGATGCGGGTGTGAGACGCCCCGCCGGATAATCGGGACAAGGGGCCGCCTTGGTACAGAGGGGCGGCGGCATCACGACAGACGTGTGACATGCCCCATCTTGCGCCCCGGCCGCGCCTCGCCCTTGCCATAGAGGTGCAGCGCCGCCCCCGCTTCGGCCAGCAGGGCAGGAACCGTATCGATATCGTCGCCGATCAGGTTGTGCATCACCGCATCCGAATGCCGCGCCGGGTCACCCAGCGGCAGGCCGCATACCGCGCGCACATGCTGTTCGAATTGGCTCACGGCACAGCCCTCGATGGTCCAATGGCCGGTGTTATGGACGCGCGGGGCGATCTCATTCACCCAAAGCGCGCCATCGGCCATCGCGAACATCTCGACACCGATCACCCCCACATAATCCAGCGCCGTGGCGATGCGCTCTGCCATGGCGAGGGCGGTGTCGTGGGTGGCGGTGTCGATGGCGGCGGGCACGCGGGTTTCGCGCAGGATACCGTCCGAATGCCGGTTTTCGCCGGGATCGTAGCAGCGCACGGTGCCGTCCTGCCCCCGCGCGGCGATCACGCTGATTTCCCGCTCGAAGGCGGCGAGACCTTCGAGAATTGCGGGGGCGCCTGCCATCGCCGCGAATGCTTCCGCTGCGTCCTGCGGTCCGTCGAGCCGCACCTGTCCCTTGCCGTCATAGCCGAGGCGGCGGGTTTTCAGGATGCCGCGCGGGCCGATTTCGGTGAGGGCGGTGGTCAGGTCGTCGAGACCATCGATCGCACGCCATGGAGCGGTGTCGATGCCGATCTTGTTCAGAAAGGATTTCTCCGCGACCCGATCCTGTGCGATTTCCAGTGCCGCTGCCGAGGGGTGCACAGGCACGCGGTCTGCGAGAAAGCGGGCGGTGGCCGCTGGCACGTTTTCGAATTCGGTCGTGATGGCCTCGACCGACCCGGCAAAGGCGGCCAAGGCGCGCTCGTCGTCATATCCGGCGACGGTCGCGCGGGCGCTGACCCGCGCGGCGGGGGCGTTGTCATCCGGGCAGTAGATATGGGCATCGATGCCAAGGCGCGCGGCGGCCATGGCCAGCATCCGGCCCAATTGTCCGCCGCCGAGAATGCCGAGGGTCGCGACAGGTTTTGTCATGCCGGATCGTCCACGGGTTGATCGGCCACCGCATCGGCCTGAGCCTGCATCCATGCCTCGATCCGTCCGGCGAGTGCCGCATCCCTCGCGCCGAGGATGCGCGCGGCCAGAAGACCGGCATTCGCCGCTCCTGCTTCACCGATGGCCAGTGTGCCCACGGGAATGCCCTTGGGCATCTGTACGATCGAGAGCAGGCTGTCGAGGCCCGATAGGGCACGGCTCTGCACCGGCACGCCGAGTACAGGCAGCGATGTTTTCGATGCAAGCATTCCGGGCAGATGGGCGGCCCCGCCTGCCCCCGCGACGATCACCTGAATGCCCCGTCCCCGCGCCGTTTCGGCATAGGCGAACATGCGGTCCGGTGTGCGATGGGCCGACACGATGCGCGTTTCATAGGGCACATCCAGTGCATCGAGCATCGCGCAGGCGGCTTTCATGGTCGGCCAGTCGGACTGACTGCCCATCAGGATGCCGATAAGGGGATTGGGCGTGGTCATGCGATGATGTCGGGTTGAAGTCGGTCCATAATGCGTGCGATCTCATCTTTCAGGGCGAGTTTGCGCCGCTTGAGTCGGGTCACGAGAAGCTGGTCGCGCAACGGTCCGAGCGCGCCGCCGGAAATCTCTTCATCGAGCGCACGGTGCTCCGAGCGCAGTTCTTCGAGGCGAGCGCGCAAGTCGGCTTCGTCTTCAAGTTCGGTCATGGCGCGACGGTCTCGCTGACTTTGGGGAAGATCCCGATGAGCGGTCCTTATACGACAGGAAAAGACGATATGGTAGAGCTTCGACCCGATGCCGACCGTTTCTGGCATTTTGCCCTTGATCTTTATCGGCCCCAGGGGAACCGGGCGCTTTTCCTGCGTGTGCAGGACGATGCGGGGCTGGACGTTCCGCTCGCGCTGTTCTGCCTGTGGTGCGGGTCGGAGGGGCTGCACCTGTCAGAACCCGCGATGGGCGAGGCAGTCGCGTTCAGCGCAGCATGGCGGGCGGCGCGTATCGAGCCGCTTCGCGCCCTGCGCCGGGCATGGAAGGCATCGCCCGGCCCCTTTCCGGCGGCTCTGGCGGAGGATGCGCGCCAGCAGGTCGCCGGGGCGGAACAGGCGGTCGAGCGCCTCCAGATGGATCATCTCGTGACGCTTCGGCGGGGGGCGCAGGGTGACGGGCAGGCCGTGGCGACCAATCTCGCCCTCTATGTCCGGCTTGCGCGGCTGTCTCTTGAGGAGAGTGATTTCAACGGGTTAACGTCCCTGATGGTCCCATGATCTCTGAAGAAGGACAACGATTGCTTCGACAGGGCATAATCGTCTAAAGAATGGGACGATACGTCTCACTTTTAACATGGCCTATGGGCATGTTTTTTGATCCGACCGTTGTTTCGGCATATCCTTTGTGCAATGCAGCGTAAGATTCGCATTCCTGAAGCGGAGGCACATTTCCCGTGTCCCTAGCCCCGAACTGGTCTCTGTTGATTCCCGCCGCATGGCGTGGTTCCGTCACGCGCGAAACCGTGCGGGCGGATCTGATCGCGGGTTTGACCAATGCGAGCATCGTCTTGCCGCAAGGGGTGGCGTTTGCGACGATTGCCGGGTTGCCGCCGATCTACGGTCTCTATACGGCGATGGTGACGCCGGTGGTCGCGGCCCTTTGGGGATCGTCGATGGTGATGGTCTCCGGCCCGACGACGGCGATTTCGGCGGTGGTGTTCAGCACCCTCGCAGGGTTGTCTGTTCCGGGCAGCGTCGAATTCATCCAGCTTGCGCTGTTATTGACGCTGATGGTCGGGGTGATCCAGTTTTTGCTTGGCTTTGCCGGTCTGGGGCGGCTGGTCGCGTTTGTTTCCCATTCTGTCATGCTGGGCTTTACCGCCGCCGCCGCCGTCTTGATCGGGGCGAGCCAGATTGCCCCCGCGATGGGGGTCGCCATCGAGCGCGGCGGCTCGGTCATCGAGCGATTGTATCGCACCGTCGAGGCGGCGGAGAATATCAATATGACGGCGGTGGCCATCGCCGCGACGGCCTTTTTCGTGACCATCCTGTCGCGCAAAATCGCGCCCCGGTCCCCGACCTTCCTGATCGGCCTGACCGCATCGGCGGTGTTGGCCTGGTATCTGGATGCGCGGGTGGCGGGGGTGGCCATGGTCGGTGAATTGCCGTCGATCATCCCGGTTTTCTCGCCGCCCAGCGCCTCCATCGAGACCATCGGCATCGTGACCGAAGGGGCCTTCGCCATCGCGCTGATCGGGTTGCTGGAGGCGGTTTCCATTGGCCGCGCCTTCGCCTATCGCACGAATACCCGCTTCGATGCGAACCGCGAGATCGTGGGGCAGGGATTGTCGAATATCGTTGGCAGTCTGTTTCAGGCCTATCCCGGTTCCGGCTCGTTCACCCGCAGCGGCATCAACTACGAATCGGGGGCAAAAACCCCGATGTCGGCGATCTTTGCCGCGATCTTCCTGTTCGTCATCCTGCTGCTCTTTGCGCCATTGGTGGCGCATATCCCGATTCCCGGCCTTGCGGGATTGATCCTGCTGGTTGCGTGGAAGCTGATTAGCTTCAAGGAAATCTGGGAAATCGTGCGTACGAGCGGCACGGAGATGTCCATCATCGCCGCGACCTTCTTTGCGGGGGTTATGGTCGAGCTGGATTTTGCGATCTATGTCGGCGTGATCCTGTCGCTGATGATCTTTCTGTCAAAGACCTCGCGCCCGAACCTCGTCATTTCTGCGCCGGACGAGAACGGCGTCTTCCGCGATCCGAATCTCTATACCCTGCGTGAATGTCCGCAGGCCCTGTTCATTCGGATTGACGGTCCGCTCTATTTCGGATCGGTCGAGGCGATCGAGCGGGGCTTTCGCAAGGTCGAGCGGGCACGGCCAGCGCAAAAGCATATGGTGCTGGTTCTCAAGGGCGTGGGCGATGTTGATCTTGCCGGTGCCCATGCCCTGATCGACGAGGCGAAGCGGCGCAAGAAACGCGGCGGCGCGCTCTATATCGTCACCCGGTACGAACCGCTCATCAAGCGCCTTAAGCGCCTGCATGTCTTCGAGGAAATCGGTGAAGACCACCTGCTCGCCTCGAAAGGCGATGCGATCCAGAAGGTGACGGAGGAGTTGGATGACGATATCTGCGCCACCTGCACCGCCCGGATTTTCCGCGAATGCGCGGGCCGCCCCAATTCTCTGGTGCCAAAGACGAACGCGGCGGGATAGCAAGGGCTGGGGTTCTCCCCCGCCTTTGGTGTTTGGTTTGCCAATGCCGATCCGCGTTATGTCCGGCCCCTGATCGATTGCATCACAACAGATTTGGGCTGGACGGGGTGAGAAAGGCTCTCAGCTTTCGCCCATCGGAAAGACCTTTTCGGAGACCGTGTCATCGGTATCCGTCATGCGCACGCGCAGGGCCGTGACATCCGGGGCGGTATAGGTGAACTCGATTTCCGGGTCTTCGCTCAGCGAAATCGAGCCAGTCATCGTGAACAGCTTGTCCTCGTCGGTCCAGACCTCGACCGTCTCGACATAGCGGGCGAGGATGTAGAGCAGCGTGATCTGATCCATCTGCATCCCGGAATGGCTGGGATGCTTCACTTCCAGCCGAACACGTTTTGGCTCGGCGGGGCTAGAGGAGGAGGGCACAGCGGCCTTGCCGACCCGCGCCAACAGCGAGGTCGACGGCCCTCCGATGGCGATTTTTGGCTGCAATGTCATCTCGCCCAGAGACGCCAGCGCTGCGTCGATCCCCGTGACGGGCGGCGCGGCACAGGCTCCGAGACCGGACGTCTTGACGAAGGTTTCGGTCATGTAGAGCGCGCCATCGCTGGCCTCGACCACGGTACGCACGGGCGTCGGGCCATTGATCCGCATATTCGCCGTGACGGCAAAGCGCCGCTCGGGCGTTTCGAGATCGAAGACCGCCGAGACGGGCATCGGGTTGCCGTCGATGATGATCGATACCGATTTAACCGTCCGGCCATCGGCGAAATGTGCGCTCGTCTCGATGGGCACCTCGCGGTCATCCTTCGCGCGATACGGAGCGGTCAATGTCACGATATCATCGGCGGGCAGGATGGCCCGTTCGCCATAAAGCTCTGCCCGGATTTCATCCCATGCGCTCTCCTCCGCGAGAGTCGGGGTGGCGATGAAGGCAAGCGATGCAATGATCGTCAGGGCGGCGCATTTCATGGCGGTTCCTCGCGGACGGTCTCAACTCTCTCTCGAATGATACGCGAATCGTCGCAGCCGCGCAAACGCGATACGTGCTGCGGTGCAGCAACGCCGGAGATCGGGGCTTAATCCGACCCCTGTCCTATGGCCTGTTTTTGCCGCTTGGCGGATTTCATGCAGTGATAGATCAGCGTCGAGCGCTGGATTCCCGATGGATAGCCCGAACCCGGTGAATGCAGACCCTTGCGATAGAAGGCATTGGCGATGAAGCGCACTTCATCGGCCAGATCGGCCGCGATCAACGCCTCCGCCGCCCAGCAATCGGCGCTCAACTCCTGATTCTCGACGCCTTTGTTCGCGGCTCGCTCGCGTAATCCTGTGGGCGTCGCATGATCAAAGCGGTGATGCGCGCATTCATGGGCGATCAAAAACCGCCGATGCGCCGCTTGTGGCGGAAAGGTCAGCAGAGGGTCGAGCACGATGATTTTACCAAGCCGTGCGTCAATTCGCGCAAGTGAGACGCTCGAAACCGGGTGAAACAGGATCGGATAGCCACATGCCTTGGCGTATCCGGGAAAGGGTTCAGGCTCTCGCTGGGCGATCTTATCCGAGGCGGGGCCTGCGGTGGCCTGACAGGCGGAAAAGACAATCAACGTCTTGAGAAGGCTTAACAATATTTTTGCCATGATTCTCCCGATCAGCGTTCTTTCCGGCCTGTCCGATCTTCTGGATGCCCTTGGCTTATGTCATGGGACAAAGGGAAACTTGCGCCATGCCGATCGGGCGTCAATGGTCTTTTGGGCCAGAGTGCCCATCACAGAAAAGCGTTGACACTCGGATGATCGCATTTGATCAATTGAAGACGTGGTAGTTAGAATCCACGGCTTTAAATCAAACATAGAGGAATGTCTGATGGCTTGGACTGCACCGAAACTCGAAGAAGTAACTTGCGGCATGGAAATCAACATGTATTTCCCGGCTGAGGACAGCGAAACGCTGTTCTAAATTCTGACGAAAGGCGCGATGTCGCGATTGAGCGGGATCGCGCTGTTTTATCAGGTGTTTTGCGGGCGGCAACGATGACTTCTGCTGCTTGGAAATCGCCAAGACCATGACGCCGCGGGGATTGCATTGTCCCGGCGGCGTCTTGGTTTTTGCGCCTTCGGGATTTGGAAAAACCGTCATGATTCGTGTCTTTCTGTCTGCCTTGATGGCCATGGTCTTCGCAACGCGGGCCTTTGCCGCCGATCTGCCCTCCCTGCGCGTTGCCGTGCTGAAATTCGGTACGGTGAACTGGGAGATGGAAACGATTCGTGCGCAGGGTCTCGATACCGCGCAGGGCTTTTCGCTCGAACCGCTGGGCCTTGCGGGTGGGGCGGCCAGCAAGATCGCGTTTCAGGGCGGGGCGGCGGATGCGATGGTCGTTGACTGGATCTGGGTCGCGCGACAGCGGGCGGCGGGCAAGGATTACGTCTTCATCCCCTATTCTAAGGCCGTAGGCGGGATCGCCGTGCCGGAACAGGGGGGCATCACCGCGCTGCCCGATCTGAAGGGCAAGACGATCGGTATCGCGGGCGGGCCGCTCGACAAGAGCTGGCTGATCCTTCAGGCCTATGCCAAGGCGACATACGGTTTCGATCTGGCAGCGGAGACGAAACAGGTCTTCGGTGCCCCGCCACTGATTACCCAAAAGACGCTCGATGGTGAGATCGATGCAGCCATCAATTACTGGCATTTCCTTGCGCGGATGCAGGCGAACGGCTTTCGGATCGTCGCCCCGGTGAACGAGGCGGCAAAGGCGCTGGGCCTCGATCCGGATACGCCGCTTTTGGGGTATGTCTTCAAGGGCGCGTTTATCCGCGAAAACCCGGTGGTGATCGCGGGGTTCGTCGCGGCATCGCGCGAGGCCAAGGCGATTCTTGCGGATGAGGAGGCATCATGGGACGTCCTGCGCCCGATGATGCGCGCGAAGACGCAGGCGGAATTCGACCAGCTCAAGGCCGGGTTCCGGGCGGGGATACCGGAGGCGGAGCCTATCGATTTGCGCTCTGCGGCGGCGATGCTGCGCCTCATGGCGGAACTGGGCGGTGAAGACCTCGTGGGCAAAGCGACCGAGTTGCCGGATGGCGTCTTCTACCAAGCCGGTGAGTAGACCGGATCGCAATCCGGTCGGCGTGGCGCTGGTCTCGTTGGCGGGGCTTGTCCTGTTGTGGTGGGCGGTGTCGATTCTGGCCGGGCGACCGGATCTGTTGCCCTCGCCCCCAGAGGTGGCCCGCTTGATCGTGGTGGAAACGCTGTCGGGGGATTTGCCCTATCATCTGGGCGTGACCCTGCTGCGCGTAACGGCGGCATTTGCGATTGCCATGGGGATCGGCGCGGCCATCGGGATCGGGATGGGGATGCGCCAGCGCCTCGATCGATGGGGCGATCCATGGCTCGTGTTTGCGCTCAATCTGCCTGCGCTCGTAACCATCGTGCTGTGCTATATCTGGATCGGCCTGACCGAAGTGGCGGCGATCGCGGCGGTGGCGATCAACAAGATTCCACTGGTGGTGACGGTGATGCGCGAGGGGGCGCGCACGCTCGACCGGGAACTGGCCGCACTGGCGCAGGTCTTCGAGTTTTCGCGCACCAAGCGCCTGCGCCATGTCATCCTGCCGCAATTGGAGCCGCATTTCGCCGCCGCCGCGCGCACGGGCGTCGCGCTGATCTGGAAAATCGTGCTTGTGGTCGAGTTTTTGGGCCGCTCGAACGGGATTGGGTTTCAGATCCATCTGTATTTCCAGAATTTCGATGTGGGCTATGTGCTGGCCTATTCGCTCAGCTTCGTGGCGGTGATGATCGCGATCGAGTTACTGATCCTGCAACCGTGGCAGCGCCACGCCGCGCGGTGGAGGCGGGCGTGATGCGCATCGATCTTCGGGGAAAGGCATTCGGGGCGGTGCCGGTGCTCGGCCCGATCCGATTGGAAATCGGGGAGGCGGAGGCGGTGGCGCTGGTCGGGCCATCCGGGATCGGCAAATCGACCCTGCTGCGCCTGATCGCCGGTCTGGACACGGATTTTGAGGGCACGATCACGGGCACCGGCACACTCGCCTTTGTGTTTCAGGAACCGACCCTCTTGCCGTGGCGCAGCGTGCGCGACAACCTTACCCTCGCGACGGATATTACGGCGAGGGCGGCGGATGCCCTGCTCGCGCAGGTCGGGCTGGCGGATAAAACCGCGCTGTACCCGTCGCAATTATCGCTGGGCCAGCGCCGCCGCGTCGCGATCATCCGCGCCTTTGCCCGCGCGCCGGAAACCTTGCTGATGGACGAACCGTTCGCGTCGCTCGATGCGCAGACGGCGGCGGCGATGCGGGCCATGCTCGCTGACCTGCTGCGCGCCCGTCCGACGCGCCTGATCCTCGTCACCCATGACGAGCGCGATGCGGCATCTCTTGCGTGCCGTACGGTGCGGCTATCGGGCAATCCGGCGGTGATTGTGGAGGCTTCTGCCAAATAGCGCGCTTACCGTCGCGTCAGGAAATGGCCGAAGGCGCGGGGTCCGTCGCCGACCTCGATCTCGTCGATGATCTCCAGCGTTGCGGCATCCAGCACCGATACCGTGTTCGAAAACCAGTTGGCGACAATCAGGGTCTTGCCGTCGAAGCTGGTGGCGATTCCTTCGGGGTATTCGCCGACATCGATGGTCTTCAGGACCGCCAGCGTCTCCAGATCGAAGACGGTGACGGTATCGCCGTATTGATCGGTGGCAAAGCCGCGCCCTTGAGTCAGCCCCACGGCATAGGGTCGCTCGCCGGTGGGGACGTGGCCGATCGCCCTTTTGCTGGCGATATCGATCACCGTCACGCTGTTCGAGCCGACATCCGCCGTATAGGCGCGCTTGCCCGCCGCATCGATCGTGATGCCGAAGGGGCGCTCGCCGGTCTTGATGCGTTTTGTCTCGCCGGTCGCAATCTCGATGAGAGAGACCTGATTCGAGTCCCGGTCGGCGCTCATCACAAAGGCGCCATCGGGGGTCACGGCGACGCCGGAAGGCGATGCCCCGGTCTTGATATCCCCGCGTTTCTTGAGCGTTGCCGCATCGATCACGAATAATCGCGCGCCGTACCAATCCGCGACATAGAGCGTGTCGCTATCCGGGCTGATGGCAATGCCCAGCGGCCCGCCATCGAGGGTCAGGCGACCCGTGACCTTTCGGGTTTTGGCATCGATGCGCGAGACGGTCTTGTTGCCGGGGCTGACGATATAGACCGCGCTGCCATCGGGTGCAGCGGCGACCCCGGCGGGCTGTCCCCCGATGGGGATCGTCGCGACGACCGTGCCCCGCGTCAGATCGACGACCGATACATCCTCGCTCGACTGGTTTGTGATCCATGCGGTATCGGCGAGCGCGGGGGCGGCACATATCGCCCCCGCACAGAAGACAAGCGCCTTGATCACTGCGTCGCTTCGAGTTCATCGGCCAGCGCGGCCAGTCCGGCTTCGTAGACGCTGGTAACCGCCGCGACCGCCGCTTCGTCATTCAGGTTTTCGGGTGGATTATTATTGGGATACCCGCGATAGAACGCCCCGCGCCATTCGACCAGCGAGCCGCCCTCGTCGCCGTCCTTGACGGTCAGGTGCGAGGAGTAATTGGTCACGGGCAGAACCTCGACTTTCACATCCGTGATGCGATAGGAATAGCTGCGCTTCTCGTCGCTGTATTTATAGAGTTCTTCCGAAATCGTCGGGCCGTCCTCTTCGCCCAGGGTCAGAACGCGGGTGGCTTTCAGCTCGTTGCCGTTTTCACCTTCGGTCGCGTATACGACCGGATGCCAGCTCATATCCTGAAAATTACCGATCCTGTCCCAGACCTTCTCCGGGGCGGCGGCGATTTTCTGGGTGACGGTCACTTTCTGGCGGGTCGGGCCATGGGCTTCGGCGACCATCGGAGACAGCGCCACGGCAAGGCCGAGCGCAAGGGCACAGGTTTTCATCTCGTCTTCTCCCTATCGGTATCTTGATTGTTATGGAACGAGGGTAACAGCGGTTTGGCCGAAAACAAGGCAATCGCGCCATAAGGTTGCGACCTATCGCCCTTTTGACCGGATGGCGTGGGAGACATGTGTTGACGTCCTCCCCATCTCGGATAGTCTTTTGGTTCCGGGGGGGGGAGGGGGATCGATGCGTATCTGGGTTGCACGTTGTCTCGCGGCTTTGGCCGCTCTGTCCGTACCGGTCATGAGCCATGCGGCGGATAAGCAGGTCATCACGGTCGGTGTGCTGAAGGTCGAGCGGGAAACGCCGCTGCCGATCTCGCGGCTTGACCTGCCCCCGGCCGATCTGGGGTTTCAGGGCGCGCGGCTCGCCACCGAGGAAAACCTGACCACCGGGCGCTTCACGGGGCAGGATTACCAGCTAGAGGAGGCCACCGCCCCGCCGGATGAGTCGATGGCCGCGCTTGATGCGCTGATCGAGAACGGCGCGCGGCTGATCGTGACGCTGGCACAGGCCGAAGATCTGGTCGCCCTGTCGCAGCATGTGGCGGGGCGCGATGTTCTGTTGTTCAATGCGCAGGCCGAGGATGATGCGCTGCGTACCGAGACCTGTCTGGCCAATGTGCTGCATATCGCCCCCAGCCGGGCGCAAAAGGCCGATGGTCTGGCGCAGTTTCTCGCCTTCAAGAAATGGCGCGAGGTGTTCCTGATTTCCGGCTCGCATCCGCAGGATGAGCTTTGGGCCGAAGCCCTGCGCCGGTCATCGAAGAAATTCGGGCTGAAGATCGTCGAGGAGCGGGTCTACGAGGATACGGGCGGGGCGCGCCGGTCGGATACGGGGCATGTTCAGGTCCAGAAACAGATGCCGATCTTTACCCAGCGCGCGCCCGATCACGATGTTCTGGTCGCGGCGGATGAGGCGGATGTCTTCGCCGCGTATCTGCCCTATCACACCACCGATCCGCGCCCGGTGGCGGGGTCGGCGGGCCTGCGCCCGATCGGCTGGCATCCGGCGAATGAGGCATGGGGCGCGACGCAGTTTCAGCGCCGGTTCGAAAAGTTGGCGCAGCGCCGGGTACGCTCCCTCGATTATCAGGTCTGGCTGGCCGCGCGGGCGGTGGGCGAGGCGGCGACTCGCGTGAAATCGAGCGAACCGCAGGCGATCAAGGATTATATCCTCGGTCCCGATTTCGAGTTAGGCGTCTTCAAGGGTACGAAAGTGACCTTTCGCCCGTGGAACCAGCAATTGCGTCAACCCGTGCTGCTCGCGAATGATCGCATGATCGTGTCGGTCTCGCCGCAGACGGGCTTCCTGCACCGTGTCAGCCTGCTTGACACCCTTGGCTTTGATGAACCGGAGAGCACATGCGCCTTTCACAAGTAACCCCCGCCCTCGTCGCGCTGGGCATCATGGCTACCGCGCCCGATGCCTGGGCCTACAAGGTCTATGTCACGAACGAAAAGGGCAACGACATCACCGTGATCGACAGTGAGACGCTGGAGGTGATCGATACGTTCAAGGCGGGTCAGCGCCCGCGCGGCATCACGATCTCGAAGGATGGGAAGGAACTTTATGTCTGCGCGTCGGACGATGATATCGTGAATGTCTTCGACCCGGTAACCTATAAGCGCCTGCACACGTTGCCCTCCGGCCCGGACCCGGAATTATTTGTGCTGCATCCCAGCGGCAACCCGCTCTATATCGCGAATGAGGATGACAACATCGTCACCGTCGTCGATGTGAAGAAAAAGTCCGTTCTCGCGGAAGTGCCGGTCGGGGTTGAACCCGAAGGCATGGGTGTCAGTCCGGATGGCAAGATCGTGGTCAATACTTCCGAGACCACCAACATGGCGCATTTCATCAATACCGAAACCTTCGAGATCGATACGAATGTTCTCGTCGATCAGCGCCCGCGCTTTGCGCAATTCACCGCCGATGGCAAGCTGCTCTATGTCTCCGCCGAGATCGGGGGCACGGTTGCGGTGATCGATCCGGCGGCGGGCGAGATCATCAAGAAGATCGAGTTTGCCGTGCGCGGCATCGTGCCAGAGGCCCTGCAACCCGTTGGCGTGCGCGTCACGAAGGACGGCAAGAAAGTGTTTGTCGCCCTTGGCCCCGCCAATCGCGTCGCGGTCATCAATGGGGAGACCTTTGAGGTCGAGAAATACCTGCTGGTCGGACAGCGCGTCTGGCAGATGGCGTTTACCCCTGACGAAAAGCTGCTGTTCACGACCAATGGCAATTCCAACGATGTCTCCGTCATCGATGTGGAGACGCTGAAAGTCATCAAATCCATCCCTGTGGGCGAACAGCCCTGGGGTGTCGTCGTCGCGCCTGAATAGAGGTTCTCGAAATGAAATACGCTCTTGTCGCCGCCCTTGGCCTGCTGCTTTCCCCCGTTGCCGCGCCCAAGATGGTCCATGCTGCGCCGCTCTGCGATGCGAAGCAGATGGGCTTTGCGGGCCTGCTGGCCAAATGCAACCGCGAGGAACTGCCCCCCATTACGATGGCTTCGGGAAAGCCTCTTGCCGAGGGTGATCTGACACTGCAATCGGGCGCGTACTACAAGATCGAGATTATCGCGGACGGGTCCGCCGAGCTGGCCTTGTCAGGACCGGATTTCTTTCGCGCGATCTGGATCAACGAGGTGGTAATCAACGATCTGGAAATCCGCCCTCTGGGCCTTGACAGCTTTGAATTCGATGACGAAGGCACGATCGAGCTGTCCTTCATCGCGATCAAGCCGGGCCGCTATACCCTCAGCATCCCCGGCAGTTCTGGTGACAGCCAGAAAGTCGCGATCAGCATTCAGTGAGCGACGCTTCCCCCCCTGCCCTGAGCATCGCCGGGGTCAGCCATGCATTCGGCTCTGTCAAGGCGCTTGACGACGTGTCGCTTGATGTTGCGCCGGGGCGGTTTGTGGCCCTGCTTGGGGTGAACGGGGCGGGAAAATCGACGCTGTTTTCGCTGATTACACGCCTCTATGACAATGTCAGCGGCAGGATCGAGGTCAGCGGCCATGATGTGCGCCGGGCGGCGGGTCCGGCCTTGGCGCAGATGGGGGTGGTGTTCCAGTCCCGCTCGCTCGACATGAATCTCACGATCCGCCAGAATCTGCGCTATCACGGCGCGCTGCACGGTATCGGTCGGCGCGAGGCGCGGGGGCGGGGGGATGCGGCGCTTGAGCGCGTGAACCTGCTCGACCGGGCCGAGGCAAAGGTCGCGACCCTGTCGGGCGGACAGGTGCGCCGGGCCGAAATCGCCCGTGCGCTGCTGCATGAGCCGAAACTGCTGTTGCTGGATGAGGCGACCGTGGGTCTGGATGTGCAATCGCGCCGGGATGTCGTCTCCGCCGTGCGATCGCTGGCGACCGGGCAGGGGGTCGGCGTCCTCTGGGCCACCCATCTATTCGACGAGATCGAGCCAGAGGATGCGGTGGTCGTGCTGCATAAGGGCCGGGTACTGGCCAAGGGCGCGGCGGCGGATATTGCGGGCGGGGGGCGTCTCAGCGATGCCTTCGTTTCGCTGACCGGCACATCCCCGGTGGAGGAGGTCGCGTGAGTCTGGACCGGCTGAACTGGGGCGGGCGGCTGGTCTGCTTTGGCGGTATCGTTTGGCGCGAGGCGCTGCGTTTTGCCAAGCAACGCGAGCGGTTCCTCGCTGCGCTGGTGCGTCCGCTCGTCTGGCTGTTCATCTTTGCGGCGGGTTTTCGCTCGGTGCTTGGCGTCTCCATCGTCGAGCCGTATGAGACCTATGTGCTGTACGAGGTCTATGTCGCGCCGGGCCTATGCGCGATGATCCAGCTATTCAACGGGATGCAATCGTCGCTATCGATGGTTTATGACCGGGAGACGGGCGCGATGCGGACCCTGCTGGTCAGTCCCTATCCGCGCTGGTTTCTGTTGACCTCGAAACTGATGGCCGGGGTCGCGGTGTCGATTGCGCAGGTCTATGCGTTCTTGCTGATCGCATGGTTCTGGGAAATTCAGCCCCCCCTGCTCGGCTATCTCGCTGTGCTTCCCGCGCTGATCGTTTCGGGGATGATGCTCGGCGCGATGGGGTTGTTCCTGTCCTCGGCAATCCGGCAATTGGAGAATTTTGCCGGGGTGATGAATTTTGTCATTTTCCCGATGTTCTTCGCCTCCTCTGCGCTCTACCCCTTGTGGCGAATGGAGGAATCGAGCCTGCTGCTCTATGAGATCTGCCGCCTCAATCCCTTTACCTACAGCGTCGAGTTAATCCGCTATGCGTTGTATCTTCAGGTCAACTGGACCGCCTTGGCGGTCGTGGTCGGGGTGACGATCCTGTTTCTCTGTGCGGCGATCTATGCCTATGATCCGTCGAAAGGCTTGATCGGGCGCAAGGGAAAACGATGACCCGGATGTCCCTTGTCACATGCCGTCGACTGAACGGGGCGCGTATCGCTCAGGTGTTCGCCTATCATCTGCAACCCAAGGCCGGAGAGACCCATGTTTCGTAAAATCGCCGTTGTCGTCAGTCTTGGTGTGGCCCTGCCGGTCGGAGCCGCGCAGGCCGCCAGTTTCAACGATCCGACATGGCCCTGCGTCCAGCGCAAGGTATCGCATCTATCCATCGGTCAGATGTGGACGGGCGAGATTCTCGAACCCGACGCCCTCGCCGCCGCCGATGTTCAGACCCAGATTCTGGCCTCCGCCCTCGCCGTGCGGCGTACCTCGCTGGAGGAAGCCGAAACGCTGATCGCCGATTTCGCGCGGGCATCGGGCGAGCAGAAGGCGCAGCGCCTGTCATTGCTGTTTGCGCTGGTCTTCGACCAGATCGATGCGGATCGCTCGCAGCTTGTCAGCGGGATTGGCCGCTATGCGGGCAAACAGGCGGAATTGGCCGAGCGGATCGATGGCCAGAACGAAAAACTCGCCGCCCTCGACGCGCAGGAAGATAAGTCGAACGACGATTATGACCGGCTGGAGGAAATCGCCGATCAGATCGAATGGGATACCCGCATTTTCGAGGAGCGCCAGCAATCGCTCACCTATGTCTGCGAAACGCCCGTTCTGCTGGAAAAGCGTGCCTTCGCGCTGGCGCGGATGATGATGGAGCGGATGGAATAGGCGGTCACTCTGAAACCCGCCTTCCTACGCTGCCCCGGCTGGGCGGGATGCTGGCGTTATTCCCATTCCAGTTCCTTATAGGCCGCCGTTGCATTGCGCGGGTTGAATTCGTCGAATAATTGCCAGTGTTCGCGCTCGCTTTCGCCGATATGCTTGATGGCCGAGCTGATGCTCTCGCCCTTGTGGATTGCGGCGCGGGTGTCCCGTGCGATGGCGCCGAGATACCGGCGCAGCGCTTTACCCCCTTCGGGCCAGGGCAGGGAGGCGGGGCCATGCCCCGGCACAATCCGTTTGATCGGCCAATCCAGCTCGTCCAACACATCGATCCACCCTGTCAGGGACCCGTCGAGGGCGGGGGTGTGGGTCGCAAAGACCAGATCGCCGGTAAACAGCGTGCCGGTCTGTCGGTCGAAAACCGTCAGATCGTTATCGGTATGGGCGGTATGCCATGCGCGCAGGTCGAGGATGCGACCCCCCAGATCGATCTCCGCGCTGCCCATGACGCTCTCATCGGGAAAGGCCGTGCGGGTGCCGAGAAACCCTTTTGCCCCGATCAGCGCGTCGAGACTGGCCTCGTAGTTTTCGGCGCGTGCGCGTAATCCCCGGTCCAGCTTGCGATGCGCGATGATTCGCCCGCCCGCTTCCGCAATGGCCGATCCGCCAAGGGTGTGGTCGGGATGCATATGGGTGTAGATCAATGTGCCGATGGGCTTGTCGGTCAGGGCGCGAACCGCAAGATAGAGGCGCTCGCCGACATGGCGGGTACTGCCCGCATCGATCACCGCGACGCTCTCCTCGCCGATGATCACGCCCAGATTTGCCAGATCGCCCAGATTTTTCCCGTTGGGAATGCCGATTCCGCCTCGATGCACATGGATGCCCGGCGCAATCTCGGTCAGGGACAGGGGCGTGCCCGCCTCGGATCGGGGGCGGCATTCGGGGTCGTGAATCATCAGATCGGGATGCGCTTTTGCCCATGTCGCGGCGCGCTCCGCTGCGGTGGCCTCGCACGCGGCGTGGGACAGGACAGCAGGGGCAGGCAGCAGACGCGGAGCGCAAATATCGGCCATATCCCCGCGCAGGCAGGCCAGAACGATCAGTTCAAACATCCGCACACCTCTGATTTACACCACTTATATCTAATGATAGGAATGTGATGACATTTGCGCCCATTTCGGCGTAGAAACGAATAAATAACAAGACGGAAAAACAGGGAGACGGGCCATGCTCGCGAAAATCAGCTTCCTGACGGCGTTTGTCGCGCTGTCTTTTGCTTTACCTGCGACGGCGGAAGAAATTCGAAATCCGCTCAAGAACGGCAAAAACGGCGAGACATGGAACGAACTGCGATACGATGTTTTCGAGGATCGCGAGATCAAGGATGGAGCGGGCCTGTTTACGCTCGACGCGCCCTATCGCGCCCATGATGCCGCGATTGTGCCGGTGACGATCCTTCAGGACGCGGATACCGATCTGACCATCGAAAAACTGACCCTGATTGTCGATGAGAACCCTGCTCCCGTGGTTGCGGAATTCGAGTTTGGCCCGGCGATGGGCGCGGTCGATCTGGAAACGCGCATCCGCATCGACCTGTATTCCAATGTCCGCGCCATTGTCGAGGCGTCGGACGGCCAGCTTTATATGGCCGGGCGCTTCGTGAAGGCATCGGGGGGCTGTTCGGCACCGGCGCTGAAGGACATGGAAGCGTCGATCGCCAATGCCGGAAAGATGAAGGTGCGCTTCTTCTCGCCCGAAAGCGAGGCGTCGTCCTTGCCCAAATCCGGCGACCGCCGCGAGGCAAAGGTCATGATGCGTCATCCGAATTTTTCGGGGATGCAGATGAATCAGGTCACGCAGCTTTTTATCCCCGCTTTCTTCATCGATCAGATGGAGGTCAAGCAGGGGGATGATCTGGTCTTCAAGATGAGCGCGGGCATCTCGATCAGCGAAGACCCGGTTTTCCGGTTCAAATACACCCGCAACGGGGCCGAAACCTTCACCATCCACGCGACCGATACGGATGGCAGCGAGTTTGGCAAAACCTTCCCGATCACCGATGCGGGTATCTGACCCTCGTTTTTCCGGGCGCTCGCGCCCGGCTCAGAAGCACCTGATTTCGGCTTCGGCCTGAGCGCGGCGCAGGTCGACGACGGCGTTTTTCGCGCCCTCTGCATTGCGCAGCATCGCCGTGCGCTCGCTGCGCAGTCGCTGGACCGACAAAACGGTTTCAGCCTCGACATATTGATCATAGGGCAGGATCGATGCGACCACATCGACCGAGCAGGAGCACCGCGTCAGCGCCTCGCGGGTCTGGCCATTCACAACCATGCATCCGAAGACATAATCGGCGCGGGCCTCGGTCGGGTAGTCATTGAAGACCTGCGCCTGAAGCGGCAGGGCGGACAGGGCGGTCGCCATGGCGGCGAGGGCGAAGGGGCGCATCGTCATGTTACTGAGCCTCCTGCATGGAATCCTCAAAGCGGATCTCTTCGATGAAATAGACGATATCATCGACCTTGGCCTCGGTTTTCAAGGCCACGTAATGCCCCGGCACCTCGTCCGACAGGGTGAATTGAATCGCCAGATTTTCGAAGGCTTTGCCCATTTGGCGGGCATTCCGGTCGCCCTTGAAGGGGCGGTATTCGATATGGGTGACCGTGACCTCCTCACCGTCGATTTCCGCTGTGCCCTCCGACACCGATCCCCCGGTTCCAAAGGCTTCCTTGATGCGGTTGCGGATGTAGAACGGGCTGCCCTTGGTGGCAAAGCTGACCGATGAGACGGAGGATTCCAGAAAGGTGACGAAGACCGGATTTCCCCGATCCGACGGCAGGCGGTCGAGCACGCGCCGCCCCTTGCCCTGACGCATGGTCACTTCGGTCTGGGTCTTGCCTTCTTCTCCATCGATGAGGGCAATGGTGATGCTGCCCTCATCGATGGAGCGCACGGGGATTTTCGCATCCGCCGAGCGGACATGGCTGTAGGTCAGGGTGGTGCCGGTCTCGACATCGGTAAAGCTGTCCGGGGAAAACAGCATTTCGGTGCCGGTCTGGGGCGCGGCAAGGGCGCCGGTGGCCAGCATAGCAGCCCCTGCAAACAGGGCCAGAGTGTGAGGAATCATGCTTCGTTTCCTGCGTGACGGTCGGTGGGGGATACACGGCATGGTGCAGTTTCGGCCTTGCCGTAACGACATTTGGGGTTCAAGGTTAATGCCTGTTCATTGATCGTTCAAGGCAAGAGGATGCCCATGCTGGATGAGGGCGCGGTGGCGGATGGCTCGCTGTACGAGCGTGTGGCGGCGCTGGGCAAGGGGGTTGAGGCCCGACTCATCGGGCGTCATCCCCTGGTCGAAAAGCTGCTGGTGGGCCTGATCACGGGTGGTCATCTGCTGGTCGAGGGCGCGCCGGGGCTGGCCAAAACCCGCGCCGTCAAAGTGCTGGCCGGGGGGCTGGACAGCAGTTTTTCGCGCATCCAATGCACCCCGGACCTGATGCCTTCCGACCTGACGGGAACCTCGGTTTTTCGGCCCGATACGGGGATATTCGAATTTGTCGAGGGGCCGGTCTTCCATGGCCTCGTGCTGGTCGATGAGATCAACCGCGCACCGCCCAAGGTACAATCGGCCCTGCTCGAAGCGATGGGCGAGGGGCAGGTAACGGTTGCGGGCAAGACCTATCCGCTGCCCGATCCCTTCATGGTCGTCGCCACGCAAAACCCCATCGAGCATGAGGGAACATTCCCGCTGCCCGAGGCGCAGCTGGACCGCTTCATGCTGCATGTCGTCGTCACGCCACCGGGACCGGAAGACGAGCGCGCGATCCTCGATCTGGTGGAGCAGGAAACCGTCACCGGCCCGGTTGCGCCGCTGAACGCCCTGCCGACCGCGCAGGTGCGGCAGGCGCGGGCGGCGGCGGCGGCGGTGCATGTCTCCGACGCGCTGAAGGAATATATCGTGCGTCTCGTCACGGCGACTCGGGGGGGCGATCGCGCGCCGGAACTGGCCGCGCTGATCGAGCATCCCGTGTCGCCGCGCGGGTCGCTTGCGCTGGCATCGGGGGCGCGGGCGCTGGCATGGCTGCGGGGGCGCGATTATGCGACGCCGGAGGATGTGCGCGATCTGGCGGCGGATGCGTTGGCGCATCGGCTGATCCTGACATGGCGCGCGGCGGCGGATGGCGAAACCCCGCGCGGCGTTGTCGGGCGCCTGCTGGAGCGGGTCGAGGCGCTGTGACCGGCGCGGCGGCCCTCGATGCGCCCGGTGTCGCGGTCGATGTCGACGGGTTGCTGGCGCTGCGCCATCTGGCGGCGGGGCGGGGGGCGTCGCAATCCCTGACGGCCCTGCCGGGCGGTTTCGTCCATCGTCGCCGGGGTCGCGGGCTGGAGATGGCGGATCTCCGGGTGTTCGAAGAAGGCGACGACATGCGCCATATCGACCGCAACGCCACCGCGCGTACCGGCATCCCGCATGTGCGTATGTTTCAGGACGAGCGCGACCGCACCACGCTGTTGCTGGCCGATTTTCGTGCACCGATGCTCTGGGGCACGCGCCGGGCGTTTCGCTCGGTCGCGGCGGCGGAGCATCTGGCGCTGACCGGCTGGCGCGCGATGGCAGAGGGCGGGCGCGTGGGCTTGATCGCTTTTGGCGGTCCTGAGCCTCTGTTCGTGCCTGCACGGGGGCGAGAGCGGGCGATGATCGCGGTCATCGGCGGTTTGGCGCAGGCCCATCGGGCGGCACTGACGGCGCAGGGATCCGGCGATCCCCCGGCGACGCAGCCGCTGGACGGCTATCTCGCCATGGCAGAACAGATCGCGCCGAGGGGGGCGGCGGTATGCCTTGCCTCCAGTCTCGATACGCCGGGCGATGAGATCGAAAGCGCAATCACCGCGCTGGCCCACCGGGCGAGTCTGTCGGTGCTGCATATCTGCGATGCCTTCGAGCGCATGCCCATCACCGGGGCCTATCCCTTCGAGACGGAAACCGGGCGGCGGGGGCTGGGACTCGTTGGCGGCGATCGGGGTGCGCAAGGCACGGTCCCAGCGCGGTTGCGGGCCTTGGGTATTCCGCTGCACGAGATCGATGCCGCCCATGCGCCCGACGAAGCGGGGGAGGGTGCGCGTGGCTTCTGACGTGCTTGCAGAATTGCGTGGCCTGCATGGGCCGCCGGTGGATTGGGGCGCGGTGCTGGCCGATGCGCTGGTGGCGCTGGCCATCGGATTGCTGGCGGCATGGCTGATCGCGCGGATCTTTGGGATGGTCACGGAACGGCGTCTGTCGCCCGAGCGGCGGGCGCTGCGGCGGCTGGAGGAGGCGCGCGAGAGCGGGCTGACGGCGCGGGCGCTGATCTTGCAGGATCTGGCGCGCAGCTTGCCGCCGGGGGAGGGCGACTGGTTGTCGCGGCTGGATGCGCATCTGGGGGGTCTGTTTACGACCGGGCCGGGGGCGGGGCTGCGCGAGGCGCTGTATCGACCGGGGACAACCCTCGATACAGAGCGTTTCGATGCGGCGTTGAAAGCTGCGCTGGAACGGGCGGAGCGCTAGATGCCGGGATTCGCGACACCGCTGTTTTTTCTGCTCTTGCCTCTGCCGCTGCTGGCGATGGGGCTGTTGCCACCCGTGCGCGCGCAGGGCGCGGCGTTGGTGGTGCCGGGCAGTATTCTCGCGCGATTCGCGGGCGAGGGGCGCGGTCCTTCGGCGCTGAGGCGATGGGGGCTGCCCGCTATGCTATGGCTGGCGCTGGTCGTGGCGCTGGCGGGGCCGCGCGTGGTGGTGCCCGCCATCGCCGCGCCGGTCTCGGGGCGTGAGATCGTGCTGGCGCTCGATCTTTCCGGCTCGATGATCACCAAGGATTTCGAGCTGGACGGCAAGACGGCGCAGCGCGTCGATGCGGTCAAGCGCGTGGCGAGCGCCTTTGTCCGGCGGCGGCAGGGGGACCGGCTGGCGTTGGTGCTCTTTGGCTCGGAGGCTTATTTCGCGACACCCCAGACCTATGACGTCGAAGCGGTTGCCGGGGCCATCGAGGAAGCGACCATCGGCATTTCGGGCCGTGCGACTGGCATCAGCGGGGCACTGGGCCTGGCGCTGAAGCGGCTGAGGCAATCGGAGGCGACCTCGAAGGTCGTGATTCTGCTATCCGATGGCGTCAACAATGCGGGCGCGGTCAAACCGCGCGATGCTGCGCAGCTGGCGGCGGAGACGGGCGTGCGGGTCCATACCATCGCGCTGGGACCGAACGACCTGATCGACCGCAAATCGGCCCAGCGGGGCGGCGTGGATACCGATACGCTCACGGCCATCGCGCGCATCAGTGGCGGAACTGCCTTTCGCGTGAAAACCACCGCTGATCTGGAGCGGGTGACGGCGGCCATCGATGACCTTGAAAGCATCGAGCGCGAGGGTCCGACGGCGGAATTCTACCGCGACCTATGGATGTGGCCCGCAATGCTGGCGCTACTGGCGGCATTCGGGATCATGCTCGACCGGCGGTCTCTCGCATGACGGATATCTGGGGATACGCGTTGATGCGCCCGCTCTGGGCGCTGGCCATTCCGGTGATTGCGCTGCTGGGTGTGGCGCTCGCGCGGCGAAGGCGGGCGCTGGGCGCGTGGGAGGCGGCGGTCGATGCGCCGCTGTTGGCGGCGCTGGATCGTCTGGGCAAGGTCTCGCGCGGGGGGCGGCGCATAGGATGGCTCGCTCCGGTGATCGCGGCCCTGATCGCGCTGGCCCTGACCGGCCCGTCCAAGGAGCGTCGCGACGGGGTGGCGTTCCGCAATCTGGATGGCGTGGTCATCGCCGTCGATCTGTCGCGCTCCATGATCGAAGGCGGGCGTTTTGCCGATGCGATGACGACCGCCCGCCTGATCGCCTTGAGCGTCGGCACGCGGCAAGTGTCGCTGGTCGTCTATGGCGGCGATGCGTATCGTGCGAGTGCCTTTACCAGCGATGCGGCGGCTTTGGGCCAGACGATCGCGTTTTTGGATGCCGACACGGTCCCCGATGACGGCTCGCGCCCTGAGCGGGCCTTGGTTCTGGGGGGGCGTATCCTGCGCGATGCGGAGATTATCCTTGGCGATCTGGTGCTGATCTCGGATGGGGGCGGCCTTGGTCCCGAAGCGATGGCGCAGGCGCGGGCGCTGAACGAGGCAGGGGTGCCGCTCTCCACGATCTTTGTGCCCTCCCGCGCGCCTCAATCCCCCCCGCCGGATCGCGCAGCCCTCGATCGGCTGGCCGCAGCGGGCGGCGGGGCGGCGGGCGATCTGCTCGATCCCTTCCCCGTTACGCGGGCGCTGGAACAAGGGCTGGAACGGCGGTTGCGCGCGATGGAGGATGCGGTGCACAGGCGCCGTGATTACGGGCGGTTCTTGCTGTTGCTCGCCGTTATTCCGGCGCTGATGCTCTTTCGGCGGAGGGTGTGATGCGGGTTGCGCTGCTGGCCGCACTGGCGCTGCTGATCGCCGTTGTGACGGGGGGTGGCGATCCCTTTGCCCGGCTTGCCCTGCGCCTTGAAATGCCGGGCATCGCGGAGCGGTTGACGCAAGATCCGGTTTTACGCGGCCTTGCGCTGTCGGGCATGGGCGAGCATGTGGCGGCGGCGGCGGCTTTTGCTTCGGCGGGGCCATCCCAGACCTATAACCGGGCCACGGCCCATGCGATGAGCGGCGATTACGCCGAGGCGTTGCTCACCTATGACGATCTGCTCGTCCGCGATCCCGATCATGCCGATGCCCGTGCCAATTTTTCGCTGTTGGTATCGATCTATAGCGGGACCAAGCTGCAACTGACCTTCGCCGATCTGCTGACGGAAGAAAAAGACGGTCCCACCGTGGAGGCCCCTGAGGGGCAGGGCGGCGCGCGGGCCATTGGCGATGGGGCGCAGGCCGATGGCAATGCGACCGACATCTTCGCGCCCAAGGTCGATACATCCGGGGGCATCCGGGTCGTACCAAAGATTTTCGACGATGTGTTCATCGCCGCGACTGAAGACTGGCTGACGACGATGCTGGATCAACCGGGGACATTTCTGGCCGCGCGCCTGCTGGCAGAGCAAAAGCGCCGCCGCGCCGCCGGATCGGGCGTATCCGGGGAGGAGGGGGCATGGTGAGGTTCTTTCTGGCGCTGATCGTCGCAATGGTCGCAATGGTCGCAATGGTCACAACAATGGCCCGCGCGCAGACGGTCGAGCCGGGCGACCTGCGCCTCGAAGTGTCGTTCGAGGAGCGCGAAGGCCCGCTGTATACCGGCGAAATGGTGCTGTTGAAAATACGCGGATTCTACAAGATCCGCATCGCCCGCGAGACCTTGGAACAGGGCCGTCTCGACGGGTTCGACTGGATGCAACTGGGCGAGGATACCTGGACCAAGGATACGACCAAGGGCCATGAAATCCTGCAAATGGAGCGCATTATCGCCCTGTTCCCGAATCGGGCGGGGACGCTGGAAATTGCGCCTTTCACGCATAAGCTGGAACTCTGGACCCGAACGGGTGAGCGCTACGACCATGCCATCACCTCCGAACCGATCACGATCGAGGTCACCGACCGCCCGGAAACCGAAGGCTGGTGGCTGCCCGCGCGCCGTATTACGGTGCAGGACAGGTGGAGCAACGCCCCGGACAAGCTGGGCACCGGAGAGGGAGCGCTGCGGATCGTGATGGTCACGGTCGAAGGGATACGCCCCGAGCAGATGCCGCCCATGCCCAAGCTGGAATCGGCGGGAGCCTTTGTCTTTCCCCATCCCGAAAAGCGGATCACGCGGTTGTATAAGCGCGGGCCGGTCACGCGGGCTTTCTGGCGCTGGACCATCCGCCCCGAAAATCCGCCATCGGCCTATCTCAAGCCGCTGCATGTGCCTTATTTCGACACCCTTGCGCGCGAGCATCGGGAAATCGTCATCGCATCCCAGCGAATCGCCATGACCGAGGAGGCCGTGGCCGCCTATCTGGCCGAGGCGGATTCAGAATCGGTGGCGGTCATGAAAGAGCGCCCCAACCGGCGAGAGGCCGCCGGGGCGACGCCCTATCTGGCGGGGATCGCCGCTCCGCTGGGGCTATTCGGGGGATTGATCGGGGGGGTGCTCTTGCTATGGCCGGGGATGCGATGGCGCAAGCCCCGCAGAATCGCAGGCATCTGGTCGCGCTTGCGCCCCGATCCCGATCTGCGCCTTCTCAAGCAAGCCGCCGCACAGGGCGACACGGCCACCGCCCGCGCCGCTGGGCAGCGGTTGATGACCCGTTCGCCCGGCGATGGGGCGCGGATGACGCGGGCATTGCAGGCCGTGGACCGGGCGATCTACAGCGCCCGGCCCGCCGCGCCCGATCTGAAAGCGTTTGTGTCGGAAATGCAAAAGGCGCATCGAATACGCTGAGATTCGGGCGTCGGAGCGGTGGCCAGAGCGCATCCATGCGCCCGATCATGCGGCATAGCGCCGCAAATTTGACCTCTTTTGCCACGGGAATGCCAAGCCAGCACTGTCAAATCAGAATGACGTTACGCAGGGTAAGCATTAATATATCTGGTAAGGGCTTGACGGATGCCTTTCTACGCGCGAGCGTCGAGGCATACCTAACGAGAACGCGCTGAGGACAATCAGCGGATGCGACACGAAAACTAATGTGTGTGCTAACAATACGCTCAAGGGTTCCACATGGTTCCTTGTTTAAGAGCGAATTTGAACCCATGGGAGGGAACACCCGATGAAACGACTGCTAATCGGCAGCACTATGGTTGCCGCATTATGTGCTGGCACTGTTTCGGCGAACGAAAGCGTGATCCGTGACACGGCCAATCCGAACCAATGGTCGATCCAGACCGGCGATTATGCGAATACACGCTATTCGGAACTCAAGGAAATCAACCGCCATAACGTGAAGCGTCTTGCACCTGCATGGACGTTCTCGACCGGCGTGCTGCGCGGCCATGAAGGTTCGCCTCTCGTGATCGGCGACATCATGTATGTCCATACGCCGTTCCCGAACATCGTTTACGCGCTCGACCTGAACAATGACGGCGCGATCATCTGGAAATATGAGCCGAAGCAGGACCCGGATGTCATCCCCGTCATGTGCTGTGACACGGTTAACCGTGGCGTTGCCCATGCGAATGGCATGATCTTCCTGCATCAGGCGGATACCACCATCGTCGCGCTCGACGCAAAATCAGGCGAAGTGAAATGGACCGCTGTGAATGGCGACCCCACCAAGGGTGAGACCAACACGGCGACCGTTCTGCCCGTCAAAGACAAGATCATTGTCGGCATTTCGGGCGGCGAATTCGGCGTTCAGGGCAGCGTCACCGCCTATAACATGGAAACCGGCGAGCGCGAATGGCGCGCCTATTCGGTCGGAACCGATGAGGAAATTCTCGTCGATCCCGAAAAAACCACCCATCTCGGAAAGCCGGTCGGCAAAGACAGCTCGATCAACACCTGGGAAGGCGACCAGTGGAAAATCGGCGGCGGCACGACCTGGGGCTGGTATTCCTACGACCCGGAGCTTGACCTCTTCTATTACGGCACCGGCAACCCCTCGACCTGGAACCCGGCTCAGCGCCCCGGCGACAACCGGTGGACGATGACCATCATGGCCCGCGACCCCGATGACGGGATGGCCAAGTGGTTCTACCAGATGACCCCCCATGACGAATGGGATTACGACGGCATCAACGAAATGATCCTCACGGATCAGAAAATCGATGGCGAGGAACGCAAGCTCCTGACCCATTTCGACCGCAATGGTCTCGGCTACACGCTTGATCGTGATACCGGCGAGCTGCTCGTCGCGGAGAAATACGACCCGGTGGTCAACTGGACCACGGGCGTCGATATGGACCCCGACAGCGAAACCTATGGCCGCCCGACCGTCGTTGCCGAATACTCGACCGAGCAGAACGGCGAAGACGTGAACTCCACGGGTATCTGCCCTGCGGCACTTGGCACCAAAGACCAACAGCCCGCAGCCTACAGCCCGAAAACCGAGCTGTTCTATGTGCCGACCAACCATGTCTGCATGGATTACGAGCCGTTCCGCGTCTCCTACACTGCCGGTCAGCCCTATGTGGGGGCGACCCTTGCGATGTATCCTGCGCCTGATTCCCATGGCGGCATGGGCAACTTCATCGCCTGGGACAACATCAAAGGCGAGATCGTCTGGTCCCTGCCCGAGAAATTCTCGGTCTGGTCCGGTGCTCTCGCAACCGCTGGCGATGTCGTGTTCTACGGAACGCTGGAAGGTCACCTCAAGGCAGTCGATGCCAAGACGGGCGAAGAGCTTTACAAGTTCAAAACCCCTTCGGGCATCATTGGCAACGTGATGACCTACAAGCATAACGGCAAACAGTATGTCGGTATCCTTTCGGGTATCGGTGGCTGGGCCGGGATCGGCCTTGCGGCTGGCCTGACCAACCCGAATGACGGTCTGGGTGCCGTGGGCGGCTATGCCGCGCTCAGCAACTACACCGCGCTGGGTGGTCAGCTGACTGTCTTCGCTCTGCCCGATTAATGACAGAGTCTGACGTCTAGAAGGGAGCCCAGCGGTCTTGTCTCGCTGGGCTCTTTTTATGGCCGATCTGGCATTGGCCATCCGGGGAAAGAAAAACGAGGCCCGCAAAAGGTGCCTCATATGGAGGAAATCGACGAATGACGACGATCACACGCCTCGCCTGCCGACTCGGCCTTGTCATTCCGTTTGTGCTCTCGACCGCGAGTTTCGCCGACGAGAAAAAAGCGGAAGACGAGGCCCCCGACAATATCGCCGTGTCCTACGAGGAAGACGGGAAGTATTTCACCGAGGATGACATTCCGACCTACAATATCTCGGATGATGGCGCTGTCGACTGGTACACCTTTTCCGGCTTTCGGCGGTATCACTCGGAATGCCATGTATGCCACGGTCCCGATGGCGAAGGGTCGAGCTATGCTCCGGCGCTGAAAAACTCTGCGCTTGATATGGATTACTACGATTTCGTCGATGTGGTTGTGAACGGGCGAAAGCATGTCGATGCCTCCGCCAACAGCGTGATGCCTTCCTTTGGCACCAACAAGAACGTGATGTGCTATCTCGATGACATCTATGTTTACTTGAAAGGGCGCGGAACCGAAGAAGTTGCGCGGGGACGTCCGGCTAAAAAAGAAAAGAAATCAGCGATGTACAAGGAAGCTGAAAATGCGTGCATGGACGGCTAGTCTCGCCGCCGCCCTCTGCGCCTGTCTTGCCGGTCAGGCGCAGGCGCAGACCTCCGATCTCGTCGCGAAGACGGCGTTTCGGGTCTGTGCCGACCCGGCCAATACGCCTTTTTCCAACAAGGCGGGCGAGGGCTTCGAAAACAAGATCGCGGAGCTTTTCGCCGATAAACTCGACATGCCGCTGCGATATTTCTGGTTTCCGCAGGCGGTCGGCTTCGTGCGCAAAACCCTTGGAGACAAGCGCTGTGATGTGGTGATCGGCTATGCGCAGGGACATGAGCTGGTCCTCAACACCAATCATTACTACGTGTCTTCCTATGTCTTCATCACCGATCCGCAGGGCGACCTTGCGGATGTGACGCACTTATCGGACGAGCGTCTGAAGGGCCGGAAGATCGGCGTCACGGCGGGCGCGCCCCCGGCGACCCATATGGCGCGCTATGGCCTGATCGGGGATGCGAAGGGGTATCACCTGATGGTGGACCGCCGCGCCGATTCCCCCGCCGAAGACATGATCGATGATCTTAAAGCGGGTGAAATCGATGCGGCCATCCTGTGGGGCCCGATCGGGGGCGGTCTGGCCAAGGAACACGGCCTGTCGATCACGCCTCTCTTGAAGGAGACGGGCGCGCCGCGCATGTTCTATCGCATCACCATGGGGGTTCGCCCCGGTGAGCTGGTCTGGAAACGCAAGCTGAACTCGCTGATCCGCCGCAATCAGGCGGAAATCGATGCCATTCTCGCCGAATACGGGATTCCGTTGCTGACCGAAATGGGCGATGGGGTCGTTCAGCGGAAAGGCGAGGAATGATCCGGGCGGTCGCGATCATGCTGGCGGTTCTGCTGCCCGCCATTGCGGTTGCTGAAGACGATGCGGCCCCGGCGGGCTACAAAATGGACCATTACCGCTCGCCGGTGCCCGATAAGCTTGACGGCGTGACCGTTGTGGATGACGACGCGGCCTATGCCCTGTGGAAGACGGGCGCGGTCGTCTTCATCGATGTCCTGCCCCGGCCGCCAAAGCCCAAATTGCCCGAAGGGACGATTTTTCGCGAGCGTCCCCGGAACAGCATTCCCGATGCGATCTGGTTGCCGAATGTGGGCTATGGCCGGATTGCCGAAGAAACCGACGCGTATTTCCGCCATTATCTCGATGCCGCCGCCCAAGGCAAGGATACGCCTATCCTGTTCTTTTGCCTGCGCGATTGCTGGATGTCGTGGAATGCGGCGAAGCGGGCCGTCACGGAATACGGCTATACCCGTGTTTTCTGGTATCCCGATGGCACGGATGGATGGGAGTTTTTCGACTATCCGGTCGGCAAGGCAAAACCCGCCCCAAGGCTGGAATAGCCTGTTCTTGGGCCGATTATCTACAGCAGCTCCGCAATTGGCGGAATTTTCTTCCATTCCGGCGTCGGTTGATCCCCATCCGGCTGTGGCATATGGCGCGATGGGGTGACCATCTCCATATGCGGAATATAGCGCGGGCAGTTGGGGTAGATGTGGTCCGCTTCGACCGACACGATCCGCTGCGCGCCGGGATAAGAGGCCATCGCCTCATGTTCGTCATGGATTGTTGCACGCCCATTGACCCGAATCCGCAGGTAGAGCGCTCCCGGTCCCTCCTCGGCACCGAAGCGCATGAATAGCAGGCCGACATTGGGATTTTCGGCGATATTGCCCAAGGATTTATACATCCGGTTCCCATCGTAATCGGGAAAGATCAGCGTGCGTGGTCCGGTGATGCGCACGAATCCTGGCTCCCCTCCCTTGAACGAGCAATCGGTGTTTCCGTTCGCCGAGCTGGCCAGAAAGAAGAAGGACAGCGATTGGATGAAGGCGGTGAAATCCTCGCTGAAGCGGTCGGATTCGACCAATTCAACGATCTTATCCGCCACGGCCCGGCCCCCATAGCGATCTTGCAAAGCGCGGTTGCCATCGTGAAACATGGTCATGCGATCGCCTTTCCTTCATGCGAAGCGCCATCGCCGGAAAACCGGACAGGCGGCATGGGGCAGCACATTCTCCAAACGATCCATCCTGAAATCGCGAGCGGGAGGTATCCGGTGAGAGTGGACGGCCCTTGCCTCTGAGCCTATGCGTGGGGTGCCCAAGAGATCAACCCGATTCATGGGAGGCAAACGCGCGATGACGCTTAATCTAAAACAACTGGAAGCCTTTGTATCCGTTGCGGATTTGGGTAGTTTCAGCAAAGCGGCGCTGCGCCTGAATACAACCCAGCCGAATATTTCGATCAGAATTACGGCGCTGGAATCAGCGCTCGATACATCCCTGATGGATCGTGACCCCGGTTCGGTGCGGTTGACCGCGAAGGGCCGCGATCTTCTGGCCTATGCCCGCCGCGTGTTGCAGGCGACCGACGATCTGATGATCGCCTCCGAAAACGCGGCGATCTTCGACGGGGTGCTGCGCCTTGGCGTGACCGAGATGGTGGTGCATACATGGCTGGAAGATTTTCTTCAGCGCTTGGCCCATGCATTCCCCAGCCTTGCGGTCGAGCTGACTGTCGATCTGTCCGTTACCCTCGACCGCGATCTTGCGGCTCGCGCCCTCGATCTGGCGTTTCAGAGCGGGCCATTCGAGCATATGGCGAGCGGCACCGAGGATCTGGGCACCTATCCGCTGACATGGGTGGCGTCGCCTTCGGTGGCGGCGGCGCTGGGGCGGGGGATCGTGCTGGAGAGCCTGCTCGCCTATCCGATCCTGACCCATGCCCGCAACACCCGCCCTTTTGCGGATGTGGAGCGCCATGTGCGACAGGCAGGGCGCATCCTGCCGCGCCTCATTCCCTCGAATAATCTGGCCGCCTGCATGCGGATGACAGTGCAGGGCATGGGGGTCGCCACCTTGCTGGACGCGATGGTCTCCCCGGAGATCGAGGCCGGTACGCTGGCGCGTCTCGATTACGACTGGACCCCTGATCCGCTGACCTTCCATGCCCGCTACGATGCCGACCGCGCCCCCCGCTACGTCTCGATGGCTGCGGAGTTGGCACGCGATGCCGCGCGGGCGTTTGGGGGCATGGATAATCAAAAAACCTAATCATCGGCATAAGGTAAAATAATTTGATCTTATCACCGACCGGGGTGAGATTTGTACGAGGCAGAGATCCTTACAGAACGGGAATGGCTTTATGGGCGATGCAGCGGTGCGACTGGGGGTCGATATTGGCGGGACATTTACGGATGTCGTGCTGGAAATGCGCAGCCCTGACAGGCCGGAGGCGGCAGGGATGCAGATCTCGACCAAGGTACTCACCACCTACAACGCGCCTGAGAATGCGATTATCGAGGGGATGCGGCAGGTCTGTGCCAAGGCGCGGATCGATCCGTCGCGGATCGGTCAGATCATCCATGGCACGACGCTGGCCACGAATGCCCTGATCGAGCGGCGCGGGGCGAAGACGGTGCTGGTCACAACGGAGGGTTTCCGGGATGTGATCGAGATGCGCACCGAAAGCCGCTTCGAGCAATATGATCTCAATCTCAAGCTGCCCGATCCGCTGCTCCCGCGTCAGAGCCGCCTGACCGTGACCGAGCGCATGAATGCGGCCGGGGATGTGCTGGTCCCATTGGACCGCGCCGAGATCGAGGCCGTGGCGGAGCGGATCGGGGCGGCGGGGTATGAGAGCGTGGCCGTGGGCCTGCTGCATAGCTATGCCAACCCCACCCATGAGCGGATGATCCGCGATGTTCTGGCCGAGAAACTGCCCGGCGTGATGGTCTCGCTGTCGTCGGAGGTCTCGCCCCAGATGCGGGAATACGAGCGGTTCAACACCGTCGTTGCCAATGCCTATATCAAGCCCTTGATGAAATCCTATCTCGGTCGCCTCGCCGGACAGTTGAAGGGCGAGGGGGTCGATTGCCCGATCTTCCTGATGCATTCGGGGGGCGGCATCATCTCGATCGAGAGTGCGGCGGAGTTTCCGGTGCGTCTGGTCGAGAGCGGCCCCGCCGGGGGCGCGGTCTTTGCCGCCAATATCGCCGCGCGCTACGGATTGGACAAGGTGCTCAGCTTCGACATGGGCGGCACGACGGCGAAAATCTGCCTGATCAAGAACCAGACGCCGAAAACCAGCCGCGTTTTCGAGGTTGCGCGCACTTATCGTTTCAAGAAAGGCTCCGGGATGCCGATTTCGATCCCCGTGATCGATATGGTCGAGATCGGGGCAGGGGGCGGATCGCTGGCGCATGTGGATGCGATGCGCCAGATCCGGGTGGGGCCGGAAAGTGCTGGATCCGAGCCGGGACCGGCCTGCTATGGCCGGGGCGGATCGCGCCCTGCGGTGACGGATGCGGATTTGGTGCTGGGCAGGCTCGACCCTGATAATTTTGCGGGTGGGTCGATTGCGCTGCATACTGATGCGTCGGTTGCGGCCCTGACCCGTGTATTGGGCGAACCGCTCGATATGGATGCCCAGACGGCGGCCTTTGGGTTGGCGGAGGTGGTGGATGAAAACATGGCCAATGCCGCCCGTGTCCACGCGGTCGAGAATGGCGAAGATCTCAGCGAATACACGATGATCGCTTTCGGCGGCGCGGCCCCTCTTCATGCGGGGCGTCTGTGCGAAAAACTGGGGATCGATCGGCTGTTGGTGCCGCCCGGCGCAGGCGTTGGATCGGCCATCGGGTTCCTGCGCGCGCCCTTCAGCTTCGAGGCGAATCGCAGTGTGTATATGCGCCTGTCGGATTTCGACCCGGCATCGATCAAAACGCTATTATCCGAATTGCAGCACGAAGCGGCGGGATTCGTGCGTTCCTGCGATGCGACATCGGACATCCTGTCGGAGTTCAAGGTCTATATGCGCTATACTGGGCAGGGATGGGAAATCCCCGTCGCCCTGACCGCCGAGCAGGCGATGGCCCCGGATGCCGCCACCTTCCAGCGCCGCTTCGAGGAGGATTACGCGGCCCTGTTCGGGCGGGTGGTCGATGGCATGGATATCGAGATCACCGTCTGGGCCGTCAACGCCACCACCCCCGCTCAAGCCGTGGATCGGGTTACGGTGCAAGCGCAGGGCGAGGCGGCCAGCGTGACGGGCATGCGGGCGATCTTTGACCCGGCTCTGGGCGTGTCGGTCTCGGCATCCATCGTGCTGCGCGATGCCATGGGCGCGGGTCAGACAGTGCCCGGCCCGGCGGCGATTACCGAGGACGAAACGACGATCATCCTGCCCTCCAGCCGCCGCGCGATACGGCAGCCGGACGGATGTATCGATATTCTGGTGAAGGGATAATCCATGGCACAGACTCTCGGCGCCGTCGCGTATCAAGTCATGTGGAACCGCCTGATTTCCGTGGTCGAGGAACAGGCGCAGGCGCTGGTCCGCACCGCCTTTTCCACCTCTGTCCGCGAGGCGGGCGATTTGTCGGCGGGGGTTTATGATCCCAAAGGACGGATGCTCGCCCAAGCCGTCACCGGCACCCCCGGCCATGTGAACGCGATGGCCGAATCCGTGGGACATTTTATCCGCCGTATCGGTCTCGACACGATGGCGCCGGGCGATGTCTATATCACCAATGACCCATGGGAGGGGACTGGCCATCTGCACGACATCACCGTCGTCACCCCGTCCTTTCTGAATGGCGCTGTGGTCGGGTTTTTCGCCTGCACCGCCCATATCGTCGATATCGGCGGGCGCGGCTTTGGGGCGGATGCGAATTCGGTCTATGAGGAGGGGCTGTACATCCCCATCATGCGCTTTGCCGATAAAGGCGAGGTCGATAAGACGCTGGTGAAGATCATCCGGGGCAATGTGCGCGAGCCGGATCAACTGATCGGCGATATCTATGCGCTGGCCACCTGCAACGAGATCGGCCATCGCCGCCTGATCGACATGATGGGCGAGTTCGGGCTGGCCACTCTCGATGGTATCGCGGAATTCATCCTGGAAAATTCCCGCCGGGCCACCATCGAGCGGATCGCCGCCCTGCCGCGATCCTCGGCCCATGGGGAGATGAAGATCGACGGCTACAGCCATCCGGTCACGTTGAAAGTCCGCCTCGATATCGAAGCGGATCATATTCTCGCCGATTTTACCGGCACATCGGGTCTGGATAAGAAGGGCATCAATGTGCCGCTGGTCTATACCAAGGCCTATGCCTGCTACGCCCTTAAATGCGCCATTGCGCCCGAAATTCCGAATAATGCGGCGTCGCTGGAACCCTTCAGGATCGCCGCCGAAGAAAATTCCATTGTCCATGCGGTGCATCCGGCCCCGGTCGCCCTGCGCCATGTGATCGGGCATATGATCCCCGATACGGTCTATGCGGCGCTGGACCAGATCCTGCCCCAGACCGTTCCGGCGGAAGGGGCGGGCAGTCTGTGCAATTTTCAGGTGTCCTTGCGCCCGCGCACCGATGCCCCTGCGCCCGCCGATGCCGTGCGATCCGAGGTGCTGACCTTCAATTCGGGCGGTGCAGGCGCGCGGCCCATGCTCGACGGGATGAATGCCACCGCGTTTCCCTCCGGCGTCATGACCATGCCGGTCGAGGCGACCGAGAATGTCGGCCCGATCCTGATTACCCGCAAGGAACTGCGCCCCGATAGCGGCGGCGCGGGCACCTATCGCGGGGGTCTGGGGCAATATATGGAGGTTGCCGCGAAGGAAGGACATGAATTCGACATCTCCGCCATGTTCGACCGGGTGAACCACCCCGCGCGGGGGCGTCAGGGCGGCCTGCCCGGTGCGCCGACGACGATTGCGCAGGATGACGGCACCGCGATGCAGGGCAAGGGCCGTCAATTCGTTCCCCATGGGCGCACGGTCATGCTCGCCTTTCCGGGGGGAGCTGGCTATGGAAGCCCGGCGGCGCGCGACCCGGCATTGGTGCGACACGATCTGGCGCAGGGCTATATCACGGCGGAAGCCGCCAAGCGCGATTACGGGATGAGCGAGACGGAAATCGAGAGTGTCATGGATGCCGTGCGCAAGGGAGAGACGGTCTGATGAGCGAGACACCGAAGCAAAACAGCTATGACGTCGTGATTGTCGGCGGGGCGATGATGGGGTCGTCTACGGCATGGTTCCTGACCGAGAATCCCGATTTCGATGGATCGGTCCTCGTGGTCGAGCGCGACCCGACCTATGCGACCGCCTCCACCACTCATACCAATTCATGTATGCGCCAGCAGTTCTCCACCGAGATCAATGTGCGCGTTTCGCAATTCGCCGCCGAATTCGTCAAGGATTTCCATAATCGCATCGGTCTGGAGAGCGCCCCGAAGCTGGGGATTCGCAGCTTTGGCTATATGTATCTCGCCGATACCGAAGACTTCGCCGAGACCCTGCGCGAAAGCATCGCGGTGCAGCATGCGGCGGGGGCGGCGACCAAGCTGATGACCCCCGAAGAGATCAAGCGCGACTACCCGTTCTACACTGTCGATGACATCGTGCTTGGCTCGATCAACACCGTCGATGAGGGGTTCTGGGATGGCACGGCGGTCTTTGATGGCTGGCGACGCTCTGCCAAGGCGCGGGGCGTCGAGTATCTCTCGAATGAGGTCGTCGCGATGACCAAGAACGCGCAGGGCACCCGGATCAAAAGCGTCACCCTCAAATCGGGCGAGGTCATCGCCTGCGGCAAGCTTGTCAATGCCTCCGGTCCCCGCGCCGCGCGCACGGCGGCGATGGCGGGTATCGATATTCCGGTCGAGCCGCGCAAGCGCTATTCATGGGTCTTTGCCGCCGAAAAGCCCCTTGATCGCGACCTGCCCCTGACCATCGACCCCAGCGGCGTGCATTGCCGCGAGAATGGGGGCGGGACGTATCAGTGCGGCGGGCATACGGATGACGATCCGGCGGTGGCCTTCGATGATTTTTCGATGGATCATGATTTCTGGCAGGATCATGTCTGGCCGATCCTCGCGACCCGCATTCCCCAATTCGAGGCCATAAAAGTCACCAGCGAATGGGCCGGGCATTACGCCTATAACATCCTCGACCATAACGCGATTACCGGCGCGCATCCTGAGATCGGGAATTTCTTCTTTCTCAACGGGTTTTCGGGGCATGGGTTGCAACAATCGCCCGCGATGGGCCGGGGCACGGCGGAATTGCTGACCTATGGCGAATATCGCACGCTTGACCTGTCGCCTTTCGACTATCAGCGCATTGCGCGAAACGAACCGTTGATCGAAAAGGCTGTCATCTGATGAAACTCGTCCTGACCGGCGCTGCCGGGCGTCTCGGCTCGCATCTGCGCGAGCCGCTAGCGGCCCTTGCGACCAGCCTTGTCTCCTCGGATCTGGCCGATGGGATCGGTGCGCTTTATCCGGGCGAAACCTATGTGAAGGCCGATATTACCAGCCTCGACACGATGGTCGATCTGCTCGCGGGGGCGGATATGGTCGTGCATTTCGGGGCCATCGGCGACGAACGCGATTTCGAGACCCTGCTCGGCCCGAATTTCATCGGGGCGTACAATATCTGGGAGGCGGCGCATCGGTGCAGCTTGCGCCGGGTGGTCTATGCCAGCTCGATCCATGCCATCGGGATGCATCCCAATACCCGCGCCGTCGGCCTCGATGCCGCGCATCGCCCGGATACGTTCTACGGCCTCGCCAAATGCTTCGCCGAGGATTTGGGGCGGATGTATTGGGAAAAGCGCGGGCTGGAATCGGTGTGTATGCGGATTGCTTCCTGTGCGAAGGTTGTGGGGGCGCGGGCGCTGGGAACATGGTTGAGCACGGATGACCTGATCCACCTCGTCACCCGGTCTGTCGATACGCCGGTGACGGGATTCTCGGTTGTCTATGGCGTCTCGAATAACGACCGCTCGCCTTTCGATAATTCGGCGGCGGCGCATCTGGGCTATCGCCCCAAGGACAATGCGGAGCAATTCGCCGAGGCGATTCTTGCGGAAGCGCCCCCCGCCGATCCCGTCGATCCTGCGCAGTCATGCATCGGCGGACCATTTGCGGCGGTGCCCTTGGGGGCCAGCGGGCTGGCGCAGATGACCATCGTGGACGATACGAAGAAAACCTGACTGCGCCCGTCCGATCCCCGGCGATGGGGGGCGCCGGTCAGATCCCGCGCAGCTGCACCGCCGCTTCCGGAATGCCGATGGCGCGGGCGGCGAAGAGGCGCTCGCCATCCTGTTCCAGCCGTGAGACGGCCAGTTCGGCGCGCATCCAGACGGGGGTGTGATCTGGCTCGATCGGCGGGCCGAGGCGACGGACGGCGCGGCACAGATACAGATGCGCCGTCTTGCGGCACCAGTATTTTTCCTCTCTCAGCCACGCATAGCGCCGGAAGGCCCCCAGTCGCCGGACGGGGGCCACCCGCCAGCCGGTTTCCTCCCATATCTCGCGGTGCAGGGCGGCGAGGACGCTTTCCCCCGGTTCGATTCCGCCGCCGGGCAACAGCAATTCACCATTTTGTTCGGCCAGCAGCATATCTGCCCCGCCGAGGATGACCGCGTAAACGCCGGGGCGGTCGCGATAGGTGTGCTCCATCGAGGGCGAGGGGCCGAAACGTCGCATCGTGATCGCTCCATAAATCCGCAAAAACTGGTCGATATGCCTCGTGTGACATATCTGGGGGGTTCTCGCATCCGGGCGGGATCGTTAGAGAGATGGCATGACCGAAGCAACCCCTACCGTGGACGGCGTCGATACCGTCCTTCCGTTTCAACTCGACCGGCTCGATGTGCGCGGGCGCGTGGCCCGGCTCGATGTCTCCATCGACACGATCCTGACCCAGCATGATTATCCCGCGCCGATCTCAGGTCTGCTGGCCGAAGCGACGCTCCTGACCGTGTTGATTGGCCAGACGATGAAGCTGCGCGACCGATTCTCGATTCAGGCGCGGGGCAAGGGGCCGGTGACCCTGCTCGCCACCGATTATTTTGCCCCCCGCGAGGAAGGCGACCCCGCCCGCATCCGCGCCTATGCGGGATATGACAAGGCCAGCTTCGCCGAAAGCGGGCTGGAAGGGATTGCCTTGCTGGGCGAGGGGGTGATGGGCGTCACCATCGATCAGGGATCGGGCCAGCAACCCTATCAGGGCATCACGCCCCTGAGCGGGGAGACGCTGGCCGAATGTATGGAAATCTATTTCGCCCAGTCGGAACAGATCGCCACCCGTTTTGCGATCACATCGGCCTTTGCGAGCGAACCGGGCAAGGAGCCGGGCTGGCGCGCGGGCGGCATCGTGATCCAGCATCTGCCCAAAGCCTCGCCCCTCATGCCCGGAGCGGGCGATCAGCCTTCGGGCAGCGACGGGTTGATGAGCGCCGATGATGTCGCCGCGATGGGGGCGGCCCCCGATGACTGGACCACCGCCGCGATGAAGCTGGCCACGGTCGAGGCGCATGAATTGCTGGGGCCGCATGTCGCACCCGATACGCTGTTACTGCGCCTGTTCCACGAGGATGCGCCGCGCGTCTACGATCCACAGGCGGTCGAATTCGGCTGTACCTGTGACGAGACGGCGCTGCGGACCCTGCTTTCGGGGTATGGGACAGAGGCGCTGACGGATATGGCTGAAAACGGCCATATTGTTGCGGATTGTCAGTTCTGCGGCTCTCATTTCGAATTCGCCGTCGACGATCTCGCTGGAGAGACAAGGGAGACTTCATGACATCCATCATGACCCGCCGCACCGGCCTGCTGAGCATGGGCGCCTTTGCGCTCTCGGCCTGTGCCTCGCCGACCATAACGCTCAATCCCGACATCACCCCCATCGCTTTCGAGGGGGGCCGCTTTCCGATTACCGTCAACCTGATCCGGCTGAATATTCCCGTGCGTCTTCCGGCGCAGGGTGCGGTTCCGGTCGATGCCGATTTTGTCGTGACGATCGAGGATATCGCGAAGCTGTGGCCGAATCAGAGGCTTCAGGCGGTCGGTGGACAGAGCGAGGCGAACTGGATCATCGATGATGCCTCCGCCGTGGCGCGTCCGACACCGCAGGGCGAGGTCGTGATCGGCACGATGCAGGTGCGGTTGGTGATCCTTGGGGCAGACGGGGCCGAGCAGGCGAGCGCGGGGGCGCGGGTCGAATCCGAATTGCGGATATCCGGTTCGCCCAATATCGCCCAGCGGCAGGAATTGCTACACGGCATGGTCATCGAGATGGCCGCCGAGCTGGATAAACAGATGGGCGCATCGATTGCCCGGATGCTGCCCCGCTATATCGGCTCCGGCACGCTGTAGGGGTCAGGTCTCGCGCTTTGGCATGATCGGACCAGCAACGATGTTCCGGGCGGTCTGCACATCTGCGGCGATCTGTTTGGTCAGGGCGTCAAGACCGTCGAACTTGCGCTCGTCGCGGATATAATCGATCAACCCGACCGCGATTTCGGTGCCGTAGAGATCCCCGTCGAAATCGAACAGATGCGCTTCGAGGATCGGCACTGTTTTTTCGAAGGTCGGGCGCATCCCCAGATTGGCGACCCCCGGCACGCGGCCTTTATGCGGCCCGTCCATGATCTCGACCTCCACGGCGTAGACGCCGAATTTGGGGGCCAGAATATCGTCGAGCGCCAGATTGGCGGTGGGAAAGGACAATTTGCGCCCGCGCTGATCGCCCTGTTCCACGATCCCGCGAATTCGGTGCATTTCGCCCAGAATCGCCGCAGCATCCATCGGGTTGCCGCCCCTCAATGCCGCGCGGGCGGAGGAGGAGGAGTAGAGCGCGCCTTCTTCATCCGCCACACTGTCGAGCGCCGTGACCGCAAAGCCATGCTCGCGCCCCAGCGCCTCCAGCGTGGCGGTATTGCCCGCCCGGTTGGCACCGAAACGGAAATCTCCCCCGACCGTCACCGCGCTCACACCGATGCTGCCGACCAGCACATCGGTGACGAAGGCTTCCGGCGTCATCGCCGACAGGGCCGCGTCGAAGGGCAGGACATAGCAGGTGCCGACCCCCAGCATCGCCAGCTTGCGACTCTTTTCCGGCATTAGGGTCAGGCGGAAAGGGGGAGATTCCGGGGCGAAGAAGCTGCGCGGATGCGGATCGAAGGTCGCGACGGCCAGCGGTGCATCGGGGCGGATGTTCCGCGCGGCGGCGATCACGGCCTGATGGCCCCGGTGAACGCCGTCAAAATTCCCCAGCGCAAGGGTGGGACCGGCGGGAAGGGTTTCCGGCGGGTTGGTATATCCGTGGACGATATGCATGGCGCTCCGGGGCTGCCGGGCGCTCCCCGGCGGTCAGGACGGTCTGGACGGCGC
This sequence comes from uncultured Neomegalonema sp., assembly GCA_938008165.1. Lineage (GTDB taxonomy): Bacteria > Pseudomonadota > Alphaproteobacteria > Rhodobacterales > Rhodobacteraceae > JAHDDY01. The sequence continues at coordinate 16,362 of CALLLP010000046.1, read as the reverse complement.
GAGGACAACCGCCTCACCTTCGAGAACCATCGTATCGCCGACGCGGCAGGCGCAATCAAGGGTGATGAGACGCTTTTCGCCTTTCACGTCTTTGACCGTACACAGAACATCCACGGCATCGCCGGGCCGGACCGGGGCGCGAAACTTTAATGTCTGGCTCAGATAGACCGCGCCATGGCCGGGCATCTGCTCGCCGATCACAGCAGAAATCAGGCTGGCGGTCAGGATCCCATGGGCAATGCGGCCCTTGAAAACGGTGCCTTCGGCATGGGTATCGCAGAAATGCAGCGGATTGCGGTCGCCACTGGCATCCGCAAAGGATTCGATTTCCGTGTCGGTGATGGTGCGGCTCAGGCCACGAGTCATCCCGACCTCGATCTCGTCGATATAAAGGGTCGTCATGCGCCATACTCCGAAAGGTGTCACGCAATAATAATGCGTGCAAAGTTCCTTTCGTGTTAATTTATTATCTAACGCAGGAAGGCAAGCGCTTTTTGCGGCGCAGCATCGTGCCCGGCGAGCCATGGCCCAAGGGCGCCGCGATCAACAGCGCCGGACCCGTCGAGCAAGGCGTCGGCCCCCAGACCCGCCGCGATGAACAGGCAATCGATTCCGTTCTCCGCCGCGCCCTTCACGTCGGTTGCCGGGCCGTCACCGATGGCGAGGATGCGGCCACGATCGATGTCGCGTCCCGCCTGTGCCGCGATCTGGCCCAATGCGAGATCGTAGATGGGGCGATGCGGCTTGCCGAAATAGCGTGCGTCGCCTCCTGCCTGCTCATAGGCCTGCGCAAGCGCCCCTGCGCACCAGATGCGCCGCTCGCCCCGGTCGACCACGATATCGGGGTTCGCGCAGACCATGACGAGGCCCCGGTCGCGGGCGATGCGATAGGTCTGTGCGTAATCGTCCGGCGTCTCGGTGCCATCGTCGAACAGGCCCGAACACAGGATGAAATCGGCCTCCTCCAGCGGAGCCTTTGTGATGGTCAGCCCGTCGAACAGATCATCGTCACGCTCTGGCCCGATATGATAGGTCCGCGTGCCGAATTCTCCGGCCGCGAGGGCGGCGACGGTGGCATCGCCGGAGGTGACGATCAGGTCATGGCTATCCGTCGGCGCGCCCATCCGTGCAAGCTGGGCCGCGACCGAGAAATGCGGGCGCGGGGCATTGGTCAGCAATGCCACGATCCCCCCCCGCTCGCGATAGGCGGTCAGGGCCGCGACCGCCGCCGCATGGGGCGCGATCCCGTTGTGATAGACGCCCCACAGGTCGCATAAGACGGCATCGTAATCGCCGGATATATCGGCGAGGGCATGGATGATTTCGGTCATGGGAGGCTCCGGTGGAGGGGTCTAGGCGTATTGGCGCAACACATAGACCGCTATGATGCCCAAGGCCATCGTCAGAACGAGACTGCGGGTGAGGATGGCCGCCATCGCCGCCAATCCCCCCGCGATCCATTCGGGCCACTCCCCCTGAAACACCTGCCCCGCCACCAACGCGACGATCAGGGTGCCCGGCAGGGCCGAGAGCGCCCGCGCCCAGCCGCCCGTCACCGGCAAGCGCTGACCGAGCAGGATACCGCCCAGCCGCGCGGCAAAGGTGCCGACGGCCAGTCCGAGAATGATAACCCAGATATCAGTCATCGCCCGCAATCCCGGCGATGACGGCCCCGGCAACCCCGCCAAGGATCAACGCCCAAGACGGATCGAGCGCCCCGCTCCAGAGCGCCAGCGCAACCACGGCGATCGAGGTTCCCCATGGCAACAGGTCTTGCCGCCCCTGCCACAGCGTGCGGGCGATCAGGATGAACGCCGCCGTAAAGGCGAAATCGATGCCCAAGGCGCGCGGCTCCGGGATGGCGCTGGCAAACATCACCCCCGCCACCGTCGAGCATAGCCACGCAGCGAACAGCCCCGCGCCGCCGCCGATCAGATGCCAATAGCCCACATCGCGCCCGGCCTTGCGCGCCGCGACCGTCATGGCCCAGTTTTCATCGGTCGAGAAATGCGCGCCGAGGGCCACCTGCCACCATGGCCGATCGGTGAAAAACGCACGAATGGAGGCGGTGACGAGCACAAGGCGCAGGTTCAGCGCGATCCCGGCCACAAGGGCCGCGAGCGCCCCTGCCCCCGCCACGGCCCGCTCGACCGCGACGATCTGCGCCGCTCCCGCAAAGACGAGCGACCCCATCGCCCCGGTCTCCAGCCCTCCCATCAGGGCCTGCGAGGCGAGAACGCCAAAGGCCAGGCCATAGATGACCACGCCAGCGGCCAGCGGCATGATCTCGCGCAGACCGGAGCGGAATTCGGCGACGGGGCCTGTGGTGGGGTCTGCCGTCATGGGGTCAGGCCCCCGCCCCTGCCGATCATCGGCTTTATGCAGTAATCCGTCGGTTCACCAGATCGTTGTACGATTTCGCCAACCCGGTCACGAACTCGCCGACTTCATAGGTATGCGGGCCGATTTCGCAGACGGGGGTTACTTCGGCGGCAGTGCCGGTCAGGAAGCATTGCTCAAAGCTGCCCAGCTCGTCGGGCATGATTGCGCGCTGGTGCACGGGAATCTGGCGATCCTTGAGCATGCTGATCACGCTGCGCCGGGTAATGCCGTCGAGAAAGCAATCGGGGTCGGGCGTATGAACCGCGCCATCCTTGTAGAAAAACACGTTCGCGCCCGTCGCTTCGGCCACGCGGCCCCGGTAATCGAGCATCAAGGCATCGGTATAACCCTTCGCCTCGGCGGCATGCTTGGACAATGTGCAGATCATGTAGAGACCAGCGGCCTTCGCGTCGCAGGGCGCGCTTTCGGGCGAGGGGCGCTTGTAATCGGCGATGTCGAGGCGCACGCCCGTGAGATTGCCCTCACCGAACAGGTTTGGCCATTCCCATGTCGCGATCGCCAAATGGATCGACGAGCGCTGGGCGGAAACCGCCATCATCTCGGACCCGCGCCATGCAACCGGGCGCACATAGGCATCCTTCAGGCCATTCGCGGCGAGGGTGGCTTTCTTCGCCTCCTCGATCTGATCGATTGTCCAAGGGATGTCGAAGCCCATGATCTTCGCGGATTTGTGCAGGCGTTCGGTATGCTCGCGGCTCTTGAAGATTTCGCCGGAATAGCACCGCTCGCCTTCGAAGACGGAAGAGGCGTAATGCAGCCCGTGGCTGAGCACATGCACCTTCGCATCGCGCCAGTCCACCAGCTCGCCATCATACCAGATAACGCCATCACGATCGTCGAAGGAAGGGATTGCCGCCATTGTCTTCATCCTGAATTGCGCGGAAAGGGAAGAATGTTTTCTTATCTTGCGTGAGGGCTAGCAGTGGGGTAGTTTTATGTCAATGGTCCTGACATAAATAATGAAAGCCTTCAATGGCCGATTCTTCTTCCCTGCGTGCGCTGCGTCCCCATGACGACGATCGCCTGTTCCTGACCGGGCGAAAGCTGCGCGAAGGGGCGGAATTGATGTTCTTTTCGTATCGCGCCTTTACCCGCGATCCAGACCGTATCCTGAGCGATCGCGGATACGGGCGCGCCCATCATCGCGCATTGCATTTCATCGGGCGCAGGCCGGGCATTTCGGTCGCGGGCCTGCTGGATATTCTGGGCATTACCAAGCAATCCCTCGCCCGCGTGCTGAAACCGCTGGTCGAGGATGGGCTGGTCGATAGCGTGGCGGGCAAGAAGGATCGGCGCCAGCGCCTGCTGACCCTGACGGCGGAAGGCCACGCCTTTGAGGGGGCCTTGTCCCAGGCCCAGCGTGAGCGCCTGTCCCGCGCTTTTCGCGAGGCGGGGCCGGAGGCGGTGGCAGGTTTTCGCGCGGTCATGGCTCTGATGATTGACGAAGACGAGCGGGATGGTATTCTGACGATGGTGCATGACGCGCCAGACGGACCCGCATGACCGATCCTTCACATATCCTCGTCGTTGATGATGACGACGGAATTCGTACGTTGCTCAAGAAATATCTCACGCGGAACGGCTATGCCGTGACGGCGGCGAGAGATGCTGCCCATGCGCGCCGGTTGCTCGATCTTCTGGCCTTTGACCTGCTGGTGATTGATGTGATGATGCCGGGGGAGGACGGATTATCCCTGACCCGATCCCTGCGTGAAACGCTGGAGACGCCGATCCTGCTGCTGACGGCCAAATCCGATGCGGGCGACCGGATCGACGGGCTGGAATCGGGCGCGGATGATTACCTGCCCAAACCATTCGAGCCGCGCGAATTGCTGCTGAGGATCGCGGCGATCCTGCGCCGGGTCGTCGAGCCTGCTACCGTGACGGAAACGCCGGAACCGCCGAAAGCCCTGTCGCTCGGGGTGTGCCGATATGACATGGCGCGGGGTGAATTGTGGCGCGACGGTCATCCTGTACGTCTGACCACCGCCGAGGCGGCGATGATGCGCATTCTCTCCAAACAGCCGGGCGAGCCGGTCACGCGCAGTGAATTGCTGGGCGAAAGCGGAACCGACGATGAGGGCGGCGCACAGGAACGGGCCGTCGATGTACAGGTCACGCGCCTGCGCCGCAAGATCGAGGAAGACCCCAAAGCGCCGCGATACCTGCAAACCGTGCGGGGCGCGGGTTACATGCTCGCGCCGGATTGAGGGCGGGGGTAGACAGAGACAATGCCGGGCACACTGGAATTCTGTAAAGGCATCGCGGTCGTTGCCTTCGTGCTTCTTCTGCCATGGATTGCCGGGTGGTTTGACGGCGCGAGCCTGTTTGGCTTTCCGGGGTCCGCTTTCATCCTGCTGCTGGCCGGTCCCCTATGCCTGATCGCTTTGGCGGGGGGCGGTGCGCAAGGGTCAGGCGCCGAACACGATCGCCCGGACACATGAACGCCCCCTCTCTCAAGACGCTCGTGATCGGGTTTTTGGCGGTCGTCGGATGGCTGGCCCTGAGTGCGGCTCTGGAAGGGGTCGGGGCGTCGAGCCGGGTCTTGCTTGCTTTGCACCTTCTGGTGATCGGGGTCGTCTTGTGGATGATCGCGAAAGAGACGGCGGTTGGCGAGGCACCTGGTTTTATCATGCCCGAATCCGACGGCCCCTCGGCCCTTACGCCCTATGGTGTGGCGGCGGTCTGGATCTCCGGTTTTGGAACGGTCGGGGTCGCGGTGGCCATTCTCGCGCAGGGATGGGGTGCCTTCGCCTTGCTGGCGGGCATCATCGGCGGCATGGTCCTGTCCGCCACCATTCTCGCCCCGGCATTGGCCGAAGCGGGGATGCGATCCCTGCCCGATTGGGTGCTTTGGCGATTTGGGAGCCGGGCGGCGGGGACCATGAAAATCCTGTTGACGCTGTCGGGTCTTGCGATGATCGGGGTGCAAATGGGATTTGCCGGGCTTCTGGCACAGGCGATGTTCGCCCTTCCGCCGGTCGTCGTGATCCTCGCGGTGGGTGTATTGACACTGCTGACGGTTATGGCCGGGGGCATGAAGACGATGATCCCGGCGCAGGCCCTGCTGTTTCTGGTGCTGTTCACCGGCGTGATGATCCCGGCGCTGTGGCTGGGGATATCGAAGACCGGCATCGTCTTGCCCCATCTGGCCCCCGGTGCGCTGCTGCATGAGATCGCAGTGGCCGAAGCGCGGCTGGCTGGGGGGTCCGGTGCTGATCCACGGGCGGCGATGATGCTGGGCCTGACGGCGCTGTTCGGCACGCTGGCCCTGCCGCATACCTTGATTCGCTGGCCCATCGAGCGCAGCGGCAAGGAGGCGCGATATTTCGCGCAGCGCAGCACCGTTCTGGTCGCCCTCGTGGTGTGCGCCATCCCGATTTTCGCTGTTGCGGCCCGGTCGGAGCATCTGTTTGCGGCATTGGCCGGGGGGGCGGGGGTGCCGGTTCAGGCGAGTTTGGATGAGGTTTTGGCAAAAGGTCTGGCCGTGCTCGACCCGCCCGCTTGGCTGGCGGCGGCGCTTGGGGTGGGGGCCTTGGCGGCGATCGTTGCGGCCTGTGCCAGCGCGGCCATGCTGGTGGCCAGCGCAGTGAGCGGAAACCCGGCGGCGGAGACGGCGGGCGGAGTTCTGTCACGTGCCCGATGGAGTGGGGCGGCGGCTTTGGTCATTGGGGCCTTGGCCGCGATAATATCGCCGGTCGATCCGCTGACGGCGTTTTTCGCCTTGCTGGCCCTCTCGGCCTCTGCCTTGCTCGCGCCCTTCGTGCTCGGTCTCATGTGGTCGCGCATGACGGCGGGCGGAGCGTTGGCGGGTGTCGGGATGGGCGGAGCCGTCTGCCTGACCCTCGCCTTCATGGGGTGGAGCGCCACGGGCGGGCTGGTTATCCTCAGCCTTGCGGCCTCGGCGGGCGCATCGGTTCTTGTCTCGCTGACCTGCGATGAGCGCAGCCCGGCGAGGCCGGTTCGGGTGCCTCGCGACACATAGGCCCCATTACGGCGACGCTTAGCGTTTGGCGTTGGCATCCTGTTCGGCGATGAAGGACAGGATCGCCATGCGTGCCTCCGGCTCGTCGAGAAAGGGCACATGCCCACGCCCGCGCACTGTCACGGCGGTCATATCGGGTTTGATGCGCCGCATCTGACGCACGGTTTGCGCCGAGAGCAGGTCCGAGTTCTCGCCGCGCAGCAACAATACCGGCGCATCCGCGATGCTTCGGAACTGGGGCCAGAAATCGGGGGTGCCCGACCCGGCCTCGATCATCGCATCGCGCAGGTGACTGTCGTAATCGAGGATCGGCACGCCGTCTTCGTCGCGGAAGGTGCGCTTTGCCCAGTCGCGCCATGCGTCCTCGTCCAGACCGGCGAATTCCTTCTCATTGGATGCTTTCAGCGCCGCGACCGCATCGTCCCATGTCTCCAGCGGCTCTGGCGTGATCCCCAGATAATCCATGATCCGCATCAGGCCCGCAGGCTCCAATTCCGGCCCGATATCGTTGAGCACAATTCCGGCGATCATATCGGGCCGCACCCCATGCAGAATCATCGCCGCCAGCCCCCCGCGTGAGGTGCCGATGATGACGCAGGGTTGATTGAATTCCTGACTGAGCAGGGTCAGGATATCGCCCACTTCGCGAATCAGGGTGTAGTTGGTGTAATCGCTGTCATAATCGGATTTGCCCCGCCCCCTCGCATCAAGGCTGACGACTCGCCGGTCCGGCGCAAGGGCCAGCGCGAGATCATGAAAATCCTTGGCATTGCGGGTGAGTCCGGCGAGGCACAATACCGGCGTATTGGATGAAAATCGCGAGCCGTAATCCCGATAGCTCAGCATAAGGCCGTCCGCGGTTCTTAGACCACGCTCGGTAAACCCCGTGTCATCCGTCACCACAGCCATCACCACTAACAATCACACACCAGCAATTGTTATATTATGACGCATACGGATGCGAATAACAAGACTATGATACAAATAAGGCGAGTCGGGCGCGTCTATCCTCGCGCCAAACGTGCGCGGTAGATGTTCATACCTTCAAGGACCCTTTGCACGTAGTTGCGGGTCTCGCGGAAGGGAATGCGTTCGAGCCAGTCGATCAGGTCGATTTCGCCCTTTCGGGGATCGCCGAATTCATCCAGCCAGCGCGTCACCCGGCCCGGTCCGGCGTTATAGCCTGCGATGGCGAGCGGGTAGGAGCCGTCGAACCGCTCCAGAAGCTGGGCGAGATAGCAATGGCCGATCCGCGCATTGTAATCGCGGTCGTTGCTGAGGCGGTTGAGGTTATAGGTCAGCCCTGCGGCCTTGGCGGTGATCTTCGCCGTGCCGGGCATGACCTGCATCAGTCCCCGTGCCCCTGCGCCGCTGCGCGCACGGGCGTCAAAGCCGCTTTCCTGCCGGGCGATGGCCAGTGTCAGCGCGCGTTCGGGCGCTTCCTCGCCAACACAGGCCTCGCGGGTGATCGACAGGATGGGATGCGATATTTCGGGGATAAAGATTGCCTTGCGGCGCAGCTTGCTGCCGATGCCGACGCTGATGCGAAACGCGCCCATTCCTTCGGCCAGCAGGCCAAGGGCCTTGGCTTCGTTCGGGGTGCTGCATTTCTCCAGCGCATTATAGAAGAACAACCGCGCCTGCACGATGGCGCCCCCTGCGGCCAGGGCCGATCCGACATCGACGGCGCGGTCGGTGACACACGGCCCGCGCCGCGCTTCGATGCGCTTGGGAACGCCGTGGGAGAGATTGCCATGCAGCCGCTTCGCCGAAAGCTGGCCGTAGAAGGCGCTTGGGTATTCGGCGGCCAGTTTGTGCCAGCGGATCGCGTTTTCGGTCTTGCCCAGCCGTGCGCTCGCTTCCCCGGCCCAGAAGGCGGCACGGGCGCGGCTAACGGGGGTGACCACACCTTCATAGAGGCGCTGAAAATGCGCCAGCGCCTTGCCCGGTTCGTCCAGTTTGCGCAGGGCCAACCAACCGGACAGCCATTCCAGTTCGGCGAAATCGATGCCCTCGCTCAGCCCGTTTCCAGCGGCGAGCGTATAGGCCCGGCGCGGGTCGTCATCCTTCAGCGCGCCGCGCACAAAGATCGCGCGCTCATCGGCCCAGCGTTCCGGCTGGCCAAGGCGTCCGGTGGCGGAAGACTTGATCATCATCGCCTCCGCCGAGGCGGTCAGTCCTTTTTTCTTGCGCCAGACCATGCGGGCATAGGACAGGCCCGGATCGTTCTTGAGGGCGGCGGGGACGCGTTTGACCAATCCATCGACATTCCCACGGGCGCGCAGAAGGGCGATTCGCGCTTCGCCGAGAATGCGCAGGTCGCGGGGCACGCGGCCCAGATGGCGCTCTGCTGCCGTCAGGTAGGATTTCCAGATCAGCGCATCGAGGCGCTTTGCATGCAAAGGGGCGAGGGTCGCGCCGAATGCTGCGAGCAGGCGTTTTTCATCATTGGCGCCCAGATTTTTGGCCAGCCATGCATCGCTTGCAACCCGGCGTGCATCGTTCAGGCGTCCGGCCTGTTTCAGGGCCAGCGCATAGCGTGTCGCGGCCACGCCGGTTTTTGGGGCAAAGCGGTCGAAGAACCGGATCAGCCGCGCATCGGAGGTCGACCGACCGTCCAGCGCATATTCCCCCTGAACCTGAATCCGCGCTTGGGAGGGCCAATCGGGATGGGCCTCGACCCACCGGGCCATGCGTTCGAAATCATCGATTCCCTTTTGGCGCAGGCGCAGCCACTCATAGGCTTCGATCGCCACCGGATCGCGCAGCTTGAGCGCGGCATCGCGCGCCGCGACCCATCGTCCATTTTCCGCGCGGGCGACCATCGTTTTCAGCAACGCGCGCTCGCTCGCCGAAAAATCGGCGGCCTCGGCGGGGTCACCCGACATCCCGGACAGCATCGAGACGGAAAAGACGGCGAGGATCGTGCGTCTCAAAGGGATCATGACCTGTACACCGGACAAAATACTCGCACATTTTACGACGTCGAAAGAACGATACCAGATTGCGCGACTCCGCGAAAGCAAGGAACCCGTTCGGACGGTATTGTGATCCGTCATGGCGAATCGCACGGAAAAGCGTTTGGCCTGCGCAAAATTTGCTCTAGGGTCCGCGCTCTCTTTTCCACTGTTGAGCATCAAGGGCTTTTCCATGGTTGATTCCACGAGCACGTCCTCCCGTCTGAAAGGGTCATTCGTCGCGCTGGTCACGCCTTTCAAGGGCGGCGACGTGGATGAACATGCCCTGAAGTCGTTAATTGAATGGCATATAGAAAATGGAACTCACGGGCTTGTTCCCGTGGGGACAACGGGCGAATCGCCCACCCTGACCCATGCCGAGCACGAGCGCGTTGTGGCTTTGACGGTTGAGACGGTCGCGGGGCGTATTCCCGTCATTGCCGGGGCCGGGTCGAACAGCACGGCGGAGGCGATGGCCTTTGTGCGCCATGCCGAGGCGGTGGGCGCGGATGCGGCGCTGGTGGTCACGCCCTATTACAACAAGCCGAACCAGAGAATGCTGATCGAGCATTATCGCACGCTGCATGACAGCGCCGATATTCCGATCATGATCTATAACATCCCCGGCCGCAGCGTGATCGACATGACCGATGACACAATGGCCGAGTTGGCCAAGCTGCCCCGGATCATCGGCAATAAATGCGCAACGGGCGATCTGGCCCGCTGTGGGCAGGAGCGCCTCGATTGCGGCCCCGGTTTCGCGCTGCTGTCGGGCGAGGATGCCACGGCGGTCGGCTATAACGCGATGGGCGGACAGGGCTGTATCTCCGTCAGCGCGAATGTCGCCCCCGCCGCGTGTTCGGCGATGCAGACGGCGTGTCTGGCGGGCGATTATGCCACGGCGCTCGACTGGCAGGACAGGCTCTATCCATTGCACCGCGCGATGTTCCGCGAATCCTCGCCCGCGCCTGCGAAATATGCGCTGTCCCTGCTGGGCCTGTGTTCGGAGGAGGTGCGCGCGCCGATCTATGGCTGTGCCGATGAGACAAAAGCCGAGATTCGCGCGGCGATGGACGGTCTGGGGCTGTTGAACCGCTGATGGCCGCAAAGAAAAAACCATCGGATGACAATAACAAGCTCGTCGCCGAGAATCGCAAGGCGCGCTATAATTACGCCGTCGAGGATACGATGGAGGCGGGTCTGGCCCTGACCGGGACAGAGGTGAAATCCCTGCGCGCGGGTCAGGCGAATATCGCCGAAAGCTATGCCTCGCCGGAAGATGGCGAGATGTGGTTGATCAACAGCGCCATCCAGCCCTATCCGCAGGCCCGGCATTTCAATCATGAGGAACGCCGCAAACGCAAGATCCTGCTCAAACGGCGCGAGATCGAGCGACTGAAACAGGCGCGCGACCGACAGGGCATGACCATCGTGCCGCTGAAGCTGTATTTCAACGACCGGGGTATCGCGAAACTGCTGATCGGTCTCGCCAAGGGCAAGAACGTCGCCGATAAGCGCCAGACCGAGAAGAAACGCGATTGGGGCCGGGAAAAAGCGCGACTGCTGCGGGACAAGGGATAGGGGTCACCCCCCGCGTTCGGTCACCTCGATAAAATCCACTGCGTCGCCGTGGAAGATCGCTGTCGTCAACACGCCGCTGAGATAGGCTTCGGTATCCACACCCAGACGGCGGGGGCCGAAATCGGGGGTTTCCGTGGCAAAATGGCCATGGACGACGAAGCCGCCCTCCCATCCGCCCAGTTTTCGAAATCCGCGCATGCCGTGGATCAAGACCTGGGCGGGTTGATCTTCCGGAGACAGGCGCGGGTCGATCCCGGCATGGGAGAAGAAATAGGGCCATTCATTATAATGCGTCACCAGCCGTTCATGCAAAAAGCGCAGATGTTCCTTGTCCATCGCTGAGGCCAGCGTCGCCGACAGGGCCGCTTTTCCGTCGAGGGTGGTGTCGTATTCATACGGGTCGATGCCATAGGATTCGATGGTCGCATCGCCCCCGAAATCCAGCCATCGGGTCGGCACTTTGGGCCTGTCCAGAAAGCGCAGGGCAAAGGCTTCGTGGTTGCCATGCAGGAATACCGTCTCGACACCCAGCCGTTTGGGCGCCTTGAGCAACAGATCCAGCACCTCGCGCGATTGCGGCCCGCGATCGATGTAATCGCCGAGAAAGATCACGGCGGCATCTTCCAGCCCATCGCGCCTGATTCGCGCGGCGATTTGCTGGATCGTCCTATCGAGCAAATCCGCCATGCCATGCACATCCCCCACCGCGAATAGAGGGCGCGGGGCGGGGGGAGGTGGCGCGTCGTCGGGCACGGCCCGCCGGAATGCCTTCGGCAGCAGACGGTTCAGCATGACAGACCGATCATCCCGTTGCCCGCACGTCGTTTTCGTCGAAAAATCTGAGCCGGTCCGACAGGTTGCGCAACATGCCCGCCGTGGCACCCCAGATGCGATAGGGGCCATAGGTCATTTGATAATATCGCCGTTTGCGCCCCTGATGCATGCGCTCGATCCGTTCGTGATTATCGGGGTTCATCAGGAAATCAAACGGCACTTCAAAGACCTCCGCGACTTCCCCTTCACTGGGAACCGGGGTGAAACCCGCATCGATCATGCCGATGAAGGGCGTCACCACAAAGCCTGTGCTGGTGTCGTAGGGATCGAGAGCGCCGAGAATATCGACCCGATCCGAGGAAAGGCCGATTTCTTCCTCCGCCTCGCGCAGGGCTGCGGCCAGTGGCGATGTATCCTGCGGGTCGATCTTGCCGCCGGGAAAGGAAATCTGACCGGCATGGACCTTTAGATGCGCCGAACGCAGGGTCAGCATGACATTCAGACCGCCCTCGCGCCGGATCAACGGGCACAGGACCGCCGCACGCCGCCGGGGCGTCTTCATGCGATCCGTCAGAGCACCGTCCCGGTCAGGATTGACCGATTGCAACGCCCTGAAAATTTCGGTCTCCGAAATCATGCACCCTCACCTTACCACATGTCATCCGTATGATGGTGGTGGAGTTTAACGTTTGCTTAACGGGGAGCCATTGCCTGACTTTAAAAGGCATATACCCGCCGTGTGATCCTTTATTATGACGCAAAAAATCGCCGGATACCATGGGGGTATCCGGCGACAGTATTGACCGAGCCTTACGGGACCGACCCGGTCAAGGGCTGGATTAGAGTGAAACGCGATCAGACTGAGCCACAAAGTGTCAGGAAATACGCGGCTCTTGGCGCAATTCCTGACCCGACTTGATCGCGTCTCACTTTAGGCGGCGAGGGCGCGCTTGCGGCGCCATGCACCGAAGAGAGCCATGGCTGCGATGAGGGTCATGGGTGCTGGAGCGGGAACCTGTCCGCCGCCGCCATTACCGCCCGCGCCGCCACCGCCACCGGCGCCTGCACCACCACCAGCGCCGCCACCAGCACCACCGCCCGCGCCGCCACCGGCGCCGCCGCCTGCACCCGTATCAACAGGGGCCGCAGCATTCAGGCTGCCATCGACGCTGAACGAAGCCCATGGATCGCCGCCATTCGGGTTATCCAGAGTCAGGATCCAATCGCCGCTGGCCAGCGAACCGTCGAAGGCATCGGTGACGAACACGCCGTTATTGTCGAGGCTGTGGCTCAGAAACTGCACACTTTCCTCACCGTTCGAGAGGGTGAACTGGCCGTTATTGCTGCCGGGGACCGAAGCAAGGCCGACATGGTTGTTCTGACCGCGAAAATCGAAATCGAGGCGGATGTCGCCGTCTACCGTCTGGCCTTCTTCGATGGTGCCCTGAGGGCTGAGGCGAACCTGTGCGCCTTCGCCGATAAACTGGGAGCCGACCGTCGTGCCGGTGCCGTTACGGCTGTCACCCCAGAGATTGATAACGCCTGCATGGGCATCGGCGGCGAAGCCAGTGATCATAACAGCAAGGGCGGCGGCAGAAACTTTAGAGAAGGTCATGATGTAAAATCCTGTGTGTGTGGTTGTCTGCCCTTTCAAGAGCAAGGCATGGGCCACTCAGAGAAAATTACATTAAAACAACAGCTTGATGATTCTTAGGGGCAGAGGCAAGGTCTGCCACCTGTGCGCAAATCGGTCAAGGCGGACCAAGTTGATCCAGTCGCCGTCCCAGAACAGCGCGTCATCCCTTTCCCGATCCGAGTCATGGGGCGGGGCGTCGGGTGCCCGTCTCATGAATCCTCGCCCGCCACCATCGGTCCGACCACGAATGCCTCGCCCGCCGACCGCACCACCATTCGCGGGCCATCACGGGTGTCGCCGGGTTCGGCATGCTCGGCGAGGCGATAGAAGGATTTGCGGTCGATCAGGGCATAGAGGTCGCGGCGCACATGAAGATAGGGGGATGGCTCGCCCGTGGTGGCCTTCACTGTGACCGTAATCGGATTATCCGCCCCCGCCCGCACGACATCGCCCATATTGGTCTCGAAGACCAGCACGGGCACGCCATTTTCCTGCTCCACCTCAAAATCGACGGCGATGAAGGGGGCGTCCTCGACCGTGATGCCGACCTTTTCAACGGGGGTCACGAGAAAGTAATCATCGCCCTCGCGCTTGAGGATCGAGGCAAACAGACGCACGAGCGGAGCGCGTTTTATGGGGCTGCCCTCATGATACCATGTCCCGTCGCGCGCGATGCGCATATCAAGGTCTCCGCTGAAAGGCGGGTTCCAAAGATGCACGGGAGGCGGGCCTTTTGCGCTGGCCTTTCGGACGCTCTCGATCAGCGCGGCGGTGCCGGTGGGCGTGTCCTGTTGGTCGTCTGTTGACATTCTGTGGCCTCAATTGTGCGGCGCGTTAGACGCCACGCGTTGCATACGGTGTATCCCGCGCGATAGGATGGGGACGCTGGACAGGCAGCGATGCAGGAACATCTCCTGAATGCAAGGGCCCGGTGTCCTGACTTGACTGACAAGATGGCGCAGGCACGGTGCGCAGCAAGCGGCCAATCGGCCTGAACGAGAACGGAGCGAATCCTTGGAAAGCATGACTGCCGACGCCCCCGCCGTATCCGAGACCGACCCCGTGGTCGAGGCGGAGCGCGCCGCCGAAACCCTCACCAGCGTTCGCCGCGAGGTTGCCAAGCGTATCGTTGGTCAGGACGAGGTGGTCGAGTTGACCCTCGCCGCGATCCTGTCGGGGGGCCATGGGCTGCTGGTCGGGGTGCCGGGGCTGGCGAAGACGCTGCTTGTCGATACGCTCGGCACGGTGCTGGGTCTCGATAACAAGCGCGTGCAGTTCACCCCCGACCTGATGCCTGCCGATATCCTCGGCTCCGAAGTGCTGGAGACGGGCACGGATGGCTCGCGGATGTTCAAGTTTATTCAAGGCCCGGTTTTTTGTCAGCTGTTGATGGCCGATGAGATCAACCGCGCCAGCCCGCGCACGCAATCGGCCTTGTTGCAGGCGATGCAGGAAAAGCAGGTGACGATTGCGGGCCACCAGCGCGATTTGCCCGCCCCTTTCCATGTGCTCGCCACCCAGAACCCGATCGAGCAGGAGGGGGCCTATCCCCTGCCCGAAGCGCAGCTTGACCGGTTTTTGCTGGAGATCGTCGTCGATTATCCGACCTTGGAGGAAGAGCGCCAGATCCTCGTTGCCACCACCGGGGTCGAGCAGGGCGAGGCGCAGGCGGTGCTCGATCCGGCTTCGCTGATGCGTCTTCAGACGCTGATCCGCCGTGCGCCGGTGGGCGACAAGGTGACGGAGGCGATTTTGGCACTTGTGCGATCCTGTCGCCCCGATGATGCCTCGGCGTCGAAACAGGTGGCGGATTCGGTGGCATGGGGACCGGGGCCGCGCGCGGCTCAGGCGCTGATGCTGGCCAGTCGCGCGCGGGCCTTGCTATCGGGTCGGCTTGCGCCGTCGCTGGAGGATGTGGCGGCGCTGGCGAAACCCGCCTTGCGGCACCGTATGGCGCTGGGCTTTGCGGCCAAGGCGGAGGGTGTCACGCTTGAGAGTGTGATCGACGAGGCCACGGCGAGGGCCTGCGGGTGACCCCAGCCACCCGCCTTTCCGCCGAAGCGCGCGCGGCCAGCGCTGCTCTGCCTTCTCTGCTGGCCGAGGCCGAGCGGGCGGCGGCGAGCATCTGGGGCGTGCATGGTCGGCGGTCGGCGGGATCGGGCGAGACTTTCTGGCAGTATCGCCATGCCCAGCCGGGGGATTCGCTCGGCAGCATCGATTGGCGGCGTTCTGGCCGCTCGGATGAGCTGTATGTGCGCGAAACGGAGTGGGAAACGGCGCAGAGCGTGTTCCTGTGGCCCGACGAATCGGCATCGATGCAGTTTTCCTCGAAAAATGTCGGCACGACCAAGGGTCGCCGCGCCGCATTGCTGGCCCTAGCGACCGCGATCCTGCTGGAGCGGGGCGACGAGCGCTTTGCCCTCATGCGCGCCGATGCGGGCCGGGTGATGCAGGGGCGAACGGGGGTGAATCGCCTCGCGAATCATCTTTCCGTGCCGTTCGGCGACCCTGCCGAGACGGGCGCGCCGCCGGATGCTTCTTTCACCATGGGGGCGCGGGCGCTGTTCCTGTCCGATTTCTTCGGCGATCTCGATGCCCTGTCGCGTGCGCTGTCGGGGGCGGTGGCGCGGCGGGTGCGGGGAATCCTGTTGCAGGTGGTCGATCCGGTCGAGGAAGCCTTTCCCTATCGCGGACGGGTGCTGTTCGAGAGCATCGCCGGCTCGATGCGCTACGAGGCCGACCGCGCCGATTCTCTGCGCGATGCCTATCAGGCAAAGCTGGCCGAACGCCGCGAGGCGCTGCGCGAGATTGCCCGGCGCGCGGGCTGGCAATTCGCCATCCATCGCACCGACCAGCCCGTCACACCGGCGCTGATGTCGCTCTATCAGACCCTTGAGGCGCGGAGGGCGGGCGGATGATGCAACTCGGCGCGCTTGGCTTTGCCTCGCCCTGGCTGTTGCTGGGGCTTCTCGCCCTGCCGATCCTCTGGTGGCTGCTGCGCGCGACGCCGCCCGCGCCGCTGCGGG
>CALLLP010000045.1 GCA_938008165.1 uncultured Neomegalonema sp. | reverse complement strand
GCGTTGACGATCTGCTGTCCCAGCTCGCTGTTGAGCAACTCGGACGGCATGTCGTAAAGTGTTGTGCCGCCTGCCGCCGCAATCGCGATCTGACGCCCGGACGGCAGACCTTCGGGCAAGGTCCAGCCGTCGACACCACCGCCGGTAATCGTGGATACGGTATCAGGCCACGGCGTCTGGATGCCTTCGTAGCCTTCGCCGTCCTTCAGACCTGCCAAAAGCTGAATTGCCGCCCGCCCCGTGGTCAAAGCCGCACCGCGCGGCGGACCGTTGTAGATGCGTTTGCCTTCGATATCGCCCGGCCCCTGAATAGCACCGCTGTTGTAGTGGCCGAACAATTGGGCGGACGGAGCCGAAAAGAACAAGGCCCGCAGGTTCGAGGCCAACTCCCTGCCCTTTTCCGCGCCAAGGCCGGAATAAGGGCCGACACCTCGCGACAGAAGGAAGGGCAAGATCAGCGGCGCAGGGGCCATGTCAAGCTGCCCTTCGGCAACCGCCTGAACCGAGTTGGTCAGCGTGGCCCCTTCGGTGATCTGCATCGTCGCCACGCCGTCCGCATCCAGAATGGCGGCCAGCGTCGTATCGATGTAATGCGGTGTGGATCCCGGCGAGGTCGTCTCGGCGGTCAGCGTCGCCTGGGCGAACGCTGTGACCGGCAGCAGCGCGAGCATCGCCCCCGCGATGGTGTTCTTGATCATGTCTTCCTCCCAAGGATTGCCCGTTTTCCACGAGGCTTTCGCATTTGAGGGTTGCAAAAATTATGTGACTTGTCATGTAAAAAATCTGCTGTTCTTATACGGCAGCAGGAGGGCCAATGACGACAGAACACGATGACCGCATGGATCGCTTCAGGGCGCGCCAACGGGCGCAAGAGCGCAACCTGTTCGGCCGCATTGCGGCGGCGGCCTTGGCATCGCGGACGCAAGCAAAACGGTTGCTCAAATCCGTGGGAAATCTCTCCATTACCGAATGGCGCATTCTTTGGGATCTGGCGGAAGCCGGTCCTTTGACGGTGACGGAGATGGCTTCTATTCAAAGAACCGACCATGCCCTGATCAGCCGGACGATCCCGACCATGTTGGAAAAAGGCTACGTCACCGCCGCGACAGGCGCCAGAGATCGCAGAGTGTCTCTGGTCACGTTGACGCCTGCCGGGCAGTCCGTTTTCGACGAAACATCGACGATCATGTCGCAGCGGCGCGAGGCTGTTGCAAACGCGTTTTCAGAAGTGGAGCTGGACAGGTTCCTCGCCCTTATCGACCGTTTCGAGCAATTCGTGGAAGACCCTGTTTTATCCACTCTAGATATCGAGGGTACAGGATGACCGATACGCCCAATGTCTTGTGGATCATGGCGGATCAACTCCGTTTCGACTATCTGAGCTGTTACGGTCATCCGCATCTGCATACGCCTCATATAGACGCGCTGGCCGCGCGGGGCGTGCGTTTCGATCGCGCCTACGTGCAATCGCCGGTCTGCGGCCCTTCGCGCATGTCCGCCTATACCGGGCGCTACGTGCGCAGCCATGGCTCTACCTGGAACGGCATGCCGCTCCGGGTCGGGGAACCGACCTTGGGCGATCACCTGCGCGATGCCGGGGTGCGTTCGGTGCTGGTCGGAAAAACCCATATGATTGCCGATAAGGAAGGAATGGCGTGGCTCGGCATCGATCCCAGAAGCGAGATCGGCGTGCGCCGGTCCGAATGCGGTTTCGAGCCTTTCGAGCGGGATGACGGCCTGCACCCGGACAGCGCGCGGCAGCAATGGTCGGCTTACGACGATTACCTCGTGGCCCATGGCTATGACAGCGCCAACCCTTGGGAAGACTTCGCCAATTCCGGTCTGGACGAAAACGGAGAGCTGCTGTCAGCCTGGCTGCTCAAGAATTCCCGCCTTCCCGCGAATGTGCCCGAAGAGCATTCCGAGACGGCCTATATGACGAACCGGGCCATGGCCTTCATGGAGGAGGCCGTAGAGGATGGCCGCCCGTGGATGTGCCACCTGAGCTACATCAAGCCGCACTGGCCCTATATTGTCTCCGCCCCCTATCACGACATGTATGACGAGCGGCATATCGTCGATCCGGTCCGGTCGGAGGCCGAACGTCATACCGACCATCCCTTGATGCGCGCCTATCTCGAAGCCCGCGTCTGCCGCAGCTTTGCGCGTGACCATGTGCGCAGGCACGTCATCCCGGCCTATATGGGCCTGATCAAGCAGCTGGATGACAATCTGGGGCGCTTGTTCGCCTGGATGGACGAAAAGGGCCTGAGCGAGAACACGATCATCGCGTTCACCTCGGATCACGGCGACTACATGGGCGACCATTGGATGGGGGACAAGGATTTCTACCACGAGATGGCGGTGAAGGTGCCCCTGATCATCGCGGATCCGCGCCCCGAAGCAGACGCGACACGGGGGCGGGTGTCTGACGCGCTCGTCGAGATGATCGACCTGGCCCCCACTTTCATGAATGCCCTCGGCTGCGCCCCGAAACCCCATATCATCGAAGGGCGCGATCTGACCCCGATCCTGCACGACGGGGACGGCTTCTCGCGCCAATACGCGATCAGCGAACACGATTATCACTGGTCCGACATGGCGGCGGCGCTGGGGGTGCCGCAGGAGGATGCCCATACGACCATGATCTTCGACGGGCGCTGGAAGTATATCGCCTGCGAAACCTTCGCGCCCATCCTGTTCGATCTCGAAACCGACCCCGACGAACTCACCGATCTCGGATGCTCGGACGTCCCGGAGCATATCGAGGTGCGGGCGCGGATGAATGCCGCCCTGCTCAAATGGGCAACGCGCCACCACACGCGGATCACTGCCACACCCGCCGTACTGGCCCGCCAGAAGAGAGCTGCAAAAGACGGCATCCTCATCGGTTTCTGGGACGAAGACGAATACGAGCGCACCACGGGACAAGCCTTCAGCGACTTGAAGCCTTTGGGAAATCAATGAAAAAGCAGGCGCGCTTTGGTCGGTCTCTCAAAGCGTGGATCCCCGCCATAGGCGCTCACCTGACTGGCTCTGATATCAACGGCGCAAAGCTGCTTTGCCTGAATCTTAGCTGTGTCGAATTTGCAGGCGCAACAAGCAAAGGATGACCAACTGCTACCGTCCTTTGCGGCGCCTGATGGCGGAGATGCGCTCAAAGCGGACTGATGCACCGCAAGATGCGTGTTCCAGCCTACCTTCTACCCAGCAACGCCGAGCATTTTACTCCGCCCCTACCCGCTCGCCATCCTATCCCTCAAATCTCTGTCTCCCCTCCCCCACTACATCTTGATAGGGGGGAACGAAAAGTGACGATCCGTGACGAAATCTGATTATCGGTGAATATGGCTGAATACTGTGTTCTATGCCGCCTATGGGCATCACACGCTATTCGCGGAGCGAAACGCGGCATCCTTTGACATTCTCGCGAGTCGCAATCGTTTCATGGACACGATGAGAGTTTTTCCGTGTTCGGGGGTGCGGCGCCAGAGCGCACCCTTCATTTCTACGCTACCGCCGTTCGGGCCACTTTGAGCATGGTTTTGTGGCAGGGCGGGAGGTTATCCGCCTGTTACGCTCATATGCCGGGCCTTGACCTGGCCGCCGACGCCTTGCCGTGAATAATCGAAATCGTGGCCCTTGGGTTTGAGCGTGATCGCGTGGCGGATGGCGGCTTCCAGAACGGCGGGGTCGTCTGATTCGCGCATCGGGGCGCGCAGGTCGGCGGCGTGGTCTTGCCCAAGGCATAGATACAGCGTGCCGGTGCAGGTCAGCCGCACCCGGTTGCAGCTTTCGCAGAAATTATGGGTGAGCGGGGTGATGAAGCCCAGCCGTCGCCCCGTCTCGGCCACGTCGAAATAGCGGGCGGGGCCGCCGGTCTTGTGGGTGCTTTCCGCGAGGGTCCAGCGTTCGGCGATTGTCTCGCGCACCGCCGTCAGGGGCCAGTATTGACCGAGGCGCTCCTGCTCCTCCATCTCGCCCATGGGCATGACTTCGATAAAGGTGAGGTCGAGGTCTTCTTCCCCCGCCCATTCGATCATGTCGTGGATTTCCGAATCGTTGAAATCCTGAATGGCGACGGCGTTGATCTTGACGGCCATCCCCGCCTTTTTCGCCGCGTCGATCCCGCGCAGCACCGCGTCGAGCTTGCCCCAGCGGGTGACGCGGCCAAACTTTTCGGCATCGAGCGTATCGAGCGATACATTGACCCGGCGCACCCCGGCATCGGCCAATGCCTGCGCATGGCGGGCGAGTTGCGACCCGTTGGTGGTCAGGGTCAGTTCTTGCAACGCACCGGAGGCGAGATGCCGCCCCATCTGATCGAAGAACCACATGATATTGCGCCGCACCAGCGGTTCCCCGCCCGTGATGCGCAGCTTTTTCACGCCCAGCGTGACAAAGGCCGTGCACAGGCGGTCGAGTTCTTCCAGCGTCAGCAGGTCGCGCTTGGGCAGGAATGTCATATGTTCGGACATGCAGTAGACGCAGCGAAAATCGCAGCGATCCGTGACCGAGACGCGCAGATAGTCGATCGTCCGCGCGAACGGATCGATGAGCGGTGCGCCCTGCGTAACGGGTGCGTCCATGATATGCCCTCCCCAAAACCGGAACAGGCAATCTAGGGGAGAGACGCGCGAAGCGCAATTCGCATCACGGCCCCTTGACCCGGCTTGCCCCCCGCGCCAAGAGAATTGCGTGTTTTACCCGGAGATCCGCCCCATGCGCAGCGCCTTGATCCTTGCCCTTCTTCTTTCGACCGGCCTTGTCGCCTGCGGCAAAAAGGGCGATCTTCAGCCCCCGCCCGCGAAGGACACGCCGGTCGAAAAGCCCCGGACCCTGTTCTGACATGGATCATTTTCTGTATCAGGACGGCGCGCTTCATGCCGAGGATGTGGCGGTTGCGGCGCTGGCCGAGGCGGTCGGTACGCCCTTCTATTGCTACTCGACCGCAACGCTGGAGCGGCATTTTACCGTCTTCGCCGATGGGCTGAAGGGTCTCGATCCGCTGGTTTGCTATGCGGTGAAGGCCAATTCGAATCTTGCGGTATTGGCGACGCTGGCGCGGATCGGCGCGGGCGCGGATGTGGTGTCGGAGGGGGAGTTCCGCCGGGCGCTGGCCGCCGGGATCGGGGGACAAAAAATCATCTTTTCCGGGGTCGGCAAAACGGCGGCGGAGCTGGCCTTTGCCCTGCGAAACGATGTGCGCCAGATCAATGTCGAATCCGAGCCGGAATTGGAGGCCCTGAACGCCGTGGCGGTGTCGATGGGCACCCGCGCGCCCGTTTCGTTTCGGGTGAATCCCGATGTGGATGCGAAAACGCATGAGAAAATCAGCACGGGCAAGGCCGAGAACAAGTTCGGCATCGCCTATGAGGATGCTCCGCGCATCTATGCCAAGGCCGCCGGGATGCCGGGGATCGAGGTTGTCGGCATCGATATGCATATCGGCTCGCAACTGACCGATCTGGAGCCTTTCCGCGAAGCCTATACCCGGATGCGCGATCTGGTCGAGCGGCTGGAGGCGGGGGGCATCCCCGTTCCGCGCCTTGATCTGGGCGGGGGGCTGGGGGTGCCCTATGAGCGGGTGAATGCCATGCCGCCCCTGCCCACTGATTACGGCGCGGTCGTGCGCGAGGTCTTCGCCGGATGGGAGGACCGGGAATTCGAATGCGAGCCGGGGCGGCTGATCGCGGCGAATGCGGGGATTCTGGTGGCGAAGGTGATCTATGTGAAGCAGGCGGGAGAGCGCCGGTTCCTGATCCTCGATGCTGCGATGAACGATCTGATCCGCCCGGCCCTCTATGATGCCCATCACGATATTGTGCCCGTGATTGAACCGGCACCGGGCACGCCGACCCATGATTACGATGTGGTCGGGCCGATCTGCGAAAGCGGCGATACTTTTGCCAAAACCCGCGCATTGCCTGAGCTGAAGGCCGGTGATCTGGTCGCGTTTCGCAGCGCCGGGGCCTATGGCGCGGTCATGGCGTCGGAGTATAACACCCGCCCCCTGACGCCGGAGGTCATCGTCAGGGGCGACGATTTCGCCCTTGCGCGTCCCCGCCCCACATATGACGATATGTTAGGGAAGGATCGGATACCGGCTTGGCTTGAGTGAGGTCCGATCCCGCTCCGCCGCGAGGAGACGCGCATGACCGATGAACGCCAGAATGCGGGCTTGACCCCCGCCCTGACCCGAAAGGTATCCTCCGCGAGGCGGTCGCTCTGGGTCGAGCGGTTCATTCGCGGATTCTGGCCCCTATGGTGCCTTGCGCTGCTGGTGGCGGCGCTGTTCGTGCTCGATGTCTTTGCGGCGCTACCGGGATATTGGGGGTCGCTGTTGATCGGGATGCTGGTCGTCGCGGCGCTTGGAGCGGTCGGCTACGGTCTGCGTTCGCTGCGGCGCCCGACCCGTGCGGAGGCCATGCGCCGTCTCGATGACAGCATCGGAAGCCGGGCGGTGACCATGCTCGACGAGGAGATCACGGTCGGGCGCGGAGACGGTGATGCGGAGCGCCTTTGGCGCGCCCACCGTGCGCGGGTTGCGGCGCAGGCAGAGGCGGCGCGCTCGCCCGATGCGGATTTGCGCCTTGCCCCCTTCGATCCGTGGAATCTGCGCTTTGCCTCTGTTGCCGTTCTGCTGGCGGCGATGGGCTTTGCGCAGGTGGGCGGGGCGGATCGGATCGCCGCGCTGCTCGATCCTGCGCCCGCCAGCGCCGAAGCCGCGACCCTTGCGCCCGCGCTGGAGGCTTGGGCTGCACCGCCGCCCTATACCGGGGCTGCGCCGATCTATCTGACCGAGAAAAGCGGCGAGGAGATCACGGTTCCGACCGGCTCGATCCTGACCCTGCGCGCCAGTGGTATCGCCGATAGGCCGGGCTTGAGCGGGCTGGGCGAGGCGGGGTTTGTGGAGGAAGCGGCGGGCATCTACGGCTTTTCCCATACCCTGACCGAAGGCGCGGATGTTGCCGTCTTGTTCGGCGAGGTGCCGCAGGCCGATTGGGCCTTTAGCGTCACCCCCGACCTGCCCCCCGGAGCCGAGATCGCCGAAGCCCCTGCCCCGACGGCGGAGCGAGCCTTGGCCTTTTCGTATCTCGCCAAGGACGATTACGGCGTGGTATCCGCCCGCACCGCGATCATCGCGGATCGCAGTGGGATGGAGAGCGCGCCCGAGGAAATCGATCCGCCCATCGACCTGACCCTCAATGTCTTTACCGGATATGCCGATGCCCCTGAGGCCGTGGGCTTCGAGGAAGATTTTACCGAGCATCCGCTGGCCGGATCGCCCGTGCAGATGGTCATCACCGTTGAGGATGCGGCGGGCCAAACCGGCGAGACGGAGGTGATCCGCTACACCCTGCCCGCGCGCATCTTTACCGAGCCGATGGCCAAAGCCCTGATCGAACAGCGCCGGGCGCTGGCATGGGACATTCGCGATGCGTGGGATGTGCTCGATCTGCTGGAGGCGGTGACGGATTATCCCGACGATTATTTCACCGATTCAAAAGCGCAACTCGCGACATCGAGTGCGATCCGGCGTCTGACCTATGCGCTGGAACAGGATCGGGTCGTCGATGAACGCGCCGATATTCTCGATCTGCTCTGGCAAGCGGCCCTTCGCCTTGAGGAAGGCGATCTGTCCGACGAATTGGAACAATTGCGCGCGGCCCAGCGACGGCTTCAGGATGCGCTGGAGCGCGGGGCCTCTGACGAGGAAATCGAGCGCCTGATGGATGAGCTGCGCCAAGCGATGCGCGACTATCTCGATGAAATGGTCCGTCAGGCCCAGCGCGATGAGCAAAACGGTCAGCAACCTCAGGATGGCCAACAACAGCAGCAGCAGAGCCTTTCCCGCGAAGACCTCGAACGGATGCTCGAAGAAATGGAGCAGGCCGCGAAGGATGGTGCGCGCGAACAGGCGGAACAGATGCTCTCGATGCTGGGCCAGATGCTCGAAAACCTCCAGATGGGCCAGTCCCAGAGCGGACAGGGCGGCGAGCAGCAACAGCAGGAACAGGCGCTTCAGGATATGATGCGCCGCCAGCAGGATCTGGCCGACGAGACCTTCCGCCAATTGCAGGAAGGCATGGACGGCCAGCAACAGAACCGCTCCGGTGACAGCCAGAATGGCCAGCAACAGCCCGGCCAGCAAGGGCAACAGGGTCAAGGCCAGCAACCGCAGGGCCAGCAGGGCCAAGGCCAGCAAGGTCAGGGCAACCAGCGCGGTCAGGGTCAGCGCGGCCGGGATGGCGAGAACAGCCGTGGGCGCGGTCAGGGCGAGCAATTCGGCGAGCAGGGGCAGGGCGGCAATCAGCGCAGCGGTCAGCGGGGCCTCTCTGGCGATCAGGAGGGTCTACGCGACGAACTCGGCAATCTGATTCCGAATGTCCCCGGCGAAGGCGATGCCCGCGATGCGCTGGGTCAGGCCGAGCGTGAGATGGAATCGGCCCGCGACCGCCTGTCCGAAGGCGATCTCAACTCCGCTCTCGACGATCAGGCCCGCGCGCTGGATCGCCTGCGCGAAGGCGCACAGGCGCTTTCCGAGCAAAGCCGCCGCGAGGCGCAGGAAAACGGGCAGGGACAGGAAAACGGACGCGGCAGTCGGGCCGATACCGGCTCCAATCCCGACGAGCTGGACCCCTTTGGCCGGGTCGGGCGGACATTCGGTCCCGATGATGGCAAGGGCGTCGAAGTGCCCGGCGAGCGCGCCCGAAACCGTGCGCAGGAAATCCAGCGCGAAATCCGCCGCCGTCAGGGCGAACGCGCCCGACCTGAGGACGAGCGGGACTATCTGGATCGGTTGCAGGATCGTTTCTGAGAACAAGGGAGGCCCTTGGATGGGGCGGCGCTTTGGATGTCCCAAGCGCCCCTCTGGCGCATCGCCGCGTATCGCGATGAGTGGCCCGATCCGCGTCACCGTGCCCCGCTGACATGAAAACGGTTTCGTTTCCATGCAATCCCGACTAAAGCCTGTTCTCGCATGATTGTACGGTGGGCGGATCGTCTTCCCCTGCCGCCCCGCCCGCGAGGATCGCCATGACTGTTCAGGACCCCAACAGCTTTCGCACCGGCCCCGACGAGGATGGCCGCTTTGGCCAGTTCGGCGGGCGTTTCGTGGCCGAGACGCTGATGCCGCTGATCCTCGACCTTGAAAAGGCGTGGGACGACGCGAAAACCGACCGTTCTTTCAAGACGGAGATGGAAAACCTGTGGCGCTATTATGTGGGTCGCCCCTCCCCGCTCTATCTGGCCTCGCGCCTGACCGAGCATCTGGGCGGTGCGAAAATCTACATGAAGCGCGACGAGCTGAATCATACCGGCGCGCATAAGATCAATAACGTCCTTGGCCAGATTCTGCTTGCCCGTCGCATGGGCAAGACGCGCATCATCGCCGAGACCGGCGCGGGCCAGCACGGGGTCGCCACCGCGACGGTCTGCGCGAAATTCGGCCTGAAATGCGTCGTCTTCATGGGTGCCACGGATGTCGAGCGCCAGAAGCCGAATGTGTTCCGCATGAAGCTGTTGGGCGCGGAAGTCGTGCCCGTCACCTCTGGTCGTTCAACGTTGAAAGACGCGATGAACGAGGCGCTGCGCGACTGGGTTACCAATGTCGAGGACACGTTCTATTGCATTGGCACGGTCGCGGGGCCGCATCCCTATCCCGCCATGGTCCGTGATTTTCAGTCGATCATCGGGTGGGAGGCGAAAAGCCAGATCAAGCATGCCGAAGGCCGGATGCCCGACGTGCTGATTGCCTGTATAGGCGGCGGATCGAACGCCATGGGTCTGTTCCATCCCTTTCTTGATGAGGCGGATGTAAAGATGATCGGGGTCGAGGCGGGCGGCAAGGGCGTCGATACCGATGAGCACGCCGCCTCGCTCATGGGTGGCCGCCCCGGTGTTCTGCATGGCAACCGCACCTATCTGCTACAGGACGATGACGGTCAGATCGTCGAGGCGCATTCAATTTCCGCCGGTCTCGATTATCCCGGCATCGGCCCCGAACATGCATGGCTGAAGGAGGCCGAGCGGGTCGAGTATGTCTCCATCAAGGATGACGAGGCGCTGGAGGCGTTCAAGCTCTGCTGCGAGATGGAGGGAATCATTCCCGCTCTTGAACCGGCCCACGCCCTCGCCCATGTGATGAAAATCGCTCCGACGATGGACAAGAAAGACGTTATCGTCCTCAATATGTGCGGCCGGGGCGACAAGGATATTTTCACGGTCGCCGAAGCACTTGGCACCGAAATCTGACGGTTGCGCGGCGGGGCTGGACCCCGCGGGGACAAATCTTTAAAACCCCTGCGCAATCGATCCCCTTTTTATCGACGGCCCCCGCGCGATGCGGCCCCGTCACCCGGAAGGAACCGCTCATGTCGCGCATCCAACAGCGCTTCGCGAAACTGAAAGACGAGAACCGCGCTGCGTTCGTCAGTTTCGTCATGGCGGGCGATCCAAAGCCAGATACCTTTGCGAAATTGCTCAAGGGCCTGCCCGCCGCCGGGGTGGATATCATCGAGGTCGGGATGCCCTTCACCGATCCGATGGCCGATGGTCCCGCGATCCAGCTTGCGGGTCAGCGGGCAATCGCCGCCGGACAGACGCTCAAAGGCACCCTCGATGCGATCGCCACATTCCGTAAAGGCGATGACGAGACGCCGATCGTGCTGATGGGCTATTACAATCCGATCTTCAATCACGGTGTCGAGGCGTTTTTGAAGGATGCCAAAGAGGCGGGCGTCGATGGGTTGATCGTGGTCGATCTGCCGCCTGAGGAAGACGCGGAGCTGTGCCTGCCCGCGCGGGCGGCT
Organism: uncultured Neomegalonema sp.; assembly: GCA_938008165.1. Taxonomy (GTDB): domain Bacteria; phylum Pseudomonadota; class Alphaproteobacteria; order Rhodobacterales; family Rhodobacteraceae; genus JAHDDY01. Next base: position 30,619 of record CALLLP010000045.1, on the reverse strand, counting down.
GGGCTTGATTTCATCCGTCTCGCGACCCCGACGACCGATGAGGCGCGGCTTCCGGCGGTGCTGAAGAATACTTCGGGGTTTGTCTATTACGTATCCATCACCGGCATTACCGGGGCGGGCAGTGCGGATACCGGCGCGGTCGAGGCGGCAATGGCGCGGATCAAGGCAAAGACCGATCTGCCGGTTGTCGTCGGCTTTGGGGTCAAGACACCGGAGCAGGGCGCAGAATTGGCAAAGGTCGCCGATGGCGTCGTGGTCGGCTCGGCCATCATCGATACCATTGCCGGGCGACTCGATCGCAAGGGCGGGCCAAAGGTGGGTCTCATCAAGAACGTCACCGCTTTTGTGAAATCGCTGGCCGATGCTGTTCATTCCGCGCGCGGGTGATAGGGTAGGGGGATGAAAGTACCCCTCTTGGCCTTCATTCGCTGTCGGTTTTCTCTTGTTTCGGGCCGAGTCTGGGCCATCCTGTCGACACAGTTCCGGATGCTATCACGATGAACTGGATCACTAATTACGTCCGCCCACGCATCGGCACCCTGCTGAACCGCCGCGAGACACCGGATAATCTCTGGCTTAAATGCTCCGAATGCAGCCAGATGATTTTTCACCGCGAATTGGCGGAATCACATCAGGTCTGTCCCTATTGCGCGCATCATATGCGAATCGCCCCGCTGGCGCGGTTCGAGGCATTGTTTGACAATGGGGCGTTCAAACAGATCGACCCGCCCCAGCCGGTGACGGACCCGCTGAACTTTCGCGATGAAAAGCGTTATACGGACCGCCTGAAGGAAGCGCGCAAGGCCACGGGCCGGATGGATGCCATCCTGATCGGCAAGGGCGAAATTCTGGGTGTGAAGGCCGTCGCGGCGGCCTCGGATTTCTCGTTCATGGCTGGATCGATGGGGGTTGCGGCCGGGGATGCGATCCTTGCGGGCGCGCAGGCGGCGGTGGACGAGAACGCCCCCTTCATCATGTATTCGGCGGCGGGGGGCGCGCGGATGCAGGAGGGGATTTTATCCCTGATGCAGATGCCCCGCACCACCATCGCCGTACAGATGCTGCGCGAGGCGAAGCTGCCCTATATCTCGGTCTTCACCCACCCCACGACCGGAGGGGTCACGGCATCCTATGCGATGCTGGGCGATGTGCAGATTTCGGAGCCGCAGGCCCTGATCTGCTTTGCCGGGCCGCGCGTCATCGAACAGACGATCCGCGAAAAACTGCCTGAGGGCTTTCAGCGTGCCGAATATCTGCTGGAACATGGGATGCTCGACATGGTGGTCGATCGGCGACAGATGCCGAAGGAGATCGGACGTTTGCTGCGCCTGATGCTCAAGATGCCCGCCCATAAGGAGGCGCTTCCCGCACCGCAGGAAAACAGCGCAGATGCGCCGCCCTCCGGCACATGAGCGCCCCTGCATCCCCCGGCAGCGATGCGATTCTCGATCGTTTGCTCGACCTGCACCCCAAAATCATCGACCTCTCGCTCGACCGGATGATTCGCCTGCTGGACCGCTTGGGCAATCCCCAGCGATCCCTGCCCCCGGTCATCCATATCGCCGGAACGAACGGCAAGGGATCGACCGGGGCGTTCCTGCGCGCGGGGTTGGAGGCGGCGGGCAAAAGCGTCCATGCCTATACCTCGCCCCATCTCGCGCGGTTTCATGAGCGTATCCGCCTCAACGGCGCGCTGATCGAGGAGAGCGCCCTCGCCGAACTCTTGGCGGAATGCGAAGCGGCGAATGACGGGGCGGCGATTACCTTTTTCGAGATCACGACCGTTGCCGCCCTGCTCGCCTTTTCGCGCATTCCTGCGGATTACTGCATTCTCGAAGTGGGTCTCGGCGGGCGGCTGGATGCGACGAATGTGATCGACGATCCTGCCCTGACGATCATCACCCCCGTTTCCCTCGACCATCAATCCTATCTGGGCGATACGCTCGAAAAGATCGCCGCCGAGAAAGCGGGCATCATCAAAAAAGGCGTGCCGGTCGTCGTCGGGCGGCAGGGTGAGGACGCGCTGAAGGTCATTGCCGAGCGGGCCGCGCAGCAGCGGGCGATGGTCCATGCCTTTGGTGCGGATTGGTCGGTGCGCCGCGAGGCGAACGGGTTCTCGGTGCATTATCCCGATGGCCTGCTCGATCTGCCCCGCCCGATCCTGCCCGGCGAGCATCAGCTGGAGAATGCGGGCGCGGCGATCATGGCGCTGGCCCTTTTGGGCTTTGACGGTGAAAAGATGGCGACGGGGGCCGTTACCCGCGCCGAATGGCCCGCCCGGATGCAGCGCCTGCGCGAAGGACCGCTGGTCGAGATCGCACCCGCCGGAACGGAGCTTTGGCTCGATGGCGGGCATAATCCGGCGGCGGGTGAAGCGGTCGCCTCGCTGGTCGCGGATATGGAGGAGCAGGCCCCAAAGCCGTTCTACATGATCTGCGGGATGCTCAATACCAAGGACCCGACCGGATATCTGGAGCCGTTTTACGGCCTCGTGCGGCGGGTCTATTGTGTCGATATCCCCGGCGAAAACGCGACGCTGGACGCCGAGGATTTGATGGATGTGGCCCTTGATGCCGATCTCGATGCCATTGCGGTCGAGGATGTGGCGACGGCCATCCGACTGATCTCCGGCGAGGAAAGCTCAGATCTGGAGCCGCCGCGCATCCTGATCTGTGGGTCGCTCTATCTCGCGGGGCGGGTGCTGCGCGAGAACGGATAGAGTGATCGGCCATCAAACCCGGAGCGGGGCCTCACGGGGCGCCCGTGACATCACCATATCACCGCCGAAAGCACGTCTTGCGCCCGGCGGGCAGCGGCAGAACATCGCCGCGCCCGGTCACGTGCGACGTAATCCGGCCTTCAGCTCCGCCAGCGTAAACGCCCCCATTGCCCTCGCTGCAAGGGCATAGGTCGCCATTCCGAGCGCGATGAGGCCCAGCAAGGCGGGCACGCGGGCCAATCCGACCTCGAACCACCCCGCGCCCATCCGGGCGGCGAACCAGAGCACGATCCCCATGACGACGCTGGCCACGGCCATCCGGGGCAGGCGATGGGCGAGGCGCGCATCGATGGCATAGCCGCGCTGGCGCAGCAGCCACCACAGCCATCCGGTATTGATCCATGCCGCAATCGCGGTCGCGACCGGGATCGCAATCCATCCCACGGTCATCGCTCCGGCAATCGCGAGCACCGTATTGATCCCCATTGCCCAGAGCGACAGGCGCAGGGGCGTTCGGCTGTCTTCGGCGGCGAAGAAGGCGGGGGTCAGGGTCTTGTTCAGCACAAAAGCGGGCAGGCCAAGGGCGAATAGGGCCGTGGCGAACCCCGTCTGTGCCGCATCATGGGCCGTATAGGCCCCCCGCTCGAAGATGGCGCGGGCGATTTCGACCGGAATCAGCATCAGCGCGACTGTTGCGGGCAGTGTCAGGGCCAGTGCAAATTCCGCCGAACGGTTAAGGGAATGCCCCGCACCGCCCGTATCGCCCAGCTTTACCCGCCGGGCGAGATCGGGCATCAGCACGATCCCCACCGCAATCCCCACGACCCCAAGGGGCAGTTGATAGAGCCGGTCGGCATAGGTCAGCCATGCGACAACCCCGTCGAAAAACGAGGCGATGACCGACCCGACCATCAGGTTGATCTGCATCGCCCCCCCGGCCAGCGCGGCGGGTGCGGCAAGGGCCAGCAGGCGGCGCATATCGGGCGTCAGGCGCGGGCGGCGAAAGGCAAAGCGCATCCCGGCTTTCCGCGCGGCCCCCGCCACCATCCAGAGCTGGGCAAAGCCCGACAGTGCGACCGCGATGGCGAGCCATATCTCGACCCGCCATCCCATCCACATCGCGAGGCTGGCCAGCCCGATCATGAAGATGTTCAGCAGGATAGGCGCCCCCGCCGCGACGGCAAACTTACCCAAGGCATTCAGCACCGCGCTAAACAAGGCCGTCAGCGACACCAGCATCAGATACGGAAACATGATCCGCGCCAGCAGCACGGCGGTTTCATATTTCGTCGGCTCGCTCGTGAATCCGGCGGCGAGGGCCAGCATGAGGACCGGCATCCCCAGTGTCGCGATCAGCGTAAAGATGAACAAGGCGCTCGCCAGCATTGCCAGCGCTTCCTCACCAAAACGCCGGGCGGTCTGGTCGCCATCCTCCAAGCTTTTGGTGAACAGCGGCACGAAGGCCACGCTGAACGCCCCTTCGGCAAAGATGCGGCGAAAGAGGTTGGGCATTCGAAAGGCGGCATAGAAGGCATCCGCCGCGTCGGTCGCCCCAAGGGTCGCGGCGATAATGATCTCGCGCACCAGCCCCAGCATCCGCGAAATCAGGGTCATCCCGCCGACCGTCAGGAATCCGCGCCCAAGGCTCACTCGGTTTCGCCCTCGATCATGGCGCGGGTCAGGGCCTCGGCAATGGTCTTGTGCCGTGCCTCGCTGGTGATTTTCAGGCCGAACATATCCTTGACATAGAACGTGTCGACCGCCCGTTCGCCATAGGTGGCGATCACGGCGGAAAAGATGCTCGTGCGCTGGCTCGTGAGGGCATGGGCGAGATCATGGACCAGCCCCAGCCGGTCGCGCCCCGTCACCTCGATCACGGTGAAGAGTTCGGAGGCGGTATTGTCGAAGCTGACTTCCGGTTCGACATGGAAATTGCGCTCCGGGGCCGACAGGGTCGCCTCCTCCCGCGCTTGTAAGGCGAGATAGGGGCGAATATTGCCTTCGAGCACCTTGCGGATCGTGTCATCCAGCCGTTTGAGCCGATGCGGATCGTCATAGGTCTCGCCGTCGCGGTCCTGTAGCCAGAATGTCGCGAGGGCCGTGCCATCCGTTGTGGTGAAGGTCCGGGCATCGACGATCGAGCCGCCCGCGAGCGAGATCGCCCCCGCGATGCGCGAAAACAGCCCCGGATGATCCCCCATCGCCATCGACAGGCGCGTTGCTGCCCGCGCCCGGTCGCCGGAGACATCGATGGCGGCGGCATCCTCTTTCTTGTCGCGCAGGATGCGGGCATGCACTTCATGGGCTTCATCGTCGAGGCCCAGCCAATAGGGCGGGTAATGCCGCTCCAGAAACCCGTCCAGCCATGCATCGTCCCATCCGGCGAGGCGCTCGCGCAGGGCCTCTTTCGCCTGCTCGATCCGGGCCTTGCGGCTTTCGGACAAGGCCCCGTGACCGGCGGTCAGAACCGCGAGGGTCTCGGCGTAGAGCGTCCGCAGAAGCTGAGCCTTCCAGTTGTTCCAGACCCCCGGTCCGACCGCCCTGATATCGCAGGCGGTCAGCACGAACAGCATATTCAGCATCTCGCGGCTCTGGACCAGTTTGGAGAAATCGCGGATCGTCTGGACATCGGCCAGATCGCGTTTCTGTGCGGTATCGGAGGCGCGCAGGTGATGCAGCACCAGCCAGACCACCTTTTCCGTCTCTGTCTCGGACAGGCCAAGCCGGGGGCAAACATCCTCGGCGATCCGGGCACCGATGATGGAGTGATCCTCCGGCAATCCCTTGCCAATGTCATGCAGCAGCAGGGCGACATAGAGAACGCGGCGGTTGATTTGCCCGCCCATGATCTGTGTCGCCATCGGCATATCGTCGATCAGCGCGCCTTTTTCGATCTGTGACAGGGTGCCGACCGCCCGGATCGTATGTTCGTCCACCGTGTAATGGTGATACATGTTGAACTGCATCATGCAGACGATGCGCCCGAATTCGGGCATGAACCGGCCCAGTACATCGGCCTCGTTCATCAGGCGCATGCCGCGTTCGGGATCGGTGGAATTGCACAGCATCTCAAGGAAAAGGGCGGTGGCTTCGGGATCGTCGCGCAGGCCGTCGAGCAGGGACAGGTTGCGCCGGATCAGCTTGAGCGTGACCGGGTGGATCGTGCCATTCGTCTCGACGGCGGTGCGAAAGATGCGCAGAATCTCGATCGGGCGTTCGCGGAAGATTTCCGGATTGCTGACCAGAAGCCGCCCATGTTCCAGCCGCACCGTCTCGTCCGCGCCCGCTTCCTTGGCGAACAGGCCGAAAAATCCCCGGCTGGTTCGGCGCTTTGGGGTGATTTGCTGGGCTTCGAGGGCAGCGCAGAAAATGCGCGTCAGGTCGCCGACTTCTTTTGCGATGGTGAAATAATCGCCCATGAACCGCTCGACGGCGCTTTGTCCGGCATCGCCGGTATAGCCCATATTCTGCGCAATCTCGATCTGCTTGTCGAAGGAGAGCTGTTCCTGCGCCCGTTTTGAGAGATAATGCAGCCAGAACCGGACGGTCCACAGAAAGCGCTCCGCTTCCTGAAACCGGGTGTGTTCGGTCTTGGTAAAGACGCCGTGATCGATCAGTTCGTCGCTGCTTTCGACCTGATACAGGTATTTCCCGATCCAGAACAAGGAATGCAGATCGCGCAGCGCGCCCTTGCCTTCCTTGATATTCGGTTCCAGCAGATAGCGGGTGCCGCCGACATGCTCGTGTCGCAGGCGGCGTTCATCGAGTTTTGCGGTGGCGAATTCCTCACCGCTACCGGCGAATAATTCGTCTCGCAGCCGCTCACGCATTTCCGCATAAAGATCGGCATCGCCGCAGATCAGGCGCGTTTCCAGCAGGGATGTGCGGATCGTCATGTCCTCGCGGGCAAGACGGATGCAATCATTGGTGGAGCGGGTCGCCTGCCCGACTTTCTGTTTCAGATCCCATAATCCATACAGCAATGTCTCGACCATGGATTCGGTCCAGCCAGTGCGCTTGTAGGGGGTCAGAAACAGCAAATCGATATCGGAGCCGGGGGCCAGCACGCCGCGCCCGTATCCGCCCACGGCCACGACCGCGAGCCGCTCGGAGGAGGTGGGATGGGGCAGGGGAAATGCCCGGTGCCCTTCTTCGAACAGGGCCGTGACGATGTAATCCTGAAGGTCAGCGAGGCTCTTTCCGGCCTCGATCCCCGCCATCGGGGAGGCTTCGAAGGCGATACGGATGCGATCCTGCCCGCTTTGCAACAGGGCCGCGAGGGCCTTGGAGGGGGATGTTCCGGCCTCGTCGATGCTCGCGCGGAAGGCGGCGATGTCTTCTGGCACGGGACTCGCATGGAAAGGATCGGTGACAGATGGAGTCGCCCCGGTGGCGGGTGTTGTGTGTGTCGTCGCCGGGGTCTCCACTGTCACTGACTGTACCCGGTGAGGCTGGTCAGGCGCTGGCCGAAGGTGGTCGGGGCGGGGTCGAGCATCTCGAATTGACGCCGCCCGACCTTCAGGATCGATAACAGCCGCTGATTGCGTCCATCAGGCAGAAAGCGGAACAGGCCGCTCATCCCGCGAAAGCCGGTCGGGTTCTCGATCATCTGGGGTGTGAAGGGTGGTTGCCCGGTCGATTGCGCCCGCTGGATCAGGGCGCCCGCGATGGCAACCCCGTCAAAGGCCAGCGCCGCAATGGCCGGGGGTTTGCCGCCATAGGCGCCGCTGTAGCGGGTTTCGAATTCCGATTTCAGCGCCGGGTCCAAGCCGGGGAACCAGCCGCCGCGCAGGGTCGCCTCGCGGAAGGTTTCGGGGTCGTCCCACGTGCCCAGCCCCATATACTGCACCGCGCTGGGCAGCACGTCGTTATAGGCGAGATAGGCGCCAATGGCCTGCAACGGCTTGCCATTCGTTGCGATCAATACGCCTTGGGTGTCGGGTGCGTTCTTGTAGAAATCGGCAAAGCGCTGGCCGGTTTCGGCGGCTTGGTTGAAATTGGGACTGATGGGCTGAACCGTCGCGACAGTGACGCCATAGCTGGCAGCGGTATTCTGGACGGTGCGAAACACGATCCCGCCATAGGGCGTATCGGGCGAAAGCAGGCCGATCTTGCGGATGCCGCGCTGGGCCGCGTAGGAGAGCATGCGGTCCACTTCGGCATCGGGCAGATAGCCGAGGCTGTAGACGCCGCGCCGCAGGACGCCTTGATCCGTGGTGAAGGCGATGATCGGCACGCCTGCGCTCTGTGCGACCGGCGCGACCGCCGCCGCCGAGGACGAGAATAGCGGCCCGATGATGAGCTGCGCGCCGTCCGACAGGGCCTGTTGCGCGGCGAGCTGCGCCTTTTCGGGCGTGCCGCCGGTATCGTATCCGCGCAGCACAAGCTGACGATTGCCCAGCGTGCGCGCCGACAGGGCGGCGGCCTGGGCCAGACCCTTGGCCAGTGTGCGGATCGAGGGGCGCGAATCCGTATCCGGGGTCAGGATGGCCACGGTAATCGGCGCGTTCGGGTTATACGCGGGGGCCGGTGCGGGGGCCGTATATCCATAGGTCGGCTGCGCGAGTTGCGCGGTCTCGTAAGCGCGTCCGTCATCGAAACCGCCGGGATAGGGATTGTCCTCCTCGACGCCGGTATCGGCGGGCGGATCGAGCGTATTGGCGGCCCGCAAGGCGGGGCTGTCTGGGGCGGGTTCCGCTTCGGTGACAGGCTCAGAAACAGGTTCAGTAACAGGCTCTGAAACAGGTTCGGGGGCCAGTTCGACGATCGGCTCAGGGTCCGGTTCGGCGGCCGGTTCTGGGAGGCGCGCGGGTTCGGGTTCGGGTTCTGGGGCTGGCTCCGGCTCGCGTTCTCCGAAAATGCTGGTGAGCGCGGCGAGGGTGACGGGGTTGGTGTCGTCGACCGGCTCATCGGGGATCGCCTCTGGTTCCGGCTCCGGAATCACGGGCACTGTATCCGGCACAGCGGCCACGGGGGGGGTGGGCCGTTCGGGTGCGGGCGGGGCCTTGGCCGCCGGGGGGGCGGGCGGTTCGTCGGAATCGAACAGCGATGCGATGTCGAGCGCGGCATCCGGTGTCGGATTGCTGTCGAGCGTCGATCCGTAATCATCGCTGACGGCTTCCGACACCTTGTATTCCCCGCCCAGTTCCGGCGGTTCTTTCAGGGCGACTTTGGGAGCGGGCGGCGGCGGCGGGGCCGCTTTTACGGAATCGGGGGTGTCAGGCGCCGGGGCCGCAGCGGATTTTGACTCCGCCACCGGGGGCGGGGCGGGTTTCGTTTCCGGCGCAGCGGGTTCGGGGGCCTTGGCGCTCTTTTTCGGCGCAGGGGCCTTGGGGGGTGCTTTGGCATCGGGCGGGACGACGGCTTGTGCGACCTGCGTTTTCGGTGCCTGCGCCTTTGGCTGCGGCAGTGCCTGCGCCTGCTGTGGCGGAGCGGGCAAGGGTGCAGCGGGGGGTTGTGCGATCGCTTGCGGTGGCAGCGGCACCCGCTGTGCACAGGCCCCGGTGCTCAGCACCATCAGTGCCGCGACCATCGTGCTGCGCGTCCATCCAGAAAAACGGTCCATGCCGTGCCTCCGCTCGTTTATTCATTCCTGCTACCGTATCACGAAAAGCCTGTACGGGGTCTACGCTCTTGTGGGGATGCGGGGGTTAGGACAGGGTTAATCTTTCCGAAAGGCCCCCGCCTTTCCCGTAAACCGCGAGAAACCAGTGGCAAAATCGCAACTTCGACCCGGCTTGACCCTGATTTCGACCCCCATTGGCAATGCGGGGGACATCACCCTGCGGGCGCTCGATGCCCTGCGCGATGCCGATGCCATCGCCTGCGAGGATACCCGCGTCGCGCGCCGCTTGATGGATATGCATGGCGTCTCGCTCGGCGGAAGGCCCCTGCTCGCCTATCATGATCACAATGTTGCCAGCGCGATGCCGCGCCTGCTCGACCTGCTGCGCGGTGGGGGGCGGGTCGTCTTTTTGTCGGATGCGGGGACGCCGATGGTTGCCGATCCGGGGTTTCGGTTGGCGCAGGCCGTGATCGGGGAGGGAATCGCGCTGAGTGCCACGCCCGGTCCCTGCGCGGCGATCATGGCGCTGACGCTGTCGGGTTTGCCCTCGGATCGGTTCACCTTTATCGGATTCGCCCCGCCAAAGCGCGAGGCGCGGCGCGGATTTTTGCGCGGATTTGCGGCGATTCCGACGACGCTGATCCTCTACGAATCACCCAAGCGCCTTGCGGCCTCCCTTGCCGATATGGCCGAGATCTTCGGCCCTCGCGATGCCGCCGTCGCCCGAGAATTGACGAAGATGTTCGAAGAGGTCCGCCGCGCGCCCCTCGATGCATTGGCGGCGACCTATGCGCAGGAGGGTGCGCCGAAAGGCGAGGTCGTCGTCGTCATCGGTCCGCCGCCCCCCGCCGAACCGGCCACCGAAGCCGATCTCGACGCCGCTCTGACCGACGCGCTCGCCACCATGACGGTCAAGGACGCCGCAAAGGCCGTCTCCACCGAATTGGGTATGCCCCGCCGCGAGGTCTATGAACGGGCGCTCGCTCTGCGGCAAAGGTGATGCGCCCCGGCCCCGCATCCCTGCCCGGAGCAGGAAACAGGGTCAGGTCTCGGCCAATCCCTTCAACCGATAGAGCGCCTCATGCGCTTCGCGGGGGCTGAGGGCGTCGGGGTCCAGTGCTTCGATGGCCTGCATCAGTTCGGAGGGTGCGGTTTCGGTTGGCTCCGGCACGATCGCGGCAAAGAGGGGCAGATCGTCCACGATGGCGCGAATGCGGGCCTCGCCGCCCTTGGCATCGCCTTTTTCCAGTCGCCCCAGCACATCGCGTGCGCGCTCGATCACCGCCGGGGGCAGCCCTGCCTTGCGCGCGACCTGCACGCCATAGGACCGGGTGGCCGCGCCCGGCTCCACCTCGTGCAGAAAGACGATATCGCCCTCCCATTCGGCGACTTTCATGGCGGCGTTGCGGGCATGATCCAGCCGCGCGGCCAGTTCGGTCAGCTCATGGTAATGGGTGGCAAAGAGACCCCGGCAGCCATTGACATCATGCAGATGCTCCAGCACCGCCCAGGCGATCGACAGCCCGTCAAAGGTGGCCGTGCCGCGCCCGATCTCGTCCAGAATGACCAGAGAGCGGGCGGTGGATTGGTTAAGGATCGTCGCCGTCTCGACCATCTCGACCATGAAGGTCGAGCGCCCCCGCGCCAGATCGTCCGAGGCGCCGACCCGGCTGAACAGCGCATCGACCACGCCGATATGCGCCGCTTTGGCGGGCACGAATCCCCCCGCCTGTGCCAGCACGGTTATCAGCGCATTCTGGCGCAGAAAGGTCGATTTCCCGGCCATGTTCGGCCCGGTCAGCATCCAGAGGCGATCCGCGCCGAGATCGCAGTCATTGGCGACGAAACTTTCCGCGTCGCGGGTCAGGGCCGCCTCCACCACCGGATGGCGCCCCGCCTCGATATGGAACGCGTCGCTTTCATCCACGCGGGGCCGCACCCATCCCCCCGCCGCCGCCAGATCGGCCAATGCTGCCGACGCGTCCAGCACCGCTAGGGCCTGCGCGGTGCCAGAGATCGCCTCGGCCCGATCCAGCACCCGCGCGCGCAGATCCTCGAAAATGGCGAGCTCGCGCTCTTGGGCCTGAGCGGCGGCTTGGGCGATGCGGGTGTCGAGATCGGCGAGTTCGGGCGTGGTGAAGCGCATGGCATTGGCCATGGTCTGCCGGTGGATGAAGGCGGCATCTTTTGTCATCGCCTCGCCATGGGCGGCAGGCACTTCGATGAAATAACCCAAAACGCCGTTATACTTGACCTTCAGAGCCGCGATGCCGGTTTCGCGCTTCAGCCGTGTTTCGAGATCGCGGATGACAAGGCGGCTGTCATCGCGCAGGCTGCGGGTCGCATCGAGGCCCTTGTCCCAGTTCTCGGCGATGAAATTCCCGTCGCGGGTCAGGGGGGGCGGTTCGGCGACGAGGGCACCGCGCAGGGTATCGACGAGGGCGTCATGCCCGGTCAGCATCGTTTCGGCCTGCGTAATCTGCGCGGGGGGGTCGTGCAGGGCCTCCAGCCGAATCGCGATGGCCGTCGCCGCATCCAGCCCATCGCGCAGGGCCGCCAGATCCCGTGGCCCGCCCCGGTTCAGCGACAGGCGCGAGAGGGCGCGGGCGATATCGGGCGCGGCCTTGAGCATCGCGCGCAGGTCTTCGGTCAGGGCGGCATCGTCCCGGAACAGGGCCACCGTATCCAGCCGCCGGGCGATGCGTGCGGGGTCGGTCAGGGGCGAGGCGAGGCGTTCGGCCAGCAGGCGTGCCCCGCCCCCCGTGACCGTGCGATCGATGGTGGCGAGCAGGGAACCGGCCCGTCCGCCGCCCATGCCTTCGACCAATTCGAGATTGCGCCGGGTGGCCGCATCGATTCGCATGACACTGCCCGCCGCTTCGGTGCGGGGGGGGCGCAGATGGGGCAACGCTCCCTTTTGCGTGATCGCGATATAATCGACCAGCGCCCCCAATGCCGAGAACTGCGCCCGGCTGAAGACGCCGAAACCGTCCAGCGATGTGACCTTATAGAGAGCGCGCAGGCGTTTTTCCGCCGAGGCCGAATCAAAGCTGGCGGTGCCCAGCGGCGTGACCCGTGCGGCGCTTTCCAGCAGGGCGAGGGTGTCGCCATCGCCGCCGATCCATGCTTCGTATGCCCTGTCCGATACGAGAATTTCGGAGGGCGATAACCGTGCCAGATCGGTGCCGAGCGCCCCCGGTGCGACGGCGGCCACGGCCAGCTCGCCGGTTGAAATATCCACCCGCGCCAGCGCCGCTTCGCCCCTCAGCTCTGCATAGGCAACGAGGTGATTGGCCAGGCGGGCATCGAGCAGGGCCTCTTCGGTCAGCGTGCCGGGCGTCACCAGCCGCACCACCGCCCGCCGCACCACCGATTTTGACCCGCGCTTCTTCGCTTCCTCTGGTTTTTCCATCTGTTCGCAGATCGCGATGGACAGGCCCGTTTTCGTCAGGCGCGCCAGATATCCCTCTGCCGAATGCACCGGCACGCCGCACATGGGGATCGGTTCATCCAGATGCTTGCCGCGTTTGGTCAGGGCGATGTCGAGGGCCGCCGATGCCGTGACCGCATCCTCAAAGAACAATTCGTAGAAATCGCCCATGCGAAAGAACAGCAGCGCATCGGGATGATCTGCTTTGATTTCGAAATACTGGCGCATCGACGGGGTCGTGCCGGGGGGGATCGCAGGGGCGCTCATGCGCGCGACGTTACGGTGACGAGCGGGTCGGGGAAAGGGGGATCATGCGCGGTTTAACGGGTTTTAAAATACCTTGCCTCAAGACATGGCCGCGCGCAAACGCCCCACCCCGCCAATCAGCCCCCGAAAATCGAGCATCGAGCATCCCGCAATCCGGTCCCTGAACCTATCGACACAATGTTACAGTTTCCTACATAATCGTCACACCCGCTCAATCCGATGTGATCGACCCCTGAAACACTAACCTGATGCCCCTTTTCATGCGTTATGCGAACGGACACGAAGGGCTGTCCAGTCAGAATAGCGCGAAAGGATGTAGAGGAATGGCCGATATGACACGCGATGAGATGCCAACGGCACAGGGTGGTACTTGGAAACGGTGGTTGCCCCTGGGGGTTATCGCGCTTGGCGCTGTGGGCGGAACATGGTTCTTTGGAGATTATCTCAGCTTCGAGGCATTGCGTGAAAACCGCGAGGCGCTGCTGGCGTGGCGCGATGCCAATTACCCCGTTGCCGTGCTGACCTATATGGCGATCTATGTTGCCGTGGTGGCGTTCTCGCTGCCGGGGGCGCTGATCATGACGCTGACGGGGGGCTTTTTGTTCGGTCTGGTGCCCGGCACGATCTTTACCGTGACCGCCGCCACCATCGGCGCCGCCTGCATCTTCGTCGCCGCCCGTACCAGTCTTGGCGCGACTCTCAAGGAACGCGCAGGCCCTTGGATGGGCAAATTCGAGAAGGGTTTTCAGGAAAACGAATTGAGCTTCCTGTTCCTGCTGCGCCTCGTGCCTGCGGTGCCGTTCTTCATCGCGAATCTGCTGCCTGCCTTCTTCGGCGTGAAGCTGTTCACTTATGTCTGGACGACGTTTATGGGGATTGCGCCGGGTTCGGCGGTCTATACCTCGGTCGGTACGGGCATGGGCGAGATTCTGGCATCGGGTGGCGATCTGAGCATCAATGTCTTTTCCGATCCTAAGATCTGGGGGCCTTTTGTGGGTCTGATCGCCCTCGCGCTGCTGCCGATCATCATCAAGGCCGTGCGCGGCAAGCCGGTTCCCGGCACTGAGGAGAACTCCTGATGTCTGATACGCTGAATGTTGACCTGTGCATCATCGGTGCCGGTTCGGGCGGATTGTCCGTCGCCGCCGGGGCCGTGCAGATGGGAGCCTCTGTCGTGCTGATCGAAAAGCACAAGATGGGCGGCGATTGCCTCAACTACGGCTGTGTGCCTTCCAAGGCGCTGTTGGCGGCGGGCAAGCATGCCCATGCGCACCGGACCGGCGAAGCCTTTGGCGTTGCCGCCCATGAACCGCAGGTCGATTTCGCCGCCGTGAATGCGCATGTGAAAGGTGTCATCGCGACGATCGAGCCGCATGACAGCGTCGAGCGATTCGAGGGGCTGGGCTGTACCGTCATTCAGGACGGTGCGCGCTTTACAGGCCCGCGAACCGTCGTGGCGGGGGGCAAGACGATCACCGCCCGGCGCGTGGTTATCTCCACCGGATCATCCCCGTTCGTGCCGCCGATTCCGGGGCTGGAAGACACGCCGTATTTCACCAACGAAAAGATTTTCGACAATACCGAATTGCCCGGCCATCTGATTGTTATCGGCGGAGGCCCCATCGGGATGGAGATGGCGCAGGCGCATCGCCGTCTCGGGGCGCAGGTCACGGTTCTGGAGGGTGCGAAGGCGCTGGCCAAGGATGACCCGGAAATCACCGCCGTCGCGCTGAAGAATCTGCGCGCCGAGGGCATCGATATCCGCGAGGATGCGCTGGCCGAGCGGGTCGAGAAGGCCGGGGCCGGGGTACGCGTCCACCTGAAGGGTGGCGAAGTGGTCGAGGGCACGCATCTGCTGATGGCCGTGGGGCGCAAGCCCAATGTCGATGGTCTCGATCTGGAAAAAGCAGGGATCGAATACGACCGTCGCGGGATCAAGGTCGATGACAAGCTGATCACCACCAACCGCAAGGTTTTCGCCATCGGCGATGTCGCCGGGGGCCTGCAATTCACCCATGTTGCCGGGTATCACGCGGGTATCGTCGTGCGCAACGCGCTGTTCCAGATGTTCTGGGCCAAGGCGACGACCGCGCATATCCCATGGGTCACCTATGTCGATCCCGAAATCGCGCAGGTCGGTCTGACCGAGGCGCAGGCAAAGGAAAAGCTGGGCGACAAGGCGACGATCCTGCGCTGGTCGCTGGAGGAAAACGACCGGGCACAGGCAGAGGGCGCGACGAGCGGTCTGGTCAAGGTCATGCTCGATGGCCAGCGCATCGCCGGGGCGTCCATCGTCGGCAAGAATGCGGGCGAGATGATCCAGATCTTCGCCTATGCCGTCGCCAACAAGCACAAGATCGGTGCGATCGCCGCCTATGTGGCGCCATACCCGACGATGGGCGAGGCGGCAAAGCGCGCTGCCGGGCAATATTATACGCCGAAATTGTTCAGTGATCGCACAAGAAGCATCGTTCGCTTTCTCGCCAAATTTGGATGATGTGCTATCCACTCACAAAAAGGGCCAAGGGGTGATGCTTTTACCCGCGCAAGTGGCGTATGAATGCGCAATCCCTTGGCCCGTGTTTTCCGTTGAGGCGCTTTATCCATGTATATGATGCGCTCCCTCTCAGGTCGTCTTCTGCTGCTGACGGTTGTTTTTGTCATGCTTGCGGAAGTGTTGATCTTTGTCCCCTCGCTTGCGCGGTATCGCGAGACATATCTGCGTGAACGGTTGGAGGCGGCGAATATCGTCGCCATCGCCATGACGGGCCGGGAATACGAGCGCAGCGAAAACGATCAAACCCCCGATCCCTATTGGGATGAATTCGAGGTGGCGCAGGAGGACGAAACGCTCGAATGGCGCTTGCTCAACAGCGCACAGGTCCGCTCGATCGCCCTGCGCGAAGGGGGCAGCAAGCGGCCAATCCTGCGGGGCGACTGGCGCGATCCGGTGGCGCAGACCTTTACCCTCGATGACGATACCTTTCTCGACAAGATCGCCGATGCCGTCACGGTGCTGGTCTGGCCCCGACCCGATCGGGTGATCCGCGTGGTGGGCGCACCCAACCCCGAACGCTCGCCGATGGGCGATGCGGTGGATGTGACGCTCAAGGAAGATCAACTCGTCGAGGCCATGCGCGATTTTGCTTTCCGCATCCTCAAATTGTCGCTGGTCATTTCCTTCCTGACGGCGGCGCTGGTGTTTATCAGTCTCAACCGCTGGCTGGTTCGGCCCGTGCGACGGCTGATCGATGCGATGACGGATTTTCGCCGGGCGCCGGAAGCGGCCCGCATCTTCGACCCCGCGCCGGGCAATACCGAACTGGACGAAGCGGGACGCGAATTATGCTCGATGCAGACCGAGGTTCGGGCTTCGTTGATCCGTAAAACGCGCCTTGCGGAACTCGGCGAGGCGGTTGCCAAAATCAATCACGACCTGCGCAACATGCTTGCCAGCGCACAGCTTCTGGCCGACCGGTTGGAGCGCAGCGACGATCCCATGGTCAGCCGCACGGCCCCCAAATTGCTGCGCTCGCTCGACCGGGCCACGGATTTATGTACCCGCACGCTGGCTTTTGGAAAGGCGGACGAACCCGCTCCGGTCCGCCGCCGGGTATTGCTGTCGCGGTTGATCGAGGAGGTCCGCGATGCGGTCTTTCCTGAGGGCGGCGCGGTCACGATGACGATGGATGTGCCAGACGATCTCTATGCCGAGGCCGATCCCGATCAATTGTTCCGCATCCTGCAAAACCTGTCGCGCAATGCCGAACAGGCGATGACCGGCAGCGGGCAGGGCACGCGCCTTGCCATCATGGCATCCCGGATCGAAAACATGACGCTGATCGATGTCAGCGACGATGGCCCCGGCATGCCGGTTGCGGCCCGCGAGCATCTGTTCAAGGCGTTTCAGGGCAGCGCCCGAAAAGGGGGCACGGGGCTGGGCCTGCATATCGCCCGCGATCTGGCGCGGGGGCATGGCGGCGATCTGGTGCTGTTGAACAGCTCCGCGAAAGGCACGACCTTCCGGGTCACGATTCCCGATACGGCGGAGTGACGGGCGCGGCCTTTGGCCGGGAACGCCGGGTCCACTGCCCATCCCCCTGAGCCGCAGATAATCGTGGCATACGCCGCGCATCCGGCGCTATCCTTGAACGATGTTGAGGATCGGTCATGCCCATGATGCCGCGATGCGCAGCGGCGTCACCGTTCTGGTGCCGGAGGGTCCGCTCTCCTGCGCGGTAGATATGCGCGGGGGTGGCCCGGCGACCCGCGAGACGGATGCCGTCGGTCCCGATGCGACCCTTGGGATCGCCCATGCCATCGTGTTATCGGGAGGATCGGTCTTCGGACTGGCCGCTGCCGATGCGGTATCGGCGGCATTGTCGGCGCGGGGGGAGGGGCTGGCGCTCGTGCCCGATACGCCGCCCGTGCCCCTCGTGCCCGCCGCGTGTCTCTACGATCTCAACAATGGCGGGGTGAAGGATTGGGGCGAGACGCCGCCCTATGCGGCCCTAGCGCGGCAGGCGCTTGCCCATGCGACCCCGAACGCTGACAAGGGCAGTCTCGGCGCAGGCTATGGCGCGACGGCGGGGTTGTGGCGCGGCGGATTCGGCGTGGCATCGGAGCGCCATGGGGAGGCGACGCTTACCGCCTATATCGCCGTGAACGCCATCGGCTCGCCCCTGATGCCGGACGGGCGCACGCTCTGGGCATGGCCTTTCGAGCGGGATGGCGAATTCGGCGGCCACCGCCCCGGCCCCATGGACCCCGCCCCCGCACTGCCCCCCGACATCAAGGGCGCAGGCGCGACCGCCACCTGCGTCGGGGCCGTCACCGTCTCGACCGTGCAGACCCGCACCGCCCTCAGGCGCATCGCGGTGATGGCACAGGATGGCCTCGCCCGCGCCTTGCGCCCCAGCCATGCGCCCTTTGACGGTGACACGATCTTTGCGCTGGCGCCCCCGTGTGGGGAGGCGGTGGACGACCCCCGCGAGACGATGGCGCTTGGCTCGCTCGCCGCCGATTGCGTGGCGCGGGCGGTGGCCCTGGGCGTCTGGCATGCAGATGAGGGCTTTGCACCGACTGTCCGGGCTTCAATTTCGCGCGGGTCTCCCCTATAACGCCCCTGACTTCCGAAATTCGATACGAGGAACACCATGGCTGGCCACTCAAAATGGGCGAATATCCAGCATCGCAAGGGACGTCAGGATGCCGTCCGCGCGAAGATGTTTTCCAAATTTTCCAAGGAAATCACCGTTGCCGCGAAGATGGGCGACCCTGACCCCGACAAGAACCCGCGCCTGCGCCTTGCCGTGCGCGAGGCGAAATCGCAATCGATGCCGAAAGACAATATCGAACGTGCGATCAAGAAGGCCATTGGCGGCGATGCCGAGAACTACGATGAAATCCGCTACGAGGGCTATGGTCCCGGCGGGGTCGCGATCATCGTGGAGGCCCTGACCGACAACCGCAACCGCACCGCCTCGACCGTGCGCTCGACCTTCACCAAGAATGGCGGCAATCTGGGCGAAACCGGCTCGGTCGGCTTCATGTTCGACCGCAAGGGGCAGATTCTCTATCCGGCGGATGCAGGCGATGCCGATACGATCATGGATGCGGCCATCGAGGCCGGGGCCGAGGATGCAGAAAGCTCGGAAGACGGGCATATCATCCTCTGCGACGGGGGCGATCTCAACGAGGTATCGACGGCGCTGGAGGCTGCGCTGGGCGAACCGGAAAGCGCGAAACTGATCTGGAAACCCCAGAACACAAACCCCGTCGATCTCGACCAAGGCCGCACCCTTTTCAAACTGATCGCCGCGCTGGAGGATGACGACGACATTCAATCCGTCACCGCCAATTTCGAGATGTCGGATGAGGTGATGGAGGCGTTGTCGAGCGAATGACCCACGCGCGGCACCGCTTCGAAGGGATGTTCCCCGATCCGGGAAAAGGAACCCCGATCCCATGACCTTGCTGCTGGACCATCGCCCCGATCTCAGTCTCTCCGCCGCGTCGCGGTGGTGGCATGCGCTCGATAAACCGCTATTGGCGGCGGTGGTGTTCCTGTTTTGCACGGGGCTGATTACCGCTTTTTCGACCAGCCCGATCCTCGCGATCCCGCGCGACCAGCCCACGTTCTATTATGCCGAGCGTCAGCTGATCTTCGCGGTGCCGTCGGCGATCCTGTTTCTGGGCATGAGCATGCTGGCGCCGCGAGAAATACGGCGTGCGGGGGTTCTGTTATTTCTGCTCGTCGTGGTGCTGTTGATTATCGTGCTGGTTTTCGGCGAGGATCGAAACGGATCGAAGCGCTGGATTTCGATGGTCTTTTTCTCGATCCAGCCTTCCGAACTGGTCAAGCCCGCACTGATTGCCGTTTCTGCCTGGATGTTTTCGCTGCGCCCCGGCAAAGGGGCGCCGCCGGGCAGTCTGATCGCGGCTGCCTGCGTTGCGCTTGTGGCGCTGTTGGTGGTGCTGCAACCCGATTATAGCCAGACGGCGCTGATCTGCGCGGTTTGGGGCGTGATGTTCTTCATGACGGGGGCATCCGTGATCTGGGCGGCTTCGGGGGGGTTGATCGCCGCCGCCGGAATCGCCGTGGCCTTCGCCGTTTCGCCCTATGTCGCCGATCGTATTCGCCTGCTGTTCGATGCCAATGCGACGGGGGGCGGGGGACAGATTCGCCGGATGCTCGATGCGATCCAGAATGGCGGCCTCTGGGGCGTAGGACCGGGAGAGGGCACCGCGAAATTTCGTGTGCCCGATGCCCATTCCGATTTTGTCATCGCGGTTGTGGCCGAGGAATACGGCCTTGCCTTCACCCTTGTCCTGATCGCTGCTTTTGCGCTGATCGTGATCCGGGGATTCCTGATCGCGCTGCGCCTGAAAAGCCTGTTCGCACGCTATGCCGTTTGCGGCCTGTCGGCCCTGATCGGTTTGCAGGCGTTCATTCATATCGGGGTTGCCGCGCGTATCCTGCCCCCTACCGGCATGACTTTGCCGCTGGTCAGTTATGGCGGCTCGTCGCTGCTGGCCATGGGCATTACCTGCGGGATGTTGCTGGGCCTGACGCGTAAGGATGTGGGGCGGGTGGCGTGAGCCGTCCCTATGCCGTGCTCGCCGCCGGGGGGACGGGTGGCCATATGTTTCCCGCGCAATCGCTGGCCGAGGAATTGCTGCGCCGGGGATGGCGTGTGACGCTGGCGTCGGATGCGCGGGGGATGCGCTATGCGGGTGGCTTTCCGGCAGCGGTGGCACGGCAGGAGCTTGCCGCCGCGACACTCGCACGGGGAGGTATCACCGCCAAGCTGGCCGCGCCCATGGCCTTGCTGCGCGGGGTGTTTCAGGCCCGTCGCTGGATGCGGGCCGATCGCCCCGATGTGGTGATCGGCTTTGGCGGGTATCCGGCGGCTCCGGCGATGGCGGCGGCGGTGGCCTTGGGCATTCCGCGCCTGATCCATGAGCAAAACAACGTTCTGGGCCGTGCGAACCGCCTGTTCGTGCGCCGGGTGCATACCCTTGCCTGTGGAATCGGAGTGCCGGGCAATATGCCAGCGGGGGTCCATGCCGTCGAAGTGGGCAATCCGGTGCGCGATGCGGCGCTGGCGGTGGCGGGGCGGGACTATGCCCCCCCGGCCCCGGCGGAGGCCCCCGTGCATCTGCTCGTCTTCGGTGGATCGCAGGGGGCAAGCGTTTTATCCGATCTTTTGCCCCCTGCGCTGTCCTTTCTGCCCGATGAGATGCGCGCCCGGCTGCATGTGACGCAACAGGCCCGTGAAGCGGAAATCGCGCCCCTCAAGGATCATTTCGCCGCCGCCGACATCCTCCATGCCGAGGCGGCCCCCTTTTTCGATGACATGCCAGAGCGCATCGCGCAGGCGCATCTGGTCATCGCTCGCGCCGGGGCCTCGACCTGTGCCGAACTGGCCGTGATCGGGCGACCGTCTATCTTGATACCCCTGCCCACCGCCATGAGCGATCATCAGAGCGCCAATGCCGAGTGGCTTGCCGACGCGGGGGCGGCCGTCGCCGTGCCCCAAGCCGGTCTGACGCCTGAGGCGCTGGGCGGTATCATTCACGATGCCTTGGCCGATCCCGCGCTGCTTTCTGCGATGGCGGCGGCGGCGGTGCGCATTGCGCGCCCAAATGCCGGGCAGGCACTGGCCGATCTGCTGGACGGGGCGCGCAGCGCCTAGGGCGACCGCCGATCACTCGAATCGCTTATTGTCGCGCGCGCCGGGTATTGAGCCAATTGCCCAAGAAAATAAGCGCCCCTCCGGCCAGTACGTTCCATGCCAGCGGTTCGGCATAGAAGGCCATGCCCACCAGCGCAATCAGCGGCAGGCGGAAAAAATCCATCGGGACCACGACGGTCGCATCGCCATAGCGAAACGCTTGGGTCAGGCAAAAATGCGCCGACAGGCCCCCCAGACTGAGCGCCAGCACCCAGAATGCCGTCATCCCGTCGGGCGGCACGGTCGGCAGCGCCCCGGCCACCGCAAGGCCCATCGGGGCCTGTAACAGCGTCAACCAGAACATGATGCACAGGGTCGTTTCGGTGCCGGTCAGCTTTTTTGTTGCGATCATATTCACCGCGAATCCGAACGAGGCGAGCAGCGCCCAGATTTGTCCTTCCCCAAACCCCGCGATGAATCCTGATCCGAAGGCCCCGACAACCATCAAAACCCCGATGAAACTGATCCCGATTGCCCCCAGCCCCGCCGCCGAGAATCGCTCGCCCAGAAATAACGGTGCAACCAGCGCAACCCAGATCGGCGAGGTGAATTCCAGCGCGAATAATTGCGCCAGCGGAATCAGCGTTACCGCGTAATACCATCCGTATTGACCGAAGAAATGCCCCGCATTGCGCAGCAGATGCAGCCCCATGCGCTGCGTGCGCACCTGTGCGAATCCCCGCGCGCTCAGGGCGAGGATGAGGGCGATGACCGCAAAGCCGATAACACTGCGCCACACCAGCATTTCCGCTGTTCCGAGCACGCGCCCGGCCTCGCGCCCCGATACGGCCATGGTGGTAAAAGACACAAGCGCAGCGCTCATCCAGAGCGCCGCACGGGCCAGCGACGGGGTGGGAACAGAGACCATAACGCCCTCATGCGCCCTCGGCCTTCGCTTTGCAAGCCTGCGCCTTTTGCCGGGACAGTGTGCGTATTTTCGCACCCGCGTATTTTCCCGCTTGCAATTAACCAAAAGGGGAGGGTATCACACGCTTCAAGACGGTCCGGTATGCGGGCGTAGCTCAGGGGTAGAGCATCACCTTGCCAAGGTGAGGGTCGGGCGTTCGAATCGCCTCGCCCGCTCCAGATCGTCTCTTTTCCGGAAAATCAACGCATGACCATGGCCAGAATAGCCATTTTGTGCCGCGTGTTGCCTGCCCCAAAACGGGGGAGCGATCATCATTCCGAAAGTTTTCTGGCCCTAAAAACCGTCAGACCGGGGCGCGGTCACGCCCGCGCACGCTTTCTTGATGGGGGCAGACATCGCGGTGTTTTGCCATACCGTGACGCTGACAAAACAATGTCGTCATGCACAAGAGATGTCATGCTTTCAGCAGCCGGACCACGCTTCACGGGCGCCGATCAACGCCAGCCTCTGCGCGATGCGCTTTCCCGCTATGGAGAGCTGACGCCAACCCAGACCGCCGGGCGCATGTTTGCCATGGCCTGCGTTTCGTTGGAGGTGACGCAGCGGTGTAATCTGGATTGCACCCTATGCTATCTGTCGGACCGGGCCGAGACGGTGAAGGATGTGCCGCTGCCGGTTCTGGTCTCGCGCATCAAGATGATCGAGAGCCATTACGGGCCGGGCACCTCGATTCAGATTTCCGGCGGTGACCCGACCCTGCGCAAGATCGAGGATCTCGAAGCGCTGTGCCGGACCATCCGGGCGCAGGGAATGCGATCATGCCTGATGACGAATGGGATCAAGGCGACCCGTGATATGCTGTCGCGGCTTGCGGCCGCCGGTCTCGATGATGTGGCCTTCCATGTCGATCTGACCCAAGAACGCGCCGGTTATCCGACCGAGGAATCGCTCAATGCCGTGCGCGAGGCGTATATCGCGCGGGCGCAGGGCCTTGGGCTGCGCATCCTGTTCAATACGACGCTCTACAAGGATAATATCGGCGAGCTTGCCGCCCTGTCGGCGTTCTTTCGCCGCCATGCGACCCGCCTTGCGCTGGTCTCGTTCCAGATGCAGGCGGATACCGGGCGCGGGGTGCTGCGCCAGCGCGATTCGGTGCTCAGTCGGGAGCGCGTTATCGAAACGCTGTCGGAGGGGTTCGGCCTTGCCCTCGATTTTGATGCCGTATCGGTCGGGCATTCGGCCTGTAATCGCTATACCAGTGTTCTCGTCGCCGGGGATTCGGTCGTCTCGCCCCTGTCGAACGGTCCCCTGATCGGCGATACGATCGCGGCGCTGTCGGCGCAGGATTCCCGTGCGGGCGGCAATCTCGACATTGCCCGTCGCGCCATGGCGCTGGCCCGGCACAATCCGCGCCTTGCCTTGAGATTGCTGGCGGAAGGGGGGCGCTGGCTGTGGCGATTGCGCCATGGATTATGGCGCAGCCGGGGGCGTATCGGACGGATGAGCATCCTGATCCACGATTTCATGGATGCACAATCCCTTGATCGCGGGCGGTGCGAATCCTGCGTCTTCATGGTGGCGACGGCCAATGGCCCGCTGTCGATGTGCGTTCATAATGCCGAGCGCGATACTCATATCTTTGCGCCATCCCGGATCGAGACCGCCGACGGCCCGCAATGGTGGAACCCGGCAACCGGCACGGTCGGCATTGCTGCGGTCGAGATGCCCGCTCCGGCAGAGATGCCGCTCAAGCGGCTCAAGGGCCGTCTGCGTGCCCGCGAGATGGCGTCGCGCAGGGCAGGGGGAGAAACACGATGAAACGATTTGCCATGCTGGCCTTCCTGACAACGGCCCCGGCGGCCTGCGTCAGCATCGAGCGGGCGACCCTGCCAGAGCCGCTATTGCTCGATCGGCAATGGGCGCAGGCGGCCCCCGAACAGACGCGCATGGCCGATCATGCGCTTTGGGATGCGTTTCTTGCGCGCTA
The DNA here is from genome assembly GCA_938008165.1 of uncultured Neomegalonema sp. Classification (GTDB taxonomy): domain Bacteria; phylum Pseudomonadota; class Alphaproteobacteria; order Rhodobacterales; family Rhodobacteraceae; genus JAHDDY01. The sequence continues at coordinate 6,546 of CALLLP010000045.1, read as the reverse complement.
TCTGTCCACCGATGCGCAAGGGGTCAACCGTCTCGATTACGGGGCTGTGACCGCAGAGGATCGCGCGCGGCTGACCGCGTATCTCGGAGCGCTGCAACAGGTGCGGCCCGCGACGCTGACCCGCGATCAGCAGCTTGCCTTCTGGATCAATCTCTACAATGCGGCCACCGTCGATACGGTGCTGGATGCCTATCCCGTGGATTCGATCCTCAAGATCACGGATGGCCTGTTACCCACCGGGCCATGGGATCGCGCGGCCGTCACGGTCGAAGGCGAGGTGTTGAGCCTCAATGACATCGAGCACCGCATCATCCGCCCCGTCTATAAGGAAGCGCGCATCCATTATGCGCTGAACTGTGCCGCCACGGCCTGTCCGAATCTCATGCCCCGCGCATGGCGGGCCGAACGGCTGGAACAAGACCTTGCGGCGGCGGAGCGGGCCTATGTGAACGATCCGCGCGGCGTGCATATCGATGGAGAGGGGGGCCTGACGCTTTCGAAAATCTATGCGTGGTTCCGGGAGGATTTTGGCCAGGACGAAGCCGCAATCATCGCCCGGATCGCCCAAGCGGCCCGGCCCGATCTGCGCGCCCGGCTCGAAGGGCGCAACCGGGTCGACCGCTACGCCTATGACTGGTCGCTGAACGACACGGCGAATGCGTCTCAGGAATGATAATAATACGCTGTTTCGTGAACAGATTATACGCGATTGACTGATAATCCGGGGTATGCCCCTCATCGAAACCCGGTTCTTTCAAATGCTCACTAAATTCGGATCGAATCTCACGTTAATGTCAAAGCATTTTCTTTGAAATTCGATCCCCGCAGCCCCACTTCCTATCTCGTTGCAAGAAACAAAGCTTCCAGGAGAACATAATGCAAGTAATCGAACGCAACCGTAAGGCGCTGAACAAGATTTCCATGTCGGCAGCGATTGCAGGCGCTCTCGCACTGAGCGTCGTTCCTGTCATGGCTGGCGGTGCAGGCAGCAGCACGGGCAGCTATAGCTACGGCGAAAAGACCGCTGGCAGCAGCACCGGCAGCTATGGCCAAAAAGCCGCGGGCAGCAGCACCGGCAGCTACAGCTATGGTGAGAAGACCGCAGGCAGCAGCACGGGCAGCTATGGCCAGCAAGCCGCAGGCAGCAGCACGGGCAGCTATGGCACCGTCAAAACCCCAAGCCCAAGCAGCTACACGAGCACCACGGCTGGCGCGACGACCTATACGGGCACGACCGCTGGCACCGTCTATACCGGCACGACGGCGACCACGACCTACGGAACCACCGCAGGAACGGTTTCTGGCAGCGCCATCGACACCAGCCAGTACATCGATACCGGCGCATATGTAGGCCCGGTCCAGTAATTGGACGGGCTGCATCGAGAGAAGCCGGTGCGGTCGGTCGGCCCTGTTGACAGGTAACGGCTCGATTATCAGTGATATGCGGTCACCTGTGATCCCATATCACTGTCACCGGATTTCGACCTTGCTATGGGGAGCGTCTCTGCGTGGCGTTCCCCATTTTTTATGTGGCGTTTCCCATGCATGTTCCCTTGTCAGTCATTTGCTTCGCGGTCCTCGGGTCGAGTGTTTTTCTGACCGGCGTATCGCTTCAGGCCGATGCCGCAGCCTGGATTACCGGGCTGACACTCGGCATAGCGGGTCTGGCATGGTTGAGTTTGCCAAGGTCGCTGCGGCTTGGCGAGGTATCGCTGGTGCTGGCGATCGGCATCGGCCTTGCGATGCGCCTGATCTATTTTGCCTCCGACCCGATCCGCGAGATCGATTTTTTCCGCTATCTCTGGGATGCAGGGGCCGTGCAAGCGGGCCTGAACCCCTTTGCCGTCGGGCCGGGTGATGCCATTCTTGGCAATGCCGGGCCGGAATGGACGGCGCTGGTCGCGCAATCGGGGGCGGTTGCCGAAGCCATCAGCTATGGAAATCTCGCCACGATCTATCCCCCCGTGGCACAGGTCGCCTTCTGGATCGCGCATCTGATTGATCCTTGGGGGATTACGGGGCTGCGGATCGTGTTTCTGGCGGCAGAACTCGCGGGGATCGGGGTATTGGTCCTGTTGCTGCGCGAGTTAGGCCGCGCGTCAAGCTGGATCGCGATCTATTGGTGGAATCCGCTGATCGCGAAGGAATTGATCAATTCCGCGCATATGGATGCCCTGCTTCTCCCTGCGCTTGCCGGAGCGGTGTTGCTGGCCGTGCGAGCCCGCCCGATCCTCGCAGGTGTCGCGCTGGCCGTTGCCGCCGGAGTCAAGGTCTGGCCGCTGATCCTCGCGCCGATCCTGATCTGGCAGGGGCGATGGCGCGTCTGGATGACCGCCGGGATTGTGCTCGTGCTCGTCACCGCTCTGATCGCGATGCCCATGATCCTGGGGCGACTTGACAGTCAATCGGGTCTCGTCGCCTATGCGGGCGGGTGGGAGCGCAACCACGCGCTGTTCGGTGCCTTGCGCGAACTGACGGCATGGACCCTGATGGACGAGACAGGGTACATTCCCGTCAATCCGAATACGGTCGTGCGGATCATCATCGCCCTCGCCCTTGGAATCACGGCCATCGTTCTCGGCTGGCGCCTGACCGATCGCGCGCATATTCCCGCCGCCGCTCTCACCGTCGCCGCGCTGCTGCTGTTGTTCAGCCCGACCGCTTATCCATGGTATTACGTCTGGATATTGCCCTTCCTGTGCATTGTGCCGGTCAGGGGGCTGATGTTGCTCGGCGTGTTGCTACCCTTCTATTACCTGCGTTTCGACATGCATTTCTGGGGAAACGCGCATCTATTCGATCAATGGATCGTCTGGCTGGAATTCGGCCCGGTGCTTGCTTTGCTCGCGTATGATCTTCTGACAAGGCGCAAGACAGCATGAGACTTACCCATCACTGCACCGTCATCATTCCCGCTCTGAACGAGGAGGAGGCGATTGGCGGTGTCATCGCCGAAATCCCTGATTGGGTCGACCGGATCATCGTCGCCGATAATGGCTCGACCGACCGCACGGCAGAGCGCGCACGAGATGCCGGGGCCACCGTCGTTGACGCCCCACAGCGTGGCTATGGCAGCGCCTGCCTCGCCGGAATTGCCGCCGCCGGTGAGACGGATGTGCTGATCTTCGTGGATGGCGATCTCGCCGATTATCCCGCGCGCATGGACGCGCTCGTCGATCCCCTCGCCACGGATGGCATCGATATGGTGATCGGATCGCGGGTTCTGGGCGGCGCCGAGGCGGGCGCGCTGACCACGACGCAGCGATTTGGCAACTGGCTCGCCTGTCGTCTGATCCGGCTGTTCTGGGGCGTGCACCACACGGATCTCGGCCCCTTTCGCGCCATCACGCGCAAGGCGCTGGAGCGGCTTGACATGCGCGACACCGATTTCGGCTGGACCGTGGAGATGCAGGTCAAGGCCGCGCAACACCGGATGAAGGTCATCGAAGTGCCGGTCCCCTACCGCAAACGCATCGGCCATTCGAAGATTTCCGGCACGATTCGGGGCACTTTTGCGGCAGGAACGAAGATCCTCTGGGTCATCTTCAAAAGCGCAACCGCCCGCCCGCAGACCGATTGATGATGCATTCCCGACCTGACGCGACCAAGGGAGCCTCACGACAGTTGACGCCCGCGCTCCCCCGATCTATTCCGAAAACCAAGGGGCCTGTAGCTCAACTGGTTAGAGCAGTCCGCTCATAACGGATTGGTTGGGGGTTCAAGTCCCTCCGGGCCTACCAAAGACTTGGAACGTCTGAAATATATTATATATTTCAATATTCTATAAGCATAAGTGTCCCACGCCAAACGTGAACAAAACGAGTGTGGAACACTTTGCTGTTTTGGTTTGTCCTAAGTGCCCCAAGCGTCCTTAATTCGGTACTGCATTCGAACGTATACTGATCGGAGTGAGCGTAGATGGCGTGTCCACCACGAACGCTTCAAAATTATCTGAACATTCTCGGGCTCTTCGAGTTCCAACTCTTCTTGATGTCGATAGAGTGGGTAACAGGTTAGCCAGAACAAAAAGACGCAAGCGTATGCTGCCTCCGAAGAGTTTGACAGCCCGTCGTCGCCAAGGGCGTGTGCGATTTGGTGCCTTAGCTGTGGGCCGTGTTTCGTCAGGAAGAGCCGATCTATTTCCGTAGTCACACGAACAGAAAAGACCGCATCGAGATCATCACGCATCTTATCGAAGAGGCGAGTAATCGTCATGTCTTCCTGAGTTCCGCTCGCGTTATCAAATGTCGAAACGATCTTTCCGTTAAGGCGCAAAACGTGTCGCAATATCGCCTCAAGCATTGGGATCAGTATGTGTGAAGCGCTGGTCCAATCCGAATTAAACATATGCTCGAACCCGCGCACGATTGTTCGAATGTGTTCAGGCGGGACGAACGGACTTTCTCGTAGAAGACTAGCGAGAACTTCCTCAGAAACATGATAACGCTCTCGAATATGATGGAGCGCGAATAGAATTCCCGGTCTCGTCACGAAAGCTCGTTGCATTGATCTAAGTTCAACTGCTTTCGCTTCGAGGGCCCTTTCATATTCTTTTCCGGAACTCGAAAATCCCGGAGACCTTGCTTGTGTTTTTCCGCGATTGCCTACTTGCACGCTCGCGAAAAGGCCAAAAAAATAGTCTTTAGAATGCTCGCGCGCCTCCTTTAATGCCTCATCTGCGGGAGGTGGTGAGGCCAATCTAGCGAATTCAAATAGGGAGTCCTTTAACGATAACAGATCAAATTGGTCGCGGAGGCTTTCAATAATTGGTTTGGCGTCGTACTCGTGAGTATAGGTTTGCATTTCACCGGGGATGCGCTCTTGGAGCTTATGCAGTTGGTCAAGAATTTCCTGTCTACGCGCCCTGGCTTGTGGATACCCGTGGAGGTTTTGGATCGCTGTTTCGAGCCAGTGCGAAGCTTCTAGAGCCAATCCTCCACGAGTTAAAATATCCTCCGTTCGGCGAACATTACTTTCCGCCGCCTGAGATACGCAGCGATACTCATTGGATTGATCTTTCGCTTGTCGATACAAGCGAGCGGCACGCAACCAAGTTTCATCTGGGTAACCTTTGATCTGAGAACTGGCGTACGCCTCCAGAGATTTTGCTAACTCGACAGGTTCGAAGAGAGAGTGCTCTATTGCTAAGTCGGTCGTTCGCGCGAACAAACCTTGCCATTCAGAATCAGCCAATTCTGCGTGAAACTGGCGGACGGCGTATCTTGCGACTGTCGAGGCAGGTTCGGGCCATTTGAGAGACCGGAGGATCGTTAAACAGCGCGCGTAGTAATTGTAAGACTCCAGACCTTCATCAAGCTGCTCGGCAGCTTCGAGGTACGCCATAGCTGCCAGTCTACCAGCCTCGTGAAGACTTCTTTGTCGAAACCATGCAATATCGAACAGTCTGGCACGAACAGAAGGGTTTCCGGTGTCAACAGCTATCGCTGCCAAGACTTCAATGTGCTTAGCGTCAAAATCTTCCAGACAAGCCGAACGACTCCCGTCCGCCCAAATTGCACGAGGCGCAAAAGGCTTTTGTGGGTTGGTCACATTCAACATCATCGTAAACGCAGAATGTAAAACTATTCGGAGGCGGCGTTCAGGGTCATCTGGTTCGATGCTTTTTAACCGAAGCAAATTGACCTTCTCAGCACCATCCAAGGTTTGGTCTTCGAAACCAAGGAAGAGATCGACGCCAGCAAGTGGAGTCAATTCCTCTGTTGTCGGAAATCTCAGTTCACCATTTTGTTCGGCTGGCATTGCAATGATATGGGGAAGCGGGCGGCTGCAAGCAATGGCCTCTGTGGCCTAAGCCAAGTTAACATTGGTGCCGAGCACCAAAACCGCCGATATTCGGTCACCACTCCATATCTTCGAGTGTGCGCATGGCGTCGGCGGCTAGTGTCCAGCGTTCGACGCCCTTGGTATAGACCTCGCTCGTCTTGGCTTCGGTGTGACCGTGGATCGCCATAATCTGGTGTTGGGAGCAGCCGTTCCGTGCGAGCAGATGACCAGCGGCCTTGCGAACGCCGTGGCTGGACAGCCCTTCAAGTCCAGCCGCATCGCACTATTTGCGGAACCGATTGCGGAGAACTTCCGGCGATCCGAAGGGAACGCCTTTTTCGTTCAACAGGTAGGTCGGGCCGACGACATTCGACATACGCGTTGCTCGATAGAGCGGGGGCAGCATCGGCACTTCAACATAAGCCGATCCCTTCTTGCGGGGTTGCCATCCGAGGCCGCGCAGGCCTTTACGCTCGAACTCGTTGTCACGACCAAGATGGATAATGTCCGATATCCGGCAAGCCGTGAACATGAACAGCGTGAGAGCCAAATGCGCCTACTTTTCAGATAGTTGCAGATTTCTTAGAGTGTCCCATAATTCGAGCGAATGATCGATTTATGTTGGATTTGCTGCGCTTCCCGACACTGCATTTTCAGTGAAGGTCTGGGGGCACGTGCCTCATGCACGCCGACTGTATTCAGACTCAGCTTCTTGACTTGATGTACGCACCTCATTTAGCTTTCCCGCAAGGCTCGGTTGAT
>CALLLP010000044.1 GCA_938008165.1 uncultured Neomegalonema sp. | reverse complement strand
CGCTCACGGCCTTCATCCCGAACGGTCAGACCAGCGTATTCCGCGGCGTCGGCGGTTCGTCCTTCATTGAAGTTGGCCGGAACAACGATGCACAGCGCATCACCTACTTCACGCCGCGTTTCTCCGGTTTCCAGCTCGGTGCCTCCTATGCCCGTGACGCAAACCAGGACAACAGCAACCAGGTTGACGCCAACGCCAATGGCACGCTGCACGATATCTTCGATATCGGCGCAAACTACGTCAACAGCTTCGGCGCATTCGACGTCGCCGTTTCGGGCCGTTACGGCACCGGTTCGGTTGCTGGTTCGAACCTCGACCCTGAAGTTTATGCCTTCGGCCTGAACCTCGGCTATGCGGGCTTCACGATCGGTGGTTCGTATGCGAATTCCGACGATTCCGGCGCTCAGGACGGCGATTTCTTCGACGTTGGTGTCAGCTACACCACCGGCCCATGGGGCGTGTCGTTCACCTACTCGCAGAGCGAGCTGGACGTTGTGAACACCGAGCGTGATCAGTATCTCGCTGGCGTGACCTATAAGCTTGGGCCTGGCGTCTCCGCCGGTGCTTATGCTGGTTACCTCGACTTCGACGCGGCCGGTACGGCTAGCGACGTAGACGGCTTCGTCGTCGGCACGGGCTTCAAACTCAACTTCTGAGTTCGGTTCGGCACGAAAAGCGATGAGGAGAGGGCGCAGGCCCTCTCCTTTTTTGTTGAGCGGAAGGTTCCATGCCCAAGTCGATCATCTGGCTCGCCTCCTACCCCAAATCGGGGAATACGTGGCTGCGTCTGGTCCTGTTCAATTATCTGTTCAATCTCGATGAACCGGCCCCGATCAATCAGGCCCATCGCATCGGCCCGAGCGACGCCTCCGCCACGCTCTACCATCAGGCCGCCGGGCGCAAATTCGACGTCTCCGATGCGCGCGAAACCCTGAAATACCGCACCAAAGTCATCGCGACCCACGCCGCGAACGGTGCGGATGTGAATTTCATGAAGACGCATAACGCGAATATCATGATCGAGAAAACGTCGCTGATCCCCTCGCCCCATTCGCGCGGCGCGCTTTACGTGATCCGCGATCCTGCCGATATGCTTGTCTCCTTCGCCCATCATTTTTCGACCACGCCTGAGCGGTCGGTGGATGCGATCGACAGCGATTCGCATACCATCTTTGCCGACAAGGCCCGAACGGTCGTCCCGCAATATCTGGGTCGGTGGAGCGATCACGTTCGCTCCTGGGTCGATGGCAAAGCGCTCAATACCCATGTCATGCGATACGAGGACATGCAGGCCGATCCCGTCGCGACTTTCGGCGCTGCGCTGCGCTATATCGGGGCACCGGAAGACCCCGAGCGCCTCACTCGCGCGATCCGTTTTTCCAGCTTTGACGAGGCCAAGAAGCAGGAAGAGGATCACGGTTTCGTCGAAAAACCCAAAGATGCCAAAAGCTTCTTCCGCTCCGGCAAGGTTGGCGAGGGCCGTGAAAAACTGCCCCAAGACCTGATCGACCGGATCGAGGCCGACCATGGCGATGTCATGAAGCGGTTCGGGTATCTCTAGGATGCAGCCGAGCCTCCAGCGCATCATTTGGCTCGCCTCCTTTCCCAAATCGGGGAATACATGGGTGCGAACCTTTCTCGCCAACTACTTTCTGGGCGAGAAACGCGAGATCGGCATCAATGCCCTGCGCGAATTCACGCTCTCCGATTCGCGCCTCGATTTCTACAAGAAGGCGACGGGGGGCCGCTTTGCGCCTGAGGGTGATCTGTCGGATTATATGCGGGCGCGGGCGATGGCCCTGCCGCTGATTGCCGGGGCGCGCGAGGGCAATCATTTCGTCAAGACGCACCAGATTCTCGATGCCATCGACGGCGAACCGCTGATCCCGCCCGCCCTGACGGCTGCGGCGATCTATATCCTGCGTAATCCCTTCGATGTGGCCCCCTCTTTTGCGCGTCATACCGGCAGCAGCCTCGATGATACGATCGCGCGCATGGTCAGCGCGACCAGCATCGTAGGCTCAGGAACCGGCATTTTCGAGGTTCTCGGGCGCTGGGACGACCATGTTACGAGCTGGACATCGGCCCCCGGCCTGCCCCGTGTGACGGTGCGCTACGAGGATTTGCTGGCCGATCCGAAGCGGGGATTCTTGCCGATTTTCGATTTTTTGCAGGTGACGCCGCACCCGCAGAGGTTGAAAAAAACCATCCGCGCGACAAGCTTTGACGCCCTGCGAAAGCAGGAGGATGAGAGTGGATTCATCGAGCGTCCGGCGGGGATGGACAAGTTCTTTCATTCGGGCCGCGCGGGCGGTTGGCGCGAAACCCTGAACGATGCCCAGGTCGCAACGCTGCACCGCGCGTTCGAGCCTGCGCTCCAGCGCTGGTATCCCGAATTGGTCGAGGAAACAGGCGCCATCGCGAAAAGGGTCGAAGCATGAGTGGATTAGCGGAGGTTTCCGCGCGAATCGAGCGGGCCGCCCGTGCGGCAGGGCGCGATCCGGCATCGGTCAGCCTGATCGCCGTCTCGAAAGTCCAGCCCCTTGCCCGGATCGAGGCGGTGCTGGATGAGGGACACCGGATTTTCGGCGAGAACCGCGTGCAGGAGGCACAGGGCCGCTGGCCCGCCCTGCGCGACCGCTATGGCGCGATCGACCTGCATCTGATCGGCCCGCTACAGACCAATAAGGTCAAAGCGGCGATGGATCTGTTCAATACGATCCAGAGTGTCGACCGCACCCGACTTGCCGTCAAGATCGCCACCGAGGCGCAGGCGCGCGGGGCTTGCCCCGATCTCTATATTCAGGTGAATACCGGCGAGGAACAGCAAAAGGCGGGCATCGCTCCCGGCGAGGCCGATGCTTTTATCGCCCGCTGTCGGGAGGAAATGGACCTGCCCGTCACCGGCGTCATGGCCATTCCCCCCGCCGATGAACCGCCCGAAAGCCATTTCGATCTGCTTGCCCAGATCGCCGAGCGCAATGGGATGAGCGCGGTCAGCATGGGCATGAGCGCGGATTTCGAAGCGGCCATCGCCTATGGTGCGACATCCGTTCGGGTCGGATCGGCGCTGTTCGGGGCGCGGGACCCATCGGCGATCACGGGCGGATAATCACCCGGCTCGACGGCATCCAGCGCGCGATGATCCAGCGCAGATCCGGCAGGGCAAAAGCGAGACATCCGGCGGTGGGATAGCGCGGCCCTCGCCAGCAATGCATAAAGATTGCGCTGCCTGCGCCGGGCATGGCTGGATGGCGGTTATGGTCGAGCACCAGCACCAGATCATAAAGCGAATCCCCCCGCCGCATCCGCTCGTGTGAGCAGGGGTGGGGCAGGGAAACGGGGCCGTTATAGGCGGGATCGCCCGGCTCGTCCGACCATCCGGCCCTTGGCCCGCTGGGGATCAGAGGGATGCGGCTCACGGGGGGTGCGATTCGGTCGGCGCGAAAATACCCGCCCTCCACGCGCCATGAGCCGACCGGCGTGGCCCCGTCCCCCTCGCGCTTGTCGGTGCGGATGCCTCCCCGTCCAATGGCACAGGGGATGATCCGCCCGAAAAAGCGGGCTTGTCCCTGCGGCCCGACAATCAGGTTGCCGACGCTCATGCGCGGGCGGAAAGCCGTGCAATGGCGGCGGTCAGAAGGTCGGGGCGCGCGTGATGCGCCATATGGCCGATTCCGGGGGCGACGGCCACGGTCACGTCTGGCACCAGCGCGGCGAATTCCTCGACATGCTGATCGACCCCAAGCAACCAATCCCGTTCCCCATGCACCACTTCGACCGGAACGGTCATGTTCGGATAGCGCGGGGCCATCTTGCGCAGGGCCAGATGGAGTGAGGACAGATCCTGTGCATTCGCCTCCAATGTTCCCGCGCGCAAGGAAAGCGGCGCGCCGACATAATCGATATAGCCGGGGGGCGGCTGTTGGGGCCGAAAGGCGCGGGCGACGAAGGATTCGACCGATCCGTCCTCGGCATTGCGCGACAGTCTTGCCTGATAGTAATCGACGCCGAGCCGCCCAATCCCAAGGGTCTGGAACAGCGTCGCGCTGGCCCCCCAAGGCATCGTTGCGCCGGAGACGGGCACCACCCCGGTTACATCCTGCGGAAAATCCAGCCCCCAGGCGAGGGCGACCGCGCCGCCCCAGCTATGCCCGATGACGATGGGGCGTTCTACGCCGATCTGCCGGGCGGCGGCGCGCAGATGGGCCGCCTGCCGTGCCGGAGGCCAGGCCCCGCTGCCGCGTTTTGAATAGCCAAAGCCGGGCCGGTCCATCGCGATGACCCGGTTGGTCCGGGCGAGGCGATCCATCAGCGAAAAGCTCCAGTCGCGCAGATTGACGCTCGCGCCGTGGATCAGGATGACGGGGGGGCCGCCCGTTCCTTTTTCCAGCAGATGCACGGGCAGGCCTTCCACATCGACGATCCGGCCAAGGGGCGGAAAGGCGCGCTCGGCATCTAGATCGGGTAGGGGAGTGGCCTGCCGTCCCGCACAGGAGGCGACAGTTCCGGCGGTGCCGAGAACGGCGGCTGCGGCAAGAAATGTGCGTCGGCGCATCGTATCCTCCTTAGATGCGCGATGTGGGGTGGCGAAGGCGGGTTGGCAAGCGGGTGCGTCAGAGTAGATGCCCGCTCCGCGCCGCCTTGGTCGCCAGATAGGCGTCGTTCTGCTCGGTCCGGCCCACGGCCAGCGGCACACGATCCGCGACCCGGATGCCGTTGCGCTCGAAGGCGGCCAGCTTGCGTGGATTATTCGTCATGACCCGAACCGCCCCGAAGCCCAGCGCATCCAGCATCAGCGCCGCGACCCGGAAATCACGTTCGTCATCCTCAAAGCCGAGGCGGTGATTGGCGTCCACAGTGTCAAATCCCTGATCTTGCAGGGAATAGGCGCGCAGCTTATTGGCCATGCCGATGCCGCGCCCTTCTTGGGCCAGATAAAGCAATACCCCCGCTCCATGGGCTGAGATTTGCGCCAATGCCGCGCGCAATTGCGGCCCGCAATCGCATTTTAGCGAGCCGAGTTGATCGCCCGTGTAGCATTCGGAATGTGCGCGCACGAGGACCGGCGCATTCTTTGGCGGGTCGCCGATGAGAATCGCGAAATGATCCGGGCCACCGTCCGAGGGGCGAAACCCGAAGACCCGCGCATCCTTGGCCAGCGACAGGGGAACATGGGCATCGGAAAACCGGTCGAGCGTCACGGTCTGCGCGGCCAGCGCCGATTCGAGCGCTTGACTGTTGGCATAGACCATCCCGACCGGATGCTCGCGCCGCTGGAGCGGTGACAGGATGGCGGCGGGCAGCAGCCGCGCGGCCTTGCAGACGCGGATGGCCAGCCGTGCCATCGACACACTGCCATCCCCGTCACGCAGGGTTTCAAACGGCCCTTTCATCGGCATGGCCAGATCATCCGCCGGATCGGCCAGCGCCGAGACCAATGTGCGATTCTCCGGCAAGGGCAAGCGCGCGATGTCGCCATCATAGGCGCGCAGCTTCAACACCTCGGCCCGGCGCCCGGTCAGGGCCAGAACGGCGTCGCCGCGCTCATGCAATCCGGCGAAGCGCTGGGCGTCGACGGTTTCTGCACTTGCCACCAAAACATCGCCAATGACTGCAACGGCTCCCCGGCGCAATTCACCCATGACCTGTTCGAGTCGATCCTGATCCGTGCCGCTGAGGGGTTTCATGAGGCCATTCTCTGAAATATATGCGTGGTGGTGGTGACACCTCCGTGAGAATACTGACATAAACTTGTCTATGCCGTGCGCCCAACAAAACTTTGCGAGAGAACGGGATGCAAGGGAGGCATGTTTATGAGCACCATGAAAAAAATTCTGCTGGTCGACGATGACGAAGACCTGCGGGAAGCACTGGCCGATCAACTCGTTTTGACCGAAGAATTCGACGTCTTCGAGGCAGGGACCGGCGCGACCGGGATCGAGAAAGCGAAGACGGCGCATCACGACCTGATCATTCTGGATGTCAATCTGCCCGATATGGACGGGCGCGAGGTCTGTCGCCTGATGCGCAAGCAAGGGGTCAAAACCCCGATTCTGATGCTCACAGCGCAGATAACAGATGCCGATACGATCCTCGGCCTCGATTCAGGCGCGAATGACTATATGACCAAACCATTTAAATTCGCCGTTCTGCTGGCCCGTCTGCGCGCCCATCTGCGCCAGCATGAGCAGAGCGAGGACGCGGTTTTCTCGATCGGCCCATACAGTTTCCAGCCCAGCATGAAGCTGCTGACCGACGATGCCTCGAAGAAAATCCGCCTGACCGAGAAAGAATGCAACATCCTGAAATTTCTCTACCGCGCCGGTGGATCGGTCGTGGGGCGTGACGTTTTGTTGCATGAGGTCTGGGGATATAATGCCGGGGTCACGACCCATACGCTCGAAACCCATATCTATCGCCTGCGACAGAAGATCGAGCCGGATCCCTCAGAAGCCCGGTTGCTGGTCACGGAGCAGGGCGGTTATCGACTGGCGGCATAACGCTGGCTGGCGGTGCTGACCGCGTCTCCCTCCCTCGGCCCCGGTTCAGAACCGGGGCTTTTGGCGGTCAGGGTCTTTTACCGCCCCCCTCAGCGATAGGGCGGATAGCTCATTTGGTGGGGCGGGGCGGGGGCGGTCACATTGACTGCCAGACCCCAGATCTTTCCCTTGGCCAGATCGCCGATTGATCCCGTTGTCATGCCGAGCGCGGTTGCCTGATCCTCATCGATCACCACATCCCGTGCCGAATAATCGAGCATGGTATGGTCTGCATGCTCATGCGTACAGGCGTAGAGAATGCCGTCATACCAGCGCTTGTTCAGCGTGTATTCCCGCACGATTGCTGCGGCGGTCTTGTCCTGAATCTCGTGATATCCGGTTTGCTGATGCAGATAGAGACCGGCCCCATTGGCCATGTAGCGCGTGTCCCCGGCGCAGTAGAGCGCGACGGCGGCGCTGGCAATCTGAGACATAGCGACGGTTTCGATGGGCACGGCCAGAGTCTTGAGCACATTGACCGCGAATTGCATCGCATAGACCGATCCGCCCCCTGAGCTGATATTGATACGGATGGAATCCGCCCCGCCGATGACGGCGTTCTGGGCATTCCTGACCAGTTCCGCCATGGTCTTCGACGTGACCGGCGCAACGAAATTGATGATCGCCATGCCGCCATTGCGGTTGATGACCGGCGGGCATCCGGGGCAGGGAAACGGCGACATCGCCCCCGGCATCGCCATGGTGGCCGGAACCATGCTTTTGGCGATGGCCGGTCCTTCCCCGTTGCCGGGCGATGCTGTGCCGGGCGATGAGATCGCGTCGCCCTGCGCAGAAGCGGAATCGCCAAAGGCCATGGCAAAGCTGGAGAGAAGCGTGCAGGCGAGCAGGAAGGATCGCGTCGGGATACCAATCATCTCAAAGTTCCGTTCACTGAAGTTAGCGAAACTTTGATAGCATCTTGTACGTGTACGTTGTCCAGCGCTCAATTCTGGACAAGGGGCGAAATTAGCGTGATCGCCGCTCGCTCTCGCGGGCCGCAGCGCGTCCGTTTCAGGCCGATCCACCCTCTGCCGACAGCAATCCGGGCGAGATGCCCATTTTCGACAGGGCGGCGACCCATTTGTCATCATCGGATTCGCCGAAGATGATCTCGGATTCCGAATCGCAGGATAGCCAGCCGTTTTGCTGTATTTCCTGCTCCAATTGCCCCGGCGCCCAGCCGGTATAGCCAAGGGCGATCATCCTTTCGCGCGGTCCTTCGCCTTTTGCGATGTCGCGCAGGATGTCGACGGTGCCGGTCAGCATGAACTTTCCGGCGATGTCGAGGGCGGTGTCTCCGGCATAATCGCTGGAATGCAGCACAAATCCGCGCCCGCTCTCGACCGGCCCGCCGATGCGGATCGGGGTGCTGGAGGTCGTGTCGTTGGTCTCGATTTCGAGTTGTTCGAGCAATTCGTCAAAACTGATGGATTCCGCACGCTGATTGATGACCAACCCCATTGCGCCCTGATCCGAATGGGCACAGACGAGAATGACGGAGCGATGGAATCGCTCGTCTCCGATGCCGGGCATCGCGATCAGGAATCGTCCCTCCAGACCGGCCTCTTCCATGGCCATCGTCTCCTTGCTGTTTACTGGTTCCAAAGATGGGGCATTGTGTGGCGATCTTCAATAACTTGTCGGAACCACGCCCTATCACCATACTGCGACGTTACGTGTGACGGCGATGATCGGGTCTTAGGATGAACTGCAGATATTGCGGGAATGTTTACAGCGAAGAGGATCGCACCTGCGGGGGATGCGGTGCGCCCAAACAGGCCCTGCGCCAGACTTTGCTGGATGCCCCCGCCACGCCGGAGCATTGGTCCAACTCGTTGAGGCAGACGGTTGTTCGTGTGCTGATTGCGACGGTCGCGCTGCTGGTGCTGATCGTCGGGGTCTCGGCGATCGGGCTTGGCGCGCTGGCGGCTTTGCTGGCGATGGTCTGGGCCTTGCCCGTGGTGCCGACCTTGCTCACCTATGCGGCGTGGCGCGATGCGAAAGGGGATTGGATCGGCTTTTTCATGCGCTTATGGCTCGTTTTCGGGATCTGGAGCGGCATTTTCTTTGTCATGCTGATGAGCATCGGGATTGCCACCACCCTCTAGGGCTTGGCAAGGCTGCGCCAAGGGTGGTATGCGCATCCGGCCTCGTCCGAGGCCCGGTCGCAGCCTACCCGGTAAAAACAAGGACTTGAGGATGAAAACGCTCGTCGTCTGCTCCGGTGGACTCGATTCCGTATCGCTTGCGCATAAGGTTGCCGCCGAGCGCGTGCTGGCCGGTCTCGTCACCTTTGATTACGGTCAGCGCCACCGGCGCGAGATTGCCTGCGCCGCCGCCTGCGCCGTGCGCCTTGGTGTGCCCCATGATGTGATCGATATTGCCGGTGTGGGGCGTTCGCTGGGCGGATCGGCCCTGACCGACGATATCGCAGTTCCCGACGGCCATTATGCCGAGGAGACGATGAAGGTCACCGTGGTCCCGAACCGCAACGCGATCATGTTGACCGTCGCGTTCGGGATTGCCGCCGCTCGCCGGATCGAAGCGGTGGCGACGGCGGTGCATGGGGGCGATCATTTCATCTATCCCGATTGCCGCCCCGGCTTTATCGAGGCATTCGCGCGGATGCAGGATGCCGCGCTCGATGGCGACCCCGCCGTCGCGCTGTATACGCCATTCCTGCATGGCCCGAAATCCGACATCGTGGCCGAGGGGGCGCGCCACGGTACGCCCTTTGCCGATACATGGTCCTGCTACAAGGGCGGGGCGCGCCATTGCGGGCGCTGCGGTACCTGCGTCGAGCGCCGGGAGGCGTTTCACATCGCGGGCGTGACCGATCCGACCGACTATGCCGACCCTGATTTCTGGCGGAGCGTGACCTGATGTTCACGATCACGAAGGAGTTCGCTTTCTCCGCCTCGCACCAGCTTTCGCGCTTGCCCGAAACCCATCAATGCGCGCGGCTGCATGGGCATAATTATACCGTGCGGGTCGAGTTGAGCGCCGCCGATCTCGATGCCCATAATTTCGTGCGCGATTACGGCGAATTGGCCATCCTGAAGCGGTATATCGACGATACGCTCGATCATCGCCACCTGAACGACGTGTTTGGCCATGATGCCGTGACTGCCGAGTTTCTGGCCAAAGCGCTCTATGAATGGTGCGCCGCGCGGTGGCCAGAAACGAGTGCGGTTGCCGTCAGCGAGACGCCGAAGACCTGGGCGATTTACAGACCATGACGGCGCCCCTGCGCATTGCCGAGATATTCGGCCCGACCATTCAGGGCGAGGGCGCGTTGATCGGGGTGCCGACCGTCTTCGTGCGGACGGGTGGGTGCGATTACCGCTGTATCTGGTGCGATTCGATGCATGCGGTGGACAGCGCCTATCGCCATGACTGGGTGCCGATGGAGACCGGGGCCGTGATGGCCGAGATCGAGCGCCTCGCGCCGCACCCCCTGACCGTCTCGCTTTCGGGTGGCAATCCGGCGATTCAGGATTTCGGACCACTGATCGCCTTGGGCAAAACCAAGGGCTATCGTTTCGGGCTTGAAACACAAGGCTCGGTCGCGCGCGACTGGTTTTCCGGTCTCGATCTTCTGACCCTCAGCCCCAAACCTCCATCCAGCGAAATGGAGACGGATTGGGCGCTGTTGGCGGAATGTATCGACAGCGCGGGGCCGTGCCGGACGGTCCTGAAAATCGTGATTTTCGACGAGGTGGATTACCGGTATGCGCGGGAGGTGGCGCGGCGGCATCCGGCGCTCGACGTCTTTTTGCAACCCGGCAACCATACGCCCCCGCCCCCAGAGGATGACACCGCCCTCGTCGATCATGACGGCATCAATGACCGGATGCTGTGGCTGATCGACCGGGCGCTGGGCGATCATTGGTATGATGCCACCATCCTTCCCCAACTGCATGTCGCCCTGTGGGGCAATAAGCGCGGAGTGTGACCATGTCCGACGACACCATCTATAGCGGCCTGCAACAGCTTGGCACCCAGACCGCCCTGCCCGCCACGCCAGAAGAAGCGGTGCTGGAGCGCGTTGCCAATCCGCAGGCCGATACGCGCTATTGCGTGCGCTTTACTGCGCCGGAATTTACGTCGCTCTGCCCCATGACCGGCGCACCGGATTTCGCCCATCTGGTCATCGATTACGTGCCGGGCGAGTGGCTGGTCGAGAGCAAGTCGCTGAAACTCTATCTCGGCGCATTCCGCAATCACGGGGCGTTTCACGAGGATTGCACCGTCAGCATTGCCCGGCGTCTTGCGGATCTGCTCGCCCCCCATTGGCTGCGCATCGGCGGGTATTGGTATCCGCGCGGCGGCATCCCTATCGATGTGTTCTGGCAGACGGGCGCGCCCCCGGCCGATGTCTGGATTCCGGAACAGGGCGTTGCGGGGTATCGCGGGCGAGGCTGAGACGGGGATCGGTAAAAAAGCAAACGGGTTGAGTTGTATTCTAGGTATTTCGCGCTCCGGTATTGAGCGTACTGTAAACCGTTCTCGACTATTTTGGCCCCATGACGATGAGCCATTCCTTTTCCGAGAACCGACGACCGCGCGATGGTGTGCGCAGTGTCGTGAAATCGATGCCGGTGCGCTCGCCGGTGCTGGAGGTCGTCGATCGGGTGATCGGCGGGGCGACACGATGGCATCTGTCTGTAGCGTTGCTGCTGATTGCCGCTCTCGAAGCGATGGTGATCGCCAACGGTGTCGACACGATCCTGCCCGCCGAGATCGCGTATCGGTTTAGCATCATGGCGTTCCTGACCGCGATCATGGTTGGCCTGCCCCTTGTGATCTTCACGCTCGATACCATTCAGCGACTGGACCGGACCCGCCGTGAATCGCGCGATCAGGCCCGGATGCTCGATGATCGCAATGCGGCCCTTGCCGAGGCAAAGGCAGACCTGCACATGCGCGCCACGGCGCTGGAGGAGGCGCGGTGGCGGGCGGAGGAGGCCAACGCCGCCAAATCCGAATTCCTCGCCAATATGAGCCACGAATTGCGGACGCCGCTCAATGCCATCATCGGATTTTCCGAAATGTCCTTGCGTCAGGAAACCCTGTTCGGCGATTTCTCGCAGGAGCGGACGCTGGAATATGCCGAGACTGTCTATCGGTCGGGAAAGCATCTGCTGTCGCTGGTCGACGATCTGCTCGACCTGTCGCGGATCGAGGCCGGAAGCTATGACCTGACCCTCGAAGCGGTCGATCTTTCCGATTTGATCCGCGATGTCAAAGCGTCCCTTGCCCATCAGGCGACCAGTCGCAATCAGACCATCGAAGTTGATCGCCATGGCGCGCCCAAGGCCGTGATGGCCGATGCCCGCGCCATCCGTCAGATCATGATCAATCTGGTCTCCAACGCGCTGAAATACTCGGATGAGGGACAATCGGTGCGGATCGCCATGTCGGGCGAGGGCGCGGATGTGCTCTTTCGGGTCATCGATGAGGGGATCGGCATGGCACCGGCGGAGACGGCGCAGGTGCTTGCACCTTTCGCCCGCTTGTCGCAGGCGCATATCGCCAGCGGGGATAGCTGTGGGCTGGGCCTGTCCATCGTCGATGCGCTGGTCGCGATGCATGGCGGTACCCTGACCCTCGACAGCGAGAAGGGCGTCGGCACGACGGCCAGCGTCCGCTTTCGCGGGGCCTAGAGTGAAACGCGATTAGGTTGAGCCACACAGTGTCAGGAAATGCGTCGCTCTTGGCGCAATGCATGACCCGACTTGATCGCGCGTCACTCTAGGCCCCAAGGTCGCGCCCCCTCGACAAGCGCAGCGCCCTGTGGTCCTGTTTGGCATAATACCGCTTGCCCGAGGATCGCCCATGACCGCTCCCTTCGCCACCATCGACGATGTGCAGACCCGCCTTGCCGAAGTGGATTACGTTTGCGGGCGCGGCCTCGCCACGGTGATCTTTCTGGCGCTCAAGCTGGGCCGTCCGATCTTTCTGGAGGGCGAGGCGGGGGTCGGCAAGACCGAGGTTGCCAAGGCCATCGCCGCGCTGCTGGGCCGCCGCCTCATCCGCCTGCAATGCTATGAGGGGCTGGATGCCTCCTCGGCGGTGTATGAATGGAACTACGCCGCGCAGATGATGGAAATTCGCCTTGCCGAAGCCACGGGACAGGCCGACCGCGACGCCATCGCGGCGGATGTCTTCGCCGAAAAGCACCTGATTGCCCGGCCTTTGCTGGAGGCGATGCAGCCGCAGGAGGGGGGGCCGCCGGTCCTGCTGATCGACGAATTGGACCGCGCCGATGAGCCATTCGAGGCGTTTTTGCTCGAAGCCCTGAGCGATTTTCAGGTCACCATTCCCGAAATCGGTGTCGTCAAGGCCCCCGCGCCACCCGTGGTGGTCATCACCTCTAACCGGACGCGGGAAGTGCATGATGCCCTGCGCCGCCGGTGCCTCTATCACTGGGTCGATTACCCCGATTTCGACCGCGAGATGACCATCCTCGCCGCAAAAGCCCCCGAAGCCTCCGAAACGCTCTCGCGGGAGGTTGCGGCCTTTATCCGCCGCCTGCGCGACGAAGACCTGTTCAAAAGCCCCGGCGTGGCGGAAACGCTGGACTGGGCGCGGGCGCTCGTGGCGCTCGATGCGGTGGCGCTCGACCCCCAGACGATTTCGGACACGCTGGGGGCCTTGCTGAAATATCAGGATGATATCGCCCGGATTCAGGGGTCCGAAGCCACGAAAATACTCGACGAAGCCCGCGAGGATCTGGCGGGCCGCTCGACCGAGGCGAAGGGCCGGGCATAGCCCCCCCTCGTCAGAACCGCGAGGCCAGCAGGCGCGCCTCATCCCCCGGCAATCCCGGCCATGCGCGTTGCAGGTCGATCGCCTCCAATGTGCTGAGGCGCCCCGTTTGCGCTCGTAGGGCCTTGATGCCGTTGGCGAAATCCGGGCGTCTTGCGAGCCGTGCAACGGCGCGATAGGCGCGTTCGTAGCGGGGGGCATTGATGTATTCGGGAGAGACCGCTTTGCCGATCGCTGCCAGATATTCGAGCGAGTTATAGGTCGCCAGCCCTTCTTCCAAAACGCTCGCATGGGCGCCCGGTCCGGTGGGGGAGAGCAGGTGCACGACCTCATGGGCCAGTTGGAACAATGCTTGGGTTTCGTTGGTCGCCGCGCCACGAGTCAATTGGATAATGACCGTTTCGCTGACCCCGTCAAAGGTCGGATACCAGACCTGCGGGGCGTCCTGACTGGTGAATTCTACCCCCAGAAGGGTCCAGTTCCGGTCACGCTTGCCGTAGCGATCTTCGATGAAGCGCAGGATATGACCCATCCGCGAGGCCAGCGTCCACGAAAACGCGCAGGAGGCATTCGCCCCGCAAGGCTTTGCCAGACTAAGCGACGGGCTGGAATGCACAAAGCCCGCATCGGCCTGCGCCGTCAGGGGCGCGAGGGCGAGAAATGATGCCACGATAGCTGTCTTGAAACGAAACATTTTAGATCCTCTCCCCAATCATCTTCCCGTCGTGATGCAAGTTGCAGGCAAGATTAGGGCAGGATCACGTCTCGGTAGTGTGATGGTGTGTGAATGAACCGATGGCGTGTTTGCGGGCTTTTCTATGTGTGTTTTGCAACCAAAAAGGGAACCCTCACCATGGCTTCTATCAAATCGACAATTGCGCCCAAGGCTTTGATCGTACTGGCTGCCATTGCGCTTGCCGGGTGTGGTGCCGCCGGGGGCACCGTGACCAATAACAAGAGCAAGTCCGATCTGTTCGGCAATCCGGGGGGCGTCAGCACCCATTCGCAGCCCAGCGGCGGACGATAGCACCGGCGCGGTTGCGTCAGGACACAGCGCGCGCCGCCGCCTGCGCGCTCGTCACGGCGATCAGGTCATAGACATCCTGCGCAGTGCAGCCGCGTGACAGGTCATTGGCCGGGGCGGCGAGACCCTGAAGGATTGGCCCGATTGCCCGCGCCCGTCCGATGCGCTGGGCGATCTTATAGCCGATATTCGCTGCTTCCAGCGATGGAAAGACGAAGACATTCGCCCGTCCGGCAAGAGGCGATTCCGGGGCCTTGCTGGCCGCGACTCCGGGCACGAAGGCGGCATCGAATTGCAATTCCCCATCCATCGTCAGATCGGGTCGCGCGGCGCGGGCGATGCCGAGCGCCTCGGTCACCTTGTCCACCCGCTTATGCTTTGCGCTGCCCTTCGTCGAAAAGGACAGAAAGGCGATTTGCGCCTCCTCGCCCAGCATCGCCTTCAGCGAATCGGCGGAGGAAATCGCGATTTGGGCAAGTTCTTCCGGTGTCGGGTCGATGACCAGACCGCAATCGGCAAAGAGAACCGGGCCGGGCAGGGGATGCCCTTCGCCATCGGGCAACATCAGGAAGAAGCTGGAGACCGTATCGACGCCCTCGGCCCGCCCGATGATCTGAAACGCCGTGCGTACCGTCAGGGCCGTCGTGGCGACCGCTCCGGCGATGGTGCCTGCCGCATCCCCGGCCCGGACCATCAGCGCGGCGACGTTCAGCGGATCGCGGACGGCTTCATCGGCGGCGGCTTTATCCACGCCCCGGTGCTGGCGTATCGCATGGTAAAGCGCGGCATAGCGCGGCGCGTCGGGCGATTGGGCGGGGTCGAGTACGGTGATGCCCTGCGCGCCTCCCTGCGCCTCGACCTGCGCGCGGATTGTCGCCTCATCCCCGATCAAGACGGGGCGCGCGATGCCGTCCCGCGCGGCGCGGATCGCCCCTTCCACGATGCGCGGGTCTTCGCCCTCCGCGAGCGAAAGGATGGCGGGGGCCTTGCGGGCGGCGGCGATGATGCGGTCGAGCGGTGACAAGAATAGTCCCCCTTCCGGGAAAAGCGGTTTTCGGTGTTGCCAGAGACTTTGGCCTGATCGCGCTTCGTTTTAAACCAGCGCTTTCATCGCCGCCCCGATCCCGTCCAGCGTCAGGGGGAACATGCGGTTCTCGGTGATTTCGCGGATCATGCCGATGGAATGGGTGTAGCGCCAGTGGGATTCGGGCACGGGGTTGAGCCACACATGCCCCGGCCATTGGGTCAGGGCACGGCGCAGCCATACCTCGCCCGATTCCTCGTTCCAGTGCTCGTTTGCGCCTCCCGGTACGGCGATCTCATAGGGCGACATGCTGGCATCGCCCACGAAGATGCATTTGTAATCCGCGCCATAGGTGTTGAGCACCTCCCAAGTCGGGATCTGCTCGGTCCAGCGGCGATTGTTGTCGCGCCAGACGCCTTCATAAAGACAATTGTGGAAGTAGTAATATTCCAGATGCTTGAATTCGCTGCGCGCGGCGGAGAACAATTCCTCGACTACCTTGATGTGGTCGTCCATTGACCCGCCCACATCGAGAAAGATCACCAGCTTTACCGCATTGCGCCGTTCGGGCCGGGTGACCACATCGAGATAGCCGCGCTCGGCGGTCGAGCGGATGGTATCGTCGAGGGCCAGCTCCTCATCGGCCCCGGATCGCGCCCAGATGCGCAAACGCTTGAGCGCGACCTTGATATTGCGGGTGCCCAGCTCGACACTGTCATCGAGATTGCGGAATTTGCGCTTGTCCCAGACTTTTGCGGCCCGGCGGTGGCGGCTTTCATGCTGGCCGATGCGCACGCCTTCGGGGTTGTAGCCATAGGCTCCGAAAGGCGAGGTGCCGCCGGTGCCGATCCATTTATTGCCGCCCTGATGGCGACCTTTTTGTTCTTCGAGGCGCTTTTTCAGCGTCTCCATCAACGTGTCCCAGCCGCCCAGCGCCTCGATCTGCGCTTTTTCTTCGTCGGTCAGGAATTTTTCGGCCATCTTGCGTAGCCATTCTTCGGGAATCGGCTGTTCGTCGACCGCTTCGCCGCTGCCGCCCACGGCTTCGACACCCTTGAAGATTTCGGAAAAGACCTGATCGAAACGGTCGAGATGGCGTTCGTCCTTGACCAAGGCGGCGCGGGCGAGGTGGTAGAATCCCTCGATATCATAGGTGACGAGACCGGCCTGCATCCCCTCCAGCAGCATGAGGTATTCCCGCAAGCTGACGGGAATGCGGGCCTGTTTCAGGGTCAGGAAAAAGCGTGTAAACATACGCGCTCTATAGCCCAAGGCGGCGCAGGCCGAAATGTTTTCCCGCCCCTGCCCCGTCATCGTTCCCCGATGGCGCATCCGATTGGGAAAAGGGGGGCTTTTTGACCGATATCGCGCTCTATTGATGGCGGTATCTCTTGACGGGAGGGGCTTTCGGATGCTCAACCAAGGGTATGGAAACTGCAATCCCCCCCGCTGGAAACACGCTCGACATCCTGTCGGACCCGATCTGTCCGTGGTGCTATATCGGCAAGGCCAAACTCGATGCGGCCCTCGGCGAGGCTCCGCAGGCGGGCCTCGACATCCATTGGCGCGTGTATCAACTCAATCCCGACATGCCCGATGAGGGGATGGATCGCCGGGCCTATCTGGAAAACAAATTCGGTGGACCGGAAGGGGCGCGCAATGTCTATGGGCGCATCGAGCAGGCCGTGCGTGATGCGGGCCTGCCGCTGGATTTCAGCAAGATCGAGCGCACGCCCAATACCCTCGACGCCCATCGCCTGATTCGCTGGGCGCGCACGACAGGGCGTCAGAACGACGTGGTCGATGCGCTGTTCGCCGCGTATTTCGTGAATGGGGTCGATATCGGCGACCGCGAGGCCCTGATCGCCATCGGTGCGAAACAGGGCATGGATGAAGATCTGATGCGCCGCCTCTATGCCGAGGATGCCGACCGCGCGCTGTTGCTGAACGAGGATGCGCTGGCCCGCGAGATGGGCGTGACCGGCGTGCCGTGCTTCGTGCTCGATGAGACCTACGCCCTTGTTGGTGCGCAGGAAAAATCGACATGGCGCGATGTCTTCTCCCGGCTGGAAAAGGGCGAGGGGCTGGGAAGCTGATCCTTGCTGGTTTCTCGCCTTCCCTGCGCAAAAGATGCGCGCCGCGATGCGGATAGCCGCATGGATCGACGCTGTATCTTTCGTGCGAACAGCCTTATTCTCGCCGAAAGCTGTTTTTCCACCCAAAGCCGTCTCCCGAAAGTGCCCGAATGTCCCTGCGTCCCGTGACCACGACCGCCGATCTGGCCGCGCTCTGCGCCGATTATGCAGTCAGTCCCTATATCACCGTCGATACCGAATTCCTGCGTGAGCGGACCTACTGGCCGATCCTGTGCCTCGTGCAGATCGGGCGACCCCGGCGCGAGGGGGAATCGGATGACGATTGGGAACAGAACGGCGCGGCCCTGATCGACCCGATGGCAAAAGGGATCGATCTTGCGCCCCTGTTCGCATTGATGGCCGATCGGTCGGTGTTGAAGGTCTTCCATGCTGCGCGGCAGGATATCGAGATTTTCGTTCATCTCGCCAATGCCGTGCCGACCCCCCTGTTCGATACGCAGATCGCGGCGATGGTCTGCGGGTTTGGCGATCAGGTGGGATATGAGCGGCTGGTGCGCAGCATCTGCGGTCAGGGTCTCGATAAATCGAGCCGGTTCACCGATTGGTCAAAGCGGCCTCTATCCGACAAGCAGCTTGCCTATGCCCTCGCCGATGTGACCCATCTGCGCGAGGTCTACGAGCATCTCTCCTCGCGGCTGGCGGCGGAAAACCGATCGACATGGCTGACCGAGGAAATGGCGGTGCTGGAGGCGGTCGAGACCTATCGCGTCGATCCGGCGGAGGCGTGGAAGCGCCTGAAAATGCGCGCGCCGACCGCGAAGCTGTTCACGGCGGCAAAGGCGCTGGCCGAATGGCGCGAGGCCGAAGCGCAGGCGCGGGATGTGCCGCGAAACCGCGTGCTGCGCGACGATGCCCTGATGGAGATCGCTGCCGCCCGTCCCACCACCACCGATGGCCTGACCTCCGGTCGCCTGTCACGCCGCGAGAATTTCTCGAATACAGCGGCAACGGCGATGCTCGATGCGCTCAATGCAGCGACATCCGGCGAGCAGGCAAAGCCGCCCAAGGCAACCCCGAAACCCGATCCGGTCCAGAGCGCGCTGGCCGATCTGTTACGCACTCTGCTGCGGGCAAAGGCGGCGGCGGCGGATGTGGCCGAGCGGTTGGTGGCGTCATCGGCGGATCTCGATGCCATCGCGATGGAGGAGGAGGCCGATGTTGCGGCCCTTCGCGGTTGGCGGCGGGTCTTGTTCGGTGAGGATGCGCTGCGGCTGAAACGCGGCGAGGTGGCGCTGTCCGCCGGGCCGAAGGGTGTCGAGGTGATCGAGCTTGGCCCGCGCGACCCCGCATAAGCCCTGTCTCATCGTCGCCGGATCGCGCGAGGCGCGGGATCTGGCGCTGGCCTTGCCCGAAGCGCGGATCGTCGAGGATGTGCCGGAACGCCTGACCGGCCATGCCGTGATCGATGCGAGCCACCCATGCGAGCGGGATACCCATGCGCGGCTTTCGCATCTCTGCGCCGTGCAGGACGTGCCGCTGCTGCGCTATGCCCGCCCCGGCTGGACGGCGCAGGGGGCGGATGACTGGCGGATTGTTGCCGATGGGGCCGAGGCCCGCGCGGCGCTGGACCCGTCGTGGCAGCGGGTGTTTCTGTGCCTTGGCCGGGGCGAGCGGGCGGTCTTTGCGGGCGATCCGCATCGCCATTATCTCGTGCGCACGCGCCACGATGATCCGGCGGCGGAGGGCTTGCTCGACTTTACCCTGACCGCGAAAGCCGGGCCGTTCACGGCACGGGCCGAAGCGGAGTTGATGCGTGCCGGGCGGATCGATGCGCTGGTCACGCGCGATGCGGGTGGGGCGGGGGCCTATCCCAAAATCGAAGGGGCGCGGCTTCTGGGTGTGCCGGTCGTGCTGATCGCCCGGCCTGTGGTCGCCTGCCCCGTTGCCCGCACCATCGGGGAGGTGCAGTCATGGCTCGCATCGCTCTGATCGTTGCGCTGCTGGCGCTTGCCCCGGCCCCGGCCTCCGCCGCCGAGATCGCCGTGGATGTGGAGCGGGGGGCTGTTCTGGTGGCCGATGACGCGGATGCGATTCGTCGCCCGGCCTCTCTCGTGAAGCTGATGAGCGCCTATGTCGCCTTTGCGGCACTGGAAATCGGGGATGTGACCGAGGAGGAAATCGTCACGATCTCCGCACGGGCCGCAGGCCAGCCCCCGGTCAAACTGCGCCTGCGTGCGGGGCAGAAAGTCCCCTTCGGCGACTTGCTCGCGGCCATGGCTATCGGGTCGAAAAACGATGCGGCGGTCGCGGTGGCCGAGGCGGTGGCGAAAAGCGAAGATGCTTTCGTCGCCCGGATGAACGATGCCGCCGAAAAGCTGGGTATGGTCAATACCCGCTATGCCAATGCCTCCGGCTTGCCCGCCAGCGGCCAGCGCACCACGGCGCGCGATGTGGCGATTCTCGCGCTGGCCCTGTTGACCGATCATCCCGAACGCAGCCTGATCTTTTCCGAGCGCCGGACACGGGCGGCGGGGCGGGGCGTGACGACGACCAATCCGCTGTTTGGGCGGGTGCCGGGCGCGCAGGGGATGAAGACCGGCTTCACCTGTGCCGCGGGGTATAACATCGCCGGGCTGGTCGAGCGCGAGGGGCGGCGCGTGCTGGCCGTGACCTTGGGGCATCCGGGTAAGTCCGCGCGGCTGAGGGCCGTCAAGGCCCTGATCGAAAAGGGGTTCAAAGCATTGGGCACCGATGAACCGCTGGGGCCGGGCCTGCCGGATGCGACTCCCCCGCCCAATATCGGTGGATGTTCCGGTGCGGCGATCGCGCGGGCCGACCCATCGTCTGATAAGCCCGATGCTTTGGAGAAGAACGACGCCTATATCCCGCCCGAGCGCCCCGGATCCGGCCAGAAAATCGCGATTCTGCCGGTGCCGCTGCCGGTCTTGCCCAAGAAGGCCGCGCCCCCCGCGCCCGCGCCCGCGCCGGTCCCGCGCCGCCCGCCACCGCCCCTATCCGGCTGGGCCAGCTTTCTTGGGGCGTTTTCCAGCGAGAGACAGGCCGCAACGCATCTTGCGGCGGTTGGCAGATTGGCGACGAAGACCCACCGCCTGCCGACGAAGGTGATCCTCCGACCGCGCGATGCGCGCCATCTGGGGGTCATCCATGGCTTGAGCCGGGCGCAGGCGCAGGCCATTTGTGCGCTGGCCAAACGGGCCGGACATTATTGCCTGACGCTAAGCCCCGCCGCCTTGCTGAATCCAAAGGCCCGTTGGCGGCGCTGAAGACGTATGGGATGGACGCCTTGGCGTCCCGGTCTAGATGGTGGGGTCGTCTGTCCGGAGGAATGCATGGCCGATCTGAGTTACGACGAGCTGGTCGAGAATTTCGACTATCTCGACGATTGGGAAGAACGCTACCGCTACGTGATCGAGTTGGGAAAGGCCCTGACTCCGCTGGACGAAGCGCGCAAAACCGATGCAACCAAGGTTGATGGCTGCGTCAGCCGGGTCTGGATCGACAGTCGGGCGGTTCAGGATGACGGCGGCACCCGGATCGAATTCGATGGTGACAGCGACGCCCATATCGTCCGGGGCCTGATCGCGATTCTGCATATCATGTTGTCGGGACAGCCCGCGCGGGAGATCGTCGACAAAGATATCGCGCAGGAATTACAGCGGATCGACCTCGCCGCGCATCTCAGTCCCCAGCGCAGCAACGGTCTTGGATCGATGATCGAGCGGATCAAGAATGTCGCGGCGGATACCCTGAGCTGAGACCCTTCAAAACGCGCCCCAATTGATACGGTAGCTGGCCTCCGCCACTGAAATGGCTGAATCGAGACAGAGTCCGAAATTAATTGCCACAAGGCGCTCAATAATACGCATAACACTGTCCCGAATATTAATCAGTCCCCTGAGTAAATGTTTTAATCAGAGACATACACAATTGCAATGCTTAATTTAACTCCGGTGAGAACGGACAAATTTTCCTTGCTGAACCAAATCCTTTCGCAATAGTTTTCGCAGTACATCGTAATAGTATGCGTGTACCTGTTCC
Source organism: uncultured Neomegalonema sp. (assembly GCA_938008165.1). Lineage (GTDB taxonomy): Bacteria > Pseudomonadota > Alphaproteobacteria > Rhodobacterales > Rhodobacteraceae > JAHDDY01. Next base: position 11,306 of record CALLLP010000044.1, on the reverse strand, counting down.
GTTCACAGGGACAAGAGCGTAATGATTTGTTAACACGTAACCTGACATCTGATGTGACAGATCGGGAAATTGATAAGGGTGGACGGCTGGCGATGAGGACGATTTCTCCTTTCGAATTCGTGCGCCGGTTCCATCACGGGTTGATCAATCACGATGGCCGGTATGTCTGGTTCCTTGGGGCGGGGTGCTCCGCGAGCGCCGGGATTGGCGATGCGGGCCGAACGACCCTGCGCTGGCTGGGCGAGCTGAAATATCTGGAGACGGGCACCGCCGAGGATGTCGCGGAATGGGCACCCGGACGATTCGCCGGTTTCGATCCCGCCGATCCTGCCGCGCTTTATGGCGAGGTGCTCGATGCGCTGTTCTATACCGAGCAGGAACAGGAACGCGAGTTGGAGCGCATCAATGCGCAGGCCGAACCCGGCTTTGGCTATGCGACCCTTGCGCAGCTTGTCACTCAGCCCGATTGGGGCGAGCGCTGCAACACCATCGTCACCACCAATTTCGACGATCTGGCCGCCGATGCGCTCTATCTTTACTCCCAGCGCAAGCCGCAGGTTCTGACTCATGAAAGCTTCGATCGCCGGATTCGCATCAGCACATCGCGCCCGACGATCCTGAAAATCTATGGCGATGCCCATCTGGGCGGCGGCAATCCCGATCGCGGTCATTTCCTGCGCTCGGATGTGAAAGATCGTCTTCGGGCGCAGTTTACCGAGGCCGCGCTGGTCTTCATCGGCTATGGCGGACGTGACGAATCGGTCGCTGACCTGCTCTCCGGCCTGCCGCGCGGTGCGCCTGCCGGGGGCATCTACTGGGTCAATGACGAGGAACCGGGCGAGCCGATCCGCGAATGGCTGGAAGAACGCAACACCCTCTGGACGCCCTATAGCGATTTCGAAGGGCTGATGTACCTGATCCGGCGCGAATTCGAGCTGGGCCACCCGCGAATCGACCGATTCGACAAGATTTTGCAACAATACGATGCTCAGTTCCGGGCGCTCGAATCCCGCGATGATCTCAAACCCGATACGGTGCCCGGCTTCGCGGCGCCGCCCAAGCCATCGCAGCCCGATCCTGTTCCCGCGCCCATCGAGGAGGCCGAAAGCGATCATGGCGAGGAATGGAGTTATTCCTTCGCTGGATCGGTGGCGGATGGGTTCGACCGCCACGACGTCATCGCCGAAGAGGAATTGCCCGCCTATGGCGAGGATACGATCCTGTCGAATCCCGCGTCGCTGACCGTATCGGATGTGGATGACGACGATGCCGAATCGAACAACCGCATCGATCAGTTGATCGCCGCAGCCGTCGCCGCAATGGCCAATGGCGATCATCCCGATAAGCACAATGCCGCAGGCATCCTGACCGAAACCGTTACGCCCTATGTCGAGGCCGATGAGCCGGTTTCCGAACCTGAACGCCCCATCCTGTCAATCGTGGGCGATACTGGCGATACCGAGGAACGGTCGCCGGAAAGCGACATCGCCGATGGCCGCGATCTGCCCGCCGATGACGCTGGCGCGCTTGCCGCCTCTGCCGATTACCGCGATGTTTCCGGCGATCAGACGATCGCGGGATTCCGCCATACGGCCAGCGCCCCGCAGGCCGATCTGGCCCGGCATGATGGCGAGGGGTCCGAAGACGATTTCCTCGAACTTCCCGGTCGTCTGCTCAATCATGAGGACGGTGCGGAACTCAACCGGCGCTATCTCGCGGCGATTCAGGATGCGCCGGGCAATGCGCGCCTGCTCGCCCGGTATGCCCGCTTCCTGACCGTCGGTCGCCGCGACCATGACGGGGCCGAGCATTACTTCAACCGCGCCATCGATGCGGATCCGCAGGACGGCGCGGCCCTGCGCGCCTTTGCGATGTTCCTGACCAATGTGCGCCGCGATTTCGACCGGGCCGAAGAATGCTATCGCCTCGCTCTGCGGGTCGATTTCGAGAATACCGAGACTCTGATCGCCTATGCGAATTTCCTGTGGAAGGTTCGCGGTGACATGCAGGCGGCGGGCGAATGCTATCAGGTTGCCGTCGATGGCGCGCCGCGCCATGCGCGCGCCATCGCCGCCTATGCCGATTTCCTGTCGGTGGTCGAGCGCAAGGACGATGCGGCCTATGCCCTGCTGAAGCTCGCGACCGCCTCGACCACGACCGATCCCGAACCTGCGATCCGACTGGCGCGGTTCGTGGCCGAAAAGCGGGGCGATCTGGCCCGCGCCGAGGCGATCTATCGACAGGCAACCAAAATCGACCCCGGTTCCGCCGAAACGATGGCCATTGCCGCGACCTTCCTCGCCGATATGGCCAAAAAGCCGGATGAGGCGGAAAGCTGGTTCGAGCGTTCGGTCGAGACCGATGCCGCCTCGCCTGAAGTGCTGCGCGCCTATGCCCGTTTCATGTGCCTGCATCGCCGCGATGCGGATGCCGCCGAAGACTTGCTGACCCGTGCTCTCGATGCCGATCCCGGCGATGCGCAAACGGCCCTCGCCTATGCCCGGTTTCAGGAGGAGGAACGCAGCGATCTGGAGGCGGCGGACGAATATTACCGCCGCGCGGTCCATCTCGACCCGCGCAACGCGACGATCCTGTCCTCCCATGCGCGGTTTCTGCACAAGGCCCGTTCAAACCCCGCCGCCGCGCAGGATCGCTATCGCAAGGCCTTGGCGCTGGATGGAAAGGACGCGTTCACGCTGGCGCAATACGGTAATTTCCTGCTGCATGAGCGCAAGGATATGGATGCCGCCGAACCACTGCTGCGCCGGGCCACGATGCTGGCCCCGCGCGATGCGGCGGCGCTGGCCGATCTGGGTCTGATCCTGCGCGAGCGGGGACAGGTGGAGGAGGCCGAAGCGCTGTTCCGCCGGGCCGTTGCCGCCGATCCGCGCCGGGTCGCGACCCTGCGCCGCTACGCCCATGTGGTGAATACCGCCAAGTCGAATCCGCGCGCGGCGGAGGCATTCTACGACAAGGCACTGGCCCAGAACCCCAACGATCCGGCGACCCTGTGTGGGGCCGCGCAGGCGATGTTCAGCCTGGGCAAGCGTGAGGAGGGTCTATCGATGCTCGACCGCGCCTTCGAAGCGGCCCTCGACGACGACCCCACCAAGCGTGACCCCGATCTCCTGCTGGAATTGTGGTTCTACCGCTATGCCTTTGACGACCGGGCGGGGCAGGATGCGATCAAGGCGGCCCTGTGGCTGGTGCGCGCCGGGGCGCGGGCAACCCGCGACGACCTCGATGCCGTGCTGAAATTCGCCGTGACCGACGGCCATGCCGAACCCGACCTCCTCTCCGAACTCGCCTCCGTCGCTTGTGGCGAGAGCGAGCCGGAGCAATTGCAGCGGTTCAACGTGGCGTAGGGCGGTGCCCCCCTACATCGCCGTCCATCCCCCATCGACCGAGATCGTCGTGCCGGTGATCTGGGCTGCGCCGTCCGAGCACAGGAAGGCGGTGGTTTCGCCGATCTGATCGACGGTGGCGAATTCGCGGGTGGGGGTGCGGGTCAGCATGACCTTGTCGATGACCTCGTCCTTTGTCATGCCATTGGCTTTCATCTGATCTTCCAGCTGTGCCTCGACCAGCGGAGTCCAGACATAGCCGGGGCACACGGCGTTGCAGGTCACATCGACCTTCGCATCCGCCGCTTCCAGTGCGGTCACTTTCGACAGGCCCACGACCCCGTGTTTCGCGGCGACATAGGCACTTTTGAAGGGCGAGGCGGTCAGGCCATGGGCCGAGGCGATATTGACGATCCGCCCGTGGCCCCGCGATTTCATCCCTGCCATGACCGCTTTTGTGGTGTGAAAGGCGGAAGACAGGTTGATCGCGATGATCGCATCCCATTTGCCGGTCGGGAAATCCTCGATTTTCTCGACATGCTGGATGCCCGCATTATTCACCAGAATATCGACCCGGCCAAAAGCTGTTTCCGCCTGTTCGATCAACTGTGCGCAGTCTTCGGCCTTTGACATATCCGCGCCGATATAGCGGATATCGGCTCCGGTTTCCTTGGCCAGATCGGCGGCGATGGCGCGGGCTGCATCGGAATGGGTGTGATCGTTGATGGCGACGGTGCAGCCCTTATTGGCCAGCACGCGCGCGATGCCGAGGCCGATACCGCTCGTCGAGCCGGTGACAACGGCGAATTTGCCTTTGAGCATAGGGAGATCCTTTCGATGAGTGACGCGCATGATGGTATCGCGCGGGATTATCGCGCAAGATAGTGCGGTGCAATATAAATGGCGAGGGCCGCTTTATCCCCTTGCTGCGTTCAGCGCATCGGGCAAGGCGTCTGCGACCAGATCAAGCTCTGCATCCGTGCCGGTACTGATGCGAATGCATCGGTCGAGCGGCGCGGGGCCGGGCATGCGGATAAAGATGTCGCGGGCCAGCATCTCGTGCAGGACGGCTCGGGCATAATCGCCGTCCTGCCCGCAATCGATGGTCACGAAATTCGTGGCGGAGGGCAGGGGGGTCAGGTCATTGGCCCGCGCGATATCGCCCAGCCGTTCGCGCCCCGCCGCGACGGTGGCGAGGGTGCCTGCCAGATGAGCGTCATCGCCAAGGGCGGCGAGGGCGGCGGCCTGTGACAGGCGGCTGACGCCGAAATGGTTGCGGATGCGGTTGAACCCCGCGATCAGGGCCGGATGCCCCATGGCCCAGCCGACCCGCAATCCCGCAAGGCCATAGGCTTTTGAAAAGGTTCGCAAGCGCAGCACATTGGGGCGGCTGAATCCATGCGGTGTGATCGCTTCGGGGTCCGTGTGAAACTCTGCATAGGCTTCGTCCAGCAATACGAGGCAGGTGGGCGGTACGGCATCCACCAGCGCTTCGATGGCCGCATGGGAGGCCCAGCTTCCCATCGGGTTATCCGGGTTCGAGAGATAAACGAGGCGGGCATCCGTCGCCCGCGCCCGCTCGGCCAAGGCGTCGAGGTCTTCGCAGTCGTTGCGATAGGGCACGGTTTCCAGCACCCCGCCAAAGCCTGCCACATGGTAATTGAAGGTTGGATACGCCCCCAGCGATGTGACCGCCACCGATCCCGGTGCCATGAATAACCGCACGGCGAGGCCCAGCAATCCGTCGATCCCCTCGCCGACCAGCACACCCTCCGGGGCATAACCGAACCGGGCCGCGAGGGCGTCGGTCAGGTCATGCATGGTCGAATCGGGATACCAGCGCGCTTCGTCCACCGCAGCCCGCCGCATCGCTTCGGCCACGACCGGCGAGGGGGCGAGGGTCAGTTCGTTCGCCCCCAGCCGCGCCGCGAAGGGCCGCCCCCGCGCACGCTCCATCTGTTCCGGTCCAACAAAGGGCACGGTTGCGGGCAGGGAGGCGGGCAGCGGGGCGAAAGGAGGCAGGATCGACATGATAAGGCCCTTCGGCAGCGGATCGGGGGGCCTTTGTCTCAATGAAGTGTCGTCAAGGCAAGCTGTGTGGCATATCATGCGCCCGGACAGAGTTAACGAGCATGTTGGAAACAGCGTCGCGTGACCCATTCTGGGCATGGGTGTAGTCGATCACGGTTAATCGCTTTGATGTGTAAACAAGTTGATCCAGAGCGAAGCACCAGCGTAGGAAGATCGGCAAAGCAGGATTTGCCATTTTAAGAAAAGGGTTTTTGAGCGATGTGGGACTCCTACGACTATGATGAGTATGAAAGGGGCGGTTCGTTTTTCGGCACGCTTCTGATGATGCTGATCGGCGGTGCACTGGCAATGGCGGCCTTTGATGCGTTTGGGCAGCTTTACAGCCCCCAAGCCGGATACTCGAAACTGGCTCCCGTGCCGCTGGCCAAACAATCGCTTGGGGTGCTGTTCGGCGAAGACTTCAAGCAATATGGCCATTACGCCCATTACGCGATGGGGATCGTCGGATATCCGCTTGGCTACGTTCTGATTGCCCGGCCCATCAGCCGGATGATCTTTCCCAGCCTGCATTGGTGGGTGACGGGCATTGTGTTCGGTGTCGTGATCTGGGCATTCGCGCTCTATGTGATGGCGCATCTGGTTTCGGGCAATCCGCCGTTTCTGGGGTTCAGTCAACTGACTTGGGTGGCCCTTGCGGGGCATATCGTCTACGGGCTGGCCCTTGCGGCCGTGATGCGCGAAGGGCGCTACGTCTGACGCCATGACCGATATGATGAGCCGCCGCAGCCTGATGCTGGCTGTCGGGATCGTCATGCTTGTGGCGGTGGCCCTATTGACCATGGGCCGCGCGCCGATCTGCGAATGTGGGACAATCAAGCTGTGGCATGGCGCCGTGGTGTCGTCGGAGAATTCGCAGCATATCGCCGATTGGTACACGCCCAGTCATATCCTGCACGGCTTGGTCTTTTATGGCTTTCTGTGGCTGATCCTGCGCCGGGCATCCCTTGGCAGTCGCCTTGTCATCGCCACCGCGATCGAGGGCGCATGGGAGATCGCCGAGAACACCGATGCCGTGATCGAGCGCTACCGCGAAGCCACCATCGCGCTGGATTATTACGGCGACAGCGTGGTGAATTCGGTGGCCGATATCGCGTGGATGTGGGTTGGCTTTGCCCTTGCGCGGGTTTTGCCGGTCTGGGCGAGCGTGGCGCTGTTTATCTGTGCGGAGCTGGTCGTCGGATCCCTGATCCGCGATGGCCTGACGCTCAATGTCATCATGCTTCTGGCGCCGCAGGACTGGATCAAGGAATGGCAGATGGCGGGGTAGGTTCGCTCACCCTCAGGCAAGGCCCCCGGTCGTCTCGATGAAACGGGCAATCTCCGGCAGGCCCTCGCCCTCGCGCATGCGGGTAAAGACAAAGGGCCGCGTGCCGCGCATCCGCTCCGCATCGCGCCGCATCACATCGAGCGAGGCCCCGACATGGGGGGCCAGATCGGTCTTGTTGATGATCAGCAGGTCCGAGCGCGTGATGGCCGGTCCGCCCTTGCGCGGGATTTCCTCCCCCGCCGCGACGTCGATCACATAGAGCGTCAGGTCGGCCAGTTCCGGCGAGAAGGTCGCGGCCAGGTTATCCCCGCCCGATTCGATGAACACCATGTCGAGATCGGGATGGCGCGCGCGCAGATCGGCAATCGCGGCGAGATTGATCGAGGCATCCTCGCGGATGGCGGTATGCGGGCACCCCCCGGTTTCGACGCCCATGATCCGGTCGGAGGAGAGGGCCTGCATCCGCACCAGCGCCTCGGCGTCTTCCTTCGTGTAGATGTCGTTCGAGATCGCGGCGACGGAATAGCGATCCCGCAGGGCGCGGCATAGCTGGGCCGTCAGGGTCGTCTTGCCCGCGCCGACGGGACCGCCAATACCGATGCGCAAAGGGCCGTTAGGGGATGTGGTCATGAGCGGAACAGCCTCACAGTCTGGGTTTCGTGGCGCATGGCGGCGATATCCGCGAAAAGGGCGCATCCGCCGAGATCGTCAAGCGATGCCGCCATCGCTTCATCTGCTATGTCGAGGGTTGCCGGGTGCAGCGCGGCGATGATCCGCTGGCCATCGGCCTGTCCCAGAGGGACCAGCCGGATCGCGGCGGAAACCAGATTGGCGACGAAGGCGTGCAGGTACAGCGCCACCGTTTCGCGCTCCGGACAGCCATGCTGGCGTGCCGCGATGCCGAGAGCCACCGGATAGGCATGAGGGGTTGCCGGTCCACCCCATGCCGCCCCAAGCGTCGCGGCAAAGGCTGCGCCCTGCGCTTCGGTTTCGAGCAGGCGTTCCTTGGAGGCGGCCAGCGCGCGGGCGAGGTCGTCCAGCACATCCACGGCCTCGCCACGCATCGCATGGGCCAGCAGGATCGCATCATTGCGCCCTGCACCATGGCGCAGGCACGTGTCGATCCACGCCTGCGCATTGTCGCGATCCACGACCGCAGCATCGGCCACCGCGCGCTCCAGCCCATGCGAATAGCTGAAGGCCCCGACGGGAAAGCCGGGCGACAGCCACGCGGTCAGCTTGAGCATCGCGTCAGTCATGCAGATGCGCGTTCGGGTCGGTATGGGGATCGTGGGAATGCGTGTGCCCATGGGTGCGCCCGTGGCCATAGGCCCCGCCTTCGGGCTGAAACGGCTCGCGCACGTCGCACAGATCGGCCCCTAGGGTGCGCAGCATATCCGCAAGCACATGATCCCGCGCGATCAGCAGGCGGGTTTCTTCCACCTGACAGGGTGTGTGGCGATTGCCGATATGCCACGCGATGCGGGGCAGGGCCGCGCCGGTGATTTCGAGCAGGTCTTCGGCGGCGGCCCGGATGGTGATGCGGGTGCCATCGGTCGCCTCCACCGTCTCGCCATCCTTCAGAAGCCGCGCTTCGGGCAGATCGAGCACGACCCGCGTACCGTCATCGGTGGTGAGAGCACGTCGGCGCAGGTAACGGGCGGTATAATCGAGGGTGAGGGTGGTCAAAACAAAAAGTACCGCTGCGCCATCGGGAGCACGTCCGCCGGTTCACAGGTCAACAGCTCCCCATCGGCGCGCACTTCGTAGGTTTCCGGGTCAACCTCGATGTCCGGCGTGGCGTCGTTGAGAATCATCGACCCCTTGCCGATGCCGCCGCGCGTGTTCTTCACAGCCAGCGTTTCTTTTGCCAGCCCCAGAGTCTCGCCGATGCCCATGGCCGCCTCTGATACGAAGGTCACGGAAGACGCGGTGCGCGATCCGCCGAATGCCCCGAACATCGGGCGCATATGCACCGGCTGGGGCGTGGGGATCGAAGCGTTGGGGTCGCCCATCTGCGCCGCCGCGATACTGCCCCCGATCAGGACCGTCTCCGGTTTGACCCCAAAGAAAGCGGGCGACCAGATCACCAGATCGGCGCGTTTCCCCTCCTCGATGGAGCCGATTTCATGGGCGATGCCATGGGCGATGGCCGGGTTGATCGTGTATTTCGCGATGTATCGACGGACGCGCAGATTGTCGTTATCGCCCGTCTCTCCGGCGAGCGCCCCGCGCTGGCGCTTCATCTTGTCGGCGGTCTGCCACGTGCGGATCAGCACTTCGCCGACGCGGCCCATCGCCTGACTATCGCTCGCGATGATCGAGAACGCGCCCAGATCGTGCAGGATATCCTCCGCCGCGATGGTCTCGCGCCGAATGCGGCTCTCGGCAAAGGCGACATCTTCGGGGATCGATTTGTCGAGATGGTGACAGACCATCAGCATGTCGAGATGTTCTTCGAGCGTGTTGACCGTATAGGGCCGGGTCGGGTTGGTGCTCGACGGGATGACATTGGCCAGCCCCGCGACCTTGATGATATCGGGCGCATGGCCCCCGCCCGCGCCTTCGGTATGGAAGGCGTGGATCGTGCGATCCTTGAAAGCGGCGATCGTGTTCTCGACAAAGCCGGATTCATTGAGCGTATCGGTGTGGATCATCACCTGTACATCATGGTCATCGGCGACGGTGAGACAGCAATCGATGGCGGCGGGGGTCGTGCCCCAATCCTCATGCAGTTTCAGCGCGCAGGCCCCCGCGCGCACCTGCTCGACGAGCGCGGCGGGTTCGGAGGCGTTGCCCTTGCCCGCAAAGCCCAGATTCATCGGAAAGGCATCGGCGGCCTGCATCATCCGCCCGATATGCCATGGCCCCGGCGTGCAGGTGGTGGCATTGGTGCCGGTCGCTGGACCTGTGCCCCCGCCCAGCATCGTGGTGACGCCACTCATCAGCGCATCGTCGATCTGCTGTGGGCAGATAAAGTGGATGTGACAGTCAAAGCCCCCCGCCGTGACGATCTTTCCCTCGCCCGCGATGGCCTCGGTGCCCGGCCCGATGATGATATCGACGCCGGGCTGCGTGTCCGGGTTGCCCGCCTTGCCGATCTTCGCGATGCGCCCGCCCTTGAGACCGATATCGGCCTTGTAGATGCCGGAATGATCCACGATCAGGGCGTTGGTGATGACGGTATCGACGGCGCCGCTTTCGCGCGTGGCCTGGGATTGCCCCATCCCGTCGCGGATGACCTTGCCGCCCCCGAATTTGACTTCTTCGCCATAGGTGGTGAGGTCACGCTCGACCTCGATGAAGAGGTCGGTATCGGCAAGGCGAACCTTATCGCCTGTCGTGGGGCCATACATATCGGCATAGGCGGGGCGGGGGATGGTGGTGGGCATCGCTTATTCCAACCTTGTTACGATTTTTTGAGTGTCTGGATCTCGACTACGATGTGTGCTGACAACCCATCCATTGACAATCGATTCAATCCAATCGGTCCATGTGATCAGTGGTAATTCTAAGAGTCTTTTCCCAAGATTCTGATCAGAGCAAAGATAGAACCCCGATAACCTTTGATCGTCATCAACGAGATATGTTAGAATATTGGAATGAATTATTTCATCGCCAACTCGTTTCGCCGACATTGTACATATCTCACCCTTATCGAGAGCAAAATCTTCAGCCTCAATAGGTAAAACTTTCTCTCTCAGATGCTCATCATTTGGAGGAAATGTCGAAAGGCCGAAGTTTTTCGACACAATACGATCTGGAATCTTTTGCCCTTCAATTAGTTTTCGAATTGCAAAGGCTGACAAAAACAGAGATTTTTCAATTCTGAAAGTCGCTTCTTCTGAAAGGCTCTCTTCCGCTAACTCATCGCCCCAAACGGAAAATTCGGATTTCATGAGGCGAAGTTCACGCCGCCAATAATGCGACTCCCAAATGCTCACACCACCCCCATCACATCACCATTGAACCCCACCACCCGCCGCGCGCCGCCAAACGGCACCAGCGTCACCTCGCGCGACTGGCCCGGCTCGAAGCGGACGGCGGTTCCGGCGGCGATGTCGAGGCGCATCCCGCGCGCCGCTGCCCGGTCGAAATCGAGGCCGCTATTCGTCTCGGCAAAATGGTAATGGCTGCCCACCTGCACCGGGCGGTCGCCGGTATTGGCGACGGTCAGGGTCACGCGTTCGGCCCCCTCGTTCAGCACGATCTTGCCTGCGGCAGGGATGATTTCTCCGGGGATCATTCGTCATCTCTCCTGTGTGAGCGTTTCATCCGGCGCAGACCCGCCACCACCATCGCCGCCAGCAGAAAAGGCGCGATGGCGAGCAGGTCAAACGAGCTTGCCGGTCCTTCGACATAGGGCTGGAATATCAGCGTCGTGTCCTGCGCCTGCCCGCTCATCGGATCGGCTCATGCACGGTGACCAGCTTGGTGCCATCGGGAAAGGTCGCCTCGACCTGTACGTCATGGATCATCTCGGCCACGCCCTCCATCACCTGCTCGCGGGTGATGACATGGGCGCCCGCTTCCATCAGATCGGCCACGGATCGCCCGTCCCGTGCGCCCTCGACCACGAAATCGGTGATGAGGGCGACGGCTTC
>CALLLP010000043.1 GCA_938008165.1 uncultured Neomegalonema sp. | reverse complement strand
CGGGAAAGACGATTACGGCGGTTTTCATGCGGTCTTTTCCTTAATATTAATCTTTCCGAAGGGGATATGAACGGATGGAACATTTTCTGACACTTCTTCTAAATGCCGTTTCTGGTCATCGAAAAATATATGTGGCTTAGTAACATCAAGGATCGTCGCCTTTTCAATGCCCCCAAGAAAATGAGCTTGATCGACATCGACACCCCAACTCTCTAAAGTGTTAATTACCCTCTCGTCAGCGGGAGAATTTCTAGCTGTAACAATCGAAGTTTTTAGTCTTTTTTTATAACTTCGATCATTCCCAATTTGTTTTTCTTCTAATTTCTGAATATCAGATAATCTACGCATCAACGGTGCGAGTGGGCCAGCTTGTAATGGTTCGTTCGCTTTCGATTGCTCGTTCGCATGAAAGAGGCTTAGCCCTTTTTCGGCGAATATTTGTTCAGAAGCATCATCTGCAAGTACACCGTCAAAGTCAAAAGCGACTCTCAGTTCATCAGTTTCATCCAATGGGATATCACTCTTGCTAGGTAAAACTTGCCCAGCAGGAAGGTTCTTGGCAATCGCAGATCTTACATCACGCTCATCGGCAGATAAAAATAATTCGCAGTTATACGCCTTAATATAAGGCTCAGGAGCATCGCCCTTTAAATAACTACCCCGGGAAATCGGCAATTCATACTCTTCGATCGATTTTCGAATTCTCAAACCACCACTCGGATCATTTTTAGAGATAATAATCACTTCAATTAATATATCTTCAGGATTCAAATCATTCAATGAAAGCAATCTTTGAATGAATGGAAATGCAACCCCCTTGGGGAGAGTCTCATTTCGCTTTATTTTCTGGAACTCAGAATACGCTTTTTGGCCGTGCCGTCTAAAATAGGCGTCGCTTACTGACAAATCGAACAATGCACTTGAGGCAATCCCGACCACAAGCCGATCATTCAGCTGATATCCCATTATTAGCCCAACTCGATCGAATAATCCTCGATCACGGTGTTGGCGAGCAGGCGGCGGCACATGGTATCGAGCCGCTCCTGCGCCGCAGCGCGGTCGGTGCCGGACATCTCGATCTCGAAGACCTTGCCTTGCCGGACGCTCTCGACGCCATCGAAGCCCATGCCCGCGAGAGCCGTGCCGATAGCCGCCCCTTGCGGATCGAGAACGCCGGATTTGAGGATCACGAAGACGCGCGCTTTCATCAGTATACTCTCTTCAGTGAACCAGTTTCGGCCCGCCCGACCGCACGACGCTTTTCTCGGGCATCACGCCCAAGCGGGTCGCGACCTCGGTGTAGCCGTCCATCAGATCGCCCAGATCGCGGCGGAAGATGTCCTTGTCGAATTTCTGACCGGATTTGACGTCCCACAGGCGGCATGAATCGGGGCTGATCTCGTCGGCCACGATCACGCGGGGGATATCGCCGTCATAGATGTGGCCGCATTCGATCTTGAAATCGACCAGCTTGATGCCGACGCCCAGAAACAGCCCACTGAGGAAATCGTTCACGCGCAGGGCCAGTGCGACCATGTCGTCGAGATCCTGAGCCGTCGCCCAGTTGAAGGCGGCGATGTGCTCTTCGGCAACCATGGGATCGCCCAGCTTGTCGTCCTTGTAATAGTATTCGACGATGGGCCGGGGGAGCGGCGTCCCCTCCTCGATGCCGAAGCGTTTGGCGATGCTGCCCGCCGCAACGTTGCGGACGACGACCTCCAGCGGGATGATCTCGACTTCGCGGATCAATTGCTCGCGCATGTTGAGACGACGAATGAAATGCGTCGGTACCCCGACGGAATTCAGATGCGTCATGACGTATTCGGAGATGAAGTTGTTGAGGACGCCCTTGCCGTCGATGATCGCGTGTTTCTCGGCGTTGAACGCGGTCGCATCATCCTTGAAATGCTGGACGAGCGTACCCGGCTCCGGACCGGCGTAGATCGTCTTCGCCTTGCCCTCATAGACCAACCGCCGACGGGCCATCACCATATCTCCGATCCATAATGGCATAAAACAACGCCGGAGGATCACCTCCGGCACCGTGCGGCGTGTATAGGGTCTTGCGTGATGCCCCGCAAGCTTTGCGAGGAAGCGGGCCGCGCGTCAGGTGGCGCGCCCGTAGAAGCCGATGCGGTCTTCATCGGTGAAGACCACGCCGGGGCGATCAAAATAGGAGAAAACGGCGATGATCCGGTCGCGCGGGCCGCCGATCTTCGTGACGCGATGGGCTGTATTCTTGCCGCGAAAGACGTTCAGGGTTCCGGGGTCGAGCGGCATCAGGACGGTCGGCTCCTCGCCGCGCAGGAGGCGGGCGACGCCGTCGTAGTTGGGCTCATCCTCGCTGCGCAGATCCTTCACATATTCGAATTCTCCGCCCTGCTCGGGGGCTTGCAGCAGCAGGGTCGTGGTGAACTCCGCACGGTCGAAATGCCAGTTGAGCGCCTGTCCCTCGGCATAGGCCATGACGTTCACGCGAGCGAGGGGGTCGTCCATCGGCCAGAGGCGTGGCTTGCCCATGACCGCCGCGAGGAAGACGGCGAAGGGAGGCCATTCGTAGAGACGGATCACGGCGGCCTGCCCCATCTGATCGGCGCATATCGTGCGGTTAGAGGTGCGGAAAGTGGTCAGGGCGGGGTGGGTGTCGGGCAGGCCGGGGAGCGATTTCCTGAAGTAGATGGTGTGCTCGCGTTCGTGGACGAAGGCGGCGGTTTCGATTTCGGGCTGTAATTCCTGCACAGCCCCGGTGATCGCACCTTCGCGCAGCAGGCCCGGAAGGTTGAACAAGCCATCCCGCGCGAGTTTGTCCCAGCAATCGGCGACGAGGGTCTGCCATGCGGCGCTCTCGGGCTGATCCAGCGGGTAGCGGTTCAAATCGATGAGGGTGTTCATGAAGCTTTCCTGACAGGTTGAACGAGCAGGACGCCGCCCATCATCATCGCAATCGCGATCCAGGTGATTGCGGGATAGCTTTCACCCAGAAAGACGAGGCTGGCAATGATCGCCGCGAGGGTCACGACATACGCGATCTGGCTGCTGAAAACCGCCCCGGCGATGCCGACCAGCGCGACATAGCCCGTATAGGCCAGCGCATGGCCGAGTGAGCTGCCCAACAAGGCCCATTCCGCCGCGCCCCATGGCTGGAGGAGATCGACCCACATGCCGCCCTGCCACGCGATGATACCGGCGATGGGGGTTGCGATGACGGACGAGGCGAAGATGACGCCGATGGGGGTCACATCGACCGGCGCGAGGCGCTCGACGATATTGCCCTCCATCCCGTAGCAGAACGGCGCGAAGAGGCCGAGGAGCAGGAGCGGGACCATCCCCGCCCCCGGCAAGCGGGCCTCCGGTATCGCGAGGAGCATCATCGCGACGACCCCGAGGGCAATGCCGGCCATGCGCCGCGCCTCGAAACTCTCGGAGCGGATGACGAGAGCAATCAGCAGCGCGAATATCGGGACCGTGGCCAGCAGCAACCCCATTATCCCGGCGGGCAGCTCCGCCGCCACGGTGAACGAGACACTGCTGGGGATGAGCGTCCCTATGGCCCCGATCACCGTGTAATAGCCGAGATGGCGCGGCTGGATCGGCACCCGCTCGCGCCGCCACAGGACGACGAGGCCGAGAGCGAGGCTGAGGATGCAGACCTGCCAGAAGATCAGCCCCATGGGTCTGTGGCCCGACGAGACGGCGACCTTCATCATCGGGATCGTCGCGCCCCAGACCGTGCCGCAGAGCAGGAGAATGGCGAAGGGCAAAACCCTCGCAGAAACCTTGGAATGTTTAGGGAATACTGTCATGCGATGCGCAGGCTGTCACGACTTGCCACCGATGCAAAGGCGTTAAGTCGGGGCGGGATCGCCGGGCTTCAGTTTCTTGGAGAGGCCGTGGCCCCCTGCCGTCAAGACCTCGCCGTTTTCGCTCTGCACGACGACGGGCGCATCGCCGCGATTGAAGAGATAGATCCTGTCCCGCGCATCGACCGCAATGCCCGCCACGTCACCGAGGACCAGCTCGGGCGGCAGTTTTGCCCAATCCGGGGCCGGTTCATACCGATACTCGCCGCTGCCAAGGATACCGGTCATGATTGCCCCTCATCTGTGCGTATGGGGATACCTTTTCACCTCGTATAGCGAAGTCAGGTGGAGGCTGGGCAGGCGCAACTGCGAAAACGATCAATGGCCATAAGCATCAAAATAACTCATAATCCGGGGAATCGAGATGTTGAACCTGTTTGAAAATTGTTTCGCGCGACACCAAGCTCCTATAAACGCATTGCTGCCATGAGAAATGAAGATATCAATGCCAATCTGTGCATATTGTAAAAGA
>CALLLP010000042.1 GCA_938008165.1 uncultured Neomegalonema sp. | reverse complement strand
ATCATCACCCAACCAGAGGATAACAACCAATCCAAAACTCCGCCAAAAAGATACGTGCGTGACATAAATCCCAACTACTCACAAAAGTAGCCAAGCCACCCACATATCCCTTCATGGTATCTTCTTATTTTCAAAGAGCGTCGGGCCGATCCGTGACCCTTGCGACCGGGAGGCGTTTGCCGTTGTCCCTGTCGTTGGAGCGGTGTCTAAGGAGATTCGCACAATCGCGCAAGCGCTTTCGTCGACTTTTTCCAACTTTCATGCAAATCTATTAAATACCTGATTAGACGAAAGAAAATGTCTCGTCCCATAGAGAGACGAGACATTTCGTTACCGTCGCGGTTTTCAATGCTATTGCAAGACGATCTCCACCCGGCGATTCAGGGCCTCGGTCACGCCATCGCCACCGTTCTGAACGGCCTCCGCCTCGCCAACCGGCATGATTTCGAATTGAACCGGGGCATCGGTGCGCTGCTGAATGAACTGACGAACGGCATTGGCGCGCCGCATCGCGAGCAACTGGTTATAGCGCGAATCGCCCGCCGAATCGGTGAAGCCCATCAGGGACACCGTGTTGCGGTTTTCCAGCGTGAGCGCTTCGATGGTATCTCCGAGCACATCCTCGCCTTCGGGCGTGATCTCGGCACTGTCGAATCCGAAATAAACGGCGAAATCGGAAGATCCCAAACTGCGGGCATTCACGAGGGAAGACAGCACCCCATCCGATTGATCCATCATCACGGGCGCAAGGGCGAACGGCTCTGCATCGGCATCGTTGAAGACTGGCGTGTCGATCACAGGAGCATCGATCATCGGGACATCATCCCCCCGTACCGGCGCTTCGGTGAAGGATGGTTCGGGCTGTGCCGTTTGCGATGGTTCCAGCGCTACGTACTGCCCCCCATAGGATGGAGCCTCCTGAAAGAACGCCTCGTAATCCGGGATCAGATCGATCGGGGCCGTTCCGTCGGAAATCGGCACCGTATCGATCACGGTATCGGCTTGCCCCGCAAAGGACGCGGGCGGCTCGATCACAAAGGTACGGGCAGAGACGGATTCCATCGGCTCGACACCCTGTACCGACCGGGCAAGCGCCGCGCTTTGCTGAACCAGAGGCGCAGGCGTATACGCCAACTCCTCCTCCGCCATCGGCATGGGGGCGGGGGCAAAGGATTCGAGATGCTGGGATTGCTGGCTATGGGCGGGAGCGGCGACAGGGCGCTCGTTGATGACCTCGATCGTGGCCCCCTCGGCCGTGAAGGTCTGGGAGGGCGTCGTGCCATTGATGACGACCTGCTGCGACCCATTACGCAAGGCGGCGAGGCGGTTGCCGGTGCCGACGGCTGACAATTCGGCCAATGTCAGATCGGTATTATAGGCACAGGCGCTCGCAATGGCCGAATCGCCATCGGGCTGGGTTTCGAGCCACCAGCAATCAAAGGCGGCCTGCGCCCGCGCCGCCAGATCCGGCGAGCCGGTGCGGGCACCGCTGGACAAGCTGTTGACCAGACGCATCCGGGCCGTGGCCAGCGGACCACTGACCTCGCCCGCCGCCCCGGCCGGATCGACCAGCTTGCCTTCGACAGCCATGATCGCGCGCAGGGAGTAGAAATCCGAGCGGTCGAAATCGGAACGGTCATACGCATTGGTTGCCAGTTCGAGATAGCGTTGGCGCAAGGCTTGCGCGAAAACGCGCTCTTCGGTGAGGCGCATGAAGGTTGGTTCTGCCCGCATGGTCGTCTGATGACCGCCCGAAGCGGCGCAGCCCGTCAGCGTCGCGGTAAGAACGATCGCAGCGGTGGCGCGGGCGATGCCCGTTTCAGACAGGGACAGTCTTGTGCGAATATCTGGCATCGTCGGCTCACTTTCATTCAGACCCAGGGCCTTAAGGCCACTCTTGCGGGTAAGGAGAGCAAGACGGATGCCAGACACAGAAAAAGCCGGAACACGAGGGTTCCGGCTTTTCGGGATCAATGCAATCGGGGTCGTGCGTGTCAGTCTGCTTCCGCATCCGCGAAGCGAAGCGCGACGAAGCGGACATCCCCGCCCCGGCTGACCAGAAGCAGGACGGAGCTTTTGCCTTCGGCTTTCTCGGCCCGCACCTTGGTCATGACCTCTTCGGGCGTCTTGACGGCATCCTGCGCGACCTCGACGATCACATCGCCCCGGCGCAACCCTTTCTTGGCCGCGGCGCTGGTCGAGGCAACATCGGTGACGATGACGCCTTCCTGATCGGGCTTGAGATCATAGGCTTCGCGCTGTTTGCGGTCGATGGCAATCAGGGTCATGCCGAGGATTTCCTCGCTCGGCTCGACGGCCTTCTCCTCAGGTTCATCGTCGTCGCTCACGGCATTGCCATCGGCATCGAGCAGGCCCACAGCAATCTTGAGCGTCTGGGTCTTGCCCTTGCGCGACACAATCACCCGGACCGTATCACCGGCAGGGGTTTCGGCCACGGCGCGGGGCAGGTCGCGCATCTTCTCGATATCCTTGCCATCGAAGGACAGGATCACATCACCGATCTCGACGCCGCCCTTTGCGGCGGGGCCATCTTCGGTCACATCTTCGACCAAGGCACCACGGGGTTTTTCAAGGTCCAGCCCCTCGGCCAATTCCTCACTGACCTCGCGGATGCGCACGCCGATCCAGCCCCGGCGGATCTCGCCGAATTCGCGCAGCTGATCGATGACGTTCATCGCGATATTGGACGGCACGGAGAACCCGACACCGACGGAACCGCCCGTGGGCGAGTAGATCGCGGTATTCACGCCGATCACATCCCCGGCCATGTCAAAGAGCGGACCGCCCGAATTACCCCGGTTGATCGCCGCGTCGGTCTGGAGAAAATCGTCATAGGGACCGGAATTGATATTCCGGTTCCGGGCCGAGATAATCCCGGCAGAGACCGATCCGCCAAGGCCGAAGGGGTTGCCGATGGCAATCACCCAATCGCCGACACGCGCGCCGTCGCTATCCCCAAAATTCACAAAGGGAATCGGCTCGCCCGGTTCCTCGGTCAATTTCAGCAGCGCAAGGTCGGTTTTGGGATCGGTGCCGACAAGCTCGGCATCGAGGGAATCGCCATTGGCGAAATTGACGACGATCTCGTCGGCATTCTCGATGACGTGGTTATTGGTGACGATGAAGCCCTTCGGATCGATGACAAAGCCAGATCCAAGCGATTGCACCTTACGTTGGGACGGGCCGCCCTGCCCGCCGCGCTTGTCAAAGAAATCCTTGAAGAATTCCTCGAAGGGCGACCCTTGAGGCAATTCAGGGATTTTCGGTCCGATATCCGGGCGCTTGACCGTCTGGGATGTGGAGATATTCACGACCGCCGGGCTGAGGCGTTCTGCCAGATCGGCGAAGCTGGTCGGCACCGCGCGCGCCCCGGCCATCTGCGAGAACAAGGCACCGAACAACAGGATAAGCGAAGCAAGGGCGATCTTGATCGCGGCGGTGTTCCTCGATCTAGACGCAGCGATGGCGACTGGTTTTGTGTGGGTCATCTTGGCTCCCGGTCGGTTTCTCGCGTAGAATTGCGGGCATAAAGCGCGCATTGGCGACAAAGGTAGGGGCAGTATGCACCGCGAACAAGTCACGCCCACGCGATTATTATCGCCGCGACGCCATGCCTCCCATGCAAAACCCCCGCACGAGGGCGGGGGTTTATCAGTATCGAACCAGGTTTTTCGCTCAGCGCTATCGCCCTTTCGACGCCCCGTCCCGGTCGCGCAGATATTCGAAAAAGTCCGAATCCGGTGACATGACGATGCTGGAATTGCTGCCATCGAGTGCTTTCTCATAGGCGCTGAGCGAGCGCTGGAACGAGAAAAACTCCATATCGCGGCCATAGGCATCGGCGAAGATCGCGTTTCGCTCGGCATCGGCGACACCCATCTTGGTGGTCGCCTCGCGGCGCGCCTCGGCCACCAGTTCGACCGCCTGCTTTTCGGCGATAGCCCGGATACGCCGTGCCTTCTCCGCCCCATCGGCGCGCAGGCCACGGGCGATGGCATTACGATCCTGCACCATACGGTTATAGGTCGCTTCGAGCGTCTGGTTCGGCAGGAACCACGTCCGAATACGCACATCGAGAATATCGACGCCCAGTTTCGTGGCTTCGGCATCCGCAAGGCTCGTCACCCGTTGCAGCAGGGATTGGCGCTTGTTCGACAGAACAGCATCGGCGGAAGCCGGGCCAAGCACCTTACCCAAACCGTCGCTCAGCAGTTTTTCGAGCCGGGGCAGCGCTCCGCTGACATCGCCCACCGCTTCACGGAATCTCTGGGGATCGTCGATCCGCCAGCGGGCAAAGGCCGCCGCGACCCGACGCTTGCCATCCTCAGGCAGAATCGGCACTTCGTTCGTTTCCAGCGGCAGGATGCGCCGCTCGTAGACGATCAGGGTGTTGAACGGTGCGGGGAGTTTGAAATGCATCCCCGGCTCGGTGATGACACGATCCACTTTACCGAAGGCAAGGACCAGCGCCTGCTTGCGCTCATCGACGATGAATACCGTCGACCAGATCAGCAGGAGGATGGCAAAAAGCACGCCGCCTAGAATACGACCTTTTGTCATTGGTCTTTTCCTTTCCGCCCAAGTTCGTTCAGGGGCAGATACGGCACGACACCACTGCCGCTGCCGCCGCCGACCGATTCGTCGAGGATGATCTTGTCGATGCCGCCCAGCACGCGCTCCATGGTTTCAAGATAGAGGCGCTGACGCGTCACGTCGGGGGCCTTCGCGTATTCTTCCTGAATCGCCTTGAAGCGAGCCGCTTCACCTTCGGCGTCTTTCACGACACGGGCCGTGTAACCATCGGCGTTTTCGAGAAGCTGGGCCGATTCACCACGTGCATCGGCGAGAATCTGGCGCGCATACCCTTCGGCCTGAAGCTGGAGGGCCTCCTCTTCCTGAGCCGCCTTGGTGACGTCATCGAACGCCTCGACCACGGGGTCGGGGGGCGCGACAGAGACGAAGTTGACACGGATGACGTTCACGCCGGACTGATACCCGTCGAGCGTTTCCTGAATCAGTGAGCGGACCTGCTCGGTAATCACGCCGTCACGATTGAGGACCGGCTGAATTTCCGACCGGCCAATCACTTCGCGAATCGATGCTTCGGACACGGCCTCGATCGTCTGTTCGGGGGCCGCGAGGTTAAAGAGATAGCTGGACGGGTCTGAAATATTCCAGTCGATCTGGAAATTCACATCCACGACATTCTCGTCGCCCGTCAGCATCAGCCCTTCATCGCGCGGGGTTACGCCACGGCGATTGGAGCGCACGGCATTGACGCCGACGCTGACATTTCGCTCATCCGTAACCTGAAGCGTTTCGTGGGTCTGGATCGGCCAGAACGCCATGTTCAGACCGGACCCACGGGGGGGCGGCGAATATTCGCCAAGGGTCAGGACAATGGCTTTTTCGTTCGTCTCGACCTGAAAGACCGAGGCGTAAAGCCATGTGCCGACCAATAGGATGATCCCGATTCCCGCCATGACCTTGCCGGGGAGCGGCTCGCCCCCCCCGCCGCCATTGGGACCACCCCGACGACCGACGGCGCGGCGAAAGCGTTCCTGCCCTTGCCGGAAAAGTTCGTCGAGATCGGGGGGCTGCTGTCCGCCGCCGCCGCCGTTACCGGGTCCACGGCCACCGCCGCCGCCGCCCTGAGGGCCGCTGCCCCAAGGGCCTTTACCGTTGCCGCCACCGCCGCCGCCGGACGAACCGCCGCCGCCCCAGGGACCGCCAGAGTTGTTGCTCCAGGGCATATGCGCTCCTTCAATGCCTCGCCGCGCGGGGGCCGCGCGCCTATTCGTACGTTGTTCTAGGGGGGAAGCCGCACTTGTTCAACGCGACTCTCGCCAATGCCCTTGATTTGGGGCATAGAAGCGCCCCGCGCAAGATCGTGCGACCCTTTGGACGCATTTGTGTGGAATCGGAAGGAGAAGTTCCATGGCGGATACGGTGCGTGCGCAATTCTACCTGTCCATGTCCACGGCGGATGCGGATCGTCTTGACGACCTGCTGAATGCCGTAAAACCCGCCTGTGTGCGGTTATCCGTCGAAGAATCAGTGACGATGGCCTTGATCGGCAGGTGCCTTGATTCGTGCCACCGGGCCGAGATTCCCCTGTTGATCGCCAGCTCGGACGAGGTGGCGCTAGCCGTGGCGCGGGATTCGGGGGCGGATGGCGTTCACCTGACCGGCACGCCCAAAGCGGCCCCTTGGGTACGGCGGGAACTGGACGAGGATGTCATCGTCGGCATCGATCCCGGCCCTTTGCGCCATGATGCGATGATCGCGGCGGAAACCGGGGCCGATTATGTGTCGCTCTCACCCGATTGGCCGGATGGCGATTCGCTGCCCGAGGAAATCAGCTGGTGGGCAGCCATGATCGAGACGCCGATGGTGATCGAGAATGCCACAACGCCCGACCGGGTCCGGTTGCTCCGGAATGTGGCGGAATTCGTGGTGGTCAACGCCCGTGACGCGGTATCGATGCTGCCGCATTTGGAATAGGCGCACCCCGGAAACAGCGTGCGCACAGGCATTACATGCCCTGAACATATGCCCTCGATCGGCGTTCACTCTGCCCAAGCTATCCGAGAATACGCTCCATCGAGGATGTCTTGCCGGTATAGAAAGTGCGATAGCGATCCGCGATGCGGCTGGTCTCCATGATCAGGCACACATCGACCGTGTTGAAATCATGGTCGATATAGGCGCCATCCCCGACAAAGCCGTTCAGCCGAAGATAGCCCTTGATCAGCGCCGGAATCGCGCGCATCGCCTCGCGCCGGTCGAGATCTTCTTTCGGCATCAATTCCAGCGACTTGTAATGCTGCGGCAGAACGCGCGCCCGCAGAGGCTCTGGGGCGAGGTGATGGTGATGCAGATAGGCCAGCGGCATCGCCAGCGAGGCCATCTCGGTGCCGTGGAAACTGGCACATCCAAACAGCAATCCGAGTTGATGCGTGTCGATATACTGGGCCAGCGCCATCCACAAAAGCTGCATCGCCGACCCGCCGCGATACGCCACATCGACGCAGGATCGGCCCAGTTCCAGCGTTTCGGCGGGATAATCCTCCAGCCGGGACAAATCGAATTCGGCCGCCGTGTAGAAACCGCCATTGTCCCGCGCAACCGACCGGCGCAGAAGCCGATAGACGCCGACAACCCGGTCGAGAGGATCGTCCGGCTGGCGGCTGTCGTCTTCGAGAATCAGATGGTCGCAGAACGCATCGAACGCGTCGATCTCGCGTCGATCGGCGTGCTCGGCGGCGCTCGCCTGTGCGCCCATCTCCTCGACGAAGACGCGATAGCGCAGGCGCTGAGCGGCCTGAATATCCTGTTCGCTTTCCGCGAGGCGTGCCCGGAAGCGTCCGGCGGCGATATGCATGGGGTCCCTTCCCTGCGATTCGCCAGAACGCATGGCCCGAACCCGGCGGGGACGCAAGCCCAAATCCATAGCACCCGCTCCCCCGCCTCCGTTGCAGGCGTGCGAGCGCCTTTTCCTTGACCCCCGCCCTCGCTTCCGGTCGATAGGGGTATGAAACCGATTCGGGTCCTGCTGGTCGCCAATGCCGATCGCCACCGCCAGCAAGGGCGGTGGTTCAACGCGGAATACAAGCTTCGAAACGGCTTGCTGCGGGCGGGCCATATGGTGCTGTTCTACTCGGATCGCGACCGGGCGCGGGAGCAGTCCCCGCTCCCAAGCAAGCGATTCGGAGCGGCGCGGATGATCGCCGAACTCGTACAGACCGCCCGGCACTACGCCCCGCATCTGATCCTGTTCGGCCATGCGGATCTGTGCCACGCTCAGGATTTCGCCGCCCTGCGCAAAGCGGTTCCAGGCGTCCGACTCGCGCAATTTTGCGTCGATGCGACATTTCGCACGAAGACCATGACCGATTTCGCCGCCCGCTCGCATGACATGGATGCCTCTTTCATCACCACCTGCGACGGCGCGGCCCTCGCCCCCTATGCCCCCCGCGCCGGAACGGTGCATTACATGCCCAATGCGGTCGATGCCTCGGTCGAGACGGCGCGGGTCTTCGACAAAGCCGCCGATGCGCTGGACTGGGACGGCCTGTTCCTCGGCACCGGCATCGAGCGGCGGGGCGAGCAACTGGACGCGATCCGACGGGGATTGCCTGCCCCCTATCGCTTTGATTACGGGGGCCGCGCCAAGGGCGACGAACCGCTGACCAGCACGGCCTATCTGGCGGCGCTGGCAACCGGGGCAAGCTGTCCCGTTCTGCCCCTCGACGATACCCGCCCCTGCGCGCATCTCTATGCCTCCGACCGGGTGGCCCTTGTAACCGGACAGGGCGTGCTGGCCTTTTGCACCGCCTCGGCAGGTCTGTCGGCGCTCTATGAGGACGGAATCGTCGAATGGGACAGCCGCGAAGCCCTTGTCGAGCACATGGCCCGGTTTCAGCGCGACGATGCCGCCCGGCGCAGGGTGGCCCGAACCGGCTGGCGCATCGCCCATGAGAAAACCGCCGGTCACATCGTCGCTTCCGCCCTTGTCGAGACGGCCATGGGGTACACGCCCAGCCGGGCCTATGCATGGCCCATAACGCCGCTGATCTGACCCCGCAGCGATCAAGGCCAGCCCCTCCCCCCTCTCAAGGTCGCAAAACCGCGCTTGCCTGTCGCCCCTCGTGTGACAGCTATGCTAGAGCGGGTCTAGGACGCGAGGGTCAGGAAATTTCGGCCGGGAGATGACGGGATGAGAACGCAGGCGCGGGCAGTTGTAGTCGGGGGCGGGGCGGTCGGATGCTCGATCGCCTATCACATGGCAAAAGCGGGCTGGACGGATACGATCCTGCTGGAGCGCGACGAGCTGACCGCCGGGTCCACATGGCATGCTGCGGGCCTGCTGCCCTATTTCAACATGAGCTATGCGACCACGCATATCCATGATTACTCGATCAAGTTCTACAAGACGCTGGAGGAGGAAACGGGTCTCAATGCCGGTTTTTCGGTCGTCGGCAACCTGCGCATGGCCCAGACCAAGGCGCGGATGGACGAATACATGGTCTATGCGACCACCGCCGAAACCTGCGGCGTGCCCTTCGAATGGCTCAGCCCCGCACAGATTAAAGAGCGCTATCCACTGGTCCGCAGCGAAGATCTGGAAGGGGCGATCTATCACCCGACCGATGGCTATATCAATCCGGCGGATGTTTCTCAGGCCATGGCCAAGGGCGCGCGGATGCGCGGCGTCGAGATCGTGCGCCGGGCGCAGGTGGACGGCTATCGCCGCGAGGGCGACGAGTGGATCGTCATGGGCCGCATCATGGCGGAGCGGGGCAACTCGCTGCTGCCGACCGAAGAAACCTTCGAAATCCGTTGCGAGCACGTCATCACCGCCACCGGCAATCACGCCCAGCGCACCGGCGCAATGATCGGCACCTATATTCCCGCGATCCCCGTCGAGCACCAGTATATCGTCACCGAACCCGACCCGATGCTACAGGAATGGCGCAAGGAAAACGGCGAACACCCCGTTCTGCGCGATGCCGATGCCAAATGGTATGTCCGCGAGGAACGTGGCGGCTGGATTCTCGGACCTTACGAGCGCAACGCGCCTTCATGGGCAACGTGGGGCGTGCCGGAGAACTTCCGAGCCGATTTGCTACAACTCGATCTGGAGCGGATTGAGGAAGAATATCTTTCGTTCAATCACCGCCTTCCTTCGTCGGAAGAATGTGGCCTGAAAGACGATTTCAACGGCCCGATTTGCTACACGCCGGACGGCAACCCGCTGATCGGCCCTGCGCCGAATGTCGACAACTTCTGGTTCGCGGAAGGCTTCTCGTTCGGGATCACGGCGGCGGGCGGGGCGGGCTATTATCTCGCGCAGCTTATCACTGAGGGCGAGGCTGAGATTGATATGTGGTCGCTCGACCCGCGCCGTTTCGGCAAATGGGTCAACCGCAACTACGCGGTGAAAAAGAACGAAGAAAGCTATGAGCACGTCTTCATTCTGCACCACCCGG
>CALLLP010000041.1 GCA_938008165.1 uncultured Neomegalonema sp. | reverse complement strand
CCACGCCCGCGGTCGCCTTCGCCAAGGCTCCTACGAGAAGGATGGCGAGACGATCTACACCACCGATCTCATCACCGAGGATTTCCTTCTCCTCGCGAAGCACCAGCCGAAAAGCGACGCCAACGGCGATGCCTGACCGGCGTCGGGGGCGGCAGTCGCCGCCCCCCTTGATCCTTTGCAGGGTCACAATCCATATCCACGATCTGGATTGATAAACATACTACTGAGTAGTATGTTTGAAGCAGGAGGAACGCCATGACCGTCAAAGCCTCGATCTCGCTGACCGATTATCAGGATGCCTACGCGCGCGATCTCGTGGCGAAAGGCCAGTACCCGAGTCTCAGCGCCGTCATGCAGCGTGGCCTCGATCTTTTGCGTCACGAGACCGAAACGCGCGAGGTCGAACTTCAGGCGCTGAGAACGCTCATCGACGCGCGGTCCAACGGGCCGCTCGTGTCGTTGGATGAGGGTCTCGGCAGTGTCGATGTCATGATCGCTGAACGGCGGGCGGCGCGTGACCTACAGGGTTGAGATCGCGGCTGATGCGACGCACGATCTCGTCGCGATCTTCGATTTCCTGGTCGAGAGCTACATCGAATTTGGGGAGCATCCTGATGATGCGATGGACCGCGCCGAGCGGCGCATCAACCAGATAAAAGATCACTTGCGCTCGCTTGGCACGACCCCGAAACAAGGGACACTTCGCCCCGAAATCCGCTCCGGCCTGCGCAATGTCACCAAAGACCGGGCGGTGGTGTATTTTGATGTCGATGACGACAAGAATCTGGTTCGAGTTCTCGCCGTGTTTTTTGGCGGACAGGATCATCAGCGGCGGATGATCCTGCGAGCGCTGGAGAGATATTAAACATAAATCGAATTACAAGAAAAAGAACAAAATATGAACAATTTCTTTTGAATTGCCATTGGTCTCTCGGTAGCAAAAGTGCCTCCCCCGGAAACTTTACTGAATGACGGTCCAGAGAAGGAAGTTGAGCAAGAGCGTTGGTGAGCAGAATTACACAACGCGGAACCATGTCCCCATACCGGCGGCTTGGTGTTCCAGCATGTGGCAGTGGATCATCCAGTCGCCGGGGTTATCGGCGACGAAGGCGACCTGCGCGGTTGCGCCTCGCTCGATCAGGATCGTATCGCGCCACGGACCGCCACTCGTTTTACGGAAGTGGTGACCGTGGACGTGCATGGCGTGGGGCCAGGCGGTCTCGTTGGGCATCGTGATGACAACTGTCTCTCCGCGCTTCGCCGTGATCACCGGCTCGGCAGGCATCCCGGCGATGCCGGAAAGAGACCATGCGAAGCCGTGGCCAGCCAGGTCGCGGATGCCAAGCCTGCCGGATGCGTCGGGAATGCCGTTCCCGTGGCCCATCATGGCGGTCATGGGGTGCTGGCCGATATAGGCATCCATCGCCCCGCCCATGGCGCCGCCCGCCATGGTCAGTCGGGCGCGCAATGCGTTGTCGAGATCGAGCGCCACGGGCAACGGGTTCGATGGTAGGGGCGCGACCGGGCCAAGCGGTTCGTCCCGCGCCTCTCCCGAGACCGGGAACAACGCGAAGGGATAGGGGTCCGCGCCGGGGGTGATCCAGTCGAGCCGAGCGCCCTTCTCCGCCGTCACGTCGACGATCAGGTCGGCGCGCTGCGCCGGGGCGAGAGTCAGGATGTCGGGGATCGGTTCGACCTCCGCCAACGGCTGTCCATCCAGTGCAACCAGCCGCCCGGCGAGGCCCTCGAACGCCAGTGCCATGATCGTCGCGTTCGCTGTGTTGACTAGGCGCAGGCGCAGGCGCTCGTTGTGCTGTACCGGTATCTCGGGACGATAGCGCCCGTTGACCGTCGGCCAGTTACCTCGCCGCCCGGCATGGGACCAATCCATCATTGCGCCAAGGCTCGCCGTGTCGATCTGCCCGTCTTCGTCCAGTCGCCAGTCGTCGATGACGAGGACGATGTCCCGGTCCACTTCGGGCGGGTCGGCTTCCTCGATCACGAGCGCACCGGAGAGGCCGCGCGCCATCTGTTCCCAGGTGCGGTTATGGGGATGATACCAGTAAGTGCCCGCATCGGGGACAGCAAAATCGTAGTCGAAGCTCTTCCCCGGCGCGACGGGCTTCTGGGTCAGCCCGGAGACGCCGTCCATCGCATTATCAATGCGGATGCCGTGCCAGTGAACCGAACTCGGTTGTGGCAGGTCGTTTTCGAAGCGCACACGCAACCGCTCGCCTTGTTTCGCCCGCAGGATCGGGCCGGGGATGGTATCGCCATAGGCCCAGACCGCCGTATCGGGCAGATCGCCACCGAGTGATGTCGTCGCCGTCGCCGCGCGCAGGGTGGTACGGGACGGGGCCGTTGCGAAGGACAGGGATGGTGCAGCCAGCAGGGCGGGCGCAGCGGCGAGAAGGTGGCGGCGCGTCGGCATCAGTGCTGGCCTCCGCCATGGCCGTGACCATGACCTTGTTTGCCAGTCGCGTAGCCTCGCGTTCGGGCATAGATCATGCGCTGATGCCGTGTCAGGATTGGCTTGAGGGCGACATGCGCGGACAGGTGTACCGCGCGAAGCTGTCCTTCAATGCGCCCGATCTCCATCGTCGCCGTCGCGACCGCCGCCGCATCCGGCGTGCCATCAGCAAACAAGGCATCAAGGGCTGCCTCCGCCGCGATCAATGCCTCGCCCAGCGGCTTGGCCTCCGCCAGCATCTGCGCGCGGATCGCTTCGGTCTCGGCGCGCTGCGCGGGGGTGAGGGAGAGGTCGTCGGCAAGTTCCAGCGCATGGAGCGGTCCCGGCCAGCCGTTCAGCTCTGCCGCCAGCGCATAGCCCAGCCCGGCCCCCGCAAGCAGCCCTTCGGCACGCTCGGGTGACAGGGCCTTGATCGCGCGCGCATCCTGTCCCGCATAGGGGGCTGTTTCGGCATAGGCCGACGGCAGGGCAAGCGTGAGGGCGAAAACGGCAAGCAAAACAGGTTTCATCGGTACGGTCCTCAATATATCGGAAAATCGGTTTGTAGAAATGATCGTCACAGGATTCGCCCTGCCAGCATCCAGATTCCCATCCCGGCCATGACGAGATTCTCGGTCAGGGATATGAACCCTAGTGGCACATTGGACCCACCCCCGACGCAGGCGCAGGTCAGGTCGCGCTTGTCGATATAGACAGCCTTGATGACACTCACGGCCCCCACCGTGCCGATAAACAGACCAACCGGTGCGACCAGCCAGATCAGCGCGCTTCCCGTGCCGATCATGGCGGCCATGCCGACCCCCGCGTAGAGTTCGAGGAAGGGATACGCATAGCCGTAGGGCACGTAGCGCCGGGCTAGAAGGTCATAGCCGAGGAACCCGTTCACGAAACCCCCGACATCTGTCAGCTTCTGGATCGCCAGCGCCACCATCGACACAGCGAAGAACCATTTGAGCCAGACGATAACCGGAAAGCCGTCATGGAAATTCAGGACGATGGCCAGTGCCAGCAAGGCAGTGGCGGCAAAGAGCGCGATGACGGGGCGATAGGTCGTCTCCCCCTTGCCGATCACGCGATAGCCGAAATACTGCTTCAGGTCGGTGTAGCCACCGATGCGCTCTCCATCGATCCAGATTTGCGGGGTGGTTTCCACCCCATGGGCGCGTTTGAAAGCATCAATCTCGTCGCGCGATGTCAGCGTATGATCCTCGACCGCGTAGCCCTTTCGCCTGAGCAGCGACAGGGCCTTCAGGCCAAACGGGCACAGATGTCCCGGCATCGCCATGCGATGAAGTACGGCGGTCTTTTCCTTGACGGTGGCCCGTAGCGGGCTGTCCTGTGCAGTGATTTCCGGGTTGGCAATGGTCATCGGTATCCGTCCTCCTGCCAACACGAGATACGGGCTACAGTAACTGGAGGGTCAAGAGACAATCGGTCAACCCGTTCCAAAACGCTTGACCCTCCGGTTACTGGAACCCGTAAGAAGACATTCAAAAGAGGATCGATCCCGATGACTATTGGAGACGCGGCGGAGGCGAGTGGCCTGCCCGTAAAGACAATTCGCTATTACGAGGAAATCGGCCTGATTCATCCGGGTCGATGCGCGAACGGGTATCGGGAATTTTCTTCTGCCGACATTTACAAGCTGACTTTCGTCGCCCGATCCCGTTCGCTCGGCTTTACCATCGAGGAATGCCGGACCCTGCTATCGCTCTATGAAGATCGCAGCCGGGCAAGCGCCGATGTGCGGAATCTTGCATCCGGCCATCTCGATCAGATCGACCTGAAGATCGCGGAGCTTCAGGCCATGCGCCGCACCCTTGCCGATCTCGTCGAGCGATGTCGGGGTGACGACCGGCCCGATTGCCCGATCATCGACCGATTGGCCGAAGGCGGGGAGGAACACACCGCATGAAGAAGAATACGACCGTCACGCTGGCTCTCATTTGTGCCGTTGCCGTCGGCGCAGGGACATTCTGGTGGAGCAACGGGGGCGATGCCACCGCAGATGAGAGCGCCGGAATCATCCTGCCAACCCTGACGACCGCTCAAATGCAGGGCAAATCACTGTTCGACGCTAACTGCGCCGCCTGTCACGGGCCGAACGCGACCGGTTCGGATCAGGGGCCACCCCTCGTGCATATCATTTATGAACCAAACCACCACGGGGATGCGTCCTTTTACCGGGCGGCGGCCATGGGGGTGCGGGGGCATCATTGGCGTTTTGGCAACATGCCCGCGATAGAGGACGTGGCGGAGGCGGACGTGACGAAGATCATCGACTATGTGCGTGCCCTGCAACGGGCCAATGGCATCGAATAGGAAGGCTCTGATGATGAAACCCGCTCGTTTTCTTGCGCTTGGTGCGCTGTTGTTCACCGGGGTCGGCGCGGCGGCAGCGTTCGAGAAGACCTACGATCCGCTCGCAACGCTGCGTGTGGACCGGGTATCGCCCGCAAATCCGAACGATGCCATGCAGGTGCGCATGGGTGCGCCCCTTTACGCAGAAAACTGTGCCGTTTGCCATGGTGGCGCATTGGAAGGGGCGGAAAATTGGGAGGATTCCAACGAGGACGGCACCTACAAACCTCCACCGCATGACGATACGGGCCATACCTGGCATCATTCCGACAAGGTATTGTTCGAGTATACGAAGCTTGGCGGGGAAGAGTTGTTCAAGGATTTCCCCGACATCGTTTCCGCTATGCCGAGTTTTGGCGAC
>CALLLP010000040.1 GCA_938008165.1 uncultured Neomegalonema sp. | reverse complement strand
GGCGCTGCGCTTCTCCGGCATTCCGAGTTTTGCGCCCGAATTGCTGCAAAACTGCCGCGCGGGCGACCCGATGAAGGCCAAGCATCTGGATAAGGCGCTGACCCAATTCGCGGAGGAGGGCGCGGCCAAGCTGTTCAAGCCTACCTTCGGGTCTGGCTGGATCGTCGGCGTGGTCGGCGCGCTGCAATTCGATGTGCTGGCCAGCCGGATCGAGACGGAATATGGCCTGCCCGTCCGGTTCGAGGCCACGCAATACCGCGAAGCCCGCTGGATCGGTGGCCCGGAAAAGGCCGTCGATGCCTTCACCGAAAAGGAAAAGGGCCAATGCGCCCTCGACCACGACGGCGACCCCGTCTTCCTGATCCGCATCCCTTGGGATGTGCAGCGCGTGGAACGGGATTACCCGGAGATCACGCTGTCGCGGACGAAGGAGATGATGGTTTGATTGACATATGTAAGGTAATGCCTTACATGTAGATCATGATTATCGGGTTTCGCAGCAAGGCGCTCAAACTGTTTTGGACGAAAGGCGATGCGTCGAAACTGCCGCCCGATCAGGTTCATCGCATTGAGCAGATTCTTGCCGTTCTCAACCGTGCGAGGGAACCCGGCGAGATGAATATACCGGGGTATCGATTTCACGAACTCAAAGGAAAACGCGCGGGAACCTATTCTGTTACGGTAACCGCGAATTGGCGGATCACGTTTGAATTTGACGGCGAAGACGCCACGGTTCTGGACCATGAGGATTACCACCGATGACCCTGAAACACCCTTCAATCCGCGAAGTGCATCCCGGCGAATTGCTGCGTGAAACCGTGCTTCCCGCACTCGCCAAACCGAAATCCGAGATCGCGCTCGCTTTGGGGATTTCGCGCCAGACCCTCTACGATATTCTAGACGAGAAGCAGGGCGTGACGGCGGAGATGGCGCTCCGTCTGGGCAAGCTGTGTGGCAACGGACCGGATTTGTGGCTGAATTTGCAGCGCAGCTATGACCTGTGGAAAGCGCGGCAGACCGTGGATGTCAGCGCGATTCCGACGTTGCAGGCGGCGGAGTGAGGCACGCAGGAGATGATGGTTTAGGGCCTCTTTATAATGAGCCGCATCGCATATGCTTCGCGATGAATGCAACAAATGGTATAAGTGACTCACCGCCCCTCCAACCCCCTCAACCGCGCATAGACCGGATCAACGTCAAAATTCGGGCCGACCACATGCCCCTGACCCGCCAGCGCGACCCGTTCCAGGGCCTTTACCCGGCCTTGCAGGGCCGCATAGGCGCGGTCGGTCTCTGCTTTCCAGCGGGGGTCTTCGGTGCCGTAGGCGAGCAGAACCGCATAATCGCGCCATGCCGCCGGGATGGCATCCCCTACCAATGCGCCGGGTATCGTCACGAAGCCGCGAAAGGCTTCCGGCGCGGCGGCGGCAAAGCGGAACGCGGCCCTGCCACCATTCGAGACACCGGAGATCAGCCCGCGCCCCGAAATCGGCTCGGCGGCGAGCAGGGCGCGCAGCAGGCCCCGTGCGTCGTCATCCCCGAACCGATAGAACAGCCGCCCCGGCACGCCCACGGGCAGGATGACATGGTGATCGCGATAGACGCTTTCGGGCGTGTAGACCGCGTCGTAATACTCCGCGATCCCGATATTCGCATCCCCGCCGCCAAAGCATAGCAGCATCGGTGCCCGCGCCGTGCCCGCATAGCGCACAAGGTAATCGATCCGTTGCCCGGCGACCGTGACGCTGCGCCGCGACAGACGCCCCTGGGCCGTGGCCATTGTGGCAAGGGGCAGGGCGGCGAGGGCGGCGATGGCCCGGCGTCGGTTCAGCATGATGGCGGCTCCCGTATCTGGCTTCGGCGATTGTCTCCGCCTTGCATTCGGTTATGCTGGCACTTGTGGTATCGGGTCCAGTCAACACCCTGTCAGGAGGTCTCCCCCATGAAATACGCGGTGATGATGGGGCTATCGGCCCTGCTGATGGCTTCGGCCGGTTTCGCGCAGCAGGGTACCGGCAATTATATCAGCCTCGGTGAATATACGAATGGCGTTGTGAACGAGGCGATCTCGCCCCCCGCTACCTATGAGGTCATCCCGCTGCCTGATGCGGTTGAGGGGGGAGGCGTCCATGCCGCGCCGCCCCTCTATACGGATATTCCCGTTTATACGGATGTCGAGGTGCAGACCCGGCCGATTCTCGCCCCGGCCCCGCAATTCGTCCCCGATGCGCCGCTTGCGCCGGTTGCGATTGCCCCTGTTCCGGGTTTTAACGATCCGGAATACGATGCCGCCCGTCTTGCGGCCTATGACACGAACCGCGATGGCACGATCTCGCCCCGCGAAGCGATTGCGACGCTCAAACCGCTTGCGGGGCTGTAGGAGAAAGGCGGCTCACGGAAAGCCCCGGTTCAAAACCGGGGCGTAGGGGATAGGGTCAGCCGTTGACCCGGATCGTTTCGTTTGTCGGATCATAGGGGCTGTCCTCGACAATCTGAGCATCCCATAGGGCATCAAACATCCGTACTTTGAGCGCCGTTCCGACCGCCATGTGGTCGGGGTTCACATAGGCAAGCCCGATTTGCTTCTCGAAATGCACCGAGTATCCGCCGGAGGTAAGGCGGCCGATGCGGGTTGTGCCATCGGCCAGATACAGCGCCTCGCGGCCCCATGGATCGGCATCCGGTGGCCCGTCGATCAGGACGGTGACGCATTTCGAGCGAATACCCGTGGCCTGCATTGCTTCCTTGCCCCGAAACTCCTTGGACAGATCGACAAAGCGGTCGAGGCCCGCCTCCAACGGGGTCGCATCCCGGCCCAGATCGGTGCCGAAGGCGCGGTAGGATTTTTCCTGCCGTAGCCAGTTCTGCGCCCGCGCGCCGCAGAGTTTCAGCCCCAGCGGCTCTCCGGCGGCCATGATCTTGTCGAACAGGTGATTCTGCATCTCCATCGGGTGGTGCAGTTCCCATCCCAATTCGCCGGTATAAGCCACCCGGATCGCCATTGTGGGCACCATCCCAAGGTCGATCTGCTTGGCCGAAAGCCACGGGAAAGCCTTGTTGGTGAAAGCCTCCTCAGGGTTTTCGGTGAAGACCAGTTTTTTCATGAGATCCCGCGAGCGCGGCCCGGCAAGGGCGAAGACGCCGTATTGCGAGGTCACATCCATCAGCATCATCGGCCCGTATTGCGGGGCCTTGTCGGTGACCATCTTGTTCAGAAAATCGCTGTCATAGGCCTGCGCGGCCCCGGCGGTGACGAGGTAATAGCTGTCCTCACTCTGCCGCACGATGGTCAGTTCGGTGCGGACGGTTC
Organism: uncultured Neomegalonema sp.; assembly: GCA_938008165.1. Taxonomy (GTDB): domain Bacteria; phylum Pseudomonadota; class Alphaproteobacteria; order Rhodobacterales; family Rhodobacteraceae; genus JAHDDY01. The sequence continues at coordinate 1,214 of CALLLP010000040.1, read as the reverse complement.
CGGCGGTGCTGAGCGCATAGGTCAGGTTGATGCGCCCGATTCTGGGCAGCTTGTTACAGGTCAGCCAGTCCAGAAACGCGGTGGCGCCCGGACCCTTCAGAACATGCTTGGTAAAGGCGGTGGCGTCGAACAGGCCCAATCCCCCGCGCACGGCTTCGGCCTCGCGTTTGGCGTATTCCCACCAGCCACCCCGGCGAAAGCTGCGCGAATCGTGGTCGTTAAAGCCGCTTTCGGCGAAGTAATTGGGCCGCTCCCATCCATTGACGCAGCCGAATTGCGCGCCTTCGGCCTTCATCCGGTCGTAACAGGGCGCGGTGCGCAGGGGCCGGGCGGCGGGGCGCTCCTCATCGGGGTGATGCAGGATATAGACGTGTTCGTAGGCTTCTTCGTTCTTCTTTACCGCATAGGCGCGGTTCATCCATTTGCCGAAGCGGCGCGGGTCGAGCGACCACATATCGATCTCGGCCTCGCCTTCGGTGATGAGCTGCGCGAGGTAATGCCCTGCGCCCCCGGCGGCGGTGATCCCGAAGGAGAACCCTTCCGCGAACCAAAAATTACGCACCCCCGGCGCAGGGCCGATCAGCGGGTTGCCATCGGGCGTGTAGCAGATCGGGCCGTTGAAATCGTCCTTCAGGCCGCATGTCTCAGAGGAGGGGATGCGGTGGATAAAGCTTTCGTATTCCTCCTCGATCCGTTCCAGATCGAGTTGCAGCAGATCGGCGCGAAAGCTTTCGGGCACGCCATGGACCGCCCATGCCGGGGCGTTGCGCTCATAGGGGCCGAGAATCCAGCCGCCGCGCTCCTCGCGCACATACCATTTGGCATCGGCATCGCGCAGGACGGGATGCTCGCCATTTTCCTTGCGCCATTCGACCAGCATCGGGTCCGGTTCCGTGACGATATACTGGTGCTCGACCGGGATGGCGGGGATGTAGCAGCCGATCATCTCCGCCGTGCGCTGGGCGTGGTTGCCGGTGGCGGTGACGACATGCTCGCAGCGGATTTCAAAGCGCTCTTCGGTCGGGACCAGCGAGTTGCCGCGCTCGACCATCTTCGTGCATTCGACCACCCATTCATCGCCCTCGCGTCGATAGCCATCGACCTGCACCTTGCGCTGGATATCGACGCCGCGCTGGCGGGCGCCCTTGGCCATCGCCTGAGTCACATCCGCCGGATTGATGTAGCCATCGGTGGGGTGATAGATCGCGCCCTTG
>CALLLP010000039.1 GCA_938008165.1 uncultured Neomegalonema sp. | reverse complement strand
CGCGAGGTATACACTCGATCCCATCCCGAACTCGACCGTTAAGACCCGCAGCGCCGATGATACTCCGGGTTACCCCGCGGGAAAGTAGGTCACCGCCAGACTAATAAAATCCAAAAATATAGCTCTCAATACTCTCTGTATACCTTCATTCATTGATTAATAGATGCTCCCAAATACATAATTTGGGTGTTTTTCGGATGCGCCGTCAACAGGGTCCGCTATACTGGAATCATGTCTGATACACTGACCTTTGCGCATCGCCATCTCCTCGGGATCGAGGAATTATCCCCCCTTGATATCACCTCCCTTCTCGATAAGGCCGATGATGCGGTTGCACTTAATCGTGCCCCGCGCAAGAAACAGGATGTGCTCAAGGGTCTGACGCAGATCAATATGTTCTTCGAATCCTCGACCCGCACGCTCGCCAGTTTCGAACTCGCCGGAAAGCGCCTGGGGGCCGATGTGATGAACATGGCCGTAAAGGCTTCTTCGGTGAACAAGGGCGAGACGCTGATCGATACGGCGATGACCCTGAACGCGATGCATCCCGATATTCTGGTGGTACGCCATGGAGAATCCGGCGCCGTCAACCTGTTGGCCCAGAAAGTCAATTGTGCGGTCATCAATGCCGGGGATGGGCGGCGGGAGCACCCGACCCAAGCCTTGCTCGATGCCCTGACGATCCGGCGGCGGAAAGGGCGGTTGCACCGGCTCAATGTTGCGATTTGTGGCGATATTCTACATAGCCGTGTGGCGCGCTCGAATATCCACTTGCTCAACAAGATGGAGAACCGGGTTCGCGTCATTGCCCCGCCGACCCTGTGCCCTGCCGGGATCGAGCGGCTGGGATGCGAAGTGTTCCACGATATGCGCAGCGGATTGGAGGGGTGCGACGTGGTGATGATGCTGCGTTTGCAGCAGGAGCGCATGTCAGGCGGCTTTATCCCCTCGCATCGGGAGTATTTTCATCGATACGGTCTCGATGAGGAAAAGCTGTCGGCGGCGAAACCGGATGTGATCGTCATGCATCCCGGCCCGATGAATCGCGGTGTCGAGATCGATAGCGATCTGGCCGATGACATCAACCGATCGGTGATTCAGGAACAGGTCGAGATGGGTGTCGCGGTGCGCATGGCCGTGCTGGAGCTGTTGGCGGGTCAGGAGAAGACGCCATGAAGCCGGTGATCTTCAGGAATGCGCGTTTGGTCGATCCGGGTGACGGGACCGAAACACAGGGCGATTTGCTGGTCGAGAGAGGCCGGATCGCGGATCGCGGGCGAGGGCAGGGGGTGCCCGATGGCGCGCAGGTCATCGATTGCGATGGTCTGGTTCTGGCGCCGGGCATCGTTGATTTTAACGTCACCATCGGCGAGCCGGGCGCGCGTCATCGGGAAAGTTTCAAATCCGGGGGGCAGGCCGCTGCCGCCGGGGGGGTCACCACAATCGTGACGCAGCCCGATACCGACCCGCCCATCGATGATCCGGCTGTCCTCGAATTCGTCAACCGGCGGGCGCGGGAAGTGTGCGCCGTGCGCGTCTTGCCAATGGCCACGCTGACCAAGGGCGGCGCGGGGCGCGAAATGACGGAATACCGCTTTTTGCTCGATGCGGGGGCGGTGGCTTTCAGCGATGGGGAGCGGGCGGTGGCCGATCCGGTCGTGTTTCGCCGCTGTCTCGAATATGCCCGCTCGGTCGATGCGCTGGTCTGTCATTTTCCGCAGGAGCCGCATTTTTCCGCCCTTGGCTGCGCGACGGAGGGCCTGTTTGCGAGCCTGCGCGGCTTGCCTGCTATTCCGGCGGAGGCCGAGGCGATTATGTTGACCCGCGACATTCGCATCGCGGCGCTGACCGGGGCGCGGTATCATGCGAGCTGTGTCTCGACCGCCGAAAGCCTCGCGATCCTGCGTCGGGCGCGCGAGAGCGGGGTGGATGTGACCTGCTCGGTCGCGGTGCCGCATTTGGCGATGAACGAGTTGGATATCGCGGATTTCCGTACCTTTTCGAAGGTCTCTCCCCCGCTGCGCCATGAAGATGACCGGATGGCGATGGAGGAGGGGGTCGCGTCGGGGTTGATCGATGTAATCGTATCCGGGCATCGCCCATGGGATGAGGAATCGAAGCGCTTGCCCTTCGCGCAGGCCGCCTCCGGCGGTGTTGGGCTGGAGACGCTGTTGCCCGTGACCCTCGATCTGCATCACCGGGCGGGGATCGCATTGCCGGTCCTGTTCGAGCGTTTGTCGCGCAACCCGGCGCGCTTGGCGGGGCTGGAGGCTGGGACATTGGCGGCGGGGTCATTGGCCGATCTGGTGTTGTTCGACCCGGATTCTCCCCGAAAGATCGACCGTAAGGCGCTGTTGTCCAAATCGAAGAATTCGCCGTTTCATGACCGTCTGGTACAGGGGCGCGTGCGGGGCACCTGGGTCGGGGGGCAGCGTGTTTTCGGGTGATCCAACAAGGACGTTGTGCCCGGCGCACGTGTCGGGAATACTGAGGCCATGACAGTCTTATTTGCGCTTTTGGGTGGCTATCTCGTCGGGTCTGTTCCCTTTGGTGTGGTGCTGGCGCGTGTTTTCGGCTTGGGCGATCTGCGTAAGGTCGGATCGGGTAATATCGGCGCGACCAATGTGCTGCGCACCGGGAATAAGGGCGCGGCGGCGCTGACCCTGCTCTTGGATGCGCTCAAGGGCGCGGTGCCGGTCTGGATCGCTTGGGGCTATGGGGCGGAGACGGCGGCGATTGCGGGTCTGGGGGCGGTGCTGGGGCATTGCTTTCCCATCTGGCTGGGGTTTCGGGGTGGTAAGGGCGTGGCGACGTTTCTGGGCGCTTTGCTGGCATTGGATGGCATCGCCTTTCTCGTCTTTGCGGCTGTCTGGCTCGGCGTTGCCTTTGTGACGGGATATTCGTCGCTGGCTGCTTTGGTCGCCTCGCTTGGGGCGCTGGCGGTGACATTGGTGATGGGGGGCTGGCCCCTGATCGCCGGGATTGCGCTGGTGATGCTGGTGGCGTTGGTTATCCAGCGGCATCATCAGAATATTGCCCGCTTGCGCGCGGGTACGGAGAGCCGCATTTCCTTCGGGTCGAAAAAGTGATCGCCTTTCCCGCTGATCGCACCCCTATCGATGAGGATGGTGAGCGCGACTGGCTGCGCCTTGCCCGGTCGGAACGGGTCGGTCCTGTGACCTTTGCCGAATTGATGCGGCGATATTCGACCGCCCATGCGGCGTTGGAGGCTCTGCCCGAACTGGCGGCGCGGGGCGGGGCAAAGCGGCGTATTCAGATTGCCGATGAGGGCGTTGTCGCGCGCGAATACGAAGCTGCGCAAGCGGCGGGCGCGCGGATGCTGGCTCTGGGAGCGGCCCTTTATCCCTATAATCTTGCACGGGTCGAGGCGGCGCCGCCTCTGCTGTGGTGTCTCGGCGATCCGGCGGTGGCGCGGCCTGAATCCGTGGCCATTGTCGGGGCGCGCAATGCTTCGGCCCTTGGCTTGCGCTTTACCGAAACGCTGGCCCGTGCGCTGGGGGCGGAGGGGCAGGCGGTGATTTCCGGTCTGGCGCGGGGGATCGATGCCGCTGCCCATCGCGGGGCGCTGGAAACGGGAACGGTTGCGGTGCTGGCCGGGGGGGTCGATAGCCTCTGGCCGCCGCAAAATGCCGATCTCTACGACGCGATCCGTCAAAAGGGCGCGATCTTGTCCGAGCGCCCGATGGGCTATGAGGGGCGGGCGCGGGATTTTCCCCGCCGCAACCGTCTTGTATCGGGTCTGGCGCGGGGCATTGTCGTGGCGGAGGGGGCCGAGCGCTCCGGGTCGCTGATTACCGCGCGTTATGCGGGCGAGCAGGGGCGCGATGTGATGGCTGTCCCCGGCTCACCGCTCGATCCGAGGGCGGGCGGGTGCAATGTGCTGATTCGCGAAGGGGCAACCCTCGTGCGCCATGCAGATGATGTTATCGAGGCGCTGTCTCACCTTCAGGTTGATTCAGAGATGCTGGAAGTCGATGATGATCCTTGGGATGCGCCGATGATGCAGGATGATGCTGTTTTGAGAAAGAGCGTGATGGAGTTGCTGGGTCCGCATCCCACACCCATCGACGAGATTGTCCGGCAATCGGGGGCATCGACTGGCTTTGTGTCGTTGATTTTGCTGGAGCTTGATCTTGCGGGGCGATTGCAGCGTGAGGCGGGAGGAAGTGTTGCTGTGAGCGGTCTTGAGTAACGGTCAGGTTTGTTTGAGTAATTCACGCGAAACATCGATGAGGTGGCGTTGCGCCTGAATCGAGCTGCGTAAATCTGCGAGCAATTCTTTCATATTTTCCATGCGATCCGCATCCGTTACAAACACTGCGTCGGGTTTGGCGCAGAGGCTCATGTCGTCTGTGTCCATTGTCATTTCCCGTCTCTCGCCTGTATTTATTCACAGTAAGAGTTATCGCAGGGATTGATTTAAAAGTTCTTTCTGCCACCTCTATCATTGATGTGCCTCGCTTGGTATCAGTACACGGTGTACTGTTGAACGAGACGCATGATGACGGAATTAGACGGACATGCCGCAGATCATGCGAAACCGGATAATCCCGGTGCCGGGCGCAAGTCTTGCCGCATTGTTGCGATCGGGGCTTCGGCGGGTGGATTAGAGCCTTTCGAGACTTTTTTCGAGAATGTAAGCCCCGATACGGGCTTTGCCTTTGTCGTGCTCCAGCACCTCTCGCCCCATTTCCGCTCTATGATGGATGAATTGCTCGACCGCCGGTCTTCCATGCGCATTCGGCGCGTCGAGGATGACATGGAGATCGAGCCAAATGTGATCTATCTCAATCCGCCGCGTACGGATATGGAGGTGCATGACGGTCGCTTTGCTCTGAACAAGGTGACGGACGACCAAAAGCTGCATCTGCCGATCAACACCTTTCTCACATCCCTCGCCCGCGAGCAGGGGGAGGATGCCGTGGCGATCGTGCTGTCGGGCACCGGGTCGGACGGCACCATAGGTGCGGAGGCAATTCGGGCCGCTGGGGGGCTGATTCTGATTCAGGATCCCGTCAGCAGCAAGTTTGACGGGATGCCGACATCGGTTCTCGACAGCATGAATGCCGATGTGGTCGCCCCGCCCAAGGAGCTTGCGGCCATGATTTCGCGTCTGGCCGATGGCGCAGATATCAGCATGGCGAACACGATCGAGGATCAAGACCCGCGCGCGCGGATCTTCCGCATCCTGCGCGACCGCTATGCCACCGATTTCAGCCATTACAAGAGCGCCACCATCGACCGCCGGTTATCGCGCCGGGTCGATCTGGGCGGGCATGGCACGCTTGAGGCCTATGCCATGAGGCTGGGCACGGATGAGCGGGAAGCGGATTCCCTGTATGCGGATCTATTGATCGAAGTCACCGATTTCTTTCGCGATGGGGATGCGTTCGAGGCCCTGCGCCGGGAGGTCATGCAACCGCTGATCGATCGGATGGAGAACGACCGTCCCATTCGGGTCTGGGTGCCGGGCTGTGCGAGCGGGGAGGAAGCCTATTCCATCGCGATCATGCTCGCGGAGCATGCGCGCAAGAATAATCTGGAGCTTAACCTGAAGGTCATCGCGACCGATATTCACCACCGCTCGCTGGAGGCGGCGAGCGCCGGGCGCTATAGCCATGCGGCGATCAAGAAAATCCCTCCGGGCCTGCGCGACCGCTATTTTACCGATGAAGGCGATGTCTACACCGTTCACCCCACGCTTCAGCGCATGGTGGTCTTTAGCGTCCATAACATTCTCAGCGATCCGCCCTTTACGCGGATCGATTTGATTTCATGCCGCAATCTTCTGATTTATCTGAACGATCGAGCACAACAAAAAGTGCTCGCCTATTTTCACTTCGCCTTGGTCAAGGGCGGATATCTCTTTCTGGCTCCCAGTGAGACGGTCGGGGCGCTCACGTCTGAATTCGATTGCCTCGACCACCGCTGGCATGTCTTCCGCAAGCGCCGGAATGTGCGCCTGACCGGCTCAATCACTCCCTTTGCCCGGCGGATTCCCGGCAAGGACATTGCGAATAATCTGCCCCTGGGGATCGAACAGAACCTCGTGCGTAGCGATGCCCGGCGGATCGAACAGGAATCGCTCGATATCCTGCTCAAGCGGTTTGCGCCTCCCGGTTTCCTGATCAAGCGGTCCGGCGATGTCGTGCGCGTATTCGGCGATGCCGAGCGGTATGTGAAGATTAAGGCGGGGCGATTTTCCCAGAAGGTTATCGATCTTGTCCGCCCCGATCTGCGCAGCGTCATCACCACCGCGCTCGACCGCATACGCTCCTCCGAACTTTTGCCGTTCGAGCGCCGCTTCCGGGCGGATTCCAGCGATGGTGAGCGGGTGCTTGTCACGGTCCGGCTTGAGGCGGTGGCGGCGCAACCAGAGGAGACCGAACTTTATCTCCTGACGCTGGAAGAAAAAGCGCATCCCCTTCAGGTCGCTTCGGATTTGAACGTCAGTGATAATGACGAACGCAATATGGAGACGATTACCCTGTTGCGTCAGAATGTTGAAGATCTGGAGCGGGAACTTCAGGGATCGGAAGAAACGCTTCAGGCGATGATCGAGGAATTGGCCACCTCGAACGAGGAGATTCAGGCGACGAACGAAGAATTGATGGCCTCGAACGAAGAATTGCAGAGCACCAACGAAGAACTGCATTCCGTCAACGAGGAACTCTACATCGTCAGCGCCGAACATCAGCACAAGATCGTCGAGCTGACCGAGATGACCGGCGATATGGAGCATCTGCTCAAGGCGACGGGAATCGGGACGATCTTTGTCGATGCCGATTTGAATGTGCGCCGGTTTACGCCCGCCGCTACCCGCGCCTTCAATATTCTCAAACAGGATATTGGCCGCCCCGTTTCCCATATTACCAACCGTCTCAAGCTGGACAACCTGCCGGACATCCTGTCGCGGATCATCGATGGCGGCGAGCCGGTCGATAGGGAGTTTTCGTTCGGAGACAGCTTTATCCTGCTGCGCATCCTGCCCTTTATCGCCAAGCCGGGCGAAATTTCGGGGGCGGTCCTGATGACGATCGATGTGACCGATCTCAAGCGGATGGAGCATAAGGCGCAGCGTGCCGCCATTCGATATGAAGGCATCGTGCGCGACATGAGCCACTTTATCCTGCGCTGGGGCGCGAAGGATAATATCGTTCGTTTCTGCAATGACGCCTATCGCGAGATGACATATTGCGAGGAAGGCCGGATCATCGGCCACCCCATGCAATTGCCTTTCACCGCTGAGTTTCGCGAACAGATCGGTTTGCTGGCACCGGGCGAGGCGAAATCCTTCGTTCTCAATATCGGCGCATCGGTTGGCAAGGATATCTGGTGCGAGGGGCTTGTGCGGGCCATTGGCAGCGAGAACGGTATCGTCACCGAGTTTCAGGCGATTGGCCGCAATGTCTCCATCGAAAGCGCGTATCGGGTCGCGCTCGAAAAGCTGTCGCGCATTCAGGACACCTCCGATTCCGATATCGATGATGTCATGAACCAATTGCTCGTCATCGGCAGTGAGTTTTTCGACATGCCGCTGGGCGTTATCAGCACCATCAAGGGGGATGACTATACCGTACGAACCATCATCGGCGGTGATGAGGCGGGGCTTGAGAAGGGCATGGTTCTGCCGCTTTCGAAAACCTATTGCCGGTATCTCAAGGACGGTGCCGAGCCGGTCGTGATCAGCCATGCGGCCAATAGCGAATATGCCGATAGCGAACCCTATGCCGCGAGCGGGCTGGAAAGCTATATCGGGCAGAAGATCCGCGTGGGATCGAAAATCGTCGGGGCCGTCAACTTCGCCTCCCGCACGCCCCGCACCATGCCATTCGACGATCTCGAAGTACAATTCGTGGTCGTTCTGGGCGAATGGATCGGCAGGCGTCTGGAACGGCGCGACGCGCTCGAAACCATCAGCCGTGCGAATGATGACCTGCAATTCGTGCTGGACAGCGTGCGTGCCAAGATATGGTACAAGGACGATAAGAACATCATCCTGCGCGCTAATAAACCTGCCGCCGATGCCATGGGCATCACGGTTGCCGAGGCGACCGGCGCGGATGCCTATGACCTGTTTCCCGAAATGGCGGCCAAATACCACAAAGATGACCTTGAGGTCATCGATTCAGGCGTGCCGATGCTCGATATCATCGAGGAGCTCACGCCGAGGGATGGTCCGCGCAGCTGGGTGAAAACCGATAAAATCCCGTACTATAACATCAATACCAAACAGAGAAATCTGCTGGTGATCGCCATGGACATCACGACCCTGAAAATTCAGGAGCAGGTGGTCAACGATCTGAACCGTGAGCTTGAGAAGAATAACAATCGTTTGCTGACCGCGAATCACAGTTTGGAGCAATTCGCCCATGTGGCCTCCCATGACTTGCAGGAGCCGCTCCGCAAACTGATGCAGTTTACGGAGTACCTGACGCAGGATTGCGGGAATGAATTGTCCGAAGAGGGCCGCTACTTCGTCGAGGTCATCTCCAGCAGTGCCCAGCGGATGCGCCAGCTTGTGCGCGATATCCTGTTATTGTCTTCGGCGTCGGGCAAGGAGCTGAAGCGCGTCTCTGTCGATCTCGAAGAATCGCTGCGGGCCATCGAGCAAGATCTCGAAATCGCGATACGCGAAAGGGGGGCAACGATCGAGACCGGCGCTTTGCCCATCATCGATGCGGACCCGACGCTCGCGAACCAGCTTTTGCGAAATCTGGTTTCGAATGCCCTGAAATACTGTCCTCCGGGGCGGGCGCCAAACATCAAGATCAGCAGCCGGTCAACGCCTTCGGGTGCGTTGGAAATTCGCATTGCGGATAATGGAATCGGGATCAAGGAAGAGAATATCTTCAAGATTTTTGAACCCTTTACCCGCCTGCACGACCGCAAACAATACGATGGAACAGGAATAGGACTCGCGATTTGTTATACGGTGTGCGAGCGTCATGGATGGGCGCTGCATGCTGAAAGTGAATTTGGTGAAGGAAGCACATTCGTCGTCACGATCCCTGAAATAAAAAATGGAGTCATCCTGTGACCGAGACGCCGGATACCTTGTCTGTTCTGATGATCGACGATGATGAGGAAGACATCTACACGATGCGGCGTGCCTTTCAGGAGGCCGATCGGTCCATCACATTCAAATCCATGGCGGATAATACGCCGATCTTCGCCGAAGAATTCGATCCCAGAACATACGATGCCGATGTCGTCATCCTTGATCTGAACATGCCGATTTTTTCGGGATACGAAACCCTGCGCCGAATCCGAAACGGGCCGAATCCGAGCCTTGTTCCGATTGTCGTGCTTTCCACATCCGCGGCCACGAGCGATGCGCGGCGCTGTTATGCGGGCGGTGCAAACGCCGTCTTCACCAAGGCGTCTTCCTTCGAATATACAAAGCAGATCGCGCAGGCGATTTCGGGCTTTTGGCGGACACCGGGCATCCGCGTCATCAAAGAAACGGCCACCGTCAGCCCATCCTGACGGCGGCCTTTGGCGGGGATTATCCCTGTTTGGGGAAGTAATCCTCGCATGTACCATCCCGGTATACATCCGCCGTGCAGCAATGCAGACCGCCGCCAAAGGCATAGGCATCGCGCAGATCGACCGGCACGACTTCCATCCCCAGCGCATCGAGCTGATCGGCCTGATAGACCTCCGACGCCTCGACACAAACGGTCTTGGGGTCAAGAACCAGCACGTTCATCGACAGCCAGACCGATGAATAGCACAGCGGGGGCGGGGCATTATGGGCGGGTTGGGCCGCGTCCACGATCTCCCATCCGTTTCGCTCGAACATTGCGCGCTGATCGTCGGGCAGGCGGCGTTGGGGATTGTTGAGAATCAGGCCGGGGCGGATCGGGGTGAATGTCGCGTCGATATGGATCGGATAGGGATCGCCGGGAAAGTTAACCGTATGCACCCGGTGATCGGGGAAATGACGCTTCAACCAGTCGATTCCCTTCAGGTTCGTCGTGAATCCGTGCTGCACCACCAGATCGCGTCCGAACCGCAAGACATCTGCGGCGTCGAAAAGCGGCTCCTCCTCGGTGGTCACGAAATGCTTGGCGGCGGCCCATTCCAGCCGCTTCGCCTCGCCGATTTTTTCCGACAGGTAATCGGGATGGTAGTCGGCATCCGTCAGGCGCGGCTTGGGGGCCGCCTCGTGCCGCATGTTCGGGTCTTCGTCGTAATATTGCTGGAGCAAGGGCCGGTAGCACAGATATTCGAACCAGCGACAGCGATAGCTCATCGTCGCTTCCAGCATCTCGCGGCCGACGGTCAGCAGGACATCGCGGGGCGGCATACAGCCGAAATTCGAGCCTGTCTTCCAGTCTGGGGTCTCCGCCGGTTTCGAGAAATCGAAGGGCGTTGGTCGATCGACCCGCACACCGCGCCGGGCAAGCTGGGCGGCGAAGGTGTCGAGCAATTCGTTTGCCCGGTCGATGGTTTCCTGAGGGCGGCGGCCCCATTGGCCGCGCATATCCGAATCCTCTGGAACCTTGGCATCAAGGGCGGGTTCGGGTGGGGGAATGTGGCAATCATCGGCGCGGCCCACGATGACGTGGCGCAGCGTATCCCATTCATTCCAGCTTTTGACCTCGGTGACGTCCGGTGACCAGCTCATACGGTATCCCTCCCCTGTTTCCTTGGCAGATACCGCCCAGACAAGGCCGGGAACAAGCCCTAAAAGACCCTTCCATGTCCTGAAAGCGACGGTTCCGGCAGACGGGGCGCTGGCATGGCCTGACTCGCACCGGAGACAGGCGGATCATGCCTGCTTGCTGTCATCCTCGTCGCGGCGAACGCGTTTCCAGCCCGTGATCATCGCGGTGACCAGATCTTCGCGTTTCCAGACCCGATAGAACAGGATCGCAGCCAGATGCAGCACGATCAGCGCCATCACCACGCGCGATGACCAGTGGTGGATGGCGGTCATCGTCAAGACGGTCGAGGAATCGAGATAGTCGACGAGCGGTCCTTGCGAGAACAGGCCATCATCCTCGGAACATAGCCCTGTTATCACCTGCACCGAGAGCGCCGCGACCATGGCGAGCACCGATAAGGCTCCAAGGGGATTATGCCCCGCTACGCCGCTGGGCCGTCGTGCAAACAGGGTGCGGGCATAATGGACGAGGGCGCGGGGCGATGGAAAAAGCGCGCTCCACCGCGCCGGGGCGGGGCCAAAAAGACCCCAGAGCAGGCGAAAGGCCAGCAATCCCCCGGTCGCATACCCGAAGTAGAAATGAAGCTGCACCGTTGAAAAGCTGCGAAACTCGCCCAGATACAGCCCGGTCAGGACCGTACCGACCAGCGCCCAATGGAACAGGCGGGTCGGCACATCCCAGATCTTTCGCTTTTCCGTTTCGGGTGTCGCCTCGGTCAAGGATCAGAAATCCTTGGCGCGATACGTATCGTGGCATCCTTTGCAAGAGGCCCCCAGCGCGCCGATATTCGCGCGCAGGGCATCGAGACCGCCCCCTGCATTCTCGGCGAGGGTCGTCGAGGCCGTCACGAAGGCCGTCTGTTTTTCGAGAATGGCCGGAAAGGTTTCCCAGATCACGGGCAGGGCGCGTGTCTTGCCCGGTTTGGCGGCCTTGTCCGACCCGGCAGGCCACATCGAGCCGGTATTCATCATGGCGAGCGTCTTGAGGTTTTCGGCATGGGCGGTGGCGGTGGCGGCGTCATAATCGACCGCGCCCTTGGCCATGCCGAATAACAGCCCGGCATTGTGCTTGACCACCTGATAGTAGCCTTGGCGAGCCTCGATGGCGTCGTCCAGTGCATCGGCCATCGCGATGGCGGGCAAGGTCGTGGCCATGGCGGCGATCAGGGTCAGGGTGCGAATACGCATTCTCGGTCTCCTCGATAGGGCGGCATGATATCCGTGTCATTGCAGTACACTGCACGTTTGTCGGAATCACAACACCTTTAAGAAGACCATTTCGTGACGGCCTCAGGTCTTGGGACTGTCGCGCTCTGTCAGAGAGCGGTGGATGCCCACCAGCAGAAAATATCCCGTGGCGAGGGCGATGATCAGCTTGGATGGTCCGGCCGGATCGGGCGATGTCGCCACGGCGGCGATCAAGGCCAGACTGCCCAGCGTCGCCACGGCCAGATTCGTTCGGCGCAGGCGCTCGACCCGGAAAGGATGCACGAATTTCAGCGGTATGAAGGTCGCCAGAGACAGCGTGAAGATGATGACAAGCGACAGGAGCGGGCTTGGCTCGAAGACATAAAAGCCAAAGACGACCAGATTCCACAAGGCCGGAAACCCGCGAAAGTAATTGTCGTAGGTTTTGTGGCGCAGATCCGAGAAATGGTATTGTGAACTCATCAGGATCGCGATGGCGGCGGGGGTTGCCCACCCTTCGGGAACTAGACCGAACCACCAGATATAATAGGCGGGGATAATCACATAGGTGAAGTAATCGACGATATTATCGATCGTCGCCCCGTCCACATCGGGCAGGTGTTCGGTCACCTTGAATTTGCGAGCGAGCGAGCCGTCGACACCATCGATGATCAACGCCACGATCAACCACCAAATCGCATCCTGCGCGTTATTGTTGGTGATGTTGAGAAGCGCCAGAAAACCACAGACAGCACCGCTCATCGTCAGGACGTGAACACACCACGCGCGGAGTTTATCCCTGCTCATCCCAAACCCTTTCTCGCTGCATCTGAGCGGATACCATAAGGATAAAATCCCTGTTTTACCAGTCTGCTCGCTTATATGTCCGTATACCGCTCAATTATGCGTCGATAGACCTGTTTCAGGGCGACGATATCGCTGAGCGCGACATGCTCATCGGCCTTGTGCATCGTTTGCCCGACCACGCCGAATTCTACGACCGGGGCGATCCGGCGGATGAAGCGGGCATCCGAAGTGCCGCCCGAGGTTGAGAGGACGGGATCGATGCCTGTTTCCGCCTCGACCGAGGCGCGGACGAGATCGGTAAAGGCATTCGGTTCCGTCACGAAGCTTTCGCCACTGACCTTGACCTGCATGTCGATGCGCACGCCCTCGATTTGTGCCTCCGTCGTCATGATGCGGATCTGCTCGGTCAGAGAGGCGCTGGAATGGGCGTCGTTGAAGCGGATATTCACCGTCGCCCGCGCCTCGCCGGGAATGACGTTATTGGCCGGATTGCCGGTATCGACGGTCGTGATCGACAGGGTGGAGGGGTCGAATTGCGCCGTGCCCTCATCCAGCCGCCATGTCGCCATTCGATCCAGCAGGGCGATCAGCGGGGGCAGGGGGTTGCGGGCGCGATGGGGATAGGCGGCATGGCCCTGCATCCCCGTCGCCGTCAGATAGGCGGTCATCGAGCCGCGTCGTCCGACCTTCATCATCTCGCCCATACGCTCCGGGCAGGTAGGCTCGCCAACGATGCAATGGTCGAGCGTCTCGCCCACCCCGTCCATCCAATCGAGGATGGCCTGCGTCCCGTCGATTCCCGGTCCCTCCTCGTCGCCGGTAATCAGGATGGCGATCGAGAAGGCAGGGTCCGGGGTCTCGCGCACGAAATCCACGGCGGCGGAAACAAAGGCCGCAACCCCGGACTTCATGTCGCAGGCTCCGCGTCCCCAAAGCTTACCATCGGCAATCGTTCCGGCAAAGGGATCGTGGTGCCACCCCTCGCCCACCGGCACCACATCCGTATGCCCGTTAAAGCCGAGCACCGGGCCGGTCTTGCCATAGCGCGCGTGCAGGTTGTCGATGCCATTGCGCTCGATCCGGGTGCAGGAAAACCCGGCAGCCGACAAAATCCCTTCCAGCAGGGTCAGGGCGCCGCCCTCAACCGGCGTGACGGAGGCACAGCGAACGAGATCGGCGGTCAGGGAAACGGGGTCGGTCACGGGCAGGGTCCTTCAGGGTGAAAGCATGGCCATACCCCGCTGCGCCGCTGCATTCAATCGGGCGTCATCGCGCAGGGGTCAGGCCCATGGGCATTCGCGCCCGACGTTCCCCGGATGATGGACATGGCGAGGGACAGCACGATCGCCGCTGGAATGGCGATCATCTCGACCGGCACGAGGCATAGTCCCAGCCACAGCGCGCTCCATTCCATATCATGCAGCCTGCGGATCGAGGAGGATACGGCAATCCACAGGCCCAGCGCGATCTGAAGCACGGCGGCAAAGGTGGACAGACCGAGCGGAACGAAGGTCACGCCATTCATCCGGCTCATGGTCCAGGGCAAGATGAGCATGATCGTGCCAAGGGCCAGTAACAGCATCGCAACAAGCGTCAGGCGCATGTATCGGGCGCGGCCCATGCGGCCCCTGATGATCAGCAGATCGGTCAACATATCCGGTTTCCCTGCCATTGCAGACAGATAACCGTGACGGTTTGTTCTTTCGAAAACATTTAAGCCGTAAAAAAAGCCCCCGCATCGGAATGCGGGGGCCGGGTCGTTATGGCATGGTCAGCGGTCGGTTATTCGCTGCTGCCCATGAAGGACAGGATGAACTGGAACATGTTCACGAAGTTCAGGAACAGACCCAATGCGCCCATGACAGCGGCCTTGGACATTTCTGCACCGGCGGCTGCACCGGCCTGCGCGAAGTAGAGATACTCGTTCTTGATCCGCTGCGTGTCATAGGCGGTCAGACCGGCGAAGATCAAAACACCGATGACCGAGATGCCAAAGGCGAGCGCGCTGGACGCGATGAAGATGTTCGCGATCGATGCGACGATCAGGCCGATGAGACCCATCAGCAGGAACGACCCCATGCCCGACAGGTTACGCTTCGTGGTGTAACCATAGAGCGACAGTCCGAGGAACGACACGGCGGTCACGCCAAAGGCCTGCACGATGGGCGTGTAATCCCCGGCAAAGCGCAGGAAGACCGCCGAAAGCGAGATACCCATCAACAGGGTAAACAGCCAGTAGGTCGCCTGAACGGCCCCGACGCTCATCTTTTGGAGCCGGAAGCTCATGAAGAAGATCAGTGCGAGCGGTGCGAAGATCACGACCCATTTCAGCGGCGATCCCCAGACCGCCGAAGCCAGCGCCGGAATATTGCCAAACGCATATGCCGTACCGGCCGCGACGAACAAGCCGCCGGACAGGTAGTTGTACACGTTAATCATGTGAGTCCGCAGACCCTGGTCGATTTCGGCGGCACGGCCTTGCGTGCCAACCGTGGTTGCCGCCATGCGGTCGAATTCTGCCATCGATTTTACCCCTTGAGGAGAGAAACTGGTTTTTGGTGAACCTAATATCGCGATTGCGTCGCCTGCGTTCAAGGGGCAATAGAACAACGCGCTCATTTGTCCCTAAATTCTTCAATTGCATACCCCGTGCGGGGTTGAATGACCATGATTCGCTGCTTTCTTGCACTTTCTGTGCCCGACGATGTTTCCGACTGCCTGATGGATATTCAGGATGGGGTGCGCAATGCGCGCTGGGTCGAGGAGGAAAACCTGCATCTTACCCTTGCATTTCTGGGCGATTGCACACCGTCGCAACTGTCTGAACTGGATGTCGAGCTGGGCCGGTTGCGCGTCGAGCCGTTCGATCTGTCGATTGCCGGTGTCGGGGCCTTTGGGGGTGGCAAGCCTCGTGCGCTTTATGCCGGTGTCGCGGCATCGGAGCCGCTGACGCGTCTGCGGGCGAAAATCATGCGGGTGATTCGCGATTGCGGCATCGCCGTCGAGCGCCGCAAGTTCCATCCGCATGTCACCGTGGCGCGATGCGGAGGGGGCGTGATTCCCGGTCAGGCGCTTTTATGGACGACAACCCATGCGCGCTTTGCCTGTCCGACCTTCACGGTACACGGGTTTGGCCTGTTCCGTTCGGAACGGGGCACGAGAACCGCGCCGGTCTATACCGAGCTGGTCGCTTATCCGTTCATGCGATAACATTGCGTGGCTTGCGCCCGCCCGCCGATTCTCCTAAATCCCCGGTCATGACCATAAGATCGATCCTTTTGCACCCCGACCCGCGCCTGAAGAAACGCTGCGATCCTGTCGAGACCATCGACGACGATATGCGTGTTCTGATCGCCGATATGTTCGAGACGATGTATGATGCGCCCGGCATCGGCCTTGCCGCGCCGCAGGTCGGCATTTTGCGCCGGGTGATCGTCATGGATTGTACCAAGAGCGATGAGGAAGATTCCGCGCCCATCGCGATGATCAACCCCGAAATCCTGTCATCATCGGATGAGATGAATGTGCATGAGGAAGGGTGCCTGTCGATTCCCGAGGAGTTCAACAATGTCGAGCGCCCGGCAACGGTGCGCGTCGCCTATACTGACCCGGAAGGCATGCGGCAGGAGATCGATTGCGACGGGTTGCTCGCAACCTGTGTACAGCATGAGATCGACCATCTGGATGGCAAGCTGTTCATCGATTATCTTGGCCCGGTGAAGCGCCAGATGATCACAGGGCGGATGAAAAAGCGCAAGAAAGAGAAGGCGGCAGCGCGGGCATGACCTTGCGGGTCGTTTTTATGGGCAGCCCCCCCTTTGCCGTGCCCACCCTCGATGCACTGGTCGAGACGGGCCACGAGATCGTGGCCGTCTATGCCCAGCCCCCCCGCCCCGCCGGGCGCGGTAAGAAAGATCGTCCCACTGCCGTTCATGCCCGTGCCGAAGCGCTGGGCTTGGGCGTGCGGACACCGTTCAGCCTGCGCGAGCCACAGGCGCAAGCCGATTTTGCGGCGCTCGATGCGGATGTGGCGGTCGTCGCGGCCTATGGTCTGATCCTGCCGCGTCCGATCCTCGATGCGCCGCGTCGGGGATGCCTCAATATCCATCCATCGCTTTTGCCCCGCTGGCGAGGGGCTGCGCCGCTTGAACGGGCGATCATGGCCGGGGATCGGGAAACCGGCATTTGCATCATGCGGATGGAGGAAGGGCTGGATACCGGCCCCGTCCTGCTGCGCGAGACCACCGCCATCGGCCCGCGCGAAACGGCGGCCGATCTGCATGATCGCCTCGCCCTGCGCGGCGGAGCGATGCTGTGCGAAGCGCTTGCAATGCTGGAGAAGGGCACGCTTGTCGAGACGCCGCAATCCGGGGAGGGCGTTGTCTACGCATCCAAGATCGACAAGGCCGAGGCGCGGATCGACTGGACCCGCCCGGCGCAGGATCTCGACCCTCATATCCGGGGCCTGTCGCCGCGTCCGGGGGCGTGGTTCGAGATGCAGGGCGAGCGGATCAAGGTTTTGCTGGCCGAATCGGTGCCGATGGCCGGACCCGCCGGAGAGATAATCGGGGAGGGTGTCGTGGCCTGCGGCACCGGCGCGTTGCGGCTGTTGCGTCTGCAACGCGCGGGCAAACCCGCCATGGAGGCGGAGGATTTTCTGCGCGGCTTTGCGCTGGCGCGTGGCTCGCGGGTTGACTAATCGCGCCTGCATACACAGGTCTAGTGCCTGAAAACAGTCGGGGAGACGGGATAATGGCACTAGTTCTGGCAATTCTGGGCGCGGCGGTCGGTTATTTGCTGGCTCCTCGCTATATTCGCGGTGCACAGCAGATTCCGGCGGCGATTGCCGGAGGGGTGATCGGCTTCATCATCGGCATGTTCTTTCGCTCGATCATGGGTCTCGTGATCCCGATGCTGATCGGCGCGGCGCTGTATCTCGCCTATAAGAAACATCAGGCGGGCGACTTCAAACGCTGATCCGCGACACCAGATCGCGCACTGCTCTTACAACACTCATGGCTGTCAGCGCCGAGGAGGCAGGGTTGCCGGGCAGGGCATTGCCGTCGATGGTGAAATCAAAGCGTCCGAACGCGCCTTGGGCTTCGATCTCGTGGCGATTGCCTGCGCGCGTGGGATCGGCAATCAGGCGCACCTGCGTTTCGTCCATCCCGATTCCGGCGAGTGCAATGGTCGCTGCAACATTGGCGTTTTTCGGATAGCGCAAGGCCGCTTCCCGCGCCGATCCTTCGAAATGGACGGTCGCTTCGGTCAGGGCATCGAGATCGAGCGCATCCTCCGCCGCCGATCCTTTCCAGCCCGCCGGGGGTTTGCGCCCGGTATAGACGACGCGCTCCAGCCCGCCGACCGAGGCCGCCGCCAACACATCCACCGCCCCGATCGCTCCGGACAGCAAGCGCAGCCGTCCCCCGCCCGCCTTGGCCGCCGCATCCAGCGCGAGGGCGAAATCCGCATCCGCAAGCGCTCCGTTCGAGACCGTCAGCACATCGATGCCACGCGACAGAAGCGCCGGACCATGGGCGCGCAGGCCCGGATGTCCGGCGCAGTCCACTGCGAGGGTTACAGGGGCCGGGATCGCGGCAACGTCTGTCACGATCACGGCCCCCTCGCCAAAGACCGCGCGGGCCGCCGCGTCGCGCCCCGGTCGGCATAACCCGCAGACGAGGGCGATCCCGTCTTCGCGGCGCAGATGCTGTGCGACGGCGGCGGCAATGGCCCCGTGGCCGATCAAGGCGATGGACAGTGTCATGCGCCCGATCCTATCCATCCCGCCGCCCGTGTCCAGCTTGCGGGCATTGCGCTTGCGCGCTACCCATCGCAAAACCTGAGAAAGGAAACCGCCATGCAGCTTTCGAACCCAGATACCTTTTCCGCCGATGCGCCGCTTGCGATTCTCGGATGCGGCAATATGGGCGGGGCGCTGCTCGATGGGTGGTTGGCGCAGGGATTGCGGGGCGATGCCATCCGCATCGTCGATCCGGTGCCCTCCGATGCCCTGCGCCAAACGGCATCGGAGCATGGAATCCCCCTGCTGGGCCATGCGCAGGAACTTGCCGAGACACCCAAGGCGATGCTCATCGCGATCAAGCCTCAGATGATGGCCGATGTCCTGCCCGGTATTGCCGCACGATTCGGCACGGCCCCGCTTTATGTGTCGATTGCGGCGGGAACGTCGATTGCGACCTTTCGGGCATTGCTGGGGGGCGCCGCGCGCCTCGTTCGGGTGATGCCCAATACGCCGGTAGCCGTGGGCAAGGGCGCCAGCGCGATCTTTGCCGGTGAGGGCGTCACGGCTCAGGAAACCGCTTTGGCCGAGGCGTTGCTCGCCGCCGTGGGCGAGACGATGCGTCTGGAGTCGGAATCGCAGATGGATGCGGTGACGGGCGTTTCCGGCTCTGGCCCCGCCTATGTCTTTCATATGATCGAGGCGCTGGCGGCGGCGGCCGAGGCGCAGGGCCTGTCGCCCGATCTGGCCATGCGTCTGGCGCGACAGACCGTGATCGGGGCGGCGGCGCTGGCCGATGCCAGCGAGGACAGCGCCGAGACCCTGCGCGTCAATGTCACAAGCCCCAAGGGTACCACCGCTGCGGGTCTTGAGCTATTGATGCACGAGCGCGATGGCCTGACCCCCCTCATGGGCCGGGTTGTCGGGGCCGCCGCCGATCGCTCTCGCGCCCTGAGCAAAAGTTAGGGCGTAGAAACAGCCAGTTGAAGAAATTTTGCTGCGCTGCACAAAAAACCCCCTTGATCTTTTTGTTGCGATGCAACATATTCTCGTCAACGCCAACGATCTTGCTGAAAAGGAGCATGACATGAGCACCGAGAAAAACTGGTTCGACCCCAACACCTATATCGACCTGATGAAGCAGAACGACCTGACCAAGATGTTCGAAATGCCAAATGTTCCCGGCATGGACACCGAGATGCTGACCGAAGCGCAGAAGAAAAACGTACAGGCCATCGTCGACGCCAACCGCGTCGCTTCCGAAGGCTATCAGGCGCTTTTCAAAAAGCAGGTCGAGATTCTCCAGAACGGCGTGACCGAGCTTTCCGACGCGATGAAGGAAGCCTCCACCCAGCCGATGTCGACCGAAGGCTACGAGAAGCGCGTTGAAATGGCGAAGGCCCATTTCGAAAAGTCCGTAGGCATGTTCAACGAACTGAGCGAATCCGCTCGCAAAGCCAATGAAGACGCCATGGCCATCATTCAGGCTCGCTTCAGCGAAGGGGTCGAGGAAATGAAAAACCTCGCATCCACATCGATGACCGCGATGAAAGAGACCGGAACCAAAAAAGCCGCCTGATAACGGCGCTTTCTTCGGTAGACTGACCGAAAGCCGCTTGTCCGAAAGGGCAGGCGGCTTATTCTATGGGTCACAACATAAAGGGGACGCGCATGGCCGACATCGAATTCGACGACTTCATGAAGGTCGATATTCGCGTCGGCACGATCGTCGCCGCCGAAGAATTCCCCGAAGCGCGCAAACCCGCCTATAAGCTGCGCATCGATTTCGGTGCCGAGATCGGCGAGAAAAAAACCTCTGCCCAGATCACGGCGCATTACACCCCCGAAACCCTCGTCGGGCGACAGGTGATGGCAGTGGTGAATTTTCCCCCGCGTCAGATCGGGCCGGTCCGCTCCGAAGTGCTGACCTTGGGGGTGAGCGATGCGGAAGGGGGCATCGTGCTCTTGGCCCCGGATCATACGGTTCCCAATGGCGCGCGGATGCATTGAGGGCTGACGACAGGATCATGCGCAATGCGCATCGTTGCGGAGCAGCAGGCGAGGCTCAGAACAAGGGCGGCGCATCGACCACGCGGGCGATAAGCGCATCGTACCGGGCTGCGTCCGGCTCTGCGAGGGCGTGAACGAAGACCGGCTCGCCATACCCCCCCGCAATCGCGTCTTCCAGGGCTGCGCGCAGGGCGGCGACCGGACCCCCGCGTCGGGTGACGAAGGGCAGGGCCGGGGCGGGGGCCGTGCAATGGATCACCCGCAGATCGTCCACCGGCTCGAACCGTTGCGCCATCGCCCAGCAAATCGCATCGATCGCCGCACAATCGGCCGCGCCCCGCGCGACGGCCCGGATCGATTCGCGATGGGCGCCTGAGAGGATGCCCTGCCCGAAGAAAGGCGCGCCATCCCCCAGCGGTGCGACCGCTTCGCGCAGGGTATGGACCCCCGATTGCGATTCCATTCCGTTAAAGGCCACGCGCGCACCGCGTAGATCGGCCAGCGTGTCGAAGGGGGCATCGGCGCGCACGATCACCATGCTCGAATAGGTGTCGCCGTCACAGCCGGGAAGGGCGCTGACGGGGGTAGCCACCAGATCGAGCGCATCGCGATAAGTGCTCGCCCAGGGCCAGCCGCAGGTTTGGCTGAAGACCAGCCCCGGCTCTCGCCATCCGGTGCCCTGCGACAGCGCTTCCGGGGCGGCGATGCGGCGCGCCCGCAGGCCATCGCGGATCGCGCCCCAAAAAGCGGTTTGCGCGGTCGCTATTTCGGGCCAGTCATACATTGGCAGGGTGGCGAGGGGCGTCATCCCCGGCGCAAGAAAGGGTGGATCACCCGTTTCTTGACTGAAAAAGCACAGCGCGTGGCCAATCCCCGATAGCTCGCCACCGGCACGACCCCCCATCCCGGCATTCCATGGCAAAGACAGGCCACACTCCATCCCCTACCATAGCGGGCTGCAAGAACCTCATAGGTCGGCCATTCGACCCGGTATCCCCTGTTTTCCGCCATGCCGGTGCTTTCCACAAGATGTCAGGATGACCGTTTGAAGGATTTTAGCCTATCAACGCAGCGGCAGGGGGCAATAGACAAAAAAATGCCCGGCGCGAGGCCGGGCAGTCTAGGGAGGAAAAGAATGGAGGGGATGGAGAAGGTCGTCTCAGAGATAGGTACGCGACGCCATGTCAGCACTGATCGTGTCGATATTTCCGCGCAGGACGCCGATATCGTCGAGCTGCTGATCCGATAGGCGCGACAGCGCGTTCCGGGTGCGCGCGGCGACCAAATGGCGCTTGATGAACAGCGCGGGAGCGTCGAAAACGGCGCGGAGCATGTCGAGAAAGGCGGGGCGGGCGGCGCCGGAGCGGGCGGCGTAATCGATGGTCGTCATCGTTGTGATCCTGAGAGAATAGAGGGAGTGCCGTTGGGCTTGCCCTTGAGATAATGAATTTGTTGCATTGCAACAAATGCCCGATTGGCAAAGCCGATATGCAGTGAGCGCATGGAACCGTGGCCCGAACGGGCATGACTCGAATCCCTTGCAGGGCGTCGCCTGTCCGATTATCCGGATGGTCCCCGAACCCCAGCACGGCGAATATCATGTCAGACGACGATAGCAGTTTCTCGACCACCTCCGTCGCGGCGGACCAACTGAAGACCATCATCGAACGCATCGAGCGTCTCGAAGAGGAGAAGAAAGAGGTCGGCGAGCAGATCAAGGAGGTCTACGCCGAGGCCAAAGGAAACGGCTTCGACACCAAGACCCTCCGCAAGGTCATCGCGATGCGGAAGAAGGACCCGAACGAGCGGTCCGAGGAAGAGGCGATGCTGGACCTGTACCTCAG
>CALLLP010000038.1 GCA_938008165.1 uncultured Neomegalonema sp. | reverse complement strand
CATGATATTCACGGCGGTTGCTACCGTGGCGCATATCCTGGTCTGGATGTGGCGCCCGTGGATTCCCGGCGACGAAGGTTACGCGGCGCTTAACAGCGCAACGGAAACCGCCTCGGCACTCCTGACAATGATCGCATAGGGGACAAACACATGTGGAGAATATGGCTATTATTCGACCCACGCCGTGTGCTTGTCGCCATGGCGGTCTTTCTGTTCAGCTTGGCGGTTCTGATCCACTTCATCCTGCTGAGTACCGATCGTTACAACTGGCTTGAAGGCGCGCCTATCGCGTCGGTTGAACAATCGATCTCGACGGTGGAGCGGACAACGCTTCTCGGCTGATTCGACAACGGAGGCGGGCGGCCTTCATCCGCCCGCCACCAACATCTTCCCCCACTTCCGCGACCCGCGCGTGACGACCCTCAGGAGGTTCGGCAATGGCATTACTCAGTTTTGAACGAAAATACCGCGTGCGCGGGGGGACGCTTCTGGGCGGCGACCTTTTCGATTTCTGGATCGGCCCGTTCTATGTCGGCTTTTTCGGCATCACGGGCCTGTTCTTTACGGTGCTGGGCACGGCGCTGGTTATCTATGGCGCGGCCATCGGGCCGACGTGGAATATCTGGCGCATTTCCATCGCCCCCCCCGATCTCAGCTATGGCCTTGCCCTTGCGCCTCTGGCGGAGGGCGGTTTGTGGCAGATCATCACGATTTGCGCCATCGGTTCCTTTGGCTCATGGGCGCTGCGTGAGGTCGAGATTTGCCGCAAGCTAGGCATGGGGCTGCATGTGCCCTTCGCCTTTTCCTTTGCGGTCTTCGCCTATGTCACGCTGGTCGTGATCCGGCCCGTGCTACTGGGTGCATGGGGCCATGGCTTCCCTTATGGGATTTTCAGTCACCTCGACTGGGTTTCGAATGTCGGCTACCAATACCTGCACTTCCACTACAACCCGGCACATATGCTGGCGGTAACGTTCTTCTTCACGACGACCATGGCGCTGTCGCTGCATGGTGGCCTGATCCTCTCGGCGGCCAATCCGGGGCGCAAGAGCGGGTGGACGAACGACCTGCATGAAGTGAAGACCCCCGAATACGAAGATACCTTCTTCCGCGACACCATCGGCTACTCGGTCGGCACGCTGGGCATTCACCGCGTCGGCCTGTTGCTGGCCCTGAATGCCGGGTTCTGGAGCGCGGTCTGCATCGTCATCAGCGGACCATTCTGGAACGAAGGCTGGCCGCAATGGTGGGCCTGGTGGCTCAACCTCCCGATCTGGAGCTGAGACAATGCTAGATTTTAGACCCGAATACCAAAACATCTTCACGGCGATTCAGGTTCGCGGGCACCTCGAAGAAGGGATGCCCCTGCCGAAAGGTGACGCTGACCGTGTAGGCAAACCGTTTTTCAGCTACTGGATGGGCAAGATCGGCAATGCGCAGATCGGCCCGATCTATCTGGGCTTTCTCGGTTCGCTGTCGCTGGCCTGTGGCACCATCGCCTTCCTCATCATCGGCCTCAATATGCTGGCCTCGGTGGGATGGGACCCGATCCAGTTCGTGCGGCAGCTGTTCTGGCTGGCGCTGGAGCCGCCTGGTCCCGAATGGGGCTTCAAGATCATCCCGCCGCTGAACGAGGGCGGCTGGTGGATCATCACCGGGTTTTTCCTGACGGTTTCGGTCATGCTCTGGTGGGTGCGCACATATCGCCGCGCCGTACAGCTTGGCCTTGGGACGCATATCCCTTGGGCTTTTGCCTCCGCGATCTTCCTGTTCCTCGTATTGGGCTTTATCCGCCCTCTGCTGATGGGAAGCTGGGCAGAGGCTGTGCCTTTCGGTATCTTCCCGCATCTCGACTGGACGGCGGCGTTCTCGATCCGCTACGGAAATCTCTATTACAACCCGTTCCACTGTCTTTCGATCGTGTTCCTCTATGGCTCGGCCCTGCTGTTCGCGATGCATGGCGCGACCATCCTCGCCGTCAGCCGGTATGGCGGTGAGCGTGAGCTGGAACAGATCTTCGACCGGGGCACCGCCTCCGAACGCGCCGCCCTCTTTTGGCGCTGGACCATGGGCTTTAACGCGACGATGGAATCGGTTCACCGCTGGGCGTGGTGGTTCGCGGTCCTGACGCCGCTGACGGGGGCCATCGGCATCCTGTTGACCGGCACCGTGGTCGATAACTGGTATCTCTGGGGCATCAAGCACGGCATCGTCGCGCCGGTTCCCGATCTCTATCCAACCGTCGTTGATCCCTTGATTGCGGCAGGAGGTGCACAATGAACTTCGCCCTGCCAATGGCGGCCGGTGCCGCCGCCCTGCTCGGCATCGCCAGCTTCGTCGGTGTCGATTGGGACGCCCCCCCCGTCGAGACCGAACAGGTCGGCTATCGCGGGACGGGCATGTATGTCACGAAAGACGCCGCCGAGGCGCAAGCGGGACGCGATGCGAATGTCGTCCCGGAATCGCCGTGGGAGCCTGACCCCGAAGGCGACCGGGCGCGCGATGTCTACGAAAACGTGCCGGTTCTAGGCCATCTATCCGATGATCAGTTCACGCAGTTCATGGCGTCGATCACCGAATGGGTTTCGCCAGAGGCAGGCTGCGAATACTGCCACAATGTCGAGAACATGGCCTCGGACGAGGTCTATACCAAGGTCGTCGCCCGGCGCATGATCCAGATGAATCAGGCGATCAATGTCAACTGGACAGCCCATGTCGGCGAAACCGGCGTGACCTGCTACACCTGTCACCGGGGCAATCCCGTACCGAAAGAAGTCTGGTATCGCGATATTGAGCCACAACCGGCCAGCCGGGGCTATCGCGATGGCCAGAACGTTGCGGGTATCTTTACGGGCAATACATCCCTGCCGCAAAATGCGCTGGAGGATTACCTGCTCGGCAATAAGGAAATCCGTGTCCATGCGGATACGGCCCTGCCGATGGGTACGCAGACGGCAACCACCAAGGAAACCGAAAGCACCTGGGCGCTGATGATGCATATGTCCGAGTCTCTGGGGGCCAATTGCGTGAGCTGCCATAACTCGCGCGCCTTCAACGACTGGGATCAAAGCCCTCCCCAGCGCGTCACCGCATGGCATGGCATCCGCATGGCGCGACAGCTTAACACCGACTACATGGTCGGTCTGACCCCGATCTTCCCCGATGACGAGATGCATCTCGGCCCTCAGGGCGATGTGCTGAAGGTGGGCTGTAACAGCTGTCACCAAGGGGTTCAAAAGCCGCTCTATGGCGTCTCGATGATGGGGGATTATGCGGCGTCTCTGGGCGAGCTATCCGATACGGAGGTTCCCGATTACAGCACCTATGTACCCGGTGTTACTCAGGTAATGGGCGAATAACGCCAAGCCCAAGGCCATCCTTATCGCATCGACGGCCCCGCATCCGCGGGGCCGTTTTTGTTTGGATCGGGGTTACCCGGCGGTCTTGGCCGCGCCATTCCGGCGCTCATCCATCGAGGCGGCCATGATTTTACCTGCCGCGCTGCGCTCGACTGCCATTCTGACCTTCGACGGCTCGTTATCCCGCAATGCCTTGTCAGCCGCCCGGCGGGTCTTGCCAGCGTAGAGAAAGGCGGCCAGAGCCGTAAAAATGAAAAGCGTGATCAAATAGGGAAAGTTATCCATCGTCTGCCTCCAGTAGAATTGCGTGCCCATGTCATGCTTGGACGCTATCTGAATGCAGAAGTGAAATAATCGTTCCCCCCTTATGCGGCTTTACAGGGAGATGCGATACCAAGTCGCACATCTCCACGGCGTCATTACGGGGATGCACCATGAAAAAGGGCGCCCCGCTTTGCGCACGGGCACCCTTTTTCAGATCATAGCCTTCCACCATGGCGAGGGGGAAACGTTACCGTTCGTCAGGCAACGGCCCGCGAGAGCGCGCATTGCGACCACAGATCGTTCAACGCATTGATCAGATGGTCGATATCCGCATCCGTATGCAGCGGCGTTGGCGTGATGCGCAACCGCTCGGTGCCCTTGGGAACCGTCGGATAATTGATCGGCTGCACATAGATTCCGTAATGATCGAGCAGCAGATCGGAGATCCATTTACACTTGGCCGCATCGCCCACCATCACCGGCACGATATGGCTGGGATTGGCCATATGCGGCACCCCAAGGGAGTCGAGCTTGGCGCGCACCTTCGCCACACGCTCCTGCTGGCGCGTGCGCTCCTGCGCGCTTTCCTTCAGGTGTTGGATCGAGGCGGTGGCCCCGGCGGCGATGGCCGGGGGAATCGCCGTGCTGAAGATAAAACCGGACGAGAAGGACCGCACAAAATCGATCAGATCGCTTGAGGCGGTGATATACCCCCCCATCACGCCGAATGCCTTGCCCAGCGTCCCCTCGATCACCGTCAGGCGATCCATGATCCCTTCACGTTCGGCAATGCCCCCTCCGCGCGGGCCATACAGACCGACGGCATGCACTTCGTCGAGATAGGTCATCGCGCCGTGCTTTTCGGCCACGTCGCAGATTTCGGCGATGGGGGCAATGTCGCCATCCATCGAATAGACGCTTTCAAACGCGACGATCTTGGGGCGATCGGGATCATCGGCGGAAAGCACTCGATCGAGATCTTCGGGGGAGTTATGCTTCCATATCCGCTTTTCGGCGCGGGAATGGCGGATACCCTCGATCATCGAGGCGTGGTTCAGGGCATCGGAATAGATGATACAGCCGGGGATTTTCGACCCCAGCGTCCCAAGGCTCGCCCAGTTGGACACATAACCGGATGTGAAGATCAGGGCCGATTCCTTGCCATGCAGATCGGCCAGCTCGCGCTCCAGCAATACATGGTAATGGTTGGTTCCGGAGATATTGCGCGTGCCCCCGGCCCCAGCACCACATTTGTCGATGACGCTTTTCATCGCCTCGGTGACGACGGGGTTTTGGCCCATGCCGAGATAATCGTTCGAGCACCAGACGGTGACCTCGTGGGTCGTGCCATCTTCACGATAACGGGTCGCGCGCGGAAAACCGCCGCAATGGCGCTCCAGATCAGCAAAGACGCGATAATTGCCAGCATCGTGCAGTTCATCGAGTGCTTTTTTGAAATATGCGTTCATGTCCATGACACGCCACCCCCTTCTACGGTTTTCGGTCCCGTGTGGTCTTTTGCCATCGGAACTCGCGTCTTGTGATTGTCAGTCTTCGGTTTCGTCGGCGCCGCCCAGAGCCAGAGCAAAGCGTCCGGCACAGGCAGCGACAGGAAGATATGTTCGAGGATCGCCAGCCCCAGCAATGTCGCGATCAGAGCGATCCCGACCATCTGTACCGGATCGGCCG
Organism: uncultured Neomegalonema sp.; assembly: GCA_938008165.1. GTDB lineage: Bacteria > Pseudomonadota > Alphaproteobacteria > Rhodobacterales > Rhodobacteraceae > JAHDDY01. The sequence goes on along the minus strand of CALLLP010000038.1, from coordinate 23,439 downwards.
CCATGCCCAGCGAGCACAGCCATGCCAGCACCCCGATGCCCAGCACGATCACCAGTGGCAGAAACGGCGTCGTGCGATCCGTGCGGAAATAGGTGGTGAGATAGGCAAGGCGCTCCGGGATCATCTCGTTCAGCGAATGACGCGCCCCCAGATAGATCGACAGCTTTGCGCTGACCCGCATGACCCACAGAACAATGAAGGTCCAAAGCCCCACGGTATTCGTCGCCCCCAGCGTCAGGAGCACGATCAGCGGGGCCGTCGCCGCAATGGCCAGCTCGTGATCGCGCACGGTCGCGAAAGCCTCGCGGAAACGCGCGCCGCCCCTCAGGCCCGGTGTCGCCGAAAACCGTCTCGGTCCGGCGATACAGCCGATCAAGAACATCACCTCATGCCACGCCCAGACGGCAAGGGCGGAGCCGAAAGCGATATATGCCCCGGCCACCGTATCCATCCGCGCACTGATATAAAGCCCGACAAAGGCCAACAGCGCGATCCCCGTCGCCGCGATGGCAACGCGCCACTCGTGACGCTCGCCCCGCCGTGCCAGCACGAAAACCGCTCCGGTGGAGAACCACCAGATGAAGATCGCGAAGGCAACGGCGAGGGCAGGATGCGACAAAGGGTGGCTCTCCTACCAGACAGGTTCGAGACGGCTGGTCGCCGGGATCTCGTTTTTCTTGGTCGGGATCAGGTAGAGCGCGACAAAATTCAGACCCGCCGCACCCATCCACATGGATTTGCGCAGAGTGCCAAAGATACCGCCCGCCTGATGCGCCGCATCGATCTTGCGCGAGATACGCACCATTTTGGAAAAGCGTTCCTTGAGGGCCGGATTATCGAGATCCAGCTCCAGCGGGAACACCTGCTTGGAAATCTCTGACGTGATGCGAAAGACCTCCGCATCGTATTCGTCGATATCGATACCCATCGCATCGTGGAAGGCAGGGCGCGCATGGTCGCGCACATGCATCGTCACGAATACCGCGATCAGGAAAAACTTGATCCACAGCTTGTTGTGACCGGCCAGCAATTTAGGGTCGCTGCGCATCAGCAGGGCAAAGGCTTCGCCATGGCTGAACTCGTCATTGCACCATTCCTTGAACCACTTGAAGATCGGATGAATGCGCTTATCCGGGTGCCGCTCAAGATGGCGATAGATGGTGATATAGCGTGCATAGCCGATCTTTTCGGACAGATACGTCGCGTAATAGATGAATTTGGGCTTGAAATACGTGTATTTCTTGGCCTTGGCCAGAAAGCCCATATTCACGCCGATGCCGAAATCTTTCAGCGCATCATTGATGAAGCTGGCATGGCGCGACTCGTCGCGGCTCATATACCCGAAGAGTTCACAGATATCCGGGTTCGACCCGCGCCGCTTCATTTCCTTGTAGAGTACGCAGCCCGAAAACTCCGCCGTCAGCGAACTGATCAAGAAATCGACCAGCTCCTTGCGCAGCTCTTCGGGATATGCCTCGAAATCGACGTCGTCCCAGTCCTCGGTCCGCTTGAAATGCGCCCGGCGAGGATCGGCCTTCATCTGGGCGATCAACGCATCCCATTCCTCGCGAACGGGCGTCACGTCGACGCGGTCCATTTCATCGAAATCGGTGGTGTAGAAACGCGGATCGAGCAGGGTCGTCTCAAGGGCGACCTTGGTGCTTTCGTTCTGCGCGTCAAAGCGGGTCTTGATGTCGGCGGCGGCCATGGTCATAGCGTTGCCCTTTCCGAAAAGCTGAATTCGCAGAGTTCCATGAACTCAAAGTCACCCGTCGCGCGGGTCCATGCGCGCTCCAGCGCATTGGCGCGGGTAATGGTGGCCCGGCGGCGAAAGTTTTGCGTCTCGCCATAGGGGATGGCGATCGGTGCGCCATGCACAATCACCTCGTCTCCGGGATTGACGGTTACGCCCCCATCGAAGCGCACATGCGCGCCGAGGCTGTCGAACGTATTGATGATCTCGACCGTGCAATCGACGTCTTCCTTACGGCGACCGAGCAGTGCGAACGGATTCATAGCGATGACCCTCCCTGTCCTTCGAGGAATTGAGCGAATGCTGCTACGTTATCGCGTCCGAAAGCATCGAGATAGAGGCGTTCTCCGGTTCCGGTATCCGATAGCGACACTGCGCCGCTGCTCCATCGGATCAGACGGTAGGGTTGTGCCTCCGGAATTTCCGCGACAAAGCGGATGCGGCTCAGGCCCCGGAACGCGCCCCGCACGAAACCGCCCTCGTTCTGGGCATAGGCGGCGAGCGTCTCGCCGGTTGCGAAATCGGTCACGGTGACCAGATCACCCGATGGGGTCGTGGTCATCACGATGTCGCGAACCGCGACCACCTCGCCCGTCTCGACCCGCACGGTGCCGATTTCGGTGATTTGCCCGAACAAAACCGCCGCGAAGGTAAAGGCGACAAACCCCAGCGCGCCATAGAGCGGCATTGTCGGAAAGCGCTCGCGGCGTTTTTGGGAAAGGTCAGGCTTGCGCGTGATTCTGATGCCGTCCATCGTCCTATCCTACCGCCAGTTCTTGATGTGGCGCGGTTGCGCGCGGGGGGCGTTCGGTCGTCGTCGCTGCGCTATGATCCGACAGATGCGTCAGCAAAGCCTGCGTCGCCGCATCCAGATCGCCGATGCAGCGCAACGCAGGCTCAGGCTGCGCAAAGCGCCATGGGCGAACATGGGGCCACAGGATCATCCACGCAAAGCGCTGATCGCCCTTCAACTGCACCGTCAGCGTGCCCGTACCATCGGCAAAACCGATGCGGTTGACGGCCATGATCTGCCGAAACGGGATATTGAGCGTCAGGGACAGCGCGACCCCGATTCGCAGCACGATGCGCCGGTTCGTAATCGTGTAGAGCGTCGTTTTCTTCACGCCCCAGGCGTACAGCTCGCACAACCCCAGAAGAACCGCACCCATCAGCCCAAGCACAGCGACCGAAAACACGATACTGCCTGCACTGCGCCCATCATAGAGCGATGCGATGATGGCCCAAACGATCAAAATCCCAAAATATCCGAGCAACCACCGCGTTTTCATCGCATTGCGGGCAAAGGGCTGGCTTTCGGGTCGCCCCTGCCAAACGATGCGCTCGCCCTCAGGCAAGATCTCGGGCAGGCCGGGGATCGGTTCGTATTCGTGTTCGACAGCGACGGGATGGGTCACAACAGGGGTTCCTGACGCTCAGGCGTGGCATAGAGCGTGCCTGCCCCGTAATAGGCCATGATCTTCTCTTCTTCGAGCAGAGTGATCTGATCGGGGGCCGCCGTACCGGGCACATCGGCAAAGTGTGATGCCATGATCGCCTTGACATGCAGCACCTTGCCCCGCGATCGGCCCAGCGTCCCAAGGCGGCAGAAGTTATGCGGCAACAGCGCCGTGCCGCCGCCTGCGACATCCACCTGAAAGTAGCGGATCATCTGCTCCGCCCGGTCGACCCAGACATCGGAGACGGTGCCCGCGATCTCCTCGTTCATATCCATGACCGGCAATCCACGCGGATCGGGATCACCTTCGGCAATCGAGAATTCGGTGGCCACGCTCATCGGGGCGATCAATGCCTTGCCATCCGCCGCCAGATCGGGCTTGTCCGCACGCTCGGCCCATGCGCCGGGGCCAACGCCGCTCAGCATCGGATTGCCCGTCGGCTTGAGGGATGCGCCTGCGAAATCGGCTGTGCGCTCGGCGGCGATGGGGCGCGTGTCGCGATCATCAAGATTGGGTACTTCGACCGTGCCCGCGCCATGGGGCAGCACGAATTTCTTCGGGGAGGCAAGGAACAGCCACGGATCCTTGTCGTATTGCCGCGTGACGTCATGCTCCAGCGGATACCCTTCGCGGCGGTCCTCCTTGCGGATATACCACAACAGCGCGGCGAAGAAGATCCAGAAGACGTAAAGCGTCACCTGCGCGACGTCGATGCTTCCTACGATGGCTCCGGTTCCCATGCCCGATCTCCTTGGTCTGCTATCCCGGCAATTCGGCGAGGCCGAACTGTCCAGTCGAGGTTTGTGTATTGATGCCGCCCCGGTTCGTAAGCGGACCGATGACGACGAGACTGACGAAAAGAAGAATGATTTCGATGTGATAGACAGCGTTATAGCCGGTGGCGGCAGAATGCAGCGCCTCGCCCAGCGCGCCGGTCGTGGCGGCGGCGTTGACCGTATCGCGGATAATGCCCCCGGCCGCGAGGCCCAGCCCAATGGCACAGGCCTGCACCGCGCTCCACGCCCCGATGGCAAAGCCGCTATCGCTGCGATCCGCCAGCGCCATCGCCGCCAGCATGGTCGACACGGCGAATAATCCGCCGCCAAAACCGATCAACCCGACCCCCATGACGAATAAGGGCGTCGACTCCAGCGGCGACGACAGGATGACCGCCGTAAAGGCCAGAATGCCGATCAATGCGCCCAGAGCCGCGACCCGGTGCATATTATACCCGCGATACAGCAAACTGCCCGCAAGGCCGAATCCCAGCAAGGCACCCGATGCCCAAGCTGCCGTCAGAAAAGTCGTGCCCGAAACGCTAAGGCCCAGAATTTCGCCGCCGAAAGGCTCAAGCAGCACATCTTGCATACTGAACGCCGCCGAACCGAGACCGACCGCCAGCAACAGCCGCCCCGTACTGCGATCCGCCCGGTATTCGCGCCATGCCTGCCGGAAAGTCGGGCTTTCGCGATCGGCGTGGGTTGCCTGCGGATTACGCGCTTCCTGCTTCCACAAGGCCGCGACATTGATGAACAAGGTGAAAACCGCCGCCCCCTGAATGACCTGAATCAGCCGCGTCGCGCTGAAATCGGATAGCAGCGCCCCGAAGGCCAGCGACGCGAGGATCATGCCAAACAACAGCACCACATAGACCAGCGCCACGACACGCGGGCGGCTTTCGGGGGCGGCCAGATCCGTCGCGAGGGCCAGACCCGCCGTTTGCGCCATATGCATCCCGAAGCCTGTGACCACAAAGGCCAGCGCCGCCGCGACCGGCCCGGCCCATTCCGGCCCAACTGTCTGGGAATTCAGCAACAACAACGCAAAGGGCATGATCGCAAGCCCCCCGAACTGTAACAGCGTCCCAAGCCACAGATACGGCACCCGCCGCCATCCGAGCACGGATTTATAAGTATCCGACCGATGCCCGATCAGCACCCGGAACGGGGCCGCCAGAACCGGCAGCGCGATCATCAGCGCGACAAGGCTGGCCGGAATGCTCAATTCGATGATCATCACCCGGTTCAGCGTACCCGTCAGCAGGACGGCAGCCATGCCAACCGAGAGCTGGAACATCGACAGCCGCAGCAACCGCCCCAGCGGCAGATCGCTCGTCGCCGCATCCGCGAACGGCAAAAAGCGCATCCCGACCGTCTGCCAGAATGCGATCATGCCCGATTTTCGCGGCGTTGCGGTCATTCCTGAGTCAACTCCATCGCCTGAGAAATGTAGAAAGGCCGCTTCACCCGATGCGTCCGCCCCACGCGCCAGCCATCCAGCGCATTCAGGCGATCGGTAATCAGACGCGGCGAAGCGGGCACGATAAAGGGCGCGCGGTCCTTGCGCGGAAAAGTCTTGCCCACGACCCGCATCGTCACCAGCAGCGGCGTACGCGGCGCGAAGGTGAATACGATCTTACGTGTCGTGCGCTCGGCCAATGCCGCCAGCGCCTTTACCGCATCGTCATTCTGGTAATGGATCACCGAATCCATCGCGACCACCGCATGAAACTGCCCCAATCTCGGATCGAGCATGTCACCGCTGGTCAATTCGACCGTGCCGCCACCCGTAATCTCAGGCAGGTTTTCCATCCCGAACCGCACGATTTCGGGCGAAAGATCGATGCCCAGAACATCGGCTCCCCGCTTTGCCAGCTCGACCGACATGGCCCCAGAGCCGCATCCCGCATCCAGAATGCGCCAGCCGCTCAGGTCTTCGGGCAGATAGGACAGCATCTTTGCCCGCATCTCGTCCCGCCCGGCGCGCACTTTTGCCCGCACAAAGCTGAGCGGTTTGTCGGAGGCAAAACGCTTCCACGCATCGATGGCGGTGCGGTCGAAATACGTCTGTATCTCGCTGCGGCTGCGGGTATAGCTGCTATCGGTCATGCCGCGCTGCCCTTATTCGAAACCGAGGAAGTCAAAGATTTCCCGGTCCTTCATGGGGATGGCATCCAGAACTTCGCCACCATCCATCAGGTAATCGGCGAGCCGCAGGTATTCGTCCTGAATTTCCTTCACGCCGGGAATATCGGTGTCCATTTCAAACATCGTGCATTTTTTCAGACGCGAGCGGCGCACCGCATCGGAATCGGCAATATGCGCCAGACGTTTCAGGCCCACGGCATCGTTGAAGCGGTCGATCTCGTCCGTATTCTTCGAACGATTGGCGATGACCCCCCCGATGCGCACGTCGTAGTTTTTCGACTTGGCGCGGATGGCCGCGAGGATGCGGTTCATCGCGAAGATCGAGTCAAAATCATTCGCCGCCACCACCAGCGCCCGCTCGGCATGTTGCAACGGCGAGGCGAATCCGCCGCAAACCACGTCGCCCAGAACATCGAAGATGACCACATCGGTATCTTCAAGCAGGTGATGCTCTTTGAGCAGTTTGACCGTCTGTCCGACGACATAGCCACCGCAACCCGTGCCCGCCGGGGGGCCACCGGCTTCGACGCATTTGACGCCATTATAGCCTTCGAAAACGAAATCATCGGTGCGCAGTTCCTCGGCGTGGAAATCCACTTCCTGAAGGATGTCGATGACCGTGGGGATCAGGCTTTTGGTCAGGGTAAAGGTCGAATCGTGCTTTGGATCGCACCCGATCTGCAAGACCCGCTGCCCCTGTTTCGAGAAAGCCGCCGACAGGTTGGACGAGGTGGTCGATTTGCCGATACCGCCTTTGCCATAGATCGCGAAGACCTTTGCCCCGTCGATTTCCATCGTGGGGTCGAGATGCACCTGAACGCTGCCCTCGCCATCGTCGCCCTGCCCGACGCCAGAGGCCCGTTTCAGAAGCCGGGCGTTGCGTTCGGCCTGGGATGGTTTGATATGGATGGTCATGCTGCGTGCTCCACGATAATGCCTTCGACCCGGTCTTCGAGTTCGTCCCCTGCCGCACGTAATGCGGCCCAGGTTTCCTCGTCCGGTGTCCAGTAATTGCGTTCGCCCGCTTCGATGAGGCGGTTGGCCAGCTTCGCACTGGCCTTTGGGTTCAGATCGGCGAGACGGCGGCGCATGGCCTCGTCCAGCACGAAGGATTCAGTCAGGTTCTTGTAGACCCACGGATCGACCTGTCCGGTGGTGGCGGACCAGCCGAAAGTGTTTGTCACGTGGCTTTCGATCTGGCGCACGCCCTCGTAGCCATGATCCAGCAATGCTTCGTACCATTTCGGATTGAGCGTGCGCGTGCGGGTCTCCAGCGCGACCTGTTCGGATAATGCGCGGACCTTGCCGGTGCCGCTTGTCTGGTCGCCGACATAGACCGGCACATCCTTGCCACCCGCCTGCTTAACCGCCCGGCTGATACCGCCCAGCGTATCGAAATAATGATCGACCGAGGTGATGGACACCTCGACGGAATCGATGTTCTGGAAGCTGGCATCCACATCGCGCAGGATGGTCGACAGTAGTTCGGACTGCTTTTGTGGCTGACCATCCACGCCATAGGCGAAACATTTGCGGCTGGTATAGGTATCGGCGATCTCGTCGCCCTCCTCCCATGCGCCGCAATCGATCAGCATATTGACATTGGAACCATACGCCCCGGCCGCATTCGAAAAGACGCGCAGGGCGGCCGTCTCGAAATCGCATTTGCGTTCTTCGGCATAGGCGAGAGCATGGGCGCGGATCGCGTTTTGGTCGAGGGCTTCGTCCGCCTTTGCGGCCAGCAGGCTCGCCTCGGCCAACAGCTTCGTATGCAGCGGCAGCAGATCGCGGAAGATGCCCGACAGGGTCATGGTCACGTCGATCCGGGGGCGGCCAAGCTCCTCCAGCGGGATCAGATCGGCCCCGGCGAGCCGCCCGAACCCGTCAAACCGTGGCCGTGCGCCGATCAGGGCAAGGGCCTGCGCGATCGGCGCGCCCTCGGTCTTCATCGTGTCGGTCCCCCACAGGACGAGTGCAACGCTTTTGGGCGGGATGCCGTGATCCTTGATATAGCGGTCAATCAGACGCTGCGCCTGTCGCTTGCCATCCTCAATGGCGAAGGGACTGGGCATGCGGAAGGGATCGAAGGCATGGATATTACGGCCCGTCGGGACGATTTCGGGCGAGCGCACGATGTCGCCGCCACTGACCGGGCGGATATAGCGCCCGTCCAGCGCTGTCAGCAGCGCCTCGATCTCGGCATTCTCGCGCAGGCCGGTATCGAGCATCGCAAGCCGCGCCGCCGCATCGCCCTTGGGCACATCGCCCCGCGCGATGGCGTCGAGAGCCTCCTCGCCCAGACGATTCTCGCCCAGCGCCTCATTCGCGGATCCGATGAAATCACGGCGCTCCTCATCGGATGGCGCTTCGCCGACCACATGCAGGCCGTGGGGTATCAGGGACATTTCGTATTCGCGCACGGTATCGGCCAGCGCGGTGATCTCGGCCCGTGCATCGCCGTCCCAGACGGTGCCCTCCTCGATCAGATCGATGGCCGCCGCCATATCGTGGATCGCCGCCGCCATCTGACCCGCTTCCTCGCTCGCCTCTGGCGGCAGGCCGCGCCAGCGATCGATGGAGGTCTTCAGATCCAGCAAACCCTTGTAAAGACCCGCATGGCCGACAGGGGGCGTGAGATAGCTGACCAGCGTAGCCCCGGACCGGCGCCGCGCGATGGTGCCTTCCGACGGGTTGTTGCAGGCATAGAGATAGAGGTTCGGCATATCCCCGATCAGGTAATCAGGCCAACAGGTTGCCGACATTCCCGCTTGCTTGCCGGGCATGAATTCCAGCGCCCCATGGGTGCCGAAATGCAAGATCGCATCCGCCGCGTATTCCTCGCGCAGCCAGCTATAGAAGGCACAGAATGCGTGAGTCGGCGTGAAGCCCTTTTCGAACAACAGCCGCATCGGGTCGCCCTCATACCCGAAGGCAGGCTGCACCCCGATGAAGACATTGCCGAATTGGGCGCCCAGCACGAAGATATTGGACCCATCACTCTGATGACGACCGGGGGCCGGACCCCATTGCGCTTCCAATTCCTCCAGCCGCGCCTCGCGCGCGACATGGGTATCCGCCGGAATGGTCGCGGCGACATTGGCATCCATGCCATGCAGCGCCGAATTGCCCTTCAGCAGCGCATCGCGCAGGGCATCGACGCTTTCGGGCAGATCGACGGTATACCCTTCGTCCTTCATTGCGCGCAGCGTATTCCACAGCGAGCGGAAAACCGACAGATGCGCCGCGGTGCCAATGGCGCCGCCATTGGGGGGGAAATTATAGATGACCGTCGCGACCTTGCGCTCGGCCTTGGGGCGACGGCGCAGGGCGATCAGCTTGGCCACCCGTGCCGCCAGCATCCCGGCGCGCTCCGTATGACAGACCATATCCTGCCCGGCGCTCTCGCGTGAACGGCCCCCAAAGAGGATCGGTCCCGTCGCCCCGTCGATTTCGGGCAGGGACACCATCATCGTCGTTTCGACGGGGGTGAGACCATGATCGCCCGCATCCCATTCCTCGATGGTCTGGAACTCGACCGAGAACGCCGACAGATAAGGCACATCGAGCGCCGCCAGCGCCTCTTCCGCCGCCGCCGAATCGTTATAGGCGGGGCCGCCGACCAACGAGAACCCGGTCAGGGATACGACCGCATCCACCGTCGCCTTGCCGTCCTTCATGAAATAGGCATCGATGGCCGGGCGCGCATCGAGACCACTGGCAAAGGCCGGAACGACCCGCAGGCCCTTCGCCTCCAGCGCCGCAATCACACCGTCATAATGAGCGGTATTATCGGCCAGAATATACGATCGCATCAGCAACAGGCCAACCGTGCCACCCGTGGCGGGCAGAACGCCCTTCATCGCGCTGAGATCATCCGCCACGCGGTCTTTCAGCCGTGGGTGATAGACGCCCACATCGGGATAATGCTTCGGATCGATCCCCTTGACCGCATTGCGCAGAACCTCGCGCTCGCCCGATGCATAGCGGCCCACGAGAAAGCGGATCATATTCGCGATATTCTCGTCTGACCCGGCCAGCAGGTATTGCAGGGTCATGAAATAGGCGCGCACGTCCTGCGCCTTGCCGGGAATGTATTTCAGCACCTTTGGAAGCTGACGCAGCAGCTTCATCTGACCGCGCCCGGCGGAAACGCCGTTCTTGCTCTTGCCGCGCAGGCGCTTGAGCAATCCGATGGCCCCGCCCGTGGGCTTGGCCATGTTGAAATCGCCCAGCCGCGTTTTCTTGACGACCTCGGCGGCGGACATTGCGCCCACCATGCAATCGCAATGCTCGCGCCGCGCTTCCAGCCAAGGGGCCAGTTTCAGCGCGTGTTCTTCGAGAAAGATCATATTCGCGACGACGATATCCGCCGTTTCGATATCACGGCGGCACGCCTCGGCCGCGCTACCATCCGCGCCCCATTCCGCGACCGCATGGACACTCAGCTCCAGACCCGGCAACTCCTCGCGAAGCTGAAGGCGCGCACGGTCAACGGCGCTCGACATATGACCGTCGAGCGTGACCAACGTAACCCGGATCGGCACCCCGGAAAGGGCCGTCCTATCGGGCGAAGTGGGCTTTTGCGTCATAAAGCGTCTCGACGGTTATGAGGGCAAGGCCCTGCTGGGCCGCGAAAGCCTCCGTGTTGCGGCGAGCCTTGCCACGCACGAAGAACGGGATCTTTTTCAATTCCTTCTCGGCATCGTTCGCCCAGGATAATTCACCCTCGACGACAGGTTTTTCTTCGGCGGGGGCCTCTTCGACCTCCTCCATAGGGGCCGCGGATTCGGCACCGCCGCCAATGGCCGCAAGGTGGGATGCCTGCGCATCGTCCCGGAATTCGAAATCGTCGCGGAACATGGTCAGCAGGTGCTCCTCCAGACCCATGGTCAACGGATGAACCCATGAATCGAACAGAACATTCGCGCCCTCAAATCCCATCTGGGGCGAGTACCGGGCCGGAAAATCCTGCACATGGATCGGCGAGGAAATCACCGCACAGGGAATGCGCAGCCGCTTGGCGACATGGCGCTCCATCTGCGTGCCGAGCACCAGTTCGGGCTGGGCCGCAATGATCGCATCCTCGATTTCGAGATGATCGTCGGTGATCAGCGGCTCGACGCCGTATTCCTTCGCCGCCGCGCGCACATCGCGGGCGAATTCGCGGGAATACGTGCCCAGACCGCAGACCTTGAACCCCAGTTCCTTCTCCGCCACCCGCGCCGCCGCAACCGCATGGGTCGCATCGCCGTAGATAAAGACGCGCTTGCCAGTCAGGTAATTGGAATCGATGGAGCGCGAGTACCACGAAAAGCGCTCCTCCTCCGCTTCAAGGGGCAGGGCGAGGGCCGGATCGACCCCGGCGAGATCCGCCACCTCGCGGATAAATTCCTGCGTAGCGCCGATGCCGATCGGCACGGTCCGCACGCTGGGCTGTTTGAATTCGCGCTCCAGCCACCGGGCCGCCGTATCGGCGATTTCGGGATAGAGAACGATATTGAAATCGGCATTCGGCAGGCGGGTCAGATCGGCGGGGCTGGCCCCAAGGGGCGCGCAGACATTCACCTCGACCCCCAGCGCCGCCAGCAGTTTTTTCACCTCGACAATATCGTCGCGATTGCGAAAGCCCAGCGAGGTCGGGCCAAGGATATTGCACGATTTTGGCGCGCCCTCTTCTTTCGGCTCAGGCGTTCGCCCCCCTGCAAACCCGCGCACGAGCTGATAAAACGTCTCCGCCGCGCCCCAGTTTTCTTTCTTCTGATAGGAAGGCAACTCCAGCGGAATGACCGGAATGCCCAGTTCCAGCGTCTTTGCCAGACCGCCCGGATCGTCCTGTATCAGCTCCGCCGTGCAGGATGCGCCGACCAGCACCGCCTGCGGCTTGAACCGCTCGACCGCATCGCGACAGGTGCGCTTGAAGATTTCCGCCGTATCGCTGCCCAGATCCCGCGCCTGAAAGGTCGAATAGGTCACGGGCGGGCGGCTTTTGCGGCGCTCGATCATCGTGAACAACAAATCCGCATACGTATCGCCCTGCGGTGCGTGCAGCACGTAATGCAAATCCTTCATCGACGCGGCGATTCGCATCGCACCGACATGGGGGGGGCCTTCATATGTCCAGATGGTCAGCTGCATCAGACGGCCACCTCCAGCACAGCGCGGCGCGAGAGCGGGCGGGCGAATAACTCGGCCAGATCACCGGCCTGCTCGTAGCCATGGATCGGCGAGAAGACGAGTTCGATCGACCATTTGGTCGCCCGGCCTTCCGCCTCGAACGGATTGCCCAGACCCATGCCACAGACGATCAGATCGGGGTTTGCGGCGCGGCATCGCTCGATCTGCTTGTCGACATCCTGCCCCTCGCTCACGCCCACCGAGTCGGGCAGCAGGTCGAATTCCGGCTGTGTGATGCGGCGATGCAAAAACGGCGTGCCGACCTCGACGATTTCCGCCCCCGTCTCGCGGTGCAAAAAGCGGGCGATGGCTGGTTCAAGCTGCGAATCCGGGAACAGGAATATCCGGCGGCCTTCGAGATGCTCGCGGTAATGGGTCAGGGCTTTCCTTGCCCGTTCACGGCCCGGCCCGGTAATCGCATCGAATTTTTCCGCCGGAACGCCGAAGGTGTCGGCCACCGCGCGCAGCCATAGGGTCGTACCCTCCTCGCCCAAGGGCATCGGGGCCTCGATCCGCTGCGCTCCGCGCCGTTCCAACTCGGTCACGGTGGTGCCGAGATAGGGCTGCGCGAGGATATAACGGGTATCGGGACCGATGGACGCCAATTCAGTGCTGCGACGGGCGGGCAGGAAGGCCACATTCTCGATCCCAAGACTGCGGAAGATACGCTCGAACTGATCTTCCACCACATCCGCCATCGCGCCAACCACCAGCAACGAAGCGGGAGCCGTCTCGGACTTGACCGGCATATCGCGCACGAGGGCGGTGAGAAAATTATCTTCGCCCTGGGTAAAGGTCGTCTCGATCCCGCTGCCGGAATAGCTCAATACCCGGCGGTCGGGCGCATGGACCTTGTTGAGCCGCTGGGCCGCCCGATCAAGATCGAGCTTGATCACCTCCGACGGACAGGAACCGACCAGCACCAGCATCTTGATATCCGGGCGGCGAGCAAGCAGGCGGTCAACCACACTGTCCAGCTCGTCATTCATATCGGCCATGCCCGCGAGATCGCGTTCCTCGATGATGGCGGTCCCGAATCGCGGCTCGGCAAAGATCATCACCCCCGCCGCCGATTGCATCAGATGGGCGCAAGTGCGCGACCCGACGATCAGGAAAAAGGCGTCCTGCATCTTGCGGTGCAGCCAGATGATCGAAGTCAGGCCACAGAAAACCTCATGCTGCCCGCGTTCACGCAAGGGGGCGGCAGGGCTGGAGCCGCAGGCGGCGGATTTGAGATCGGGGGCGCTCATCCCGTCACCTCGCTTTGTGTGAAGGGGCGGGGGGCTTCAAGCCGGGCCATGCGCAGCTTCCACAGAAACTGACCCGCATTGATCAGGTAAGTGGCATAGGCCACCAGCGCGAGAAGCATCAGCGCATCCCCGGAGAGCCAGCCGCCGAAACTTGCGAACAGATAAGCCGTATGAAGCGCCAGAACCGCCATGGAGAAGACGTCTTCCCAGAAGAAAGCCGGGGCAAAGAGATAGCGCCCGAAGACCACTTTCTCCCAGATCGCCCCGGTAATCATGATCGTGTAAAGCGTCAGCGTCTTCACGATGATCGACAGATCCGCCGCCAGCAACCCCTCGCCGGTGCTGAGATACCGCAGGATCAGGCCCAGACTGACGATGAAGACCAGAAACTGAACCGGCGCGAGAATGCCCTGCACCAACGTCCACTTCGTCGCATCCCGACGGCGGCGCTGCTCTGGCGTATAGAGCGACTTTCTCGCGTGATGCTCTGGAGTGTCCACCGGGGTTCGAGTCCTGTCATCCATGTCTGATGACTTGAAACGTATCGCTCGCCCCGCAAAAGTGTCAACTTAAATTGACGCTAATTTAAGTTTACATTTTTCAGCAACGCTCTAGTATCCTCTCACGATGGCTCAGGACCACGTTGATGTTGTGCCGCCTTGCGAAATTATTTACCGAACCGCACTCGCCTTTACGGAAAACCATTGTTCGTCAGACTGTTTCAGGTGGCAATGACTCATGAGCCATAGTGCCGATATAAGAGAGACGCGCGGATGGGCCATTCTATACTATGGCATACGGAGCGCGGCAGCATGAGTGCACGCGCAAGATCCAATTCCGTGCTGGAATCGATTCAGGGATTCAATGATCCCGACCGATACTCAACCATTCTCGACGGCAACAAAATCGCCCAATTGCTTCAGAACGGCTCGGATATCACGCTTGTGCTGTCCAGCGACGGGCGCATCGACGATCTGGCCTATCGCGACCCCGAATTCGCCACCTATGACGCGTCGAGCTGGATCGGGCGGATGTGGTCGGATGTGGTCACGAGCGAATCCGTCGAGAAAATCTCCAGCATGCTGGGCGATTCCGGCGACCAACCGCAGCCCTTGCCCGCTCGACAGGTCAACCATCCGGGCAACGCCGTTCCTGACCTGCCCGTCCGCTATCGGCTGATCAAGCTGCCCGACAGCGACACCCTGTTCGCCTTTGGCGAGAATATGAGCGATCTGGCCAATGCCCAATCCCGCCTTGTCCGGGCGCAGATGGAGCTGGAGGCCGATTATCGGAAGCTGCGCGAGACCGAAGCGCGGTATCGGACGGTCTTTCAGATGGCGAGCCGGGCCGTTCTCGTCGTGGACGGAGCCACCCGGACGATCATGGATGCGAATCGGTCGGCGGGAAAACTGTTCGGCAAAGACCTAACCAAGCTGATCGGCGATGCCGTGCCCAATCTGCTCGAACGGTCATCCCGCAAGGATGGCGTTACGGTCATGACCGAGGCGCATTATCAGGGCAGCGCCAAGACCTTTCACTGTCAGGTCGCCCATGACGGTCAGGATTGTCTGGTCTCGGTCGAACCCTTTCGCGAAAACGGTCAGAACAACCTGCTGATCAAATTCGACCGCGCCGGTGCAGCACCGGACCCGAACAGCGAACCGGCCGTCACCGACCTGCATCTCCTGCAAAACCACCCCGAAGGCGCGGCTTTGCTCGACATTCAGGGGCAGGTCATCACCGTCAACGAACAGTTCCTCGATCTGGTGCAGGCTCTGAACAAGGACCGGATCGTCGGGCGCCATCTCAGCAACTGGATCGGCGCATCCTCGGTCGATACGCAAGTCCTGCTCTCGAAGCTCAGAAAAGAGGAGCGTGTGGTCAGCTTTGCGACCATCGCAAAGGGTGAAGCGGGCAGCACAACCGATGTCATGGTTTCCGCCTCCGCCACCTATAGCGGCAGCGACATGCAATTCCTGCTCATCATCTCCGAAGATAATCGCCGCACTGGCTCCCTTCCCGCCCGAACCTATGGCTCGGACACCAAACCCGGCGGTATTTCAGAGCTGGTGGGCCGGGTTCCGATGAAGGAACTGATCCGGGACTCGGTCGATGTCATCGAGAAGATGTGCATCGAGGCCGCGCTGAACCAGACGAATAACAACCGCGCCTCCGCCGCCGACCTGCTGGGCCTGAGTCGGCAAAGCCTCTACATCAAGCTCAAACGATATGGGCTGGAGGATTTCGGCGAGGACTGACCGTGTCTGTCCAGACTATCTGACAAAACAGTGTCACTTTCAATTGACACTATTTCCCGGTCAGCCTAGCCTTAATGCATGGTCCAGCACCCGATAGCGAAGCAGGTCTTCACCACACCGCCCAAGCCCGGCGCGGTGTTGGAATTGCTCAAGCCGATCACATGGTTCCCGCCGATGTGGGCCTATGCCTGCGGGGCCATCTCGGTCGGGGGGGCGGTTTCGGATCGCTGGATGTATATCGCCGCCGGGGTCGTGCTGGCCGGACCGCTGGTTTGCGGGGCGAGTCAGGCAGTCAATGACTGGTTCGACCGGCATGTCGATGCGATCAACGAACCGGACCGGGTGATCCCATCGGGGCGGATGCCCGGTCGATGGGGTCTGTTTATCGCCATCGCGACATCATTGTTTTCGTTGATCTTTGCCAGCTTTCTGGGCGCTTGGGTACTGGGGGCGGCCATTGTCGGCGTTGCCCTCGCCTGGGCCTATAGCGCCCCGCCGCTGCGGCTGAAAATGGATGGATGGTGGGGCAATCTCGCCGTGGGACTGTCTTACGAAACCCTACCATGGGTAACGGCGGCGGCGGCGGCAATCGGGGCCGCGCCCTCACCGGAGATTCTGGCCATTGCCCTGCTCTATGGTTTTGGCGCCCATGGGATCATGACACTCAATGATTTCAAGGCAATAGAGGGCGATGTCCAGATGGGTGTGCGCACCCTGCCCGTTCAATTGGGCATCCGGGGTGCGGCTCAATTCGCCTGTGCCGTCATGGTGATGGCACAACTCGGAGTGGTGGCGTTGCTCCTGCAATGGGGCATGAATAGCCATGCCCTCGCTGTTGCCGGGCTACTGACGATTCAGGCCCTGTGCATGATGCGATTCCTGCGCGATCCGGTGCGGCTTGCGATCTGGTACAGCGCGATTGGGGTCGGCCTCTACGTCACCGGAATGATGATCACCGCCTTCGCGCTCCGGGCGCTCGCGGTCTAGGAGGACACCATGATGCCGCATCGGGATGCACCGGGATTGAGCTGGCTGTCGATCATCCGCCTCGGCTTGGTGCAGGCGGCACTCGGCTCGATCGTGGTGCTGACGACCTCGACGCTCAACCGGGTGATGGTCGTCGAACTCGGCCTCGCCGCAATGATCCCTGGCGCGCTGGTCGGCTTGCATTACGGCGTACAGATTTCGCGACCCCTCTGGGGCCATGGGGCGGATGGCGGCGGCAGTCGCACGCGCTGGATCGTTGCCGGGCTGATTATGCTGGCGCTGGCGGGGACCGGAGCAGCGGCCACGACGCTGTTATTCGAGACGAATTTCACTCTGGCCATGGCCGCCGCGACCCTGTGTTTCACGCTGATCGGCTTTGGAATCGGCGCATCGGGGACATCCTTGCTCGCCCTGCTGGCCAGCCGAACCGCCCCGACCCGTCGCCCCGCCGCCGCTACGATCGTCTGGATGATGATGATCGCCGGAATCGTGGCGACCGCAATCATCTCCGGTCAATTCCTCGACCCCTATTCCCACGAGCGGCTGATTACCGTGACGGCATGGGCGGGCGTGATTTCCTGTTCCATCGCCATCCTCGCCGTGCTGGGGATCGAGCGCCAAGCCGTGATCGAGGACGATACGCCCCCGGCCCCGAAAATTCCCTTCCGTCAAAGCTTTGCCGAGACATGGGCCGATCCGCAGGCGCGGTTGTTCACCATCTTCGTCTTCGTGGCCATGCTGGCCTATAGCACCCAGGACCTGATTCTGGAGCCATTCGCGGGGCTGCTTTATGGCATGACCCCCGGCGAATCGACTCAACTGGGCGGCATGCAGCATGGCGGCGTCTTCATCGGCATGGCGCTGGTCGGGATCGTCGGCACCTTGATGGCCCGGCGCAAGCCTGAGATTCTCAAGCTGTTTACGGTTTCTGGCTGCATCGGATCGGGGGTCGCGCTGGCTTTTCTCGCCTTTTCCTCCTCGCTTGCCCCGGTTTGGCCGCTGAAGGCGAATGTCTTCGCGCTCGGCTTTGCGAATGGCGTCTTCGCCGTCGCGGCGATTGGCACGATGATGACGCTGGCGGGGGGTGGCGGGGGCTCCCGCGAGGGGATCCGCATGGGCCTGTGGGGGGCGGCGCAGGCCGTTGCGTTCGGCCTTGGCGGATTTCTCGGCACCGTTTCCATCGATATAACGCGCGCGATCACGGGCGATATCCCGCTCTCCTTCGCCATCGTCTTCGGCGTGGAGGCGGCCCTGTTCATCGCCGCCGCCATCATCGCGCTGCGCGTCGGCGCACGCCCCGACCCATCCCCCCAACCGGGCCTTGGCCCCCTTGCCCTGCAACCGGCGGAGTGACTCTCATGAATACGGATTTCGATGTTGTCGTCGTTGGAGGCGGGCCTGCGGGCGCAACCGCCGCGCATAATCTGGCCCGGCGTGGCCATCGCGTGCTGATGATCGACCGTGAAGGTCGGATCAAGCCCTGCGGCGGGGCGATCCCAACACGGGCAATCCGCGATTACGCGATCCCCATGGAGATGCTAACCGCCCGGATCGGGGCCGCGCGCATCATCTCGCCCAAGGGCGAAAAGGTGAGCATGGAAATCGGCGACCGCGGCTATGTCGGCATGGTCGATCGCGATACCTTCGACCCGTGGTTGCGCGAGCGAGCGGAGCAGGCCGGAGCGACGCGCATGACCGGCAAGTTCCACACCCTCGCCTATCGCACGGACGGCACCATCGAGCTGACCGTAGAACCCGATGGGCAAACGGAACAGACCGTCACCGCCCGCACGGTCATCGGCGCGGATGGCGCGAATTCCGCCGTGCGGCGCGCGATTTTTGGCCCCAAGAAACGGCCCCCTTACGTCTTCGCCTACCATGAAATCGTCAAATCGCCCCCCGCCAAGACCGATCGATTCGACCCGGAAAGCTGCGACGTGATCTATGATGGGCGTGTCTCGCCCGATTTCTATGGCTGGGTCTTTCCTCATGGCGCGCATACCAGCGTCGGCGTCGGCTCCGCCGTGAAAGGTCACAGCCTGAAGGAAGCGACCCGAAAACTGCGCGAGGATGCAGGCTTGGCCGATGCGGAGACGATCCGTGTCGAGGGCGCGCCCCTGCCGCTCAAGCCCATGCGTCGCTGGGATGACGGGCGCGGGGTTCTGCTGGTGGGCGATGCGGCGGGTGTGGTCGCGCCCTCCTCCGGTGAAGGGATTTATTACGCGATGCTGACCGGCGAACTCGGCGCCGAATCCGTCGAAGAGGTCATGGCCACCAATTCGGCCAAAGCGTTGAAAACAGCGCGCAAACGCTTCATGAAAGACCATGGGCGCGTTTTCTTCGTACTCGGGTTGCTGCAACGCATCTGGTATCGCAGCGACAAGCGCCGCGAACAATTCGTCAAGATGTGCCGCGACCCCGATGTGCAGCGTCTTACTTGGGAATCCTATCTCAACAAGAAACTGGTCAAGCAGGAGCGCATGGCGCATTTGCGCGTCTTTATCAAGGACATGCAGCAATTGCTCGGCATCGCGGCGCGATAGGCGATGCCGGACTGGCTGAGCGGATTATTCGAGAATGGCGCCATCGTCGGAATCGCCGCCGCGATCCTGATTGTCGAGACGGTGGTTTTGCTCTGGATGCGGATCGGTCCCCGGATACTGATTTTCAATACGATCTCTGGCATCGCATTGTTGATGGCACTGGGCGGGGCCTTGGTCGATCCGCGTAACCTGCTCTGGATCGCGGCATGCCTGACCGCCGGGCTGATCGCACATCTGGGCGATGTCTGGATGCGGGTCAAGGAAACGCGCTCTAAAACAATAGGATAGAGCGTCTGGCGGGATATTGACAGGCATTGCGCAAAAACAAAGACAAAGTGTTTTTCAGTGAATCACCAGTCACTGAAAAACGCTAGGCGGGAACCGCCCCCGGATTCATCCGCCAGACCGTGCGGTTCAGCGTCGCCGCCGTCGTCACCCAAGCCAGATATGGCACAAACAGCAAGGCCGCCATCGGCGATACCGGCCACGCCGTCACCATAAACCCGACAATCGATACCCAGAGCAAAGACACTTCATAGAAAGCCCAATCCATCCGCCGCAGCCCGAAAAACAGGGCCGACCACAACGCATTGAGCACAAGCTGCGCGCCCCAGAAGGCCATCGCAACGCCAAAGCCCTCGGCGCGCCAGACCCAGACCCCGGCGATCGCGATCATGACGTACAGCACCGTCCAGACCACTGGAAACGCCCAGTTCGGAGGGTTCCACGACGGTTTTTCCAAATCATCATACCAGTCGCCAGGCTTGAAAATCGCCCCGCTCATGGCTGCGACGAAAACCAGACCGAAAAAAACGAGCCAGATCATGTTATGGGTTCCCCATCCTTCTATAGCGCCACAATATAGGGCACCGCGCCCCGCGCTCAAACCGGAGGCTCCATGACGCCGCCCCTTGATGCCCCTGCCATCGGCCCTGCCGTCCCGCGCGAGCTGTGCACCGATTGCGGACTTTCGCGCAGTGCGGATGCCAAGCGCTGCGGGCGAGCATGTCAGTTCATCCGTCCGGACTATCCCAGACTGGAGCGCGCCGTGCATGGGCGCGAGCGCGACCCGGCCACACATCCCGACGAGGCGTTTTTCGGCCCATTTCAGCGCATGGTCCGGGCAAGGATGCGCTCGCCAAAAGATGGTGCCCAATGGACCGGCATCACGACGACGATTGCCGAGCGCCTGCTGCGGGCGGGGTCGGTCGATGCGGTCCTGACCGTTGCGCCGGATCCGGATGACCCATGGCGGCCCGTGCCCGTACTCGTCACCCGCCCCGAAGATATGGCGCAAGTGCGCGGAATGCGCATGGGCTATGCCCCGCTGCTCGCCCTGCTGGAACCGGCGCGCGAGCGTGGCTATCGACGGCTCGCAATTATCGGCATACCGTGTCAGATCTATGCATTGCGGGCGCTGGAGGCGGAACTGGGGTTCGAGCGGCTCTATGTCATCGGCACGCCTTGTTCGGACAACACGACCACGGAAAACTTTCACGATTTCCTCGCGCTGCTGTCGGACGACCCGGAAACGATCACCTATCTGGAGTTTCGAGCCGATTATCATGTCGAATTGCGGTTTCGGGACGGGCGCAAACGCGCAATCCCGTTCCTGAAGCTGCCGATCTCGCAATTGTCGCCCGATTTCTTCCCGCTCACCTGCCGAACCTGCGTGGATTACACGAATTCGCTGGCCGATATCACGGTGGGATATATGGGCGGCGAGGGCGATCAATGGCTTTTGGTGCGCAATGATCGCGGCGCAGAACTGCTGGCGATGCTGGGCGAGGATGTTGCCCTGTCATCGCCCGGTTCGGCGGGCAAGCGCGCCGGGGCCGTCACAGGCTTCATCGCCAATACCGAGCGTGCCGCCGGGGGCCTGCCCCTGCGGCGGATGCCCGCGTGGCTTCGCCCGATCGTATCGTGGATCATGCCCCGCTTTGGACCGCGCGGCCTCGAATTCGCGCGCACGCGGGTCGAGATGAAAGCGGCGGAAACGATCATTCATCTGCGACGGGAAGAACCCAAGCGCATGAAAACGATGATCCCCGCCCATGTGTGGCAACTGGCCAAACCCTATGACCTGACCCCCCGCGACGGCGAGCGGGCGGCCCAAGCATCGCCGGATCAGGACCCGGTTTGAGAGATAAGACAGCGGGGACAGTCCCCGATCTGGCCGCAATGTTCTGTTCGACTGTATCCATCTTGAAGATCGGGAGAAGCCGCATGAAACGTACCGATGCCGACCATCACGTCGGAAACCTCTTCCAGACCGGCAACCCCCTGACGGGCCAGCGCGGCACCCGCCTCGATCATACATGGCTCAACGCCGTGCAGGAGGAGCTGGTCAGCGTGATCGAAGCCGCCGGACTCCCGCTCGACCCGGATGATGACAGCCAACTCTCACAAGCCATCCGCAAAATCACCCTGCCGAGTTTCGACACGCTGGCCGACGCAACAAACGGCACGGCTTTTTTGCCGGGGGATGTCGATGTCGTCTATGTCAAGAGCCATACGGCGGACGGAACCGGCGGCGCCTATTACCGGCGTACGGCGGGAGAGCCGGGCCAGATCGGCCAGTTTCAGGATACGGCCAATCGGTCATGGAAGCTGAACGAATTTTTTGTCCTGCCAGAGATGTTCGGCGCCGCCGCCGATGGCATCACCGACGATACCCGCGCGCTTCAGGCCGCCGTTGATTTTTGCGTGACCGAGAAAGCAAAACTCCTGCTCGCCCCTCAAGCGCATTACCGGGTCAGCAATACGATCCGGGTCACCGGCCCGATCCAGTTCGATGGCCAATTGGCGCAGGTCTATCAACAAACCCCCAATATCGATCTTTTCCACTTTGACCGGGGCGCGCGCGGCACCGCAAATTTTCAATACACCTATGATATACGCAACATCATGGGCGCGACGGCGGCGGGCACGGGCGATGCCTTTGTCTTTCGCAATATCCTCGAAGCCTCGATCGCCAATCTCTATTGCCCCGGCGTCGGCAATGCCGCCTTTCGGATTTCAGGATGCCTGCTCACGCGTTTCGAGCATCTCTATTCGGGGTCGGGACTAAAACAAACACCGGGGTTTTTCGTCACTTCCCTGCCCGTCAACCGATACGGATTCTACCTTGAGGGTCTCAATGGTCTCGGCTGCAATTCGAATACATTCGATCGCTGTACGGCGACCAATTCGACCGTTACGGCCTTTCATATCGAAGGCAGCGTGAATGTCTTCATCGCCGCCGATTCCGAAGGCATCCACGCCCCCGCGAAACATGCCCAGATCAGCGGTTTCGGCACCACCTTCATCGGGGGTAATTTCGAAGGCAATGGCGGGGGTCTCGTCGTCGATACGAATAACTGTTCCTTTATCGGCCTGAATTGCCTGTCCTTCGTCAATGTGCGGCCCGGCACCACCGGCACGACCATCGACGGCGGGAATATCCGATATGTGAACCTCGTCGCGGGATGCTCGAACAACACCGTGCGCAATGTCCGCATTTCGGCGGGGGGCGCGCTTATCAATAACGGCACGGATAACGAGGTGGTCAATGTCCGCGATCCGGCGGGCAACGAGATCGGCCATAACCGATCCGGCACCTTCGCACCCGTGCTCAGATATGGCGGAGCGGCCAGCGTTTCGGCCTATTCCACACAGCAAGGACGATGGTATCGCGACGGGCGCATCGTGCATTTTACCTTGTCGCTTCAACCCGGCGGCTCCGGGTCACAAAGCGGCAATGCGACCATCGACCTGAACGACCTGCCCTTCAAACCGGCCGCATCGGGACTCGATACCCCCTGTCAGTTCTGGGGCAACGGCATCGCGGGGGGCGCGGGGCACTCCCCCGTCACTCCGGTGCTGATCGCTGGCACCAAAACCATCGCCCTGCGCAAGATGATCGATACGAATGGATACAGCGCCGATGTCAGAGGCACAGACATCCTGCCCGGCAGCCAGCTCCAGATTTCCGGCTGGTTCGCATTGTAGCGAGACGCGGGGCGCTCTGCTCGCGTAATCTCAAACACGCCAAGCTCTCATCGTTTCCACGAAAAGAGTGCCCCCCGCGAGAATTTCCAAGGATGCCGCG
>CALLLP010000037.1 GCA_938008165.1 uncultured Neomegalonema sp. | reverse complement strand
GCGCGGCTCTGCATCATCGCGCGGCTCTGCATCATCGCGCGGCTCTGCATCATCGCGCGGCTCTGCATCATCGCGCGGGATTGGATCGCTCCTCCGGTACCGTCATCGATCAACTCACGGACCGTCAGGTCATCGCGATCGTGACCGGGTGCGATTAATAAAGGTGACCGATCCGCGTTATCGAGCACTTCATAGCGGTCCAACCCTTCCGGCACGTAATAAAGCCGCCCATCGGCCCCGCGCAGCGTAAAACCCGCGCCAGCGCCCGCAACCACCGCCGCGGCCGCAGCGCCGTCGAAATCATCCTCGACATTGCCGCCACCAAGCGCCCCGGCAATATCCGTTTCCAGCAGATCGAACGCCACCGTTTCCGCATCGTGATCGATCGTCCATCGGTGATATTTTTTAACCGGAAAGACCTTTTCCGCCGGATCCTCCTCGTCACACTCGTCCTTCGGAGCACCGGCCAGAAGCATCATAACGGGTTTCGGCAGTTTTACGGGCCTGCCCTCGTCACCATGACGATACCCGCTGACCTGCACGAGAGCGCCATCGAAATATTCCGCAGATTTTGCCCCAGAAATCGTTTTCTTGGTGATATTGCCCGCCAGCATCGAAGGCGGAACCGCACTGGCACCGAACAGGGCATCCACGCTCTTGCCGTAGAGGGTGAGCGTTTTACTCGGCGTCAAACCCGTGGTGGTCATGGTGCTGCCCCTTCAGATCGCATCATCTGCTAGCACAAATTACACACGTCTATCGCGAAAGGCTAATCGAAATTTCCCGCCATTCGAAACAATCCAGTATCATCTGGCGGTGACGATTACCGCTCAACTCCGCATCTACTTTCAGCAAGGTCGCGATTTCCTTGCCGAATACGAAGTCATGGGGCGTCAACCGGCGCCATGTCTCCGCCAGACGCAGCCCCAGCATGTCGCGCGCATCGCATAGGGCATGCCGGAAGACCTCCGGTTCACGTGCAAAGGCATCGGCAAACCGGCCACAATCGGCCTTATCCGCGCGGCCCTGACGCGCCGCCTCGCGCTGATGATCGGCCATCTCCCGCGACACGACCCGCGACGAAACCAGCCGATCCAGATAGAACTCGACCATGATATCGAAGATCGCGCCCGTATGCGGCTGTCCGAGTTGGTGCACCTGCTTGCCGGTGACATCCTTGGAGGGCGTATCCACGCTGATCACATCGGACAGTTTGAGCGCGTTCGATGCCTTGCGAATTTGCCGGGTCTTCGACAACTCGCCGATCCGGTTCATCTCGTTTTCGACATAGAGATTGCCCTGACAAACCCGCAAGACATGATCGACAAACCGATCGAAATGCAGCGCCGAGATCATCGCCACACAATCGGAGGCGGATTCGTGAAAGCCGCGATAACTGGTGGTCAGCGTTTCGGGCGTCGGCATTCCCACGATCGAGAAGATCATGCCATGGCCGGTTTCATGGGCGAGAATGTCGAAATTCAGGGCAAAGGGACGCTGCACGCCCTTGTCATCCGCGCCCTCGCCACATTCCATAAAGCCCCAGCCGAAATGGGCATTATCCCATGGCACATGCGCAATCAGTTCAAGCCGGGGATGCGTGATGTTGAAATGCCAGTGAACCGGGCCGCCAAGATACGTTTCCCAGACATCGAGCACCCGGCGAACGGAGCCGAACATATGGACACAAGGATACGCCGGATCACCGGGCGCAATATGATCGAAATGCCCCCCATGGCCGGGCATTGCCGGGGCTTCGCGGGGGCCGCGATAAGGCGATTGCGCATCGTCGCCATAGGGTTTCTTGTCGATCGGCTGCACCGCGAACATGCGAAAATCGGACGGGCCGGGACCGAGCGACCCGGCGGGCGACGAGACCCAGACGATTTCCGGCTCGCTGAAATCCGGCAAGACGGGCGATTGGGCATAGAGTCTGAACCGCGTTCCACCGGGTCGATAAAAATCATTGAGTGAGAAACTCATCCCGGCACCCCCTCAATCCATACCGGAAACAGCATCGTTCCAGAGCAATGTCTGCTCGAAGCGAAAAGCAGGAATCTCGAAATCCCGACCCCGATCCCAATCCCGATCTGTAAGGTGACCCAAAAGGGCGGCGGCGTCGAGGCGCTTTTGGGATATGCGGTTCTGCGCAATCCATGCGCGCAGGGGGGCAACCGTGGCCGAGGGCACATCCGCATTGTCGAGAACGGTTTTCCAACTGCGATGCTTGTAGAAAATCGCGCTGGCCGTCGCCGCCAGGCCGTGCATCGTGGCGCGGTCGATGATGCCCGACTGTGATGCGCGGGCGAGGGTGGCGCGTATATCGACCATCGCCTCGGAAGACGGATACCCGATTTCGGCCGGGCCATGAACGACCGCCACCTCGTCATCGCGGTCGAAGGGGTCGTCGAACGGATCGAACCGCCCGGCCATATAAGCATCGAAGATCCGCCCCATCCCCTTCATGCCAAATTGCGACAGTTCCGCCGCCCGCAGCGCCCCCATGCTCGCCGCGCCATAGAGCCGAACCCCCTGATCGAGCGCCCAGAGAAGCTCCTTGTGCCAGACCGACGGCACCTGCTCGAAATATCCGTCGATCAAGGCGATGGCTTTGGGGTCATGCGCGCGAATTGCGGCCAGCACATCGCCCCGCCGGGCGGGCGGCAGATAGATCGCAGGCAGGATCGCCTCCGCCTCTGCCCGTGGCAGGCTCGGCCCCAGAAAGACGCAAATCGTCATCGGTCGCGCTCCCTCAACAAACGCGATGCGCGGTCGCCGGGGACATAGGGCGATGACGGCCCCTCCAGCGCCGCCTCCAACCCCGGTATGACCACGCGCACAACCGCAAAAGGCAGATGCGCGTGGTCGAGATCGACGGCCATCACCTCCCCGATGCCAATCTTGCGCAACGCCTGAAGCGTCGCCGCAATATCCCCGGCGAAATCCTCGGTTTCCATCGACGCGATCGCCGCGAAATCGCATTCCGGGGTCAGACCGCCCATCAACGCTTCAGCCATCACCCGGCGCTCGGCCAATGCTTCGGGCTCATAATCGGCATCGGGAATATCCTCCCGCGCTCCGGCGATAAAGGTCGTGCGGGCCTGCGCTGCCTCGGTCAAGGCTCGCATGAGGGCCACTTCGGGTGCGGGATGCGCGCCCGCTCCAAATTCCGCCATGCCCGTCTCGCCCCCCGGTTCGGCGATCAGGCACAGGAAACACGGCGCCCCGGTATCGGAGCGCATATCCCAGACCGCCACAGCGATCCCCGCATCCGCAAAGCGGCGCAGCACAGCCCCACATGCGGGATCAGTCACCGTTTCCAGCCGCAGCGCCGTCTCGTTGCCCCACGCATTTTCGCCCAGCTTCCACAGCGTAACGGCATCGCGCTCGATGACCTCCATCATCGCATGCAGCACCGCTTCCTCACGCGTATTGCCAGAGGCAAGACCATTGGTCGTCGCGGCAAACCCGCCGGAATGGGGCGGCTCCGGGATGGCATAATTCGCATGGACCATCTCGAAGGGCAGCCATTTGCGCGCCCCCGAAAGCATGTCCTCCCCCTCGATCCACAGAAACGGCAAGGCCGGGTCCACCCCATCCGGCGTCATCAAGGGCAGGCGCGACACATCCACGAGCGAATGGGAATGCACGATCTCGTCGATGCTGGCGAGTTTCAGCGGTCGGTCGATGCGCTCGGCGCACCATGTTTCATAGGCTTCCATCACGGCGGAAACGCGGGCGGCATCGATGCTGACCCCTTTGCCCTGAAACACCGACAGGGACCGCGAATTGGGACGGCAAGCGGTAAAAACGGGGATGCCGATACAGTCGAGACCCGTAATATCCGCCACCCGCGAAATTCCGATCACGGGCAGCAAGGGCGACAGCTTGGCCCAGGTCTGCGCGGGGTCACATGCCCGCCGCCCCCCCGCGCGCCATCCCTTCCGATCCGGGATCATGCCATGGTGCTGCACGCGAGGGCGGCGTCGGCGGCATCGAGTTCATGCCCCTTCGCGCTCGTGGAAAAGCGATCCCGGACGATGCGCAGCGCCTTCAACGCATCGCCCATCGGCTCGCGCATTTGCCGTGCCCAGTTCAACCGCGTCAGACATGCCCGCAATTCCAGCGCCAGCGCCCCCTGTTGGCGCGCTAGCCTGCACGCATCATCGAGATGATCATGGATCGCCGCCCCATCTGCTTCGGGGCGCATGCTTTCGATAACCGCTTGATAACGCGCAATTTCTGCACCCCAGTAATTCACCCCTTCGGTGGCAATCACGGCCTGTGCCGTCTGGAGAGCGCCTTGGGCCTGATCCAACTCGCCCATATGCGACAGGGCATGGGCACGGATGGATTGATAGACTGGAAAGTCCTCCGGCGTGCCGATCTCTTCCAGAATCGCATATCCCCTATCGATGCGCTTCAGGCCATTGCATCGATGTCCACGCTCCACCTGCACCCAGCCGGTGAAGATTTCGCCCTTGGCGCGGTATTCTTCCAGATCATTGGCGGTCGCCAACGCAATCAGGCGTTCGGCCACATTCAGGGTGCTGTCGGTATCGCGCCGGTAATGGTGAAGCATCACCGCAATATCGAGCGCGTGCAGCAGTGATCCGAGATGATCCAGATGCTCTGCATGGGCAATTGCCTGATCGACGGAGACGACCGCCTCATCCCCGGCGCCCTGTAACCATGTCGCCAAGCCGATTTCCCCAAGGGCGCAGACCTTACAATCATGGCCGCCATAGAGCGTCGCATTATCGTAGAACCGGCCCGCCTCATAAAGCTCCAGCCCGTTCTGCGCACTGCGGATCGACGCGTCGAAATCGGCAATCTGAAACGCGTTCGCCCAGAGGCAATGCTGGGCCTGAAGCTTGAATTCCAGCCCTTGCATCGAGCGGGATTTATCGACAAGCCAGCTTCCGCGCTCCGCCATCATGGCAAAGCTTTCGGAGACGCGCCACCATCCCCAATAAGCGGCGAAATGCCATTCGGATTCCGGCAACCCTTCGGCGATGCGGATTGCCGCGTCATACGCATCGCGTGTCTCGGATGCCCCGGCCCCCCGCGCCGACAGCAAGGCTCCGGCCAGCATCACCTGCGCCTTGAGCGCAAGCGCCCCGATCCGCTCCCGCTTATGCAACGTTGGGATCAGATCGCAGCATTTCTTGAAATGCGTCGCCGCTTCGAGGCTGGCCGAGGCACGGTCGGCCAGAATACCCGCTTCCATATAGCGGTCGATCGCCTCCCGCACCCGCCCACAGGCTTCGAGATGAAAGGCCATCGTTTCGGGAGGCGTCGCCTCCATCCGGTTCGGGCGCTCATGCAGCCAGTCGAGAAAGCGCCCATGCAGGGCCTGACGCTCGCTCTTGACGAGGCTTTCATAGGCGGCGGTCTGGAACAGCGCGTGGCGAAAGGTCAGCCGACCGCTCCATTCCCGCAGCAAAATTCCCGCATCGATCAGCCGCCCCAGCATCGCTTCGAGCGTATCGACCTGCTCACCGCTGACGGCGGCAAGCGCGGCCCGGTCAAAGCTGCGCCCCAGTACCGCGCAGACCTGCGCGAGGGATTTTGCCCCGCCGAGGGAGTCGAGTCGCACGGTAATCAGGTCAAGGATCGAGGCGGGGGTCGCGATCCGGGTATGCAGGTTCGTCGGTCGAAACACCCCGCGCACCCGCATCACTGCCGCGCTTTCAATCAGGGATTTCGTGAATTCCTCGACAAACAGCGGCAATCCGTCAGACACTTGGGTAATCCGCTTGGATAATTCGGCCTCAACGGGACCACCCGCCACATTCTCGATCAACCGGCGACAGGCAAGGGCTTCGAGTTTGCAGAGGACGATCCGTGTTTCCTGCTCCGGTTTGGGAGAGGGCGCCGCATCGGGCCGCGACAATCGCAGCAGCATCACCCCTGTCGTTGTCTCGACGATATGCTCGACCATCTCCGCCGTGGACGGATCGACCCAATGGGCATCTTCGACCAGAATCACCATCGGTTTTTGGATGATGTCGATTCTGGCACGACAGGCGGCAAGCACACGGGCGCGCCCTTCTTTCCCATCCTCCATCTCGCCGGTCAAAATCTGATAGAGTGTCGTTGCATGAACCGAGGAGTCGAGCGTCTCCACCCCGAACCAGCGCGCAATCTGTTCCTCCGATGATGTCCCCGCATGAATCGCCCCAAGCCCGGTCCAGCGCTCAAGGGCGCGGCGCAGGCAGGCAAAGGGTGTATTGCGGTCGCGCAGGGTTCCGTTGATCTCGATCACGCGATCCCGCGACAGGTCAATCGACGCCATGAAAGCGGCGGCGATGCTGGACTTACCCATGCCCGGCTCGGCGATTACCGAAACGCGCGCAGTGCAGGATTTATTCGTCTTGGTCCAGGCCGCCATAAGCTGTTCAAGCTCGTTATCCCGGCCAATCAAGGGGCAATTACGCTCCGGCAGGACAGGCACGACCCATCGCCTCCGCATGACCTGAAAGACCTCGATCGGGTCCGCGAATCCCTTGAGATCGTGATGGCCCAAGGTCTGAACCTCGAAGGCGCGCGAGACGAGGGCGGCGGTCTGGGCGCTGATGGCGATGCCGTTGACGGGCGCGATTTGTTCAATGCGGGCGGCAAGGTTTGGCGTCGCTCCGGTCAGGGCGTGGCGGTCGCGCGTCTGCCCCGCGCCCATCTCGCCGATCAGGACACGGCCCGTATGCAGCGCAACGCGGGTCGACAACTCGACTCCGTGGCGGCGCAGCAGAGCGGTGCTTTTCTCGATGACGCCATTAACGATATCGAGCGCCGCATCCGCCGCATGGAGCGCCGCGCTTTCGCTGGCCTTCGGATAGCCGAAATAGGCGAGCACACCGTCGCCCAGATACTGCCCGATCGTGCCGTCATAGGCCTCGATCGCATCGGCGCAGACTTCCTGATAGGCGCGAATGAGATCGCGCAAATCCTCGGCATCGAGCTGATTGGACAAGGCTGTGGAACTGACAAGATCACAGAACATGACGGTCAGTTGGCGGTTTTCTCCGCTGTTATCGATGGCGGTCGATCGCTGCTGACGCGCAACTGGCGCGCCGCAAAACGAACAAAAGCGGGCTTCGGCGGGAATCGCCTCGCCACAGGATGCACATGGCTGTGCTTCATATTGCATCTAACACCAACACTCGCGAACTACTGAAAAAGTCACCATCTTCACATACAATTTTCAAGGTGCAATATCGGCTGCCCCGATCAACCCCGAATTGCACGTACCCCGATGACTTCATTGTGAAGTGCCCTCTGTCGGCTCCACCGGCGCATCGGTGCGCATATGCTCGATGGTATTATGAAGCCGCCAGGCGAGCAAACGGGTGATCTTGATCGCCACATCGGGAAAATCCTCCATGATGCGCAGCAGAACGTCCTTTTCGAGCTTCAGCGCGACAACCTCGCCAGTCGCCCGCACGGTCGCCGTGCGCGGCACATCGGCCAGAACGGCCACTTCACCCGTGATTTGATGCATCCGAATCGACGAAATCTTGCGGGATCCTTCCGGCGTTTCAAAAAACACATCGGCACAGCCCGACAAAAAGATATAGGCGCAATCGCCCGCCTCGCCCTGACGAAAAATCTCCTGACCGTCCGGAAAAATGACCCGCTGGCAGGAAAAAGCGATCAGCTTGAGCTGCGGCATGGCGATCTTGGAAAACAGCGGGATTGTCGATAAAATCGCAACCTCTTCATTCAATCCCATCGTGCCCCTCTCTCGCCTGACGCTGCGACCCTGATTTTCCGAGTACCACATGCCGGTCAAACACGTCGTCGGAAATTATGCTGCCAAGGCTGGCCATCACGGCACGGCCCTCAAGATGGCGGATGATATTTTCCATGATACGCGCCTCCTGTACGGAGTCGAGCGTGGCGAGCGCGCGGTTGATGAGCAACAGACGAGGCCGCCGAAGCAAGGCTCTGGCCACGGCAAGGCGCTGCTTCTGCGATGTCGATAGATGCCGCGCCCGGTTTCCGGTTTCGCTCGACAGACCGGCCTCCAGCACGACATCCAGCAATCCCTCCGCATCGAGAACATCATGGACCAATGCCTCGATCCGTTCGCGGGCATGGGCGGCATCCCCGACGATCTTGCCGAACAGAATATCGTCGATCATCAGCGCGCCGGTGGTCGGGCGTTCGGGGTCGTAGAAGCTGACGGCATCGCGTTGATCCTCCGGCAACCCGGACCGGAACAGCGCCCGCGCCTTTAAAATTCCGGCCTCTAGCGCAGGGGTCATCAGGTCGAGGCGATGGCGGACCTCGCAATATCGGAAGGCCAGCGCCAATAATCGGAACCGATCCCCCTGCGTCATCGTCTTGCGCGCCAGCGTATCCTTTAGGTCGGGCAGTTCTTCGCCCGAAACAACGCTGAATTGCTCGACGAGGGGGTTATCCGGCGACAGACCGGCAAAGATTTCGACCATGATCGCGCCGATCTCTCGCCCTGTCTCGATCAGCGCATCATGCATCCCCGATGCCCGCATGACAGACAGCATATAGTCATTCGACGCCAGATTCCCCTGTCCGAACGGTGCGCCGGACACGGCCCCAAAGACGATGTTCTCGCCGATCGAGGCATTGCGGTTATAGGCATCGATATCGAACCGCTCGACAAGGTTGGTCCAGCCAGAACGCTGCATGGAATCGGCGACCAGACGGCGCGCGCGCATCATACGCGGCGCATCGATCAGGGTATCTACCGGGTGATTGAGACCCCATGAATACAGATCGGCCTTGCATTCCACGACCGCCATCACATCGATCATCGCAGCCTTCAGCGCATCGGGTGTCGCGGCCCCGGCGCGGGCATAATCGATCCAGTCACCCTCTGCCCCGCTGACCGGATTGCCCGTGCGCCGCGCCTCGCGCACCGTCGCATCGTCAGGGGCCTGCGGAGGCGCATGGAACAGGCCATAAGCCAGCGTATCGAACACCGTTCCCCCGCCCAGATGAACCGTCTCGCCGACATAGCTGATGTCGCGGGCAAGGCAGGGGGCCGGAATCTCGGCGAGGGTGCGCCCCCCGAACCGGATCGCCCCGCGCTCAGGCATCCGCAGCCGCGCGAGGGTCTCCAGCAACGCCCCCGCCCCTGCGCCGCTCATCCCCGTGGCTCCGACAAGGGGCAGCGTGATCGTGAGGGGATCGATAAGGGCCTGATCGTTCTCGGCAATCGCAAGATCCGCAATTTCCAGCGACGCGCCCAATCCGATATCGGTCTCTTTGGTCTGCTGCGGCCCAACGGGAACGGGCTTGGCGGCGGCGAATTGCGAAACGACCTGCTCGTATTTGATTGCCCCGTCCAGCCGCCGCAAATCCCAGTCGATCAACTCCTTCATCGGGCCGGGAAGTTCCTTATAGGCAACGATGACCGCTACAAGCTGGCCCACATCGAGCCGCCCCATAATCGCAAAATATCCGCCCACCAGAAAGAACAGGAACGGGGTCATCTGGGCGAGCAGGTTATTGATGAATTTCACCAGAAACTTTTTTTGATACAGGCTGAATCGGATCGTGAAAATCCGCCCCAGCAGCCCGCCAATGGCCGCCCCCTCATAGGCGGATGTGCCGTTGACATGGATTTCCGCGATCCCGTCAACCGCATCGCCAATGCGCCCCGCCAGCGCCCGCGCGGTCAATTGCCGCTCGCGCCCCAGCGCCAGAATCGGCACCCGGAGGCGCGGGATCAACAGCGCCTGAATCAGCGCGATGACACCCGCCACAACCCCCAGCCACACATTCTGAAGAAAGATAAAGGCCAGCGCGGTGATGACCTGCCCGCCCAGAAAAACCGGCTGCACATAGGCATCTCCGATGAAACCGCCCAGCGGCTCCACCTCATCCTTGATCATCGTCGAGAGTTCGGACGCCCTCATCCCGCCATAGCGTTCGGGCGGAAATCGCAGGATGCGGTCGAACAGCATAAAGCGCAAACGGCGCAGCATCCGCTCTCCCAGACGGCCCTTGGCCGTGTTGATCGTGTATTTGAACAAGCCGTTGACGATGACGAGGGCCAGAAACAGCAGGCTCATCCAGACGAGAAACGGCACACGCTCCAGCATGAAACCGCCGAACAGAACGACATCATTGTCCCAGAACGGCGGCAGGGCGGGCAAGCCGATCCCAAAGGCACTTTGACTTTGCCCCCCTTCGAACCCCTCGCCCTGAATGGCCTTGTTTACGATGGTCTTGGGCAGGTCGAGCGCGAGGAAATAGAAGGGCAACGACAGCAGCACAATGACCAGAATCGACACCTGATCGCGCCGGGAATACCGCCAGATAAAGCGAAACATGCTCTGATCGATAGGATCGCCCCGGCCCATATGCCCCCCGCATAATCTCCACGAGCGAGCATACCCGCATCGGCCTGCAATCAATAGGCGTTTTATGCGGCCCTTATCCGCCCAAAAACGCCCGACGCACCTCCGGGTCGGCCAGCAAGACCGCGCCCGTATCGGTGTATCGGTTCGCCCCCTGAACCAGCACATAGCCCTTATCGGCGATATTGAGCGCCTGTTTCGCGTTTTGCTCGACCATCAGAATGGCGATGCCGGTGCGCGCGATCTCGATGATGCGGTCGAAAAGCTCATCCATCACGATGGGCGAGACCCCGGCAGTCGGCTCGTCGAGCATCAGCACGGAGGGGCGGGTCATCAGGGCGCGGCCCACCGCCACCTGTTGCCGCTGTCCCCCCGACAATTCGCCCGCAGGCTGTCGGCGTTTTTCGCGCAGGATGGGGAACAGGTCATAGACCTGCGCCATCGTCTCGGCGATATCGTCCTCGCGGATGAACGCGCCCATTTCCAGGTTTTCCTCGACCGACATGGACGGAAAGACATTCCCGGTCTGGGGCACGAAGCCCATGCCTTTGCGGACGCGCGCCTGCGGGGCGAGCGTGGTGATATCCTCGCCATCCATCGTCACGCTGCCGCTGCGCAGGGAGAGCATCCCGAAAATGGCCTTCATCGCGGTGGATTTGCCCGCGCCGTTCGGCCCGACAACAACCGCGATCTCGCCGCGCTCCACACCGATGGTACAATCATGCAGAATATCGGCCCCGCCATAGCCGCCGGTCATGGATTGCCCCAGAAGAAAGCTCATGCCGTGGCCTTGTTCTTGAGACCCGTGCCCAGATACGCCTCGATCACCGCTTCATTCGATTGCACCTCCGCCGCGCTGCCCTGCGCCAGAACGGTGCCTTCGGCCATCACGATCACGGGGTCGCAAAGGCGGGAGATGAACTCCATATCATGCTCGATCATGCAGAAGGTATAGCCCCGCTCACGGTTCAGCCGCAGGATCGCGTCGCCGATGGTGCCCAGCAAAGTACGGTTGACCCCGGCACCCACCTCGTCGAGAAACACGATCTTAGCATCGACCATCATCGTGCGGCCCAATTCCAACAGCTTTTTCTGACCGCCCGACAGATTTCCGGCCAGCTCATCGGCCACATGCCCGATTTCGAGGAACTCGATCACATCATCGGCCCGCGCACGGATTTCGGCCTCGCGCTCGCGCACGGCGGCGGGGTGGAACCACGCGCTCCACAGCCGCTCGCCCGGTTGATCGGGGGGGACCATCATCAGGTTGTCGCGCACAGACAGGCTGGAAAATTCATGGGCGATCTGAAAGGTGCGCAGCATCCCCTTGTCGAACAATTCATGGGGCGGCAGACCGGTAATATCCTCGCCATCGAGCAACACACGCCCCGATGTCGGGCGATAAACCCCGGCGATGACATTGAACAGCGTCGTCTTTCCAGCGCCATTCGGCCCGATCAAGCCGGTAATCGAGCCACCCGCGATGGTCAGCGATGCCCCATCGACCGCGTGAATGCCCCCGAAATGCTTGTGAAGATTCTCGACGGTAATCATGCGACACACCTCCGGCCCCGGAAGGTCATCCGGGGCCGGTAGACGCAGAGACAGTCGCATGCTGGCCCCGGAGCGAATCCGGGGCTGCGCGTGATGATCACCGGAACTTTGCCGTGGTGTTCTCGCCGTCTTTGACGAGAATCTCGCGGTAATTGCCCGCGCTCTCACCGCCGCTGACCAGCTCTACCGCCGTGGCACCGACATAATCGATGTCTCCCCCGGCGCGCAGGATACGCAAGGCAAGGCCCAGCTCACCCGGCAGGATTTCCTCACCCGGCGCATTCGCGACCTCGAATACCTTATCCTTCAGCGCGGCACTGTCCGACGATCCCGCCGCCTGCATCGCCAGAAGGATCAGGGCGGCGGCGTCATAGGATTCTGCCGAGAAGGCATCGGGCGAGATGCCCGCATCCTTGGCCATCTTATCGAAGATATCCGCACCCTCGCTATCGGTGCCCGGCACGGTGCCATAGGAACCGTCGAGATCCGAGCCGATGGCCTTGGGCAGCGCATCGCCGATCATTCCGTCCGGCAGGACAAAGGTATCAAAAGCCCCGGTATCGAGCGAGCCTTGGATGATGCCCTTGCCGCCCTGATCCAGATATCCGGCAACGACCAGCACATCGCCCCCCGCCTGCGCCAACGCGCCGACCTCGGCGGTATAATCGCCCTTGCCGTCCTCATGGGCGGCGGAGATCGTCACCTTGCCACCACGCTTGGTGAAATTCGCTTCGATGCTCTCTGCGAGGCCCTTGCCGTAGTCGTTATTGGTGAATGTTATCGCGATTTCCTTCACGCCCTTATCTTCCAGAATATCGGCAATCACCTGCCCTTGGCGGGCATCGGACGGCGCGGTGCGGAAAAACAGGTCATCGTCTTCCATATCCGACAGGGCGGGCGAGGTGGCCGAAGGCGAGATCATCACGACACCATTGGCCATCGCGGCATTTTGCAGGATCGCCGTCGTCACGCCGGAGCAATCCGCCCCAACGATCGCATTGACTTTTTCGGAGGTGATGAGGCGTTCGGCGGCGGCCACGGCGGCGGCGCTGTCCACACAGGTCGAATCGCCGCGAACCGGCGTCACGGTCGAGCCACCCAGCAGATAGCCGCTATCGCTGACTTCACTCATCGCCAGTTCGGCGCTCGCGGCCATGGCGGGGGTGAGGGATTCGATCGGGCCGGTAAACCCCAGAATCACGCCGAGTTTGATGTCTTCGGCCATGGCGGGCACGGTCAACATCGTCGTCGCGGCCAGCGCACAGAGCATCGTCTTCATGGATCGTTCCTTCACTATCATTCTCCCGTTGCGCGTCTTTTTGCGCGTCACGGTGCAAAGAAAGAAGGGTGATCGCCTTCATGTCAACGGCTTATGGATCGCGATGGTGCCAAGCCCCGATCGCGCCTCGCCATCCTTCCCATATCGGGACGAATACGGTAGCGTCGAAAACCAACAAGCCAGCGGGACGATACGGATGTTTCCCTTTCGCGATCACAACCCCTCGAACCGGGTGCCGTATGTCGCCTATGCGCTGCTCGCGATCAACGTGCTGGTGTATCTCACCTATGGATTTCTGCCGCCGGAGCAAGTCTACGGCATTTTCGACACTTGGGCGATGGTCCCGGCGGAGGTGACGGCGGGCATCGATTTGCATACATTGCTGACATGCATGTTCATGCATGGCGGATGGATGCATCTGGCGGGGAACATGCTGTTCCTGTGGGTTTTCGGGGATAATCTGGAGGATTATCTGGGCCATGGCGGGATGCTGATTTTCTATCTGCTATGCGGGTTGGGGGCATCGGCGGCGCAGATCGCGGTGAACCCTTATTCAGATATTCCCAATGTCGGGGCGTCGGGAGCGATTGCGGGGTTGATGGGCGGATATCTGCTGCTGTTCCCCAAGGCGCGCATCGACGTGCTGTTCATCATCGTATTCTTCATCAAGGTCGTCCCGCTATCCGCATGGATCGTTCTGGGCGGCTGGGTCGGGCTTCAGGTCGTCATGGGTGTCGCAGATTGGGGAATGGAGGGCGGCGGGGTCGCCTATTTCGCCCATATCGGCGGTTTCGTTGCCGGAATCGCCGGAATCGCCTTGGTCTGGTTGTTTCAGGGCAAGCCCCGTAACTGGCCCGAAATGCCCCATGAGGAGGCTCCGGTGCCAGGCCCGTGGCACCTGATCAAACGCTGAAAGGTTGGATCGGGCAGAAAGTCACCCCATCTTCGAGCGTAGCCAGATCACAGTGTTCCGGAGATTACAGATGAAGCGTATTGTCCTAGCGACGGCGACCCTTGCGGCCCTTGCCCTGCCTGCCCTTGCCGATGAGATCGGCGAGGTCTCGACGGTGTTCAAGCTGTTGGGCGCGAACCACAAGATCGTTGTCGAAGCCTTTGACGATCCGAAGGTTGAGGGCGTCTCCTGCTTCCTGTCCCGCGCCAAGACCGGCGGAATCAGAGGGTCGCTCGGTCTGGCCGAAGACACCTCCGATGCGTCGATCGCCTGCCGTCAGGTCGGACCGATCAAATATCTCGACGAGTTGGAAGCGGGGGAGGAAGTGTTTCAACAGCGCACCTCGATCCTGTTCAAGAAGCTACAGGTCGTGCGGTTCTATGACCCCAAGCGCAACGCGCTGGTCTACCTGTCCTATTCCGACAAGATTATCGAAGGATCGCCCAAAAACTCCCTCTCCGCCGTTGCCGTAACGCCTTGGGGCGCCGAGGGCCTTATGCCGGAACCACCCGTCTATGACGACTGAACCGGGAAAGCGAAAAACCCCGATTTCGCTTTGGGATGCCTCCGCCGTCGAAGCGGATTACGACACCCCCATGGATGGCGATGTCAAAACCGATGTCGCCATCGTCGGTGGCGGATTCACGGGTCTTTCCACTGCCCTGCACTGCGTGGAAAAGGGCCTTTCGGCCCATGTGATCGAGGCGCGGCATATCGGCTTCGGCGGATCGGGGCGCAATGTAGGGCTGGTCAATGCGGCGCTGTGGTTGCCCCCTCAGGAGGTACGGAAGAAACTGGGCGATGTCTACGGTCCCCGCTTCGTGAAGGAATTCGGGTCCGGGCCGGAGGCCGTCTTCTCGCTGATCGAACGGCATCAAATCCGGTGCGAAGCGACCAAATCCGGCACGATCCACGCCGCCCATGCCCCCAGCGGCGTTCTCGATCTGGAAGGGCGTGCGGCGGAATGGAAACGGCTGGGCGAGCCGGTCGATCTTCTGACCCGCGAGCAGGTTGTCGCCCTGACCGGCACAGATGCCTTTTACGGCGGCCTGCTGGACCATCGCGCAGGCACGATCAACCCGATGGGCTATTGTCGGGGGCTGGCCCGCGCGGCGCGGGGCGCAGGCGCCACCATCGGCACCGGGGCGCGGGCAACCCGACTGCTCAAGCAAAATGACGGCTGGCGGGTCGAGACAGACCGGGGCATCGTCCGCGCGAAATCAGTCATTCTCGGCACCAATGCCTATACGGATACGCTCTGGCCAAAACTCGCAAAGGTCTTCACGCCGATCCATTATTTCCAGTTCGCCACCAAACCGCTTGGGCCGGATGCCGCGCATATCCTGCCCGGAAGACAGGGATTGTGGGATACCGGCGATATCATGTTCAATATCCGCCGGGATGCCTTCGACCGGCTGCTCGTGGGCAGCATGGGCACAGTGATCGGCACGGCGGAGAAGGGGCTATCGCGCCGCTGGGCGCGCAAGCAAATCGCGCGGGTATTCCCCACGCTTGGGCCGGTGGAATTCGAGGAGGCTTGGCACGGGCGTATTGCAATGACCCCCGACCACCTGCCCCGCGTCTACGAGTTGGATACGGGCCTTTATACCGCCATCGGCTATAACGGTCGCGGTATCACGACCGGCACGCTGTTCGGGCGCGCCATGGCCAACCTGCTCGCGGGGATGGACCGCGCAGACCTGCCGCTGCCCATCACCCCGTTATCGACCGTGCCCAGCGCGCCGGTCTACAGCCGTCTTTATCAGGCGGCCTTCACGGCGAACCAGATTTTCAAGAGCCTATAGAGCGCCCTCATACGCCGGGTCACCATGCGCCTGGAGTGAAACGCAATCAGATTGAGCCACAAAGTGTCGGCAAAATGCGCAGTTCTTGGCGCAATTCCCGACCCGATTTGATCGCGTTTCACCCAAGGCATCGTCACCGGGCAATCGCCTCCAGAATGATCGAGAACACCGCCGGGTCCGATACCATCCGGGCGTGTTTCGTTTCCAGAACCGACAGGCGCTTTCGGGGATGGCGATCCGAATCCTCAAACCCGGCTATGGCGCTGGACAAGGGAACGGTGCCGTCGCCATCGGTATGCGCGACCCCCGCTACCCTGTGATCCCCGGCGATTTGTACTGTGCTCAGGGTGTCATGGCCCTTCCCTGCGATCAGGATAAGGTCCAGACCCTCTGGCGGCTGCACCGGGCGATCGGTGGCGCGGTGAAACGCGCGCGCCCGTGCGATCAGGGCCGCTTGCCGGGTCAGCGCGCGGGCATCCGGGTCATCGCCACCCCCCGCCAGCCAACGCCGCTCCTGCCCTTCCAGCGGGTTCGCCAAGCCCCAGCCCTGCCTTTGCCACAGCGCCGGATCGAGACCACCCTCGGCAATCGGCGTACCGCCCTCGCCCAGCATCGCCCCCGCCCCGGCGCGTGGCATCAGCTCGAAACTCGATGGATGGGTGGCCAGCATCGTCGTCGGATAGGTCGGGATCAGTGGCCCGGCCAGCGAATTGCCATTGATCGTGTTGCGCAGGGCCACCGCCGCACCGCGTAGGGGAGGACCGATCAGGACGGCGCGTTTCACCTGCGCCGCCCCTGCCCATGTCACCGGGGGCAGACCCGCCTCCGCATCGAAAGCCGCTGTGCCATACATCAGATAATGCAATGCGACCGCCCCGCCCATCGAATGTCCGACCAGCATCACCTTATCAGCCTCCGCCCCCCGCCCTTCAAGCGCGCGGCCCAATGCCTGTGCCCCGTCGACAATCGAGCGTCGCCAGTCATAGGGAAAGGGTGTCAGGGCCGGACCACGCGCCGGAATCGCCATCGGCACGGTTTCGGGCAGGCCCGCCACCCCAAGGCTCGCCAGCGCATCCTCATAGACCGGGATACTCACGCGCAGGCCCAGAAAAGTGCGCCCCGCCCGGCGCAGGGCATCCACAGGCCGGATCGTATCGACCGCCGCCGCATCGCCCGGCTCAGGCGGTGACAGGGGCAGCGATAATTGACGCAGCCCCGATGCCTCGCGCGGGTCGAGCGACAGCGACTCATAACGCCCCCAAACCCGCTCACCCGTCTCGATATTCCCCAAGGACGCAGCCAGCGTACCGGGCAGGAAAACGACAACAGGGTCACGCGCCTCGATCTGGGGCCGGGCGCTTTCGGCAAG
This sequence comes from uncultured Neomegalonema sp., assembly GCA_938008165.1. GTDB lineage: Bacteria > Pseudomonadota > Alphaproteobacteria > Rhodobacterales > Rhodobacteraceae > JAHDDY01. The sequence goes on along the minus strand of CALLLP010000037.1, from coordinate 38,299 downwards.
GGTGTTGAGATCCGATCCTCCCGAACACCCCGCCAGAACACCGGCCATGGCAAGCAAAACCCCTTTTCCAACCCTCATCCACTATCCCTCCAAAGCCGCAAATTAACGCCGCTAGGATCGCTGGCGCATCACAAGGGCAACGCCAGTCACCGCGATAATGATCCCTGCTAGGGCCGCAATTCCAAATGTTTCACCGAACAAGGCCCAGCTCATCAACGCCGTGCAGGGCGGAATCAGGAAAAACAGGCTGGCGACCCGTCCCGCCGAATCCTGCCGGATCAACACCATCAACAGGCCAATCGCCCCGATGGACAGCACGATCACCAACCATCCAAGCGCAAAGATGAAGTCCCCGGTCCATTCGATCCGGTTCGTCTCCAACCACAGGGCCAGCGGGGCCAGCGCGGCAAAGGCAGCGGCGAATTGAATGGCCGTGCCAGAGCGCATCGGGGCCGTCGAGCAGAACCGCTTCTGATAAAGCGTTGCAACCGAGATCGACAGCAGGGACATCAGGCACAGGCCAATCCCGACCATGTTGCCAGACCCGGCACCCAGCTTTTCGCCCACCACCAGCAGAACCCCGGTGATGCCCAGCAGCAGCCCAAACCACTGCATCCGCGTCATCGTCTCGCCCAGCACCCATCGAGCGAGAAGGACCGTCAGGATCGGATGCATACTGACCACCAGCGCACTGACCGCCGCCCCAACGCCCAGCCAGATCGCGACAAAGACCCCGCCGAGATAGGCACCATGCAGCAAGACCCCCACCAGCATGAGGTGCCCCCATTCGCCCCCCCTTGGCCAAGGGCTGCGCGACATCAGGCTCCACAGCGCAAGGGCCACGCTCGCAATCGCGAAGCGAAGGGACAGAAATGTCAGCGGTTCCGCATAGGGAAGACCGAATTTTGCGCCGATGAAACCCGTGCTCCACAGCACCACAAACAGGGGCGCAGCAATGGTTACGAGGAACGCCCCGGCCCGTTCTTCAACATTCATTCGACGAAACAACTGGACAAGAGCACTTTCGCCTTTACTTCGCCTCTAACGGCTTGTGGAGAGAATCTGGAATGTCGAGCAAAGAGCTACCACCTATCAGCGGCGATGCAAGCCTGTTGATCGTCGATGACGACGCACCGTTCCGCACCCGGCTTTCCCGGGCGATGGACGGGCGCGGCTTCGAGACAACGGCCCTCGAAAGTGTCGAAGAAGGCATCGCCCATGTCCGCCGCAATCCTCCCGCCTATGCGGTGATCGATCTGCGGCTCGAAGATGGCAACGGCCTCGATGTGGTCGAGGCGATCCGCCAAACGCGCGAGGATGCCCGCGTGATCGTGCTGACCGGCTATGGCGCGATCGCGACCGCCGTGGCGGCGGTGCGCGCAGGGGCCGTGGATTACCTTGCCAAGCCCGCCGATGCCGATGACATCGAAAACGCCCTGCGGGCGCCGGATAGTCAAAAGCCGCCGCCGCCCGAAAATCCGATGTCGGCGGATCGCGTTCGTTGGGAGCATATCCAGCGGGTCTTCGAGCTATGCGACCGCAATGTATCGGAAACGGCGCGCCGCCTGAACATGCATCGCCGCACCCTGCAACGCATCCTCGCAAAGCGCAGCCCGCGCTAGAATGATCGCCGATCATTCTTCTGGCCCGCACAGAAGGGTGCACGATGCCTCAGCCTGATCATGTCACCCGTCTGATCGATGCCGACGAGACCGGATTGGACGACGATCTCAAGGCCTATCTCGCCAAATGCGACGAGAAGCTGGGCATGATTCCGAATGTGCTGCGCGCCTATGCGCTGCGCCCTGAAAAGCTGCGCGTTTTCTCGCGCATGTATAATGAAGTGATGCTCGGCGAATCCGGATTGTCCAAGCTTGAGCGCGAGATGATCGCCGTGGCCGTTTCATCCGCGAACCGTTGCTATTATTGCCTCGTCGCCCATGGCCAAGCCGTGCGCGCACTCTCCGGCGAGCCTGAACTGGGCGAGATGCTGGCCTTCAATTACCGCGTGGCCGATTTGCCCGCACGCCAGCGGGCGATGCTCGATTTTTCGTGGAAACTGAGCCAGACCCCCCAGGACATCGCCGAAGAAGACCGCGAGGCGCTGCGGTGCGTGGGGTTCTCCGACGAAGATATTTTCGATATCTGCGACGTGGCCGCATTCTTCAATTACACGAACCGCGTGGCCCATGGCACCGATATGATGCCCAATGGCGCGTATCATGCCATGAACCGCTGATCCGATCCGCCCTTTCCCGCCCCGAACCGACGCGATGACGTCGCGAATGGACATGCCAGCCGGGTGCACAAGCGATACCGAGGGGTATGACCGATCCGATCACACCCGCCCGTAACACCATCCTTCTGACAATCATGGCGATGGCGTTCTTCGCCATGCAGGACACGATGGTCAAAGTCGTCAGCGAGACGGTTTCGATCTGGCAACTTTATCTGGTGCGCGCGGTCGTGGTACTTGGCCTTTTGACCGCGACGATGGGAATGTTTCGCCCGATGAATGGGTTGAAGCTGGTCAATCCCGGATGGGCGGCCTTGCGCTCGTTGCTGATGGGCACGGCATTTCTGTGCTTCTATCTCGCCATGCCGTTCCTGTCGCTGTCCCAAGCGGCGGCGGCGTTTTTCACCGGGCCGTTATTCATCACGTTGTTCGGCGCTTTGGTCAATGGCGAGCGGGTCGGGCCGAGGCGCATCATCGCACTGGCCTTGGGCTTTGCGGGCGTGCTCGTCATCGTCGAGCCATGGGGCGAGCGGATCGAGCCGATGATCCTGCTGCCTGTTGCGGCCGCGATGGCCTATGCGCTGGCCGTCGTCATCACCCGCGCGCGATGCCTTGAGGACAGCGCGGTCGCGTTATCGACGGTGCAGAATGTCATCTTTGCCCAGATTGCGCTGGTCGGCCTGATCGTCACCGATATGATGCAACCGGATGCGCAGGCGGTCGCAGGATTTCCGTTTCTCTACGCGCCATGGACGCGGGTTGATCTGGTGATCTGGGCGATGATCGCGGCGACCGCCATCACCCATATCGTCGGCGCGATCACCCTGACTCATGTTTACCAGCATGCCGAAGCCAGCAAAATCGCCCCGCTGGAATACAGCTATCTGGCCATCGTGCCGATCTTCGATTTCCTGATCTGGGGCACCGTTCCGAGCGTCACGACGGGAACCGGCATGGTGCTGATCGCCCTTGCCGGTGGCTTCGTCTCATGGCGTGAAGGAACCCCGGTCCGGCCCCGGCCCCAGACCCATGGCGAGGAGCCGGTAGTCGAGCCGTAAAGCCTTTGTCCATCCCCAGAAGCGCGCCCGAAAATCAGTGCCCGAGGATCTGGCTCAGGAACAGCTGTGTGCGCTCGTTCTGCGGATTGTTGAAGAACTCTTCCGGTTCGTTCTGCTCGACGATCTGCCCCTGATCCATAAAGATCACGCGGTTCGCGACAAGGCGGGCAAAGCCCATCTCATGCGTCACGCAGAGCATCGTCATCCCTTCTTCCGCGAGGGAGACCATCGTATCGAGCACTTCCTTGATCATCTCCGGGTCGAGGGCCGAGGTTGGCTCATCGAACAGCATGATCTTCGGATTCATGCACAGGGACCGCGCGATGGCGACGCGCTGTTGTTGCCCGCCGGACAGCTGGCCAGGGTATTTCAGCGCCTGTTCGGGGATCTTGACCCGTTCGAGGAAGTGCATGGCAACCTCCTCCGCCTGCTTCTTGGGCATCTTGCGAACCCAGATCGGCGCGAGGGTGCAGTTTTCCAGAATCGAGAGATGCGGGAACAGGTTGAAGTGCTGGAAGCACATGCCCACTTCGCGCCGGATCTCATCGATGCGCTTGAGGTCGCCGGTCAGCTCGATCCCATCGACGATGATGGTGCCCTGCTGGTGCTCCTCAAGGCGGTTGATGCAGCGAATGAGCGTCGACTTGCCCGACCCGGACGGGCCACAGATGACGATGCGTTCACCATCCTGCACCGTCAGGTTGATATCGCGCAGCACGTGAAAAGTGCCATACCACTTGTTCATGTTGCGAATGTCGATGGCGACGTTTTCGCCGACCTGCATCCGGGACCGATCAACGGTTTGAGTGTCTGTCATGGTCGGGTTTCCTTATCTAGCGTGCCCGCGACGGAGCCTGTTTTCCATGAACATCGAATAGCGCGACATGCCGAAACAGAAGATCCAGAAGATCGCGGCGGCAATGAAATAGCCGGTCGGTTGCTGAACGGGGGTCGCCCATCCCGCATCCGTATTCGCGGCCTGAACCGCACCGAGCAGATCGAAAAGACCGATGATCAGCACGAGGGTAGTATCCTTGAACAGCCCGATGAAGGTGTTCACGATACCGGGAATCACGAGTGTCAGGGCCTGCGGCATGATAATCAGGCGCATTTTCTGGCCATAGCCAAGGCCCAGACTATCCGCCCCCTCATACTGCCCTTTCGGAATCGCCTGCAAACCGCCACGCACCACTTCGGCCATATAGGCAGAAGCGAACAGCGCCACACCGATCAAGGCGCGCAGCAGCTTGTTGAACTCGGTCCCTTCGGGCAGGAACAGCGGCAGCATCACGGAGGACATGAACAAGACCGTGATGAGCGGCACCCCGCGCCAGAACTCGATAAACCCGACTGACAGCATCCGCACTGCCGGAAGCTGCGACCGGCGCCCCAGCGCCAGCAGGATACCCAGCGGCAGCGAAGCCACGATCCCGGCAATCGCCACCACGAGCGTCACAAGCAGCCCGCCCCACACAGATGTCTCCACCACCGGCAGAGGCCACAGCTCGCGCTCGATCTCGAAATCGGGCGCGCCCTCGCCATTGTGATGCAGAAGATGCGGTTCGGACAGGAACGCATCCGTCTTGCCATGGGCCGCAAGCTCGATCAGATCGACGAACCAGTGGCCGCCGACAAAGGCGACAATACCGATCAACAGAGCGGACAGAAACAACGTCCAGCCCGTGCCCCGACCGAAACCGTACATCGCCGAATGCCACTCGTTCCGCGAAAAGCCGACCAGCATCATCAGGATAAACCCGAATAATCCGAGCAGCAGCAGCAGCCAGATAACCCAACCGACCGGCAAGGGCAGCGATGTCGTGCCCGCCTCGCCATAGCCGCCCGCAATCATCAGAACCGCCGGAATGGCCAAGAGGATGCGCATCCCAAGACCCAGCGTTCCGCCCAGCGTCAAAATCCCGATCAGAGCCAAAAAGCCAAGCCCGCTTTGCAGCATGCCGGTCGCATCCGCCGGAACAGGCAGGTTGATCACCATGCCAGACCCCGTGCGCGCAAAATCGAAAAGGGTCATCCCGGTCAGTGGCTCGAACAGGCCATGCAGCAGAAACGCCGCCACCGCGATGACGCATAGCGCGATCAGCGTCGCCGAGATTCCCCCCTCACCGAACAGCCGCGCGAGAAGCCAGACAGCCAGACCGAACAGGGCAACAGCTCCGAGATTATACCAGAACCCGGTGCCCCCTTCGAGATCGCCCCCGGTGAGCAGGATGAATGCCACAACCGGAAACACCGCCAGCATCAGCAGCGCAACCGTCGCCCGCGCCACCGGCTTGACCAGCACGATATAAAGCACCCCGACCGCCATCAGGATCCACGCCCCGATCGGGAAGCGCATGAACATCTCGTAGAATGCCGTATCGTGAATCCAGCCGGTCTTGGCCGGGTCGAGGATCATCACATCCTTGTCGTTCAGCAGGGCCGCGCCATCGGTGGGGATCGGCTGAACCGACCACCATGCGAGCGCTACGCCCGCGCCCAGCATCACAAGGCCCCAGAGCCAGCGCCGTGGCACCGCATCGGAGACCAGCCACGCCACCCCGATCGACCCGATCAGGAAGGTCAGGTTGACGCGCCAGATTTCCTCCGTCGGATAAGACGAGTAGACGAACAGCTTCCACTTCGCATCCACGAAAGGCCAGCACGCCCCGAACCAGTCATCCGGATGCACACCGCCCTGGGCGATGGTCGTGCAAACGGCCCGCTTGAGACCATCGGGATCGGTCCAGACCGCATCGATCAGCGTAAACTTGACCATGCCCCAGAGCAGCATGACACCGCAATACAGGACCGCCGCCGTCAGGATGATCATCACGATCGAGCCAAAGGACGCCCGAATCGACGAGAAATCGCTCATCGAAGCGAAGATGTTCTGCCGCGCCCATCCGACGATCCCGACCTCGCTGGCCGGAGGCGCCATCAGCGGCGCTTCTTCGGTTCGCACATAGGCGATGCTGCGGGAAAAATCTGATTGAATATCGCTCATCGGTTTCCCCTCACCGCTCGACCAGACGCATACGGTCGTTGAACCAGTTCATAAAGGCCGAGGTGACCAGCGAAATGACGAGATAGACCATCATCATCATGAAGATCATCTCGATCTCCTGTCCGACCTGATTGAGCGCCGTTCCCGCAAACACCGAGACGATGTCCGGATAGGCGATGGCGACCGCAAGGGACGAGTTCTTCGTAAGGTTCAGATATTGAGAAGTCAGCGGCGGGATGATGACGCGCAGCGCCTGTGGAATGACGACGAGGCGCAGGTTCTGGCCATTGCTCATGCCCAGCGCTTTGGATGCCTCCGTCTGCCCACTCGGCACCGCAAGGATGCCCGCGCGCACGATCTCCGCGATGAAGCTGGCGGTGTAGAGCGACAGCGCGAGAAGCAAGGCGAGGAATTCGGGCACGATCACCATGCCGCCCAGCCCGATGTCATAGCCCGCCTTGATCCGGCTAACCGTGCGCCCATCCGGCAGCACATCGCCTGCATTCAGAAAGCGCGGATATTCCAGATTCATCGGCTCGCCGACCGAGTAGAACACCGCCAGCGGAATCGCGATGATCAGGGCAAGACCGACCCAGAAGCTGGGGAATTGCTTGCCGGTCGCTTCCTGCCGTTTGCGCGCCAGCCACGCAACGGCCCAGGCGAGGACCGCAGCGCCCAGAAAGGCCAGCAGGACACTGCCGATGCCTTCGCGCACCACCGGATAGGGGGCGAATAACCCCTCGATATTCAGGCCGAACGCGCCGTTGAAGAGGGTATATCCCTCCTCCCGCTTGCCCGGCAGGATGCGCAGGACGACGATGTAGAAAAACAGGATTTGCAGCAGTAGCGGAATATTTCGCAGCGCCTCGACATATACCGTCGCGAAGCCGCGCAGGATGATGTTTGAGGACAGGCGGAAAATGCCGATCATAAAGCCAAGGATCGTCGCGAGGATGATCCCCACGATAGCGACGGCCAGCGTATTGACCACACCGATCCAGAAAATATCAAAATATGTCGCAACACCCGGCTGGGATTCGACCAGATAGGTGCCCAAGGTCGTCAGGATCTGGAACCCGCTGCTTTCCTCAAGAAAGCCGAAGCCGGATTTCTTGTTCTGAGCCGCGAGGTTGCTGACGGTATTATCGAGGATCCATGCGAAAAATCCGACGACAGCCAGCAGAAGGATGATCTGAAACAGCAGGCCCCGCGCCTTCGGATCGTAGATCAGCGCGGCAAGGCCGCCACCTTCGTCACCGCTTTGATTCTGCCCGGTGTCATACGCCATCGCAGCCTGTCCCCCCACACTATGCCAGCACTCAAATCACGAAAAGAAAAGGGCCGCCCCAAAGATGCGGAGCGGCCCGGATCGCCTTAGCGGATTGGCGGAGCGTACATCAGGCCGCCCTTCGTCCACAGCGCGTTGACGCTGCCATCACGGGCCAGCTTGAGCGGCGTATTGGCGCCGACATTGGCCTCATAGGTCTCGCCGTAATTGCCGACCTGCTCGATGATGCTCGCACACCAGCCGTTCGAGATGCCGAGGTTTTCGCCGAAGGTGCCTTCAACGCCCAGCAGACGCTTGATGCCGGGGTTGTCGCTGTTCATCATATCCGTAATGTTTGCGGAGGTGACGCCCATTTCTTCGGCATTGATCATGCAGTTCAGCGTCCAACGCGCGATGTTGAACCACTGATCGTCACCCTGACGCACGACCGGGCCAAGCGGCTCTTTCGAGATCGTTTCGGGAAGGATCGTGTGGGCATTCGGGTCGGCAAGCTTCAGGCGCTGGGCCGCGATGCCGGATTTGTCGGTCGTGTAGACGTCGCAACGGCCCGAATCATAGGCGGCAACAACTTCATCGGCTTTTTCAAACGCGACGAGCTCGAAGGACATGTTGTTCGAGCGGAAGAAGTCGGTGATGTTCAGCTCGGTCGTCGTGCCCGTGTTCGTGCAGATCGATGCGCCGTCGAGTTCGGTCGCAGCGGTAACACCGAGGCTGCTTGGGACCATCATGCCCTGACCGTCGTAGTAGTTGACGCCAGCGAAGTTCAGGCCCAACTGCGTATCGCGGGTCATGGTCCAGGTCGTGTTGCGCGACAGAATGTCGACTTCACCCGAAGAAAGCGCGGTGAAACGCTCTTTCGCGGAAAGAGGGGTGAATTTTACGGCATTCGCATCGCCGAACACAGCGGCAGCAACGCCACGGCAGTAGTCGACATCGATGCCGGTCCAGTTGCCCGCGTCGTCCTTGTTCGAAAATCCGGGCAGGCCCTGCGAGACGCCGCACTGGACGGAACCGTTAGAGACGACATCGGCGAGGGTGTCGGCGGAGGCGGCGGAGGCGCCCATCACCATGCCGAGTGCGGTCAGTGCGCCCATGGCTGAATGAAGTTTCATATGTAGCTTCCCTATTGATTTAGTTATTTGGCGCATCAGATGCGCGAAAACCGGTCGCCGTTTAGCAACGATCACGATCAGGGCAAATCTGTATCATCTTAAGGAATGCTTTCAACTCCAATCGCTGCGATAAATCTGTTTGTTCTGGTCAAATCGTACAAAATCTATCTTTGTTACACCTTCGCAGCTTAACACCTTAACATCTTACTCAACATACCCTTGCGACACCCACTCACCCTAAGGGAGATTGTCTCGATATGAAAGATGCCACTAAGGCGATCCATGCCGGTCGTAAGCCGCATGACTTCTGCGGTGTAGTCAATCCGCCGGTCATGCATGCCTCGACGATCCTGTTTCCAACTCTGGAGGATTTGCGCGGGTCACGGCGGATTCGCTCCGGCGACGGGCATACCTATGGCGTCCATGGCACGACGACGACCTTTGCGCTGGAAGAAGCGATTCGGGCGCTGGAGGGCGGCTATCGGACGCGGTTGCAATGTTCCGGTCTGGTGGCCTGTACCTTGCCCCTGCTCGCCTATCTGGATTCGGGCGATCATCTGTTGATGCCCGATAGCGTATACGGCCCTGTCCGCGCGTTTTGTGACGGTATGCTGCGGCGGATGGGGATCGAGACGACGTATTACGATCCGCTGATCGGTGCAGGAATCCGAGAGATGATGCGGCCCACAACACGGGTCGTCTGGGTGGAAAGCCCCGGCTCATGGACTTTCGAAGTGCAGGATATTCCCGCCATCGCCGAGGTCGCCCATGCCCATGATGCGACGGTCATCATGGATAATACATGGGCATCGCCATTGTATTTCAAACCCTTCGAGCATGGTGTGGATGTTTCGGTTCAGGCGGTCACGAAGTATATCTCCGGCCATTCCGATCTCGTCATGGGGAGCGTCAGTTGCACCGAAGCGGCTTATCCCGCATTTCAGATCGCACAGCAGGAAACCGGCATATGCCCCTCTCCCGATGATGTTTTTCTGGCCATGCGCGGCATTCGTACGATCCATGCGCGCCTGCCCCATCACTGGAAAAGCGCGATGAAGGTCGCCGATTGGCTGATGGGTCGGGACGAGGTGGCGCAGGTGCTCTATCCCGCCATGCCCCATGATCGCGGGCACGCATTATGGAAGCGTGATTTTCTAGGGGCATCAAGCCTGTTCGGCTTTGTCCTGAAACCGTCTCTCAGCAATACCGAGGCGCTGGCCGCCATGATGGATTCGATGCGGTTATATGGGATGGGCTATTCCTGGGGTGGCTTTGAAAGCCTTCTGATCCCCGTCGATCCTCCCACTATCAGAACCGCGACCCGCTGGCCGCGCGAAGATGTGGCCGAGGGTCAGGTAATGCGCATCCATATCGGGCTGGAAGACGTAGACGACCTGATTTCCGATCTCGCGGACGGGTTCGACCGTCTGCGTGCGGCGGGCTGAAATGAGGGCGCGAGCCGGGAAGGATTGCTTTTCCCGCCCGCGCCCTCACCCCTATCGTTCGGATGTACCGTTACTGCCGCGCTTGGGGACGGGGATTTCCGTAACGGTCCGGCGACTGGCGGCGACCCGGCGTTGAGCGCGCTGTCGGCGCTCGCTTCGCTGGCTGCGTTTGGCCTGTTTATCGGTTTGCGCAGCGTCGCGACGCGCCTGACGGCGATCGATCTGATCCTGCGTCAGCCCCTCTCGTTTGCGCTCGGCACGGCGCGCCCGCCGGTCTTTCTTTGTGGCCTTGCGATCATGGGAATGCGCCTTGCGCCCATCATGGTGCCGCTTGTCGTCGTATCGCTTGCCATAGAAAGCGAGACTGACCGATGACGCCCCATAGAATGGAAAGGGGTCATAGGCGTAACCCGGCGCGTAATAGCCATAGGGCCGGTCGTAATAGCCATAGGGTTCGCCATAATACGAGTCCGGCCCAACCGGCACATCGCTGTAAACGGGCGCTGTTCCCGGCTGATAGGGCTGCGCGGCCTGCTGCGCCACGCATCCGCTCAATAGCGCGGCAACCCCGAAAGCCGCAACAATCCGGTGCCAATTCAAACCAATAGCCATCGGAAATCCCTTTCGATCTCGCATCATACAATATTGGATATAGGATCGAAGGAGGCGAAAAAGCGACAGATGCTCAATACCGTCGCTTTTTTCAGAAGTCTGAGGCGGTCAGTCGCGCAGCAACTCATTCACCGCTGTCTTCGAGCGGGTGCGCTCATCCACGCGCTTCACAATCACGGCACAGTAGAGGCTGGGGCCGATATCCTGTCCCGGCAGGTTCGCACCGGGCATCGATCCGGAGACCACGACGGAATAGGCGGGCACTTCACCCATAAAGATTTCGCCGGTCGCCCGGTCGACGATCTTGGTTGATTGGCCGATAAAGACACCCATGCCGATCACCGCGCCCTCGCGCACGACCACGCCCTCGACCACTTCGGATCGCGCACCGATAAAGCAGTTATCCTCGATGATCACCGGCCCGGCCTGCAATGGCTCCAGCACGCCGCCGATCCCGGCACCGCCGGAGATATGCACGCCTTTGCCGATCTGCGCGCAAGAGCCGACCGTCGCCCAAGTATCGACCATTGTACCACTGTCGACATAGGCCCCCAGATTGACGAAGCTGGGCATCAGAACGACATTCGGCGCGATATAGGCGCTGCGCCGCACGACGCAGTTTGGCACCGCGCGGAAGCCTGCGGCGCCGAATTCCTCCGCGCCCCAGCCCTCGAACTTGGAGGGCACCTTATCCCACCATGTCGCCCCGCCGGGGCCGCCCGCAATCGTCGTCATCTCATTGAGGCGGAACGAGAGGAGCACGGCTTTCTTGGCCCATTGATTGACGACCCAATCGCCGCCCTCGGCCTTTTCGGCGACGCGCAATTCGCCCCGGTCCATCAGGTTCAGCGCATCTTCGACCGCATCGCGGATTTCACCCTTGGTATCGGGGCTGACCCCGTCGCGCGCCTCAAAGGCGCTGTCGATGACGGTCTGAAGCTGATCGCGATGCATGAGTGTATCTCCCCGGTTGGCCTGTTGGACCTGCCTTATCGCGTTTGGGGATTTCAGGGGAACCCCTTTTCGAAGACAATCGGCATCGCAGCGAAAGAAACCTTACGACTTGTTCTTGGCCATCGAGTCGATCGCGTTTTGCAACTGATTGATCTGATCGCGCAGGGCATCGATATCGGCGGGATCGGACGTGTCGGATTGGGTGGCCGGTTTGGGCGCTTCGCCCGGTGGCGCGACGCCGGGAAGCTGTCCGAAAGGCGTGAACATCTTCATGGCGTTCTGAAACATTTCGGTATTCTTGGCCGTCATGGCCTGCATCGCCTCGACGGCGGCATCCCCACCGAATGCGCGGGTGAATTCCGCCTGATTGCGGGTCAGGCTTTCAAGGCTCATTTCCAGATAATCGGGCACGAAAGACTGCATCGAATTACCGTAGAAGCCGATCAACTGACGCAGGAACTTGATGGGCAGCAGGTTTTCGCCCTTCGCCTCTTCCTCGAAGATGATCTGGGTCAGGACCGATCGGGTGATATCGTCGCCACTCTTGGCATCGAAGACGAGGAAATCCTGCCCGTCTTTCACCATTCCGGATAGGGTATCGAGCGTTACATAACTGCTGGTCGCCGTGTTATAGAGGCGGCGATTGGCATATTTTTTGATCGTGACCGGAGCATCGCCCCCGCCCGCATCGCGCTTTCCGTCCTTGGCGCTCGACATGTGGTTCTCCGTCAGGCGATGCTTGAATTAAACGGTATTATCGCACCGCACCATGGGTGGAGCAACACTTTTCGCATAAGCGATACCGCATCGCGGAGCGCATGGAGACCGAAACAAAGCGCATGACCGACACCGCCCCCCCCTCACCGGAAGACCTGCACCCGGATTTTCGCTGGGATGGGGCCGCGCTTGTGTTGCGCTACCTGCGCGAGACGGCCCTGACACGCCTGCAGGAGATGACAGCCGATCCCGATGCCGATCCGGCGCAGATGGGGGCGTTGGCGGCGGAAGTGAACGGGGTGCTGACGGGGTTGGCCCGGTATCAGCGCCATCCCTATCGCCATACCGTGCCCGGCGTGCCGACCCTGTGGACGCGCGGCTCGACCCGCGTGCTCGATTATGGCGGCAAGGGCATTCCGCTACTGGTCATCCCCTCGATGATCAACCGTGCTTTTGTGATGGACCTGACGCTGCGCCAATCGCGGATGCGGTGGCTGGCGCGCAATGGCTTTCGCCCGTTCCTGTTCGACTGGGGCGATCCGGGGCCGGGGGAGGCGCATTTTCGAATCGGCGATTATCTGGAGCACCGCCTGCGTCCCGGATTTGCCGCCGTGAGCCGGGCTTGCGGGGGGGCGCGGATCAATCTGGTCGGCTATTGCATGGGGGGTCCGATCGCGCTGGCCTTGGCCGCCACGGCCCCCGAAGGAACGGGCCGCGTCGCCACATTGGGCACCCCGTGGGATTTTACCCATTTTCCGGAACACGATAAATTCCGCGAGAACCGCAAGGCGCTGGAGGCATCCTTGATGACCATGGCGGCCCTGTTCGGCACGATCCCGCCGCAGGTCGTGCAATCCTTCTTCGCGATGCGCGATCTGGAGGCGGGCGCGCGCAAGTTTCGCCGCTTTGCCACCGGCGACCCGATGGACAAGGCCGCGCGCCGCTTCGTGGCCATCGAGGATTGGCTGAATGACGGGATCGCGATGCCCCTGCCGGTGACGCTGGAATGCTTTACCGAATGGCTGGTCGATAATGCCCTGATCAACGGCACATGGAATATCGGCGGGCGCATCCTCGACCTTGGCATGATCGATGCCCCGGTGATGGTGGTCGCGGGCATGAAAGACCGCGTGGTGCCGCCCTCCTCCGCCCTGCCCCTCGCCGACGCCATCGGAGCCGCGCGCGTTCTGCAACCCGTGACCGGGCATCTGGGTGTTGTCCTGGGCACCATGGCCGATGAGGAAATCTGGACACCGATGCGCGATTTCCTGCGCGAAGGCGATGGATAAACCCCCTTCCGAACGCTATCTTCGCGCCATTCGCGAACGGAGACGATCATGAAAATCGGCATACTCGAAACCGGCAAGGTCAACCCCGACCTTGTGCCCGCCCATGGACCATATGTCCCCATGTTCCGGCGGTTCCTGCACAGTGCCGATCCCACCATCGAGGTCGAGGGATGGGATATCGTCGATGGGGGACGCATCCCCGCTTCGCCCCATGACGCGGATGGGTGGCTGATTACCGGCTCGAAATTCGGGGTCTATGAGCCATTGCCCTGGATTGAACCGCTGAAAGACTTTCTGCGCGAAACCTATGCCGCGACAGTGCCGATCGTCGGCATCTGCTTTGGGCATCAGATCCTCGCCGAAGCGATGGGCGGCAGGGTCGTCAAATCGGAGCGGGGCTGGGGATGTGGCGTGCACAGCTATCGGCTGGCAGGGTCCGAACCATGGATGACCGACGCACAGGGCACCCTGAAGGTCCACGCCATGCATCAGGATCAGGTGATCGAAAAGCCTGAGGGCGCGCGGGTCATCGCGTCATCGGAATTCTGCGAATATGCGGGGCTGGCCTATGGCGATCATGCATTCTCGATCCAGCCGCATCCGGAATTCGATGCCGCCTATGAACGTGATCTCATCAATCTGCGCCAAGGCGGTGACGGCATCCCGGAGGATATCGCCGAGCGGGCCATCAGGACGCTGGAGAACGGGGTGGACAACGATCTGCTGGCACAATGGATCGTGGCCTTCTTTCGCCGGGCGCAGCGCAGCGAGGCCGAATAAAAAAGCGCCTGACGGTGGTGCCGTCAGGCGCTTTCGCATAATCGGGAGAGAGATCGTCAGTGGATCGAGGCGGAATGCCGTTCGATCTCGTCTTTCACACGCAGCTTTTCGCGTTTGAGGGCGGCAATCTCGACATGATCGATGCCGGGATAGCGCGCGGTTTCAACGATCTCGGATTCGAGTTTCTGGTGCTTTCGCTTGAGGGATTCTACATGGGACGCCATGCTCATCGACACTCTCCTTCATCTCTGTTGAGCCTTCAGTACATCATCGAAAAGATCACCTGTCATGTGATTTTATCGTTCGATTTTAGCTCATTTTTCAACAAACGGACTAACACGAAATGAATAGCAGCGTACCCAAAAGGCTCATTGTCGGCATCAGCGGGGCCTCTGGCGCGGTCTATGCAATCCGCACACTGCAAATTCTGCGGGAAATGGGCGTCGAAACGCATTTAACCGTGTCGCAACCGGGACGCATGACGGTTAATTACGAAACCGGGATGGATTATCCCGCCCTCGCCGCCCTCGCGACTCACCATTACGGCGCGCAGGATGTCGGCGCGCCGATCAGTTCCGGCTCGTTCAAGACGCTTGGCATGCTTGTCGTCCCCTGTTCGATGCGCTCCTTGTCGGAGATCGCGACCGGAGTGACCACGGGCCTGCTGACCCGCGCGGCGGATGTGGTGCTGAAGGAGCGGCGGCGGCTGGTGCTGATGGTGCGCGAAACGCCGCTGCATACCGGCCATCTGCGCGCTATGACAGCGGCCAGCGAAAACGGCGCGATCATCTATCCGCCCGTTCCCGCCTTCTATGCCGAGCCGAAGACCATCGACGAATTGGTCGAGCAGACCGTCACCCGCGCCCTCGACCTGTTCGACCTAGAGGCGCCCACAACGAAACGCTGGGGCGAGGATCTGGAGAAAGGGCGGCGCTGACCGCTCGGCTTTCGCATTGACCGCATCGGGCGCGACCTTGTAGGTCGGACACCGTAAACGAATAATCCTGAGGCCTTCATGTCAGACCTGCCCAATCTCGACCAGCCCGACACCGACCCCCATCTCTGGCTGGAGGAGATCGAGGGCGATAAGGCCGTCGCTTGGGTGGATGCGCAAAGCGCACAGACGCGCGCCGCGTTTTCCAGCCCGGCATTCGAAGCGGATCGCGACGCGCTACTGGCGATCATGGATAGCCCTGACAAGCTGCCCTATGTCACGCGGCGGGGCGGATTTTACTATAATTTTTGGGTCGATGCCGACAACCCCAAGGGATTGTGGCGGCGTACGGATGAAGACTCTTTTCGGGCAGAAACGACCACTTGGTCGACCATCATCGATGTCGATGCCCTTGCCGCAACGGATGGCGAAGACTGGATATGGGCCGGGGCGCAGACCCTGCCCGGCACCCATGACCGCGCATTGGTCATGCTGTCGGTCGGCGGGGGCGATGCGACCGTGATCCGCGAATTCGACATGACGACCCTGACATTCGTGGAGGATGGCTTCGCCCTGCCCGAAGCGAAGACGGATATCGACTGGTACGACCGCGATACGCTGCTGGTCGCCACAACCCTTGGCGACGGCATGGCGACGACCTCCGGCTACAGCCGCACCGCACGCATCTGGCGGCGGGGAACCGATTTTGCGGATGCGCCGGTGGTGTTCGAAGTACCCGAAGACCACCTCGCCTGCGGCATCGGCAAGATCATCCGCAAGAATGACGTTCCGCTCGTGATTTATGCCGATGTGATCGGTTTCTATGAAAGCGACGAGCATATCGGCACGCTCGACGGACCCCAAATCCGGCTCGACCTGCCCCTTGGGGCCACAAAGCAGCAGACCGAAACCGCCCTTGCCGTCAAGCCGCGCGAAGACTGGACCATCGGGGGCGAGACCTATCCTTCCGACAGCGTTCTGTTGATCGATCATGCGCGTTTTCTGGCCGGGGAACGCGATTTTCAATGCGTCTTCACCCCCGGCGAACGGCTGGCCATCAGTCACTTTTTCTGGATGGCCGACGATGCCCTCATGATCTGTGCCCTCGACGATATGCGCCCCGTCCATACGATCTGGCGGCGGCGCGGCGCGGGCTGGGTGGCCGAGGACGTGACCGGATTGCCCGAAATCGGCATCGCCCATGTCTGGCCCCTCGACAGCGTTCGACGGGAATCCGACGGCAGCCTGTTGGCCAATGTCGAAGACCCGCTGACCCCTGCCAGCCTGCTGTATCTCAACCCAACAAAAAACCCCGATGCCGCCCCCGCCATCCTGAAACGCGCCCCGGCGCATTTCGATGCAACCGACCTGACAATCACGCGTCACGAGGCACTCTCGACCGATGGCGAGCGGATCCCTTACGTTCAGGTCGGCCCCAAGAGCGCAAGCGGCAACGCGCCGGTGCACCTGACCGGCTATGGCGGCTTTGGCGTGCCCATGCTCCCCGGCTACAGCCCCGGCATCGGCAAGACCTGGCTGGAAAAAGGCGGCGTCTCCGTCACCGCGAATATCCGGGGCGGGGGGGAATTTGGCACCCGCTGGCACGAGGCGGGGCGACTGGAGGGCAAGCGGCTTTCCCATGACGACTTTGCCGCCGTCGCCGCCGATCTGGTCACGCGCGGCGTCACCGTGCCGGAGCGCATCGCCGCCGAGGGTGGCTCGAACGGGGGACACCTGATCGCGAATATGCTCACCCGCTATCCCGAACGGTTCGGAGCCTTGTTCTGCACGATCCCCCTGATCGATATGCGCCGCTATACCAAGCTGCTGGCCGGGGCGAGCTGGATGGCGGAATATGGCGACCCGGAGAAGCCGGAAGACTGGGCCTTTCTGTCGACAATGTCCGCCTATCACACGGCCCGCGCCGATGCCGACTACCCCCCCATCCTGATCGCCACCGCGCGCAAGGATGACCGCGTGCATCCCGGCCATGCGCGCAAGATGGTCGCCAAGCTCAAAGCGATGGGCCATGAAGCATGGCTGTACGAGCCGCCCGCCGGGGGCCATGGCTATGGCAAGGACAATGCCGAACGGGCCACCTTTACCGCGCTGGGCTATGCCTTCCTGCGTGACAAGATCGGCTGGACCTGATGCTGGCGATCGCCCTCGTTCTCGATGCGGTGTTAGGCGAGCCGGATTGGGCATGGAAACGCGTGCCGCATCCTGCGGTCCTGATGGGGCGCATGATCGATGCGCTCGACCGGGCGCTGAACAGGGGCAATGGACGGCAGATCAAGGGAATGATCGCCCTCGCCCTGATGATCCTGCCGGTCTGGGTGATCGCGCGCCTCTTGTCGCTGGATCTCTTTTTCGGCGTGTTCGAAGTGTTGGGGGCCGCAATCCTGCTCGCCCAGCGGAGCCTGATGGACCATGTGCGCGCAGTCGGGACAGCCCTCGATACATCGCTTAATGCGGGGCGCAGATCGGTTGCGATGATCGTGGGGCGCGACACGGCGGCGCTGGACGAAACCGGAATCGCCCGCGCGGCGATCGAATCGGCGGCGGAGAATTTCAGCGACGGTGTCGTCGCCCCCGCCTTCTGGTTCGCCTTGCTCGGCCTGCCGGGGATCATGATCTACAAGGTGGTCAATACCGCCGATTCCATGATCGGATACCGCAGCGAACGCTATGCGGAATTCGGCTGGGCGGCGGCAAAGCTGGACGATCTGCTCAACTGGATACCGGCCAGAATTTCCGCCGTGCTGATCGTCTTTGCCGGAATTATGCGCAAGGCAGGGCGGCGCACAGACCCTCCTCTGACCGCCTTTTCCCGCCGCTTCGATGCCGTGATGGAAGACGCCCCCCGACACCGCTCGCCCAATGCCGGATGGCCCGAAGCGGCCACCGCCTATTCCCTCGATCTCGCTCTCTCCGGCCCCCGGATATACGAAGGCCAGCAAACGCAAGACCCCTTCGTGAACGAGTATGGGAAAGACACGCTCGCGGCACGGGATGTGGAAGCGACGGTGCGGTTACTGTGGCGAGCATGGGCAACTTTAGCCACCATCGTCGTCATTCCAACGCTGCTTTTTCTATGATCGGATAGCGGTCGGCTTGGTATCGTTCTTAGACACTCTCATTATCGCCCATCACCGCATTTTCCGTTTCGATTTTCCCTTATAGCCGCGCGTGCCGCCCTTTCCGGCGGTGGATCGTCCCGCCTGCCATGCCGCTTCTTCCTCTGCGAGGCGGATGGCGTTTTGGCGGGCCATGGGGTCGCCCGCGACGACCAGATCGACGGCCTCCAGCCGTTTCACCTCGTCGCGCAGGCGGGCGGCTTCTTCGAATTCGAGGTTTTCAGCGGCCTTGATCATCTCTTTGCGCATATGATCGAGATGCTTTTGCAGGTTGTCGCCGACCAGCTCGCCCTTGCCTGCCTTGCCCTTGATCTGGATCGTCACGCGGTCTTTCTCGTAGATCGAATCCATGATGTCGGAGATGTTTTTCTTGATCGTCTGCGGGGTGATCCCGTGTTCCTCGTTATAGGCGACCTGCTTGGTACGGCGGCGGTCGGTTTCGGCCATGGCCCGCTCCATCGAGCCAGTGATGCGGTCGGCATAGAGGATGACCTTTGAGTCCACATTGCGCGCCGCGCGCCCGATGGTCTGGATCAGCGATGTCTCGGAGCGCAGGAACCCCTCCTTATCGGCATCGAGGATCGCAACGAAGGCACATTCGGGGATGTCCAGCCCCTCGCGCAGCAGATTGATACCGACCAGCACGTCAAATGCCCCAAGGCGCAAATCCCGGATGATCTCGATCCGCTCGACCGTATCGATATCCGAATGCATGTATCGCACGCGGATGCCCTGTTCATGCAGGTATTCGGTCAGATCCTCGGCCATCCGCTTCGTGAGAACGGTGACCAGCGCGCGATAGCCTTGGTCGGTCGTCTTGCGGCATTCATCGACCAGATCATCGACCTGCATCTTGACCGGGCGCACCTCCACGGGTGGATCGATCAGGCCGGTGGGGCGGATGACCTGTTCGGCAAAGACACCCGCCGTACGCTCCATCTCCCATTTCGAGGGGGTCGCGCTGACAAAGACCGATTGCGGGCGCATCGCGTCCCATTCCTCGAATTTCAGCGGGCGGTTATCCATGCAGGACGGCAGACGAAAACCATGTTCCGCGAGCGTGAATTTGCGCCGATAGTCGCCCTTGTACATCGCGCCAAGCTGCGGAACGGTCACATGGCTCTCATCCGCGAAGACGATGGCGTTATCGGGGATGTATTCGAACAGGGTGGGTGGCGGCTCGCCGGGGGCGCGGCCCGTCAGATACCGGGAATAGTTCTCGATGCCCTGACAGACCCCGGTTGCCTCCAGCATCTCGATGTCAAAACTGGTGCGCTGCTCCAACCGCTGCGCCTCCAGCAGACGCCCTTCGGTTTCCAGTTGCTTCAGACGCACCTGCAACTCGGTCTTGATCTTCTCGATGGCCTGATTGAGCGTCGGGCGGGGCGTGACATAATGGCTGTTCGCATAGATGCGCAGGGTGTCGATGCCCGTGTAGGTTTCGCCGGTCAGAGGGTCGAATTCGACCATCTTTTCCAGCTCCTCGCCGAAAAAGGACAACCGGATTGCCCGGTCGTCCATATGGGCAGGCCATAGCTCGATACTGTCGCCGCGCACCCGGAATGTGCCGCGCCCGAAGGCGGCGTCATTGCGGCGGTATTGCTGGGTCACCAACGCATTGATGACCTCGCGCTGGTCATAGCTTTGGCCGGATTTCAGATCCTGCGTCATCGCCGAATACGTCTCGACCGATCCGATACCATAGATGCAGGAAACCGACGCCACGATGATCACATCATCGCGCTCCAGCAAGGCGCGGGTGGCCGAATGGCGCATCCGGTCGATGTTCTCGTTGATCTGGGATTCCTTCTCGATGAAGGTATCGGTACGGGGCACATAGGCTTCGGGCTGGTAGTAATCGTAATAGGAAACGAAATACTCTACTGCGTTGTTTGGAAAGAACGATTTAAATTCTCCATAGAGCTGCGCCGCCAGTGTCTTATTGGGTGCGAGGATGATGGCGGGGCGCTGCGTCTGCTCGATGATCTTGGCCATCGTAAAGGTCTTGCCGGTGCCCGTGGCCCCCAGCAGAACCTGATCCTGCTCGCCCTGCTCCACGCCATCGGACAATTCGGCAATGGCCGTTGGCTGATCCCCGGCGGGCGAGAACTCGCTGACCATCTCGAACCGGATGCCCCCTTCCGTCTTCTCGCGGGAGGGGCGCACCACTTCGGGCAGGGTGATCGGTTCGGGGGTATCCATTGCGGCGCTCCTGTCTTGAGGGGATTAGATAGGATGCGCATCGCGCGATGTCATGCCCATACCCCGTTTGCCGCAGATTGCCATCTCCGGTGCATGGGTCGAATAAGCGCTAATCTTTGCGTGATTTACGCGTATGAAACCTGATTAGGCTAATCAGTGTACGTATAAAGCGGGGAGGGCAAAATGCGAATTATTCTATTGCTCGGAGTCATCGTCATGGGATCGGCAGATACTCAGGCGCAGTCACCGACACATCGGCCGATTCACATACAGCCCGCTTTGCATTGCGAGCGGATCGCGGCGAATGTAACGCAGATGGCGGCGGAGGGCTTTCGGGTGCTGAACTCGCAAGAATCCTGTGCGGCGGTGCCGGTGCTCGAAAACACCTATCGTACCCTCGATTCCGGGCGCCAGCGTTGCGGAAGCGGCTGGGCGCAGACTCAGACGATGCTCGAAATGGACCTGCTAGAAGCGCTTGATTACGCTGGGGAAACCTGCGAACAGCGCTAAAATGGACTGCCGTGTCCGTTTCGCGATAGGCACCCATGCACACCATACGGGTTTGCGCAGGCGCTATTGCGCGCGCTCCGCTTCGATTTTGCGCCATTGACGGACATTGCGGTTATGCTCGGCGAGGGTTTTCGCAAAGGCATGCCCGCCGGTGCCATCCGCCACAAAATAGAAATCGCTCGTTGCCGCAGGATTGAGCGTCGCTTCGATGGCGGCCCGCCCCGGATGGGCAATGGGTGTCGGCGGCAACCCGTTGATGACATAGGTATTATAATCATTCCGATCTTTCAGGTCGGACCGCCGGATCGGTCGATCCAGCCCTTCGCCGCCCGCCACCCCATAGATGACCGTCGGATCGCTTTGCAGGCGCATGCCTTTGCGCAGGCGATTGATGAACACCCCGGCGACCCGCGCGCGTTCGGATGAGACGCCGGTTTCCTTTTCGACGATGGAGGCGAGGGTCAGCGCCTCCTCTTTGGTGTCAAAGGGCAGATTGTCGGCGCGCTTGTCCCACAGTTCATCGATGATGGCCGCCTGCGCCGCGCGCATCCGCCCGATGACGGCCTCGCGGCTCTCGCCGGTCGTAAAGAAATAGGTTTCGGGCGCCAGACTGCCCTCGGCCGGGATGGTCGCGATGTCGCCGGTCAGCTTATCGGCGCCGTTCAGGATCGCGACGATCTGAAGGCTGGTCAGACCTTCGGGGATGGTCACGCGCCGCTCGATGGTCTTGCCGCTTTGCAACAGGGTGAGGATATCGGCCATCGATGCGCCGGGGGCGATTTCGTATTCCCCGGCCTTGAGACCCCGCCCGGCTTTCTTGATGCGCGTCACCAGACGAAAGAGATCGGCGTTTTCAATGGCCCCAGCGCTTTCCAGACTGCGCGCGATGGCATTCAGGCCGGAACCGGGGGGAATATCGATTTCCAGTGCGGCCTGTGCCGGACCGGGGGCCTCGAATTGCTGCTGTCCGTAGAAGAACAGCCCGCCGCCGGTGATGCCTGCCAGCACCACGAGAGAGACAAGCAAGGAAAGGAGACGGCGCATCAGGCGTCAATCGACCTTTTTCAGCACAAGCGATGCATTGGTTCCGCCAAAGCCGAAGGAATTCGACAGAGCCGCCGTGATCGGCGTTTTCTTCGCTGCATTCGGGGCGAGATCGAGGGTTGTCTCGATTTCGAGGTTTTCGAGATTGATCGTCGGAGGAGCGATCTGATCGCGGATGGCAAGGGCCGTAAAGATCGCCTCCACCGCGCCCGCAGCGCCCAGCAGATGGCCGATGGCCGATTTTGTGGAAGACATGACCGCACCCTCCGCCGCATCGCCCAGCAGGCGCGTCACGGCGCGCAATTCGATCTCGTCGCCCAACGGGGTCGAGGTGCCATGGGCGTTGATATAGCCGATATCTTTCGGATCGACGCCCGCATCCTTCAGCGCCGCCCGCATCGCCCGGAAGCCACCATCGCCATCGGAGGCAGGCGCGGTGATGTGATAGGCGTCGCCCGACAGGCCATATCCCGCGACTTCGGCATAGATTTTCGCGCCGCGCGCCTTGGCGTGCTCGTATTCTTCCAACATCACGACGCCAGCGCCTTCGCCCATCACAAAGCCGTCGCGGCCCGTGTCATAGGGGCGCGATGCCTTTTCGGGAGTGTCGTTATAGCCCGATGACAGGGCCTTGCAGGCGATGAATCCGACGATTCCGAGACGACAGATGGCCGCTTCCGCCCCCCCCGCAACCATCACATCCGCATCGCCGTATTTAATGATCCGCGCCGCATCGCCGATGGCATGCGCCCCCGTCGAGCACGCCGTCACGACCGCATGGTTCGGTCCCTTGAAGCCATGCCGGATCGCTACCTGACCGGAACACAGATTGATGAGGCTACCGGGAATGAAAAACGGCGAGACCTTGCGCGGACCACGCTCCTTCAGCTCGATAGCCGTGCGCTCGATCGACGCCAACCCCCCGATGCCCGATCCGATCAAAACGCCGGTACGCTCGCGGCTCGCCTCGTCTTCGGGCATCCAGTCGGCATCGCGGATCGCCTGTTCGGCGGCGGCCATGGCGTAGAGAATAAAATCATCGACCCGGCGCTGTTCGCGCTTTTCCGCCCAGTCATCCGGGTTGAACGTGCCGTTTGTGCCATCGCCCTTGGGCACTTCACAGGCGATTCGGCAAGACAGATCCGACGCGTCGAAATGCGTGATCGGCCCCGCGCCCGACTGTCCATCCAGCAGGCGGGACCATGTTTCCTCGACCCCACAGGCAAGGGGCGAGACCATGCCCATTCCGGTAATGACAACCCGCCTCATGCCCTGCTCCCTCGATTTCAATCGTTCGTTGTTATCTGAATAATACGGTGCCTGCACGGTTTCATCCAAGCATGAAGAAGGACGCCACGCAATGAAGCGGGCGCCCTTGTTCGTATTCGTCCATTCGCCATGACAATCAGGCGGATGCGTTCGCCTTGATGAAGTCGACGGCATCGCCGACGGTCTGGATTTTTTCGGCGGCGTCATCGGGGATTTCAACGCCGAATTCTTCCTCAAAAGCCATGACCAGCTCAACCGTATCGAGGCTGTCTGCTCCGAGATCGTCGATAAAGCTCGCCTTCTCGGTTACCTTGGCTTCCTCGACATTGAGGTAGTTCACGACGATTTTCTTCACGCGCTCGTTGACGTCGCTCATTTCATGTCCCTTCGCATAGACTGGCGACGTTTTCGTCGCTCCAGTTTGGGCATTGCCCCATAAATACCGCTCGGGAGTGACCCCCGACCGGCGCGTCCTTAACACACGCTCCGCGTATTTCAAACTGTGTTTGACCTAACGCAAGCGGCGCGTCCGCAAGGGTCAAATCATGGCCATGCCACCATTCACATGGAGAGTCTGACCTGTCATATAGCCCGCTTCTTCCGATGCCAGATAGGTGACAGCGGCGGCCACATCAACCGGGTCGCCCAGTTTTCCCAAGGGAACGGTTGTCAGGATACGCTCTTTCTGGGCGTCGGTCAGGTCGTCGGTCATGGGGGTGGCGATAAAGCCTGGAGCGACGGAATTGACGGTAATTCCGCGGCTTGCCACCTCTTGTGCCAGTGATTTCGACATGCCGACAATGCCCGCCTTGGCGGCGCAGTAATTGCCCTGACCCGGATTGCCGGTGGTGCCGACGACCGAGGTGATATTGACGATCCGGCCAAAGCGACGCTTCATCATCCCGCGCAGGGACGCCCGGCACAAGCGGAAGGTGGCGGTCAGGTTGACGGCGATCACCGCGTCCCATTCGTCATCCTTCATCCGCATGAAAAGATTATCGCGTGTGATTCCCGCATTATTGACGAGAATGTCGAGACCCTCCATCGCGCTTTCGACCGTTTTGGGCAGCGCATCCACAGCGTCCATATCCGACAGATTGCATGGATGGACAGAGGCGCGATCCCCAAGGCGGTCGCGCAGTTCCTCCAGCGGGCCGGTACGCGTGCCCGACAGGGCGACATGCGCCCCCTGAGCGTGCAGGGCTTGGGCGATGGCGCCGCCGATACCGCCCGATGCACCAGTGATGAGGGCTTTTTTTCCGTCGAGAGAAAACATGCTTATGGCCTTTATTCGAGCGAGGACAGGAAGGCGTCGATGGCGTCGGGCGAGCCGATGCTGGACCCGGCAATCGAACGGTCGATGCGCTTGGCAAGACCCCCCAGCACCTTTCCCGCGCCAAGCTCGACAAGGGTATTCACCCCCTGCGCAGCCATCCATTCGACGCTTTCGCGCCAGCGGACCGACCCCGTCACCTGCCGGACCAGCAGATCGCGAATCGTGTCAGGGTCCGTTTCGGCCTGCGCACTGACATTCGCGACGAGGGCCGGGGATGGGGCGTTGATGGTCGTTTCGGCGAGCGCCTCGCGCATCCGCGCAGCGGCAGGGGCCATCAGGGCGCAATGGAAAGGCGCGGAGACCGGCAACAGCATCGCGCGCATGGCTCCCTTTTCCTTGGCAAGCGGTACGGCGCGCTCTACGGCGGCCCGTGCCCCCGATACCACCACCTGACCCGGCGCATTGTCATTCGCCGCTTCACAGACATCGCCCTCGGCGGCGGCCTCGGCCACCGCGCGCACGGCATCGAGATCGAGACCCAGCACAGCGGCCATCGCCCCTTCACCGACAGGCACGGCTTCCTGCATCGCCGTCCCGCGCAAACGCAGCAATCGCGCGGTATCGGGCAGGGACAGCGCCCCGGCGGCGGTCAGGGCCGAATATTCGCCCAAGGAATGCCCGGCGACGTAATTCGCCTTATCGGCCAATGCAAAGCCGCCCTCGGCCTCCAGCACCCGCGCCACGGCAACCGAAACCGCCATCAGCGCCGGTTGCGCATTCGCGGTCAGAGTCAGCGCGTCGCCATCCTCGCCCCAGATGATGCCGGACAGGCTCTCGCCCAGCGCCTCATCCACCTCGTCGAACACCGCTTTGGCGACAGGGTAACGGTCGGCAAGGTCACGGCCCATCCCAAGGGCTTGCGACCCTTGGCCGGGAAAGACGAATACGCGCATAGGTCGGCTCCTGCTGATAATCTTCGAGACGAGATACCGGGGGGCGCGCAATTGTCAACCGCACGACATACGGCGTAGGGTCGGGGATCGACCCCCCATCCGGAGCCATATCATGCAGTTTCCCGCCGTTCCCCCCTACGCCTCGCGCCGCTCTGCGGTGATGGCGGAGAACATGGTCGCGACTTCGCACCCGCTCGCGACACAGGCGGGTCTGACCATGCTGGCACGCGGGGGCAATGCGGTGGATGCCGCCCTCGCCACCGCCATCGCCCTGACGATGCTGGAACCGACGGGCAACGGAATCGGGTCCGATGGCTTTGCGATCCTGTGGGACGGATCGGCGCTGCACGGCCTCAACGCTTCGGGCCGCGCCCCTGCCGCCTGGACGCCGGAGCGTTTTGCAGGCGGTATGCCGGAGCGGGGATGGGATACGGTGACGGTTCCGGGGGCGGTGGGCGGCTGGGTCGCCCTGTCAGACCGGTTCGGGCGGCTCCCCTTCGACGATTTGTTCGAACCGGCGATCCGCTATGCGGAACACGGATTCGCCGTCTCGCCCATCATCGGCAAGCTATGGGGGATCGGAGCGGCGGATCTGGCAGGCCAGCCGGGGTTCCGGGATCATTTCATGCCCGGCGGACGCGCCCCCGTCGCGGGGGAGCGGTTCGTGAATCCCGATGCCGCCGCGACCCTGCGCCTGATCGCACAGACAAAGGGCGAAGCATTCTACCGGGGCGCATTGGCCGAACGGATCGCCGCCGATTGCGCCGCACATGGCGGTGTCCTGACCGCCGATGACATGGCCGCGAATGCGCCCGAATGGTGCGGCACGATCCAAAAAGCTTTCGACGGCATGGAATTGCACGAAATTCCACCCAACGGTCAGGGAATCGCGGCCTGCATGGCGCTGGGGATGCTGTCGCATACACCCATCCGCGATCTGACGCCCGAAGATCCCCGCGCGCTGCATCTGATGTGGGAAGCGATGAAACTGGCCCTGCGCGATGCCGAAGCCTTTGTCGCCGAACCCGCCGCCATGACCGATGTTCAAGCCGCCGATCTGCTGGACGATGGCTATCTGAAAGGCCGCGCCACCCTGATCGATCCGCAGCGGGCGCAGGATTTCGGAGCGGGTGCACCGAAACGGGGCGGCACGGTCTATCTGGCCGCCGCCGATTCGAACGGCATGATGGTCTCGTATATCCAGTCGAACTACGCCGGATTCGGGTCGGGTGTTGTGGTGCCGGGCACGGGAATTCACCTCCAGAACCGGGGCCTCGGCTTTACGCTGGAGCCGGGGCATCCGAATCTCGTCGGCGGGGGCAAGCGCCCTTTCCACACCATCATTCCCGGCTTCCTGACCGAAAACGGCGCGCCGCGCATGGCCTTTGGCGTCATGGGCGGGCCGATGCAGGCACAGGGACACCTCCAGATGATCCTGCGCACACAGGTCTGGGGGCAGGATGTCCAGACCGCCGCCGATGCCCCGCGCTGGCGCGTGACCGAAGGTCTGGGCGTTGCCTGCGAGACGTCGATGCCCCAAGACGCGCTCGACACGCTGGCGACAATGGGCCATGCAATCACGCTGGAAACCCCGGATTCCGCCTTCGGCTTTGGCGGCGCACAACTGATCCACCGGCTCGACAGTGGCGTCTATGCGGGCGGATCGGACCCCCGGAAAGACGGCTGCGCCGCCGGGTTCTGAGGGTCGGATGCGATGATTTACACGGTTTGTTCACTGTGATACGTCTATCAAAGACACCCATTGAACTGTGCGGGAAGACTCGATGCGACAGCTGATATTCGCGATGATCCTGACCCTTGCTCCCCTGCCCGCTTGGGCGGCGGAACTGGTGATGTTCGATGCCAAGGGCTGCTACTGGTGCGACCGCTGGATGGATGAGGTCGGCGATTACTATCACAAGACCCGCGAAGGCCAAGCCGCCCCCCTGCGTGTCGTCAGCCTCAACAAACCGAAACCGAGCGACCTGTCATGGTTGCAGAACGTGCGCGCCTCACCGACTTTTGTGTTGATCGATAACGGGCGCGAAATCGGCCGGATCATCGGGTATCCGGGCGAGCACCTGTTCTGGATGCGTATGGAAAGCGTCTTTCGGGGCCTGCAATCCTATCGCCCCTGAGACCCCCGGTTACGGCCGCGATAGATCAAGCAATCGTGCGGCATCCATGAAGGCCGCGCGCTTGTCATGGGCGGCCTTGGTGGCGAGATCGTCCTCGCCCCAGTTTTCGATTTGCCAATCTTCGTCTACCCGGCTGGCTTTCCATGCCGCTTCGGCCTCCAGATGACCCTTGCTGATCGCCAAGGCCAAGATGAGCGAGCCGGAAAAGGAGGTCAGGTCATGCAACGCCGCCAATCCCGTATCGTCATGCGCCTCGACCGCCCCATGCAGGGCCGCAAGGCTCGCATCGGGTTGCTCGATCGCCATCAGTCCGGCGGTCACGATCATCGGGGCGTGCAGCACCTGCGCCGCCCAAGTCAGCGGCCCATCCCATTCTTGGGCCTGTCGCGTGACGAGGCTGTCAGGGCGCTCGGCGCGATAGCAGAGCAAATCGCTGCCCCCGTAGGCGGCGACCTGCTCGATCACATCCGCCCGGTGATCGGCCACCGTATCGAGGATCGAATTCATGTAGCGGGTCATCGGCATCGTCTTGGGATCGACCGTGTCGCCCTGCGCCCGCCATTCGGCGGCGATCGCTTCGGCCAGCGCGCGACTGGGGGCCGTGACGGCGCGTTTTCTTGGGGTGCGGACGGGCCTACCGCCCAGCGTGATCGCATAGGGCGGCGCGTCACCCTCGACCAACGCTTCCTGCCACGGTCGACTCATAGAAGCGCCTCCAATACCTCGTCGAGATCGGCGAAATCGTCGATGACCGCATGAGCGCCCGCCCCATGCAACGCATCGACATCGTGATAGCCCCAACTGACCCCGATGGCCGTGCATCCATGGGCGCGGGCCATGGCCATATCAAAGCTGGTATCCCCGATCATCACCGTGCGCGCCGGGGCAACGCCCGTCAGCCGCTCGCAATTTTGCAACATCCCCGGATGCGGCTTTGACGGCGCATCATCCGCCGTTTGCGTCGCGGTGAAAAAATGGCGCAGGGCAAAGGCATCGAGCGTATGCTCCAGCCCCCGCCGCGCCTTGCCCGTGGCCACCGCCATCAGCGTTTCGGGCGCGTGCAACCGCTGCAACACCTCCCGCGTGCCGGGATAGAGCCGCCCGTTATCCTGCGGATTCGCCTCCCGATAGGCGAGCGCGGAATCGCGAAAGGCCCGGTCGAGCGCGGCAAGGGTATCGGGCGCATGGTCGGGGGCGAGCGCGGCAACGGCTTGCGGGACCGACAGGCCGACGATGCCGCGCACCGCCTCCGCCGTGGGCTGGTCCAGCGATACCGCATCGAACGCCTGCTCCATCGCGTGCTGGATCGCGAACAGGCTGTCGATCAGGGTGCCATCACAATCGAAGACGATCAGTCGAAGGTCGCTCATTCGGCCCAATCCGGCAAAAATTCGTCATCATCCGTCCGTTTTGCATCCCAACCGAACAGATCCCAGCTATGGGCCATGTGCTCAGGCAGGGGCGCGCGCAGATCGAGAGGGGGGCGGCCCTTTTCCGGGTGTGGGATAACGATGTGACGGGCATGCAGGTGCATCTTGCGGCTAACGGCCCCGGTAATGCGGCGTTCGGCCTCCTCGGCGGTGGGGCCATATTTGCCATCGCCGATGATCGGATGACCCATGGTCGAGCAATGCACCCGCAATTGATGCGTGCGCCCCGTCACCGGGCGCAGGGTCAGCCATGACGCCAATTGGGCCGCGGTGTCCATCGTCGCGTAATCGGTGACGGCGCGCTTGGCATCGGGCTGATAGGGCAGGTCGTCGCGGTCAATGACCATGACTTTTTCGCCATGCGAGCCGGGCATTTTTGCCAGCGCCGCCTTGATCGTACCCTCGCGCGGTTTTGGCAAGCCGATGACGGCAGCCCAGTAGGTCTTGCGCGCCGCCTTGGACCGGAATGCCGATGTCAGGTTGCGCGCGGCCATGCCCGAACGCGCCAGAACCAGCAGGCCCGATGTATCCTTATCGATCCGGTGAACGAGTTTTGGTCGCTCGCCATCCCCCGCCAGAGCGGGCAGCAGGCCGTCAATATGGCGCGTCTGGCCCGTGCCGCCCTGCACCGGAATGCCGGGGGGTTTATTGAGGACGATGACATGATCGTCCTCGTAGAGAACCATCCCCTGAATCAGCCTTGTATCGGCCTCGGAGATCGTCGGCTTGCCCCCGCGTGTGGGGGCGGCGGGATCGTCGGATAGGGGCGGGATGGTGATGGTCATCCATTCGGCCAGGCGGAAATTGGACTTTACCTTGCCACCATCGACCCGGATATCCCCCTTGCGCAGCAGCTTTTCGATGCGCCCCTGATTGAGCTGCGGATAGCGCTCGCGCAGCCAACGGTCGAGCCTGCGCCCGTCATCGGCGTTCTCGATGGCAATCATCTCGCCCTTCATGACAACACCGTCCTTGCCAGCGCGAGCCCGATGAACAACGCTCCGATCGACAGGGCGACGGAGAAACCGATATACGCCATCGCCGCTATCATCCGGCCTTCCTCCATCAAGATCAGGGCATCGAGCGAAAAGGCCGAAAAGGTGGTGAATCCGCCCAATATTCCGGTCATGACGAAAACCGATAGCGGGGTCGGGCCTTGCGCGCCCCTTGTCATGAAATAGGCTGCCCCCATCCCCATGACCAATGACCCGATCACATTGACGGTCATCGTGCCATACGGGAACGCCGGACCAAAGGTCCGCGCCGCCCACGTCACGGTCAGGTATCGCAGCACAGCCCCGAAGGCACCGCCGCATGCTGTGGCTAGGATCATCATGCATGCGCTTCTATCGTCGCCGCGACCCTGTGGCAACGCATGGGTCCATCGCCCCCTATCACCGAAAGACGGGCGGGCCATGAAGGGTTGCGAGTAGGAGGGAAAAGCCCTAAGACCCGCGCATGTTTAATACTGGACCGAGACATTCATGAACTTTTCCGCTTCCCCCCAAAAGGGTACTGATGCGGTGACGACAGGGCGCTGAGGCGCCCTCCTCCGTCGCCTTCAGGTGCCTTTGACCCTGAATGCCGATGGAGAATCCTATGTTCCGCTGGTTCGCGAACCGCGTAGACCCGTTTCAACCTTACGAAACCCTCGACGACATGCCGCCCAGTCTGGCGCGGTTCTTTCTCGCGATGATCTGGCCCGTGCGCTGGGTCGTGCTGATGGCGCTTGTCTTCGGGGGGGCGGTTGCGCTGTTGGAAATGCTGATGTTCCGGTATGTGCAGCGGCTCGTGGATATTCTCGGCGAGACGACCCCCGCCGATCTATGGGCCACCCATGGCACCGAGATCGCCGTGATGGCCTTCATCGCGCTGTTTCTGCGCCCGATTGTCGATTTCATCGCGATCAATCTGATCAATCTCACATATCTGACCCCGGTGGCCGCGCTGGTGCGCTGGCGCACCCATCGGCATGTGCTGCGTCAGTCGGTCGGGTTTTTTCAGAACGACTTCGCGGGCCGGATCGCGCAGAAGATCATCCAGACGGGTCCGGCGGTGGGCGATGCCGTCTACACGGTGATCGATGCGCTGTGGTATTCGTCGATCTTCACGCTTGGGGCGCTGTTCCTGCTTGCCGAAGCGGATTGGCGGATGACGATCCCGTTCCTCGTCTGGTTGGCCGCTTATATCGCATTGGCCACTTACATCGTCCCGCGTTCGGGCCGGGCCGCCCATGCGATGTCGGAGGCGCGCTCGGCGATGACCGGGCGGATCGTGGACAGCTATACCAATATCCAGACCGTGAAGCTCTTTGCCCATTCGGATCGCGAGGATGCCTATGCGCGCGAGTCGATCCACGATACCTACACCACCTTTCAGGACCAGATGCGGCTGGTATCGCTGATGGAAGCGGGGTTGCTGATTCTCAACACCGCGCTGATTGCCGGTGTCTGCGGCATGGGCCTGTGGCTGTGGTCGATGGGCGAAATCGGCGTCGGGGCGGTCGCGGCGAGCACTGCGGTCATGCTGCGAATCTCGGCCATGACGACATGGATCATGTGGTCCCTGACGCAATTATTCCAGAATATCGGCGTCGCGATGGAGGGCTATGAAACCATCGCCCGCGCCCGTGCGGTCGTGGATATTCCCGACGCAAAGCCGTTGGCCGTGACGCAGGGGCGCATCGCCTTTCGAGAGATGCGCTTCATGTATGGCCGCGCGGTCGGCGGCGTGCGCCATGTCGATATGACCGTCGAGCCGGGACAGCGGGTGGGCCTGATCGGGCGTTCGGGCGCGGGCAAGTCATCGCTGGTGAACCTGTTGCTGCGCTTCTACGATCTGGAAAAGGGCCGCATCGAGATCGATGGGCAGGATATTGCGCGCGTCACACAGGATTCCCTGCGCGCGAATATCTCGGTCGTGACCCAAGATACCGCCCTGCTGCACCGTTCGGTGATGGATAACATCCTCTACGGTCGCCCCGATGCGACCCCCGAACAGGCACGCGAAGCGGCGGAGCGGGCGCGGGCGCATGACTTCATCCTCGACCTGTCGGACCCGGCGGGACGCACCGGCTATGACGCGCATGTCGGCGAACGGGGGGTCAAGCTGTCGGGCGGTCAACGCCAGCGCATCGCCATCGCCCGCGCCATTCTCAAGGACGCGCCGATTCTGGTGCTGGACGAGGCGACCAGCGCGCTCGATTCAGAGGTGGAAGCAGAGATTCAGCATGAACTCGCCGATCTGATGACGGGCAAGACCGTCATCGCCATCGCGCACCGCCTGTCGACCATCGCCCATCTCGACCGGATCATCGTGATGGATGACGGACGCATCGTCGAGGATGGAAGCCATGCCGCATTGCTGGAGCGCGATGGTCTCTATGCGGGCTTCTGGAAACGGCAATCGGGCGGGTTTCTGGGGGTGGCGGCGGAGTGATCCGCAGCCCTCCCCCCCACGATTACCGCGACCTCCGGTGAGCAGGCCAGAGGTCGCGGCAGCGGGATCAGTTAAGGACGTTTGGCCAATTCGTGTCCGCCTTGGCGATATGGCCGGGAATATCCTTTTCCCATTTCGCCTGAACCCCGGTCGAATAGTTGAGATAGAGCTTCCCGTCGACGATGCGCCATGCTTCGGGGACGGTCGATGCCGTATAGCCCTGCGATACGGCCCAAGCGCAATATCCGCCGTATTGCGGCGCATAGCGCACCGGATTGGCCACGAACAGATCGCGATTCTGGGCGGAGGAAAAGCGCCATTCGGCTCCGTCATACTCGGCGGTAAAGCTTTTCGACCCTTCGACCGGGCGACTATCGGTAAAATACGCGACCACATCGTATCCGGACGCGGCAATGTTGGACAGACGCGAGGTGTAGACGCGATCCTTGGCCAAGGCGGCGGTTGGCACGAATGCGGCGATGCCGAGTCCGGCGAGGACCATACGGCGGCTTGGGTGAGACATGGCACGGCTCCTTGATGATGATCGAGCAGGAAATTGGGCATAAAATGCCCCATCCGCAACGAGGGTCACAAAATCGCTAACAGCCGTTACCAGCCGGTGGTTTTGGCATTGCACCGAACGGGCGGGAATAGAATACCATGATGGCACCCGATGTTCTTTGCTATGGAAAGAAGACACCATGACGAAAACCGTTCTCATCACCGGCGCGGCACGGGGCATCGGGCTGGCCACATCCCGGCGATTCCTGCATGAAGGGTGGAACGTGGTGATGGTGGATCGCGACGGCGACGAACTGACCGCCGCCACCGCCCCGCGTCAGGATGCGCTGGCCATCACGGCCGATGTCTCGAACGCCGATGACGTCGCCCGGATGATCGCCGAAACCGATGGCCGGTTCGGGCGGCTCGATGCCCTCGTCAACAATGCCGGGGTCGCCGAATTCGGCCCCATTGCCGAGACCGATTTCGCGATGTGGCGGCGCGTGATGGACACCAATCTCGACGGCGTATTCCTGACCTCGCAGGCCGCGATCCCCTTGCTGGCGCGGCAAGGTGGCGCCATCGTCAATATCGCTTCCATCTCCGGCCTGCGCGCCAGTACCCTGCGCATCGCCTATGGCACCTCAAAAGCCGCCGTGATCCAATTGACCCTGCAACAGGCCGTCGAGCTGGGCGAGATCGGTATCCGGGCGAATGCGGTGGCCCCCGGCCCGGTGCGGACCAAGCTGGCCATGGCGGTACATTCGCCGGAGATCATCGCCGCGTATCACGATGCCCTGCCCCTCAACCGCTATGGCACCGAGGACGAGATCGCCAATTCCATCTGGTTCCTGTGCTCGGATGAGGCAAGCTTCGTGACCGGGCAGGTCATCGCCACCGATGGCGGATTTCAGGCGGCAGGCGTGGGCTTGCCTGCCTTGCGTCGATAGGGCGCCTCGACGCGGCGACGGCGGCGGCTACATCCTCCGTATGAGCCGCATGATCCGCCTTTTCGAAAACGCCTTTCGCCCCTTTCAATCCGACCCCCGCCCACAGCCCCCCGCCGATCTGGTGCCTTTTCTGCGCTGGGCGCTGGGGGAGTTTCGCTGGGTGCTTGTCGGGCTGGGCTGTGCCACGCTTGTCTATGGCGCGCTCGATGTCTGGGTTGCGTGGTATCTCGGCGTCCTGATCGATATGGCGGCGGAGACCGGGCAGGAGCGGTTCTTTGCCGAGCATGGATGGTCCATCGCCCTTGCCGCGCTGGTCTTTTGCCTGCTGAGGCCGGGGGCGCATATCTTGCAAAGTGCGTTTCAGTCGCTCTCTCTGGGACCGAATCTCACGGTCCGGGCCTTGTGGCGCCTGCACCGGCATACGATGGGCCAGACGCTCGGATTTTTTCAGGACGATTTCGCGGGCCGCATCGCCTCGAAACAGATGCAGACCGCCGGGTCGCTCGTCACGGCGACGATGGATACGATCATGTCTCTGGGCCTGCTGACAGTCTATGTCGCGGTCATGGCGTTGGTTCTGGCGGGCACGAGCGGATGGCTGGCGGCATTGACGGTGCTCTGGGTCATCGGTCTGGGCTTTTATGTCGCCTCGCAGCTCAAGCATATCCGCGCATCGGCAAAGGCACGGGCGGAGGCGCGCGCCGCAGTGAACGGGCGCTTCGTCGACAGCTTTACCAATTTCGCGACCGTCAAGCTGTTCGCCCATGAGCGGCGGGAGGAAGACTATGCCCGCGACGGCCTTGCACGGCTTCACGATACCGCGTTGCATTTCGGACGAGCCTCGCTGCGTGTGCGGATCGGACTGAACATCGTCAACACGATCGGCAGTGCGGCGATCATCGGGCTGGCGCTCTGGCTCTGGTCCGAGCAGCGCGCGACCATTGGCGATCTGGGCGCGACCATCGCCCTGATCCTGCGCGCCAC
The DNA here is from genome assembly GCA_938008165.1 of uncultured Neomegalonema sp. Taxonomy (GTDB): domain Bacteria; phylum Pseudomonadota; class Alphaproteobacteria; order Rhodobacterales; family Rhodobacteraceae; genus JAHDDY01. The sequence goes on along the minus strand of CALLLP010000037.1, from coordinate 3,038 downwards.
TCAGATGAGCGGATGGGTGGCATGGAGTGCCATCGGCGTATTCGAGAATATCGGCACCATCGAGGACGGAGCCGATACGCTGGCCAAGAAACACAGCATCACCGACACCGCCGCCGCCCGCGCCCTGCCCGCGACAACGGGCGCCATCCGCTTCGAGGGCGTCACGTTTCAATACGGGCGCGAGATCGGCGGCATCAACGACCTGACGCTCGACATCGCCCCCGGCGAGCGCGTGGGGTTGGTCGGACGCTCCGGCGCGGGAAAATCCACCATCGTCAGCGCATTGCTGCGCCTCTATGACATCGAGGAAGGGCGCATCACGCTCGACGGTCAGGATATCCGCGCGGTGACACAGGAAAGCCTGCGCCGCCAAATCGCCGTTGTCACGCAGGAAACGGCGATGTTCAACCGCTCGGCGCTGGATAATATCCTCTACGGCTATCCGGGCGATCATACCGCCCCCGACGCGATGGACGCGGCCAAAGCCGCCGCAAGACAGGCGCGGGCCGATGACTTCATCCGCGATCTGACCGATCCTCATGGGTATACCGGCTATGACGCCCATATCGGCGAGCGGGGGGTCAAGCTGTCGGGTGGTCAGCGCCAGCGCATCGCCATCGCGCGGGCCATCCTGAAAAACGCCCCCATCCTCGTGCTGGACGAGGCGACCAGCGCGCTCGATTCAGAGGTCGAGGCGGAAATACAGGAAGAATTGACCGACATGATGCGCGGCAAGACCGTCATCGCCATCGCCCATCGCCTCTCAACCATCGCCCATCTCGACCGGGTGGTCGTGCTCGATGCGGGCCGGATTGTCGAAGATGGCACCCATGAGGCGTTATTGGCCAAGGGTGGTCTTTATGCCCGGTTCTGGAACCGGCAATCGGGCGGATTCTTGAATCTGGCGGCGGAGTAGACGATCCCCGATTGCATCGGGTGAACCCGTGCAATACCGCTTGATCCAGTGCAATCGAGTCGGGAGCCGCCGCCATGAATCGGGAAGTCTTCATCACCTGTGCCGTCACCGGATCGGGCGACACAACGGGCAAATCGCCCCTCGTCCCCATCACGCCCGAACAGATCGCCGACAGCGCGATTGAGGCGGCAAAGGCGGGCGCGGCCATCGTGCATTGCCATGTCCGCGATCCGAAGACGGGCGCTCCATCGCGCGATCCGGGCCTGTTCCGCGAGGTGACCGACCGAATCCGGGGCGCCGATGTGGATGTCGTGCTCAACTTGACCGCCGGGATGGGCGGCGACCTGACGCTCGGCTCGGTCGAGCAGCCCCTGCCCCCCGATGCGGCGGGCACCGATATGGCCGGGGCGACCGAACGCCTCGCCCATATCGCCGATTGCCTGCCGGAAATCTGCACTCTCGATTGTGGCACGATGAATTTTGGCGAAGGCGATTATGTCATGACCAACACCCCCGCCATGCTGCGCGCCATGGCGGCGGGAATGCGCGATCTGGGCGTCAAACCGGAGATCGAAGCCTTTGATACCGGCCATCTATGGCTTGCAAAGCAGCTCGCGAAAGAGGGCCTGATCGACGACCCGGCCCTCGTGCAGCTATGCATGGGCATCCCCTGGGGTGCGCCGGACGATATGCAGACTCTGGGCGCGATGGTGAACGCCATCCCCGAAGGCTGGATCTATTCAGGGTTTGGCATCGGGCGCAGCGAACTGCCCTATGTCGCCGCCATGGCCCTGCATGGGGGCAATGTTCGCGTGGGGCTGGAGGATAATCTCTACCTGTCCAAAGGCGTCCTCGCGACGAATGCCCAGCTCGTGGAACGGGCGGTGACCATCCTCGAAGGTATGGGCGCACGGGTGATCGGGCCTGAGGAGGTGCGCGAGCGGCTGGCTCTGACGAAGCGCGCCCCGGTGACGTGATGCGCGTGTTCATCACCGCCGGAGCCTCCGGCATCGGCCATGCCTATGCCCGCACCTTCATGGCCGAGGGGGCGCAGGTCGCTGTTACGGATATCGATGCAGAGGCGATCGCGGCCCTGCGCGGCACCGACCCGGCGATTCTCGCCCATCATGCCGATGTGACGGATGAAATCGCCATCGCCGGGGCCATCGGGCAAACGGTGGAGGCATTTGGCGGGCTGGATATCGTCTGTGCGAATGCGGGTATAGGCGGCCCTGCCGGGGCGCTGGAAACGCTGGATGCTGCCGAATGGCGGGCCTGTATCGACGTCAATCTGACCGGCGCATTCCTGACCGCAAAACATGCGATCCCGCATCTGCGCGCGGGCACAAACCCGCTATTGCTGTTCACCAGCTCGACCGCCGGTTTATTCGGCTATCCGGGGCGCGGGCCGTATAATGCGGCGAAATGGGCGTTGACCGGCCTGACGAAAACGCTGGCCATGGAGCTTGGCGGCGATGGTATCCGCGTCAATGCCCTCGCCCCCGGTGCTGTCGAAGGCGCGCGGATGGAGCGCGTCCTCGCCGCCGAAGCCGCCGCCCATGGTCGCCCGATCGAGGAAATGCGCGCGCAATATGTAAAGGGCGTCTCGATGCGATCTTGGGTCACGGCAGAGGATATCGCGGCCACCGCCCTCTTCCTCGCCTCCCCCGCCGCGCGGCGGATTTCGGGGCAGGTCATCCCGGTGGACGGGCATACAGAAACGCTGGCCCCCCTCTAGAGAATCTTCACGGCATTGGTGCGCTTGCTCCGCAATGCCGGATATTTCTTGAAAGGTGATGATGTGACAAAGGTATCCAATGATGCGGAATGGATAACGCTCGCAAAAAAACCTCATCCGTTCAGAATTGACGCGGAACAGTCTGACCTATGCCCAGCTATCGGAAAAGCCGGAAGTGATAGTCGTTCATGAAAACGAGAAGAACGTTGGCAACAAAATTGATCGCGGCACAATCAGCATTGTGTTCTTAATGCAGTTTATGGGATCGATTGAGGTTTCAAAAATTTGGCTTTGGGTCTCGGTCGAGAAGGTCACCAATTGCGCTCGCAGAAGGCTTTATGACGCCCGATACCTTGACAATCGTTTCTTCACTTTCCACTAAAT
>CALLLP010000036.1 GCA_938008165.1 uncultured Neomegalonema sp. | reverse complement strand
CCCCTCGCGCACCGCAAGGGATTGGGCGCCGTCTCCCATCGCTTCGAACAGGCCCGGTTCGGTGCCGGTCATCCATGCCTGTGCGCCCAGGCTGGCGATCTCGGCGAAGAGGGCGGCGCGACGATCCGCATCGAAATGGGCGGCGATCTCGTCCAGCAACAGGATCGGGGCCGCGCCCGTCTCCGCATGCAGCGCGCGGGCATTGGCAAGGATCAGGCTGACCAACAGCGCCTTTTGCTCGCCCGTCGAGCATTCGGCGGCGGCCGCGTCCTTTTCGGCATAGCGCACGGCCAGATCGCTGCGATGGGGCCCGGTCAGGCTGCGCCCGGCCTGCGCATCGCGGGGGCGGGTATCGTGGAGCAGGCGCGCCATGCTCTCCGGCCCGGCGGTCGGGTCAAAATCGCCGATGATCGCGGCCTCGGCACGGGGAAAGGCCCCGCCCTCCTCCTGCGCGGTCAACAGCGCCTCCAGCGCATGGGCGCGCCCATGGGCCAGCGCAACCCCATGCTCGGCCATCTGCGCCTCCAGCGCCGACAGCCAGCGCGGGTCGCCGTCCTCCTTGAGCACGCGGTTGCGCTCGCGCATTGCTCGGTCATAGCGGGTCGCCGCCTCGGCATGATCGGGCAGAAGCGACAGCGTCATCCGGTCGAGAAACCGCCGCCGCTCGCCCGGCCCCTCGACGAACACCCGGTCCAGCGCGGGTGTCAGCCACAAAAGCCGGGCCACCCGCCCCAGAGACAGGACCGATGCCGCCTTGTCATCCAGCTTGGCCGTCCGCCGCGCATCCTCGCCCGCGCCGGTCCACAGCGTCACAGGGTCGCCAACAGTGTCGAGCGTCGCAGCGATGGCCCAGCCGATCCCCTGCTGCTTGCGCGCAAAATCCCCCGGCGCCGCCCGCCGCAGCCCTCGCCCCGGCGCGAGCAACGATACCGCTTCGAGAATATTCGTCTTCCCCGCCCCATTCGCCCCGGTCAGCGCGATCATCCGCGCCGTCACGGGCAGATCGAGCCGCCCATACGAGCGAAACGCCGCCAGCTTCAGATGCCGCAGGGCGAGGGTCATGCGCCCCGTGCCGCAAGCGCGTCGAGCGTCGCCCGGTGCAGTTCCACCCCGCCGCGATACTCGATCTCGTCGGCATTGAGCGGGGCGAGGGCGGCGCGCAGGGCCTTGGCTTCGGGCAGAGTCAGCGCCTCCAGCGGGTCGATATGGGTGCGGATGCCGAACACCACCGCCTGTGAGCGGGGCAGGCGCAGGAATGTCTGGCGCTCGACCCGGATATGCAGCGGGCCATCCTCCGCCTGTCGCCATGTGCCGGAGGGTTGATGCAATTCGCTCGTCGGGTGAACGGTCCAATTCGCCCGCCAGAGCGGCTTGCCCGCGCGCACCCCGTCAAACAGGCGATTGACGCGCCGGGCCAGATCATCCGTGTAATCGGGCACGGGACCATGGATCATCGTCAAGGGATGCCCGATCTTCTCGGCCAGCGACCAGCGCGAAGGAAAGCACAGGATCGCGGCGGTCAGGCGATATTCCTCGTCCGGCGCGTGCTGTTCGAGGAGGCAAAAATCCTCCTGCACCATTCGCCCCACCTGTCCCAGAGGCGATGGATCATCGGGAAGCGCCTCGCCCGTATGGGCGGCCACCGCATCGCGCAGTTCCGCTTGGGCGGGGGCGCTGTCGGGCAGGGCGGCGAGGACGGTATCGCGCTGCGTGTCGATCAAATCCCGGCGCCGGGCCATCTGCGCGGCGGTATCGCCCCCCCGCTCCAGCCATGCGAACGGGTCGAGCGGCTGCGCTCCCGGCTTGCGGGCAAGGCGCGGCTCGGCCCAAGGGGCATAGGCAACCATCAGCGAGCAAAGGGACAGGAGCGAAACATGCGCGCACGATAGGCAGCATGTCGCCGGGGTCAAGGCCTCCAAAGCCGCATAGGCCCGCATATGACACGCCCTGTGATCCACCTTATGACCAGAAGCCGCCTTGCCGCATTTTTTCGCCCATCCGGATCGCGTTTCACGCTATGCAGTCACCATGAAAAACAGCATCGCAATCCTTGGCTATGGATCGCTCATCTGGGATCTTGACGATCTTGCGCCCAAGGTGCGCGGGCCGTGGTATATGGCGGCAGGGCCGGATCTACCACTGGAATTCAGCCGCGTTTCGCCCAAGCGACGGCAATCATTGGTGGTCGTGATCGATACGGCGGCGGGTGATGCCTGTCCGACCCATGTGATCGAGAGCATTCGTGAGACTGTCACCGATGCCGCCCACGACCTCGCCGCCCGCGAGCGCACCGATCTGGCGCATATCGGCTGGGTCGATGTCGCGGCGGGCACGGCGTTTTCAAACCGCGAGGGGATTGCCGACCGGGTGCACGAGTGGTGCGTCGCACAGGGCATGCGCGGCGCGGTCTGGACCGATCTGGACGGGAATTTCGAGACGGCGACCGGGGCCTCCTTCACCATTGCGCGCGGCATCGCCTATCTGAAGACGTTGGAGGGCGACAGCCTTGCGGCGGCGCTGGAATATATCAACGGCGCGCCCATCGAGACGGATACACCGCTGCGCCGGGCGCTCAATGCCGATCCGTGGTGGCGCGCGCATACCGGCTAAAGCTTTTGCGATTGCGCCCCGCGATATGCTCGCCAGAGGTGATCTGCGCGGGGCGCGGGGCGCGCGGCCTGACCAGACATAGAAAAACCCGATCCGGATCGCCGCCTCGTGGATTGCAACCCCCTCGATTTTGCCCCCGATCAGCAAGGGCGAAAGGTCGATGACAGGCACAGCATCGCTGGTGGCCATGGGCTTCCCCCTCTGGAAGTCCGAAATTGATCGAAAACGGCGGAAAACAACAAGGAATTCTTGGACATTCAGGTCGCTAACGGGGTAAACAAAAGGGGTGAAAAACAAGTCTCCAGAAGTCGGCGCGACATGACGATCGAGGTGTCGCAGCTTATCCTGTTCCTGCTCGCCTTTACCGTGATGGTGGTGACGCCGGGGCCGTTCGTCGCGGCCATCGCCGCGCGGTCGGCGGCCTATGGATTTCGCTCAGGCTTTGCCATGGCGGCGGGCGGATCGATGGCGGAGATTATCTTCGTCACCCTCGCCATCTTCGGATTGTCGACTCTGGCCGAGGCCCATGGCTGGACGCTGGAAATCCTCAAATATATCGGGGCGGCGTGGCTGATCTGGATCGGGTGGAGGCTGGTTTCGGCGCGGGCCGAAACGGTATTGGATGACGCTCTGCCCCCTGCCGGTCCCGCATGGCGATCGTTCCTGAACGGATTGCTGATCAATATCGGCAACCCCAAACCCGCGCTGTTCTATGCCGCGATCTTCCCCGGATTCTTCGATATGAGCCGGATCGGATGGATGGACGGCGTGGTGATCGTCGCCTGCACCCTGCCGCTGGGCCTCGCCAGCGATCTTACCTATGCCGGAGCCGCCAGCCGCGCCCGCACCCTCCTGCGCTCCCCCCGCGCCCTGACCCGGCTGAACCGGGGGACGGGCGGGGTGCTGATGGGAGCGGGTGTGGTGATTGGGGGGAGTTGAGGGGGTGGAAGCTTTCATTCAAGAAATAACTCCGCACAAAATTTTAGGCGGGCTAACAATAATACTAATCGCCTGGATTATAAAGAGAACACTCTCAGCCACATTCGGTTCTTTCCGGAAATTTAAAGAAAAAAATCAAACTGAGAGCCTTTACCTTAGATTTTCCACAAATATTGTCTTTGATCGAGCAAAGTATCGCGACTTATTCATCCAAAAATCCATCCTTTTATCTATTAAAAATCTAGTCATATCCGCAGCATTCGCTATCGGTGGCATGACATACCTTGCAATTGTATTTTATACTAGATTGCTACAAGGAACGATAAGCGAAATCAAAGATTTATTCTTCTTATCATCAGGATCTATTCTCATCTTAATTTCGATTATACATGTATTTTTTGCAGTAAAAATCTTAAATGTAGGTATGTTTGTAAACGAAAAATGGATGCTCAACGTGGAAAAAGAACATGTCGAATAATAATGAATCCGAAAGCATCGACCCCGAAGAATACGGCGCGGATTCGATAAAAGTCCTGCGCGGTCTCGAGGCCGTGCGCAAGCGACCCGGCATGTATATCGGGGATACCGATGATGGCTCCGGCCTGCATCACATGGTCTACGAGGTCGTGGACAATGCGATCGACGAGGCACTGGCCGGTCATGCCGACCGGGTACAGGTGATCCTCAACCCCGACGGATCGGTCACGGTGGATGATGACGGACGCGGCATCCCGGTGGATATCCATGAGGAGGAGGGGATTTCCGCCGCCGAAGTCATCATGACCCAGCTGCATGCGGGCGGGAAATTCGACCAGAATTCCTACAAGGTCTCAGGTGGCCTGCACGGGGTCGGCGTCTCGGTCGTGAATGCCCTGTCCGACTGGCTGGAACTGACCATCTGGCGCAATGGCTAGGAGCATAACTGCCGCTTCGAGCATGGCGAGACGACCCGCGCGCTGAAAGTCGTCGGCCCCGCCAAGGACGGGCGCAAGGGCACGCGCGTCACCTTCCACGCCTCCGCCGATACCTTCACGATGGTCGAGTATAATTAC
>CALLLP010000035.1 GCA_938008165.1 uncultured Neomegalonema sp. | reverse complement strand
GGCGGCCTGACGAAAGCGGCCCGAATGCGTGACATCGCGCTGGCCCATGGCATCGATATGTTCGTCATGGCGACGGGCGGGTCCGTGCTGGCGGATACGGAGGCGCTGCACCTCGCCGCAACCATCCCGGATGCGAATTGCCACGCGGTCTGGGCCTGTCAGGATATGCTGACCGTCGATATCGCCGGGGGCCGGGGGCCGCGCAATGTGGACGGCCATCTGCACCTGCCCGAAAGCCCCGGCCTCGGCGTCCATCCCAACGAGGATGCGCTCGGCGACCCGGTAGCGGTGTACCCGTGAAGGTCGCCCGCCTCACCCTGTGGGCGGTCGATCTGACCAGTCACGAGACCTATTTTATGGCCGAGGGCAAAACCTGCGCCACGGTCACGACGCATGTGCTGTGTCTGGAAACGGATACGGGACTCAAAGGCTGGGGCGAGGTGTGCCCGATTCCGCATTACCTGCCTGCCTTCGCGAAGGGTGTGCCGAGCGCGGTGGCAGAGATGGCACCTGAAATCATCGGCATCACGCCCACGGGCATCGATGCGCCGATGCGCAAGCTCGACGGGTTCCTGCCGGGTCATCCTTACGCGAAATCCATCGTCGATATGGCGCTCTGGGATCTCTACGGGCAGGCGACCGGGTTGCCCCTCTATCAGCTTCTGGGTGGACGCACCCGGCGGGATATGCCGCTCTATCACTCGATCACCTGCATCGCGCCGGACGAGATGGCGCGCATCGCGACCGAAGCGCAGGCGACCGGGATCGGGCAGTTTCAGGTCAAGCTGGGCGCGGATGCGGACTGGCAAGCGGATGCGGAGCGTCTGACGAAAGTGCGCGAGGCGGTCGGACCCGGCCCGTTGGTCTATGGCGACTGGAATTGCGGGGCGAGCCGCCTGCACGCCACCCGCACCGGGCGGGCGGTGGCGCATCTGGATGTGATGCTGGAACAGCCCTGCAAGACGCTGGAGGATTGCGCCGCCGTGCGCGCGGCCACAGGTCTGCCGATCAAGATCGACGAGGGCGCGTTCGATCTGGCCACCCTTCACCGCGCGCATGAATTGGGATGCCTCGATGCCGTGGCGCTCAAGCTGTCGAAATTCGGCGGGCTGTCGGCCATGCGCCGCGCGCGTGATCTGACCGTGCATCTGGGAGCCGAGATTTGCGCCGAATGCACTTGGGGGTCCGATATCGTCACCGCCGCCTCTTTGCATTTCGCCGCCTCCACGCCCCATGGCTCCTTGCTGAACACCTGCGATCTGGCATCCTACGTCGCCCCGCGCCTCTGCCCCGATGCCCCCACGCGCGAGAACGGGCGCATCGCCCCGCCCGAAGGGCCGGGGCTGGGCGTCACCCCCGATCCCGAAATCCTCGGCTCCCCGATTTTGAAAATGGTCTGACCCATGCAGAAACTTCACACCCAAGACGAATGGATCGAGCGCGCCCGAAAGGTCTTGCCCGCCGGTGGCTTTGGCAATTTCGACCCCGGCATCATGATCGCACGGGGAGAAGGCAGCCGCGTCTGGGACGAGGACGGCAATGAATACGTCGATTACCTCATCGGCTCCGGCCCCATGTTGCTGGGCCATGGCCATCCGGAAGTGATGGAAGCGGTGCTGGAGCAATTACCCCTTGGTATGACCTTCTTCGCCAATAACAGCAAAGGGGTCGAACTGGCCGAGGCGATCGTCGAGGCCGTCCCTTGCTGCGCGCAGGTGCGTTTCGTCGCTTCGGGGGGCGAAGCCGATATGTACGCCATGCGTCTGGCCCGCGCCTATACGGGGCGCGACAAGATATTGAAATTCGAGGGCGGCTATCACGGCATGAGCGCGGAGGCGCAGATGAGCCTTGCCCCTGAGCAACGCGTCAACTTTCCGCAAGCGGTGCCCGACAGTGCGGGCATTCCGCAAGGCATCGCCGACCAGATGCTGATCGCGCCCTTCAACGACCTCGCGGCGGTCGAGACGCTGCTCGGCGAGCATGACGATGTGGCGGCGATCATCGTCGAGCCGCTGCAACGGATCATTCCCGCCGAACCGGGCTATCTGCAAGGGCTGCGCACCCTGTGCGACAGGCATCATGTCCTGCTGATCTTCGACGAGATCGTCACCGGCTTCCGCCTCGCCTATGGCGGAGCGCAGGAGCGCTATGGTGTGGTCCCCGACATCTGTACGCTTGGCAAGATCATCGGCGGCGGCTTTCCGCTCGCCGCCCTCGGGGCCAGCGCCGACATTATGCGGCATTTCGACAAGGCCACCGTTGGCGCGGAGAAATGGTTGATGCAACTCGGTACGCTGTCGGGTAATCCGGTAGCCGCTGTCGCGGGCCTGAAGACGATGGAAGTCCTGCGGCGCGGCGGTGCCTATGACCGGCTGAGGGCGACCGGTCGGCGCTTGCAGGCGATGCAATCGGATGCCTTGAACGCGGCAGGCATCCCCCACCGCCTCTGCGGCGATGAGACCCTGTTCGATCTCTACTTCACCGAGGCGCCTTGCACGGACTACCGCTCGGCAAAACACGACGACCCCGCGCGCAATGCTCTCTACAACAGCACCTTGCGCCGGAATGGTATCTTCAAGTCACCGGGCAAACTCTACCCATCCCTCGCCATCACCGAAGAAGATCTCGCTCAGACCGAAGCCGCTGTTGCGAGTGCTGTCCGAGCCATAAGTGGCGGATGAATGATGAAACCGAATTCGCCGAGATGCTGGAACTATCCATATCTGAACTTAATGCAGCCTGAAGCGTAGAGGTGGTCCTGGTTTTCTGACCAGTTTTTTACCGGGTTAAGCTATAGCATGGGTTTCATGTCAGGCGACGATTGATACCCAAAAAGACCCCCGAAACGCAACAAGGCCCGCGCTGTTAACGCGGGCCTTGTTGCAATATCAAGAACTTAGCTTAAATCAAATGGCTCCGGAGGAGGGATGGAGCGATAGGCGATCACACCACAAGATACTGATTTATAATAAATAAAACACACATTGCCTGTGAAGTATGGGCCGGTTTGTAGGCCGTTTTGTTCTTATTTCATTCCAAATGCCGCCAAACGTCCCCGGATATATCAGGGACGTATCAGGATGTCCCCGGATATATCGGGATATGGAGGAGGAGGATGGACGGTGGATGGATGCAGGGACGCCCGGAAAACTGCCAAGGTGGACGAAAAGGACGTTTGAAGGATGAAAAGGATGTCCGGTGGATGACCTATTGACGGATAGAACAAACCGCGTAGAGATAAGGTACTATCCAACAACAACCGCCGCTGGCGAATAAGCGCGATCGGACTGGAATTGCAGCCCCTATCCGATCGCGCCCGTCACGGCGCAGCAATAGGAGTGCGCCATGACTATGGCGAATACAGCCTTTTCAAGCGAGACCGTCAATCGCATCGTGACCGACAGCATGGCGCGACGGGAACGGTCGATCCTGCGCCAGAACGCCGAGAAAGAAGCCCTGATCCGGTGGCAACCGATTGCCAACTGGGGTCTCACCTTCATCAACATGATCGTGGCATTCTGGATTTGCTATGCCATGACCGCCGATGCCGGGATCGGCGAAGGGTGGAGCCTGTCACGGGTTGACCTGTCCTTCATCCCGAACATGATCGGCGGCCTGTGCGGTGCCTTCCTTGCCTACCTTTGCACGTCAACCGCCGCCTCGCTCGGCGACGCGGGAAGCATTGCGGGCAAGATCGTGCTGGCCCTCGTTCTCGCCATGGGCCTGATCGTCTCTATTTGGACTTCCACTTTCGGCGAAATGGTCGTGATCGAGACGGCGAACCACCGCTCGCAGGCCGTGGATACTCGCGCCGGTTCCCGCGCCGCCGTGCTTCAGTCCGCGAAGGATCGCGAGGCGGATGCAAAGGCCGCCTATGACGCGAACCGCGACAGCCTCGATCAGGCAACCGAACGCCTGCGCCGGGCGAAGAACGCCGAGCTTGTGGCAATCGAAGATGAAAAGGGGTGGCGGGTCGAAGTGATCGGCCAGTTCGGGCGGGGTTCCGCTGCCGCCAACCGGCGCTTTGCACCCGGCCACCCCGAAAACGTGGCCCATCAAGAGGCCATCGCCCGCGCCACGGCGGCCCGTGAAGCGGCGGAGGCATTTCTGACAAACCGTCAGCGTATTACGGACGCATCCTACAATCGCCTTGTGGATGCCCGCGATGCCTTGCGCGAGGAGAATGTGCGTTTCGCATCGGGGATCGAAGCGCCGAATCGGTACTATGCCGCCGCCGATGCCATGGCCGCAAATTTCGGCATGAACGGGCGCGAAATGCTGGCATGGTTCGCGATTGGCCTTGCCATCTTCATGTCGGTCGTCGCCCCGCTCATGGGCTTTGCCAATGCGCTGTCCACCCGCCCCGCAATGAAGGCCGGGGAGCGCCACCGCGCCCATCAGCAAGCATTGCGTGAAACCGATGCGGTCGCCGCGTCCCTGCGCCAGCCGCCCGCACCCGCACCCGCGCCGATGCCCGCGCCCGTCGCGGCACCGCCTCACACTGCCCCCCATGACGATACGGACGTAGCAACACTCAAGCGCCAGTACGCCTCGAAATGCGCGGACGCGATCAATGATGCCCAGATCGGAGCGCTGACCGAGGCCAGCTATTCGTATCTGAAGCGCAAATACAGCGTGAACGATGACGGCGCGACCGCGATCCGTCATGCCCTTGTCGATGAAGGGTTTGCGATTTGGGATGGCAACCGTTGCAAGGTCAGTCAGTGATGGCCGTCGCAGAGAAGGCCGCCCGCGCCCATGATACCGCCGTCTCCATGCTGGAGGCGGCGGCACAGAAACAGCGCCTCGTCGGAATGTTGACCGCCTTGGCGGAACGCAAGGACGAGCTGGACGCCACCTACACGGCACTGGAGGGCGAGTTGGAGGCGGCGGTTGCCACCCCCGATCCGTCGCCCCCGACCGTCACCACCGATACCAAGGCGG
>CALLLP010000034.1 GCA_938008165.1 uncultured Neomegalonema sp. | reverse complement strand
ATGAAGACTACGCGCCTGCCCTCCGATCCCGGCCCTGCCGCGTGGAATGCGCTGTTGCCTCCGCAGGATGCGCCGGTGCCCCTTGTCGGATCACAGCGGGCCGATTGGCTGGTGATCGGCGGCGGCTTTGCAGGTCTGTCCGCCGCCCGCCGCCTGCGTCAATTGCGCCCCGAAGATCGCATCGTGGTGCTGGAGGCACGGCGCATTGCCGAAGGTCCGGCGGGGCGCAATTCGGGGTTCATGATCGACCTGCCCCATGATTTGGCCTCCGAGGATTATGGCGGAACCACCGATAAGGACCGCCGGGAAATCGGCTGGAACCGCGCTGCCATCGCCTTTGCCGCCGATATGGCCGCCGAATACGGCCTGACCCGCGAAGCCTTTGACCCCTGCGGCAAGATCAATGCGGCGGCGACCCGGCGGGGCCTTGCCCATACCCGCCATTATGCCCGGCATCTCGACGGGATGGGAGAGCCATCGGAGATTCTGGATGCCGCCGCGATGCGCGCGGTGACCGGAACCGATTATTACCTTGGGGGCCTGCGCACGCCCGGTGCCGTGCTGCTGCAACCTGCGCTCTATATACGCGGCATTGCACAGGGATTGTCGCGGCAAGGGGTGGCGATCCATGAAAACAGTCCCGTAACCGCCCTGACCCGCGAGGGCGCCCTCTGGTGCGCCACCACCCCTGAAGGCACCCTTGCCGCACCCGCCGCGATCCTCGCGGTGAATGGCCATGCGAACAGCTTCGGTTTCTGGAAGCGGCGGTTGATCCATACCTATACCTACGGCGCGATGACCCGCGCCCTGACACGGGAGGAGGCGCAGCGTCTCGGCGGTCAGGCGCGCTGGGCCATGACCCCCGCCGACCCGATGGGGACGACCGTTCGACGCATCAGCGGCACCGGAGGCGATCGTATCGTGGTGCGCAATCGCTTCACCATCAATGCCGCGCTGTCCGTGACCGAAAAACGCCTCGCGCGCCTCTATCGCGACCATGACCGCGCGTTCGCGGCACGGTTTCCGATGCTGGAAGGCGTGAGCATGCAATACCGCTGGGGCGGCGCACTATGCCTGAGCTGGAACAATGTTCCCGCCTTTGGCGAGATCGAGCCATTCCTCTACAGTGCGGTCTGTCAGAACGGTCTGGGCACGGTGAAAGGCACCCTGTCAGGGATGATGGCCGCCGAACGCGCTTGCGATACCGGCTCCAACCTGCTGGCGGATTTCAGCGATCAGCCCGCCCCGCGCCTGCTGCCCCCTGACCTGCTCACACGCATCGGCGCAACGATGCGCATCCGCTGGCAAGAACGGCGCGCGGGGCGCGATCTGTAGCGGGGCACAGCATCCCTTGCGAACAGACCGGACCTGTATTACCTTGAGACGGTCGATAGCTGCGGAAAAATCTACAGCGCCGACTTCAAGGAGGCTGATCTGACCACGCATACCCACAGTGATGCGCCAGGCGCATCGACGAGCCACACTGCCCTGACCGGGGGCAAGAGAGGCTCAACCGGGGGCGAGACACGCCTTTCGCCCGATGAACTGCTGGCCCTTGTTCTCGATACGCTGGAGGACGCCAAGGCAAGCGATGTTGTATCCTTCGACCTGAACGGCAAATCCCCTATTGCGGACCACATGGTCGTCGCATCGGGCACGTCGACACGTCAGGTCGTCACCATGTCCGAAAAACTCGTCGAAAAGATCAAGCGCGAGGGCCATATCGTGCCCCGTCTTGAGGGCGTGACCCAAGGCGATTGGGCCTTGATCGACGCTGGCGATGTGATCGTTCATATCTTCCGACCCGAGGTGCGCGAATTCTACAACCTCGAACGGATATGGACCGAGACTGACGGCCCGGTGCTGAACGGATAGAGCATCCCGCATGAGGGTATCGATCCTCGCAGTGGGCCGCTCCAAACCCGGCCCCGAACGGCTTTTGACCGACGATTACCGTGCCCGCTTCGATGCGCTGGGCAGGGGCATGGGTCTGACCGCTCTCGATATCGCCGAAATCGATGCAAAAGGGGCGGGTCGCGACGCCGAAAGCGCCCGCCTGCTCGACCGATTGCCGCAGGGCCACACCCTTATCGCCCTCGACGAACGGGGCAAGACGATGGACAGCCTTGCCTTCTCGACTCTGCTGACCACCGCCCGCGATGAGGGCATCCCCGGCATGGCCTTCGCCATCGGGGGCGCGGATGGACATACGGATGCCGTGCGCCAGCGCGCCACCCGCCTTCTCTCCTTCGGAAAGATGACATGGCCTCACATGCTCGTGAGAGCAATGTTGGCCGAACAACTGTACCGTGCCCTCGCTATCGCCGCGAACCACCCTTATCATCGGGCAGGGTGACGATTTCTTAATTTCCGATCCGTTAACCCGGTTCTTGCGGCGGTCTGACCTACCCGCTGGACGGGCGCGAATGGCATCGATACGATGTCTAAAAAACAAGAGGGGAGCGATGAGTTTTGAGCAGTAACGCGGCAAGAGGCCCGGTGGCCCTTGTAATTCTCGACGGGCTGGGTCTGCGGGCCGAGCGTGCGGGGAATGCCGTTGCGCTGGCCCAGACACCCACCCTTGACCGCCTGACCCAGACCTGCCCCATGGCGACGCTGACCACCCATGGTCTGGATGTCGGCCTGCCCGAAGGGCAAATGGGCAATTCGGAAGTCGGCCATATGAATATCGGCGCAGGCCGGGTCGTGATGATGGACCTGCCCAAGATCGACAGCGCCATTGCCGACCGCTCTTTCGACACGCGTGCAGCGGTGCAGGCGCATATTGCGACCCTCAAGAAAAGCGGCGGAGCGTCGCATCTCATCGGTCTCGTTTCGCCCGGCGGCGTCCATGCGCATCAACGCCACCTCGCCTATCTCGCCCGGCTTCTGGCCAGTGAAGGCATCGCCGTGCGGCTGCATCTGATCGGCGACGGACGCGATGTGGCCCCGCGTAGTATCGAGCACTGCCTGAAAACATTGCAGGAGGATCTGAACGGCACCCCCGGCATCGAGATCGCCACCCTATCGGGTCGCTACTTCGCAATGGATCGCGATAAGCGCTGGGATCGCGTCGAAAAAGCCTTCCGCGCCATGGCCGAAGCACAGGGCGCACGCGCCGCAAGCGCCGAAGACGCCATCGCCGATGCCTATGACCGGGGCGAAAACGACGAATTCATCACCCCGACCGTGATCGGCCCATATGACGGCATGAAGCCGGGCGACGGTCTTTTCTGCCTGAATTTTCGCACCGACCGCGCCCGCGAAATCCTCGCAGCCTTTGCCCTGCCCGATTTCGATGGCTTCGCGCGCCCCGCCCTCCATCTGGCCGCCCTGACCGGAATGGTCGAATATTCCGAGGCGCTGAACGCATCGATACAGGCCGTCTTTGCCGATCAAGAGATCGTCGATACGCTCGGACAGGTCGTCGCCCGCGCAGGCCTGCGCCAGCTTCGCGTTGCCGAAACCGAGAAATACCCTCATGTCACGTTCTTCTTCAATGGCGGGATCGAGACGCCCGAACCGCAAGAAGATCGCCACATGGCACCCAGCCCCAAGGTCGCAACCTATGACCTCGCCCCCGAAATGTCCGAAGCGGCGGTGACGGAACGCCTTGTTTCCGCCATCCGTTCGGGCGACTACGAGTTGATCGTGACAAACTACGCGAACCCGGACATGGTTGGCCATACGGGCGACCTGACTGCCGCGATCGCCGCCGTCGAGGCGGTGGATGCGGGCCTCGGAACAGCGGTCGCAGCAATCGAGGATGTGGGGGGTGCCATGCTGATCTGTGCGGATCACGGAAACTGCGAGACGATGATCGATCCAGAAACCGGCGGGCCGCATACGGCGCATACGCTGAACGAGGTGCCACTCTGGCTGGTGGGCGGAGGCCGCGATTCCGGGCTGGATTCCGGGCGGCTCGCCGATATTGCCCCCACGCTGCTTGCCCTGCTCGGCATCGATCAACCCGCTGCGATGACAGGCCGTTCGCTGATCGGCATACAGGCGACACCCCGCAAGGAGGCGCGCGCATGAAACGGATGATCCTCGCCGCCATGATCTGCGCCTTCGGCTATGTCGCAGGGGCCAGCGCGCAGGAACAGCAGGGCGGCGTCTATGTCGACCCCGCTCAGGCCGAAAAGCTCAAGCGAACCTCGCGGATCACCGCCCAGCGGGCCGCCGAGATGGAAAAAAAGGCTCTCGAAACCGCCGAAGCAACCGCGCGTGACGAAAAGCGGATCGAGGAAATCGAAAAGGAGATCGTCGGTCTCGAAGCCGAAGTCTCCGAATCCCGCGCCAAGTTGGTCGCCCTTGCCAATGAGGAAGCGGGGGCAAGCGAGGCGCTGCGCGTGCGCCGCCGCCAGAATGCCGCCGCCTTCTCCGCCATGGTCGCGCTATCGAAGGCCCATGCGCCCGAACTCGTCGCCTATGGGGGCGATCCCCTGCGCGCCGCGCGCGGAGCCAGCGCTCTGGCGGGTCTGCGCGAGGCTCTCGAAACCGATGCCCAGGCAACGCTGGAGCGCGTCGCCCGGATCGAGGATCTGCGCCTGCAAACCGAAGGCGCCCGCGAAGCGACGAAAGAGGCCATCGAAGCCCTGCGCACCCGCGAGCGCGAATTATGGGTTCTGGTCGGCAAGCGCAAGGAACTGCAACGCGAAACGCTGGAGCGCGCCGAAGCTCTCAAACAAGAAGCCGACGACCTGACCGAACGCGCCAAGCGCCTGCAACGTCTGACCCAGCGCTCCCCCACGCCGCCCCAAAAGCCGGTGCGACAGGCGCAAGTCCTGCCTGCTCAACGCATGCTTCCCCCGCCCCGCCCGCTGAATCAGGCGCAGGGCCATTTCCTCTGGCCCGTCACCGGCGGTGAAGTTGCGCAGGAATTCGACCGCGCCGCAACCGGCAACGAAGCGCTTGGCATGGTGTTCGACGCCAAGCCCTATGCCCTCGTCTATGCCCCGTGGCACGGCACCCTTTCCTATGCCGGGCCGGTCAACAGCTTCGGCCTCGTGGCCGTGATCGATATTGGCGAGGATTATCAGATCGTCCTTGCCGGTCTGTCCGACCTCATCCGCAAGAAGGGGGACGTCGTGCAACGTGGCGAACCCATCGGGACCCTTACCGGCCCCATATCCGAAAGCGAGGAATTCCTCGCCGATCAATCCGCACTCTCCGCCAGCGCAATCGCGTCGCTCTATCTTCAGATGCGCCTGCGCGGCGAACCCATAGACCCCGGCGTGTGGTTCGGCCCATCCGGGAGCCAGATGATTCGAAAGGTTGAAGCCCAATGAACAAGACCCTGACCGCCGTGCTCTTCGGCGCCGCCGCCGGTATCGCGCTGACGGCGCAGTTCGGGGCCCCGCGCCTCGGCTCACCCGCGCTCGCGGCATCGACCTATGAATATCTCGATCTCTTCGGCGATGTCTTCGAGCGGACCCGCTCCGCCTATGTCGAGGAAGTGAACGAGAAAGAGCTGATCGAAGCCGCCATCAACGGCATGCTCACCTCGCTCGATCCGCATTCCAGTTATCTGAACCCGGATAACTTCACCGATATGCAGGACGATACCAAGGGTGAATTCGGTGGCCTAGGGATCGAGGTGACGATGGAAGACGGCTTCGTAAAGGTCGTCTCGCCCATCGATGATACCCCCGCCGCCAAGGCAGGGGTCAAGGCGAATGACTTCATCACCCATATCGACGGCGAATCGGTCCTTGGCATGACCATCGGCGAGGCCGTCGACCTGATGCGCGGTCTGGTGAATACCGATATCGAACTGACCATCGCCCGCGAAGGCGAGGAGGAGCCGATCGAGATGACGCTGACCCGCGCGGTCATCGAAATCAAGGCCGTCCGCCACCGCATCGAAGGCGATGTCGGCGTGCTGCGCATCTCGAAATTCTCCGAAAAAACCTTCCAGAACCTCGCCGAGTCGATTGCCAAGATCAAAGACGAGCTTGGCGCGAACGATGTCAGTGGCTATGTCATCGACCTGCGCAACAACCCCGGCGGTCTGCTGACACAGGCGGTCGCAGTCTCCGACGCTTTCCTCGACCAAGGCGAGATCGTCTCGACACGGGGCCGCGAACAGCGCAACGCCGACCGCTATAACGCCCAGAAGGGCGATCTGGCCGATGGCAAGCCTGTCGTCGTGCTGGTCAATGGCGGGTCCGCCTCCGCCTCCGAAATCGTCGCAGGGGCCATTCAGGATCATCGTCGCGGCATCGTCGTCGGTGAGAAGACCTTCGGCAAAGGCTCGGTCCAGACGATCATGCCACTCGCATCCAAAGGCGCGATCCGCCTGACGACCGCGCGCTACTACACCCCCTCAGGCCGCTCGATTCAGGCCCTCGGCATCGAGCCGGACATCATCGTCGAACAGATCGAATTGCCCGAAAGCGACGAACCCACAAACCGCCGCAGCTACTCCGAATCGCAGATGCGCGGCAGCCTCAGCAATGACGGCATGACCGAAGAGGACAAGCAGGAGCGCGCCGACCAAGAAGCGCTGCACCAGCGCCGCCTCGAACTGCGCGAGGAGGATTATCAGCTTTCCTATGCGCTTGATTTGCTTCAGGGATTGTCGGTCTATTCGTCGCTGGACGAAGAAAACTGACCGCCACCTGATCCCGCAACGAGCATCACAATCAAGACGCCCGCCCACTCCGGCGGGCGTTTTTCGTACGGGGTTCACGGATTCGCAAGGGCGATAGGCTTTGGTAATCGGAGTTTTCCGGCATGATCCAAGGTGAATCCTGTGCCCCGCCTTTCCTTTCCCCGCTCCTGCCGCCCGGTTCACGCCGTCTTGCTGGTGCTCGGCTGTGCCGCGCTTGTCATCCCCGTCATCTCGAATCTTGATACGGGGAACGGCGTCGTCGAAGCGACCTACGCCTATGTCTCGCGGGAACGGCCCATCGACCGGATCCTGAACGGCACTGCCCTTGGGTCGCGCCGGATTGCCATCGCTCCCGAACCAGCCCCAAGACCAGCCCTGGCATTGCCCCCAAGGCTTGTCCAACCCGGACAATTGACCGCGACCCTGCGCGATACGACACCGGATTTGACCGATATTCTGCTCCCAACTCTGCATGACGATCCGGCCCCAAGCCAAGAAGCAACGCCGCCGGAAAAGCGGCCCGCCATCCCCCATCCCCGCCGCAAACCGGCCCCGCCGATGCAGGCTGTGCGCGCCCTCGCCCCCCTAGCGCTGGAGCCTGCACCGACCTCGGCCGCGATCACCCTCCCCCGCTACACGGCCCCGGCCATACCAGACCGCTCCAAGGCCCGGCCCGCCGCCGCATCCAACACCCAGCCCCGCATCGCGCTGGTTGTCACCGCCGTCGGGCTGCATGAAGCGATCACGCAACAGGCGATCCGCAAACTGCCCAAGGGCGTCACGCTCGCCTTTGCACCGATTGGCGAGCGCATCGACGTTCTTGCGAAAACGGCCATCGATGACGGACACACGGTTCTCGTCGAAATTCCGATGGAGCCGATCAATCCCCGGCGCGATCCGGGCGAACCGCTGACATTGCGCGTCTCCAATACCAACGCGGTCAATCTCGCCCGCCTTGACAAAGCCCTGTCCCGCGTACCCGGTGCCGCAGGCATCTCCAGTTATCTGGGCGCGCGTTTCAACCGCTCGGATGAGGCCGCATCGCCCGTGGTGCAGGCTGTCGCCTCGCGGGGCCTGTTTCTGTTCGAAAACCAGCCAAGCGGGCAAAGCCGCCTCGGTGCGCTCGCGAAATCGCATAAGGCCGATTACGCCGCAGGGTTGCTCGCCATCGATAAAGACCGCGATGAAGCGATGATCCTCGACCGTTTATCCGCCTTGGAGCAGCAAGCCCGGCGCGACGGCGTTGCAATTGGCGTCGCCACGGCGTATCGCGGAAGCATTGCGACCCTTGAACGTTGGGTCGAATCGGCTGAAGAACGCGGAATCGTTTTTGTTCCGGTCACACATCTGAAGAACGCGGGGTAAAATCCTACCATGGCAGGGAAATCCAAGATGGATAAAAGCACCCTTGCCTATCGCCCCGGCGCAGGCGTTGTCTTGTTTCGCGATGATGGCACCGTCTTTGCCGGAAAGCGGATCGATAACCCCGTGGATGCATGGCAAATGCCCCAGGGCGGAATCGATTTCGGCGAATTGCCCGAAGAGGCGGCTTTGCGCGAATTGACCGAAGAAACAGGCGTTTCGCCTGCCCATGTCACGGTCGAAGGCCAGACAAAGGATTGGCTACGCTATGACCTGCCCGAAGAATTGCTCGGGACATTGTGGCGCGGTAAATTTCGGGGACAGGAACAGATTTGGTTCGCCATGCGATTTCTCGGAACGGATGCCGATATCGATATTGCAACCAAGCATCCCGAATTCTGCGAATGGCAGTGGATGGTCCCCGCCGATCTGATCGAGAAGATCGTGCCTTTCAAGCGTGATCTCTATGCGGCGGTGTTCGCCGATCTGGGCAAGTATCTGAATACATAAAGCGGACCCGGTTTCCCGGACCCGCTTTATACCTGCTGTCGAAAGCCGAAAATCAGGCGGCGCGGCCCAAGGTCTCGACCATCACTTTGAGATTGCTGTACCGACGCGTCGCCTCGGCCAGTTCTTCTTTTTCCAGCCCTTCAAGCGCTTTTTCAGCCGCTTCCAGCGAGGATTGGAACATATCCGCCGTTGCATCCTCGCGCAGAGAGGCAAATTCGGCGAGGATAGAAATACCGCTCCCGGAGACTTCGGCAAAGCCCCCGGCAATCAGATATTCGCTCTCCTCAGATCCGTTCACAATCCGAATCGTACCGGGGCTGAGCGAGGTGACAACCGGGACATGCCCGGCCATCGCCGTAAAATCACCGTCAGAGCCGGGCAACATGACTTTCTCGGCCTCGATCGAGGCGAGAACTTTCTCCGGCGAGACGAGATCAACCTGCATGGTCCCGGCCATGATCAGGCTGCCTCGGCCAGCTTGGTGGCCTTCGCGATGGCTTCATCGATATCGCCGACCAGATAGAATGCCGCTTCGGGCAGGTGATCGAATTCACCGGCGCAAAGACGCTTGAAACCGTCGATCGTCTTTTCGATCGGTACCAGAACGCCCGGCGTGCCGGTGAAGATCTCGGCAACATGGAATGGCTGGCTGAGGAAACGCTGAATCTTGCGCGCACGGGCGACGGCCAGCTTGTCCTCTTCCGACAATTCGTCCATGCCGAGAATGGCGATGATGTCCTGAAGCGCTTTGTAGCGTTGCAGAATTTCCTGCACCTGACGCGCCACTTCGTAATGCTCCTGACCGATCACCATCGGGTCGAGGATACGCGAGGTCGAGTCGAGCGGATCAACCGCCGGATAGATGCCCAGTTCCGCAATCTGGCGCGACAGAACGGTCGTCGCGTCAAGATGCGCAAAGGTCGTGGCAGGCGCAGGGTCGGTCAGGTCATCCGCAGGAACATAGACGGCCTGCACCGACGTGATCGAGCCGTTCTTCGTCGTCGTGATCCGCTCCTGCATCGCGCCCATATCGGTCGCGAGGGTCGGCTGATAGCCCACAGCGGAAGGGATGCGGCCCAAGAGCGCCGAGACTTCGGAGCCAGCCTGCGAAAAGCGGAAGATGTTGTCCACGAAGAACAGAACGTCCTGACCGGAAGCATCGCGGAATTCTTCGGCCACGGTCAGACCCGTGAGCGCAACGCGCGCACGCGCACCGGGAGGCTCGTTCATCTGGCCATAGACCAGCGCCACTTTCGATTCGGTCAGGTTATCCGGTACGATAACATTGGATTCGATCATCTCGTGGTAGAGGTCGTTCCCCTCGCGGGTCCGCTCCCCCACACCGGCGAAGACCGAGTAACCACCGTGGCCCTTGGCGATGTTGTTGATCAGTTCCATGATCAGAACCGTCTTGCCCACGCCCGCGCCGCCGAACAGACCGATCTTTCCGCCTTTGGAATAGGGCGCGAGGAGATCGATGACCTTGATGCCCGTGGCGAGGATTTCGCTCTCGGTGGATTGCTCGACGAAATCCGGCGCGGCCCGGTGGATCGGCAGGCGCTTATTGGCCTTGACCTCGCCTTTTTCATCGATCGGCTCGCCGATGACGTTCATGATGCGCCCCAGCGTGGCATCGCCCACCGGCACGGCAATCGGCTCGCCGGTATCGCGCACATCCTGCCCGCGAACGAGGCCCTCGGTCGCATCCATCGCGATGGTGCGAACCTCGCCTTCGCCGAGATGCTGGGCAACTTCAAGGACGAGGCGGTTGCCGTTATTGTCGGTTTCGAGCGCGTTCATGATGGCGGGAAGATCGCCATCGAACTTCACATCGACCACGGCCCCGATGACCTGACTTACTTTTCCGACGGTTCCGTCAGCCATGTTCTGTCTCCGTTTGGTATCCGCCCGTGCCATATCCGGCGCGCGGGCCTAATGTCAGCCGTTGAGTGCTTCGGCACCCGAGATGATTTCGATCAGTTCGCTGGTGATGGCGGCCTGACGCGAGCGGTTGTATTGCAGCGTCAGCTTATCGACCATATCGCCCGCGTTACGCGTTGCGTTATCCATCGCCGTCATGCGGGCGCCCTGCTCCGACGCGGCATTTTCAAGCAGCGCGCGGTAGATCTGAACGGTGATGTTCTTTGGCAGCAATTCGGCGAGCAGGGCCGTTTCGTCCGGCTCGTATTCATAGGCCGAGTTGGACCCCGCACCCTCCTCCACCGTGTCGATCGTTGCGGGAATGACCTGAAGCGCCTTGGGCGATTGGGTCAGCACCGATTCGAACTCGGAATAATAGAGGGTGATGACGTCATATTCACCCTTCGCGAAGGAGCCAAGAACGCGCGAGGCAACCTGTTCGGCCTCGCCGTAGGAAATCTTCTTCACACCTTCGAAGGCGATTTGATCCTCGACGAAAAGGTGATCGTATTCGCGCTTGAGCTGTTCGCGGCCCTTGCGACCCACACAAAGGATTTTCACATCCTTTCCTTCGCCGATCAGCCGGTTGATATCGAGGCGCGCCCGGCGCACGATGGAAGAGTTGAACCCGCCACACAGGCCGCGCTCGGCGGTGCAGACAACCAGCAAATGCCGCGAGTCATCGCCCGTTCCGCGTAGCAGTTTGGGCGCTTCGGGGTTGTCGCGGTTGCCGGTTGCGATATTCGAAAGCACGGTGGTCATGCGCGCGGCATAGGGACGCGAGGCTTCGGCAGCTTCCTGCGCACGACGCAGTTTGGCCGCGGCGACCATCTGCATCGCCTTCGTGATCTTGCGGGTCGATTTGACCGAATTGATGCGGACCTTGAGATCCTTGAGGCTCGGCATGGGCCGTCACTCCGATTTCGTCACGAGGAGGCATGGCCCGGTAGCAAAGGGCCATGCCGAAGGAGGTCGATCAAGCTTCGTCGAAGCCCTTGAGAACGCCGTCGATGCCCGTCTTGATGCGGTCTTCGATATCGCCCGTGATCTTCTGGTCGTTATTCGTGATCTCGTCGAGAATATCCGAATGCGTGCCCCGGAAGGCCGAAAGAAGCGCCGCTTCGAATTCCGTGACCTTACCGACCGGCAGGGTATCGAGATATCCATGCGTACCGGCATAGAGAACGACGACCTGTTCGGCGGTGGTCAACGGAGAATATTGCGGCTGTTTCAGCAATTCGGTCAGGCGGGCACCCCGGTTGAGCAGCTTTTGAGTTGCCGCATCGAGGTCGGAGCCGAACTGAGCAAAGGCCGCCATTTCGCGGTATTGCGCCAGCTCCAGCTTGATCGAACCGGCCACCGATTTCATCGCTTTGGTTTGCGCGGCAGACCCCACACGGGACACCGAAAGACCGACATTCACCGCAGGGCGAACGCCCTGATAGAACAGCTCGGTTTCAAGGAAAATCTGACCGTCGGTGATCGAAATCACGTTGGTCGGAATAAATGCCGACACGTCGCCTGCCTGCGTCTCGATCAGCGGCAGTGCCGTCATCGAACCCGCACCATAGGCGTCATCCATCTTCGCCGCCCGCTCCAGCAGCCGCGAGTGAAGATAGAAAACATCCCCCGGATACGCTTCACGGCCCGGTGGGCGGCGCAGCAGCAGGGACATCTGACGATAGGCAACGGCCTGCTTCGACAGATCATCATAGATAATCAGGGCATGCATACCGTTATTGCGGAAATATTCGGCAATCGCACAACCGGCATACGGGCCAAGGAACTGCATCGGGGCGGCATCCGATGCCGTCGCCGCAACAACGCAGGTGTACTCCATTGCGCCTTCTTCTTCGAGCTTTTTCACAAGCTGCGCAACGGTGGAGCGCTTCTGACCGACGGCGACATAGACGCAAAACAGCTTTTTGCTGACATCGTCTCCCGCCGCGTCATTGACGCTTTTCTGGTTGAGGATGGCGTCGAGGGCCACGGCGGTTTTGCCGGTCTGACGATCCCCGATGATCAGCTCGCGCTGACCACGGCCAATCGGAATCAGGGCGTCGATCGCCTTCAGGCCCGTCGCCATCGGCTCATGGACCGATTTGCGGGGGATAATGCCCGGTGCCTTGACCTCGGCGCGGATACGCTCGGAGGCGTCGATCGGACCCTTGCCGTCGATCGGCTCGCCCAGCGCATCGACAACGCGGCCCAGAAGGCCCATTCCCGCAGGAATATCGACGATATCGCCCGATCGCTTGACCGTATCGCCTTCGCGGATGTTCCGGTCATCGCCGAACAACACGACACCGACATTATCGGCCTCAAGGTTCAGCGCCATACCCCGGATACCACCGGGGAATTCGACCATTTCACCAGCCTGCACATTGTCAAGGCCATGGACGCGGGCGATACCGTCGCCCACGGTCAGAACGCGGCCAATCTCGGAGACTTGCGCCTCCTGACCAAAATTCTGGATCTGCTCTTTCAGGATTGCGGAAATTTCCGACGCCTGGATGCTCATCACGAAGACTCCTTCGGCTCAGTGTTCTTTCATGGCGAGTTCGAGGCGTTCGAGCTTCGACTTGAGCGAAGCATCGACCATCTTGCTGCCGACTTTAACGATAAGACCCCCCAGCAAGGACGGATCGACATGGGCGTCGATCTTTACATCCTTACCGAAGGAAGATTTCAGATTTTGCGCAAGGGCATCGCGCTGCATGTCGCTGAGCGGCTTGGCCGAGATGACCTCCGCCGTTTCCTCGCCACGCTCCTCGGCCAAAAGGGCCGTAAACCCCTTCATCGCTTCGGGGAGCAGCGCGAGCCGCCCTTTCTGTGCCATCAATCCGACGAATTTGCGCGTCAGGTCAGATGTTCCGAGTTTCTCGCCAACCTGAGCCATGACGGCCCCCTGTTGGCTACGCGAGTAAGCAGGGCTGGCGATTACATCGGCCAGTCCGGCATTGTCCTTCAGGACACCACCAAGTGTTTCGAACTCGGAAGCGACGGCATCGAGCGACCCGGACGACTTCGCGAGATCGAAAATCGCGGAGGCGTAGCGACCGGACGCACCGGAAAGCGAAGCGGCTGACGACAAGGCGACCTCATTCAAAGGTTTCGGAACAACGCATGGGCCACTCTGTCCAGCAGCCGCGCGGACGAGTAGCACAGCCCGAACGGCGATGACAATACGCCCAAGCCCGATTCTTGCAGTCTTTCGGTCGCAGCTTCCAATGGCTGCATTTTTTCATCCTCTTTAGAAACTAGCATGTTTCTTGCTGCATAAAGCGCAATTGGAAGTTTGCGAGCCGTATCGGGCGTGTGGAGGGGCGATGAACTGGGTCAAGATAGCGACTGCATTGTTCGGCATTCTCATCACGCTGATGGCGGCATCCAGCGGGGCCAACGCGACAATGCTGACCATCGAAGACGACGATTTCGGTATGAAGCACACCTTGTCACAGCCCTTCGAAGACGCCCGGTCAGAGGCGGATGGGCCTGCCCACGCCCCGGTTTCCGCGCCCATGCCCATGAAGGCCAAAGCGAAATCGATCTTTGGCAAGGTGTGGAGCGATGTCACCGTCAACTATGCAGCAGATCACACCGACAGCCCGCCCCCCGCCGAGAGAACAACGCGCCCGAACAGCGGCCACAGCGTCGAGACGGCGGCGATGGATAAGCGGGCATTGAAGGGCGAGACCCGCTCGATTCTCAGCAGAGTCCTGAACGACGTAAGCGACGAGCGCCCCACCGACGCGATTCTCCTCGATAAAGAGAGAATCGCCGCCGCTACCCTCAAAGCCGAGCTTCAGAAGGAGCTGGCGCAGGCCAAGGCGACTCATGAACGAGCCAATTCCGAACCGTTCGAGCGCCGCCAGACAGTCTCGCTCGGCGCATTACCCGGAATCACCCGGACCCAAGGGGCAGGTCTGTCGGCTTTCGATGGTCTGATGAGCGGCGATGGCTGGGCGAGCTTTATCGCGTCGGATCACTTCAAGCGCGCAAAGCGCAAAATCGTCAACAGCGAAACGCGCATTCTACAGACCATCGCCACCCTGACCAATCGGGAGGCTCAGGCGGCCACCGGCCAGCCGAGCAAGAGCAAAGGTGGATTGTTGCTGGGGCTGGCCTCCGCATTCCTGTTGCTGGTCATCGTCGGCGTCGCCGCAATGCCGCGACAGTCCTGAAGCCCCCTACAGGAAAGAATAAGGATCGACATCGAACACGACCCGAATCCCTGATGGAACACTGACCCGCGCCCGCCATTCGGGCACGAAGCGCGCATGATCGACCCCACGACCCATCCGCAGCAGCATCCTGACCCGATACTTGCCGCGCAGCATGGCATAGGGCGCGGGCGCAGGGCCGAAAATATCGACCCCGGCGGCGTTCAACCCATCCCCGGCGGCGGCGAGCGCGCGGGAGACCGACCATACCTTTTCCTCGTCCTCACCCTGAACGATCACGGCAATCAACCGGGTAAAGGGCGGCATGCGGGCCTGCTGGCGCTCATCTGCGAGTCGTGCCCGGAAGCGTTGGGAATCGCCTTCCAGAATCGCCCGCAGAACCGGATGATCCGGCATCGACGTCTGAAGCATGGCCCGGCCGGGGCGCTCTGCCCTACCCGCCCGTCCCGCGACCTGATTGAGCAGTTGAAAAGTACGCTCGGCCGCGCGCAGATCTCCCCCCGCCAGCCCCAGATCGGCATCGACCACCCCCACCAGCGTCAAAAGGGGGAAGTTATGCCCCTTGGCAACGATCTGTGTGCCGACGATAAGATCCGCACCCCCATCGGCGATATTCTTGATTTGATCCTGTAGGGCGCGGGGATCGGGGGTCTGGTCGCTCGACAGGATTTCGACGCGGGCCAGCGGAAACCGCTCGCGCGCTTCTTCGGCGATTCGCTCCACGCCGGGGCCACATGCCGCCAGTGTCTCGGTGCCCCCGCATTCGGGGCAGGCGCGCGGAAACGGCTCGCGCCAGCCGCATTGATGGCAGAGTAGCGTCCCCCGCACCCGATGTTCGACCAGCCATGCCGAACACTGCGTACATCCCGCCCGCCATCCGCATTTGCGGCACAGCGTCAGCGGGGCATAGCCGCGACGGTTCAGGAAATAGAGCGCCTGCTCGCCCCGCGCGATGGCATCGCGGGTGGCCGCGACGAGTTCGGGCGAAAGCCACATGCCCTTTTCGGGCGGATCGGCGCGCAGGTCGATGGCGCTGAGAAAGGGCAGGATCGCGGGGCCGTGGCGCTCGCGCAAGGTCAAGCGGCGATATTTGCCGCTCTCGGCATTGACCCAGCTTTCCAGCGACGGCGTGGCCGATGCGAGAACGGCGGTGCATCCTTCCTGTGCTGCGCGCAGGACGGCCATGTCGCGGGCCTGATAGTGCACGATGTCATCTTGTTTGTAGCTCTGGTCATGTTCCTCATCCACGACGATCAGGGCCAGATCCGAAAAGGGCAGAAACAGCGCCGACCGCGCCCCCGCCACCACCTGCGCCTGCCCCCGCGCGACGGATTTCCATGCCCGTCGGCGGGCGGCGGGGGTGACGCCGGAATGCCACTCGACCGGGGGCGCGCCAAAGCGTTCGCGCATCCGGCGGATAAAATCGGCGGTCAGGGCGATCTCAGGCAGCAAAATCAGCGCCTGCCTGCCCGCGCGGATACATGCGGCGACCGCCTCCAGATAGGTCTCGGTCTTGCCCGATCCGGTCACGCCATCAAGAAGCAGCGCCTGAAATGTCTGCGCCGCGATCGACTCGGCAATCGCCCCGCTCGCCTCCGATTGCTCGGCATTGAGATGCGGTATGCGATAGCCGGGGTCCAGTATGGGTGGAGGGCGATACTGCGGCGCGTGATGCACATCGAGCGCGCCGATCTCGACCAATCCCTTAACCACCCCCGGCGATACCCCCGCTTCCCGCGCCAAATCAGCGGCGGAAAGACCCGGCGACCCGCTGGCCACATCAAGAATCCGGCGGCGCGCTTCGGTCATTTTTTCCGGCATCGCCTCCGCGCGCAGGAGCACGGCGCGGGGCGTTTCCGGCTCCAGCAATCCCGGCGCGCGGGTCGCCTGTCGTAGCATCATGCCCGGCGGCGTCAGGGTATAGCGCGCCGCCCGGTCGATCAGCCCCCGCATCGCCTCCGGCATGGGCGGCAGATCGAGGCGGCGCAGGACAGATTTCAGCGTCCCGGCCTCCCCCGTCCCCGCCCCCCACACGACCCCCACCGTCTCGCGGCCCGATACGGTGACAGCGACATAATCCCCCGGCATCAGCGGCTCTGCGCTCAGATAATCCAGCGGGCCGGGCAAGGGCAAAGGCACCATGACGGCATAGGGGCGGGCATCAGGGTCGGTAAAGAGATCGCTGGGCAAAGGCTGTAATCCGGGTTGCCGAAAGGCGTGTCACATAAGAACAAAATGGCCACATACACGCAAGCGAACAAATATCTCCGCAAGCGTCCTGTCCCCTATGGCCACCGAATCACTTTTCCGGTATCGTTTCGGGTAACCCTAACAAATCCTTTCAGGAATGCGCCCGTGAAGTTCTTTATCGACACCGCAGAGATCGACGAAATCCGGGCACTTGCGCCCTCCGGCCTTGTGGACGGGGTTACGACGAACCCCTCGCTCATCGCCAAATCCGGGCGTGATTTCAAGGAAGTGGTCGCTGAAATCTGTGACGTGGTGGACGGGCCGGTCAGTGCGGAAGTCACCGCGACACAAAGCGCGGCAATGATCGACGAGGGCCGTGAACTGGCAAAGATCGCAGGCAATGTCTGCATCAAACTGCCGCTTACCTTCGACGGGCTGGTCGCCTGCCGTGCGCTGGTGGATGCGGGCCATCAAACGAATGTCACCTTGTGCTTTTCGGCCAATCAGGCACTGCTCGCGGCCAAGGCGGGGGCGACGTATATCTCGCCCTTCATCGGACGACTCGACGACATGGGCATCAACGGAATGGAGCTGATCGAGGAGATCCGCGCCATCTACGACAATTATCTGTTCGAAACGCAGATTCTCGCCGCTTCGATCCGCACCGTGAACCACGTCAAGGACAGCGCGCTGGCCGGGGCCGATGTCGCCACCCTGCCTCCGGCTACACTGTACGCCCTTGCAAAACATCCGCTGACGGATAAAGGTCTGGAAGCGTTTTTGAAAGACTGGGCAAAAACCGGGCAATCGATCCTCTAGAAAAGGGGACGGCTGGCAGGACACTGAACATAACGATAAAAACGAGGGATCGAGGCATGTCGACAGACGGAACGGGCAGCGAAGCACTGGACCGGGCGCCACGGCGCGCGAAACTGGGACGTAATGCTGTGCGAAATTACATTCTCGAAAACCCCGCAGTCGTCCTTGACGATGCCGAGGTCTCCGCAAAACTGGTCGAATTGGCCGGGCAGCGCTATGGCAACAATGTCGTAAGCCTGCAAACCGCCGTGATGGCGCGCATGCGCGAACGATTGCGCGCGGTCGAAATCGAGCGTGAGGAGATGCTCGATGCAGCCGAGGCCAATCTCGTTTCGATGAATCAGGTCAATGATGCGATCCTGCATATGCTGGAAGCCCCCAGCTTTCAGGATTTTATCCATATCGTCGGCAGCCAGTTCGGCGAATTGCTTGTCGTCGATTCGGTGCGCCTGTGTGTCGAGACACCCCCGGCCAAGGATGCCGAGCGCGCGGGCGATATCGGCACGCTCTGCCCCATCGCGCCGGGATCGGTGAACGCGTTTTTCCATGGCGCGCCGTGGGGGGTCTCCCTGCGCGCCGTCGAGGAACCGACCCGCGCCCTGCATACCGATGGCGACATCGAATCGGAGGCGCTGGTCCGGCTCGATTTCGGCCCCGGCTCACAGCCCGGCATCCTGCTGTTTGGTGCGCGGGATTCTGACCGCTTCCACGAGGAACAGGGCGGCGATCTGCTCGTGTTTCTGGGTGGTGCCGTCAGTCGGGTCATGCGGCATTGGCTGGACGAACCGGAGATCGTTTGACACGCGCCGCATCCGCCCTCGTCGAGGACTGGATGCGCGCCCTTGTCGTGCGAAACACCAGCCCGGCAACCCGCGAAGCCTATGCGCGGGATGTCTGGCGCTTTATCCGGGCGATGGGCGACCCGCAGGCGATGACCGGCGAGGATCTGGGCGCATTGACCCAATCGCAGATGCGCCGTTGGATGGCCGATCTGCGGCGCGAGGGTCTGGGCAAGGCCAGCGTCGGACGCGCGCTCTCGGCGGTCAAAAGCTTTTACCACCATGCGAGCGAAACCCATGGCATCCGCGCCGATGTCGTGCGCGCGGCCCGTGGTCCCCGCGCGCCAAAGCCCCTGCCCCGCCCCCTGAGCGAAAAAGATGCGGCGGCGGTGCTGACCATGACGGGTCTCGACACGGCGCATGAATGGATCGCCTTGCGCGATACGGCGGTTCTCACGCTGCTCTATGGCTGTGGATTGCGGCGGGCGGAGGCATTGTCGCTGCGCGGGGCGGATGCGCCGATGGGCGAGGCGCTGCGGATCATCGGCAAGGGTAACAAGGAGCGGATGATCCCGGTCCTCCCCCTCGCACGGCAGGCCGTCGATGCCTATGTCGCCGCCTGCCCACATCCGCTGACGAAGGAGGGACCACTGTTCGTGGGAAT
The DNA here is from genome assembly GCA_938008165.1 of uncultured Neomegalonema sp. Lineage (GTDB taxonomy): Bacteria > Pseudomonadota > Alphaproteobacteria > Rhodobacterales > Rhodobacteraceae > JAHDDY01. The sequence continues at coordinate 36,623 of CALLLP010000034.1, read as the reverse complement.
GCGCGGGGGGGCGCTGAACCCGCGCCTTGTCAGCGGGGCGATGCAGACGATCCGCGCGGCCATGGGCCTGCCCGATAGCGCGACCCCCCACGCCCTGCGCCATTCCTTCGCCACTCATTTGCTGAGCGCGGGGGGCGACCTGCGCGCGATCCAGACGCTGCTGGGCCATGCGAGCCTGTCGAGCACCGAACGCTATACCGAGGTGGATGAAACGCGCCTGCTGGCGGCCTATGAACAGGCGCATCCCAAGGCGTTGTAATCGCCACCCTTGCACTTGCCCGTATCCCTTTCCATACAGGACATGCGGCGGAGGGGCGGATATGGGACATCTCGAACGAATCGGTACGATTCTCAGCGGCATCGGCGCGGCCTGTGCCGTGCCTGCCGCTGCCACCGGCGCTTCGGCGGCGGTGGCCGGAGCGGCGGTGGCCCTGCCTGCGCTGGGGGCGGTGTTGGTCGGCAAGACCATCATCGATACGGTGCGCGAGGGTCAGCGCGACGATTGCGCGGCCCATATCCGGGCGGGCATCGCAGCGGCACAGGAAGGGCTGTCGGCGGAAGACGCCTATAGCCGCGTGGCGAGCGCCCGGCGGGCCACGCTGGAGCAGGCATTGACAACGACGCTGGAGGCGATCACGGCGGAGCGGGGCGCGCTGCGCGGTCTGGTCGTCGAGGCGGGGCTGAACGGGGCGCAGATCGCCGCGCGCCTGCATGCCCTCGCCCCGGAGCATGACCCGGAGGGGTATTTCGCGGAACCCGAATCGCCGGAATCACAGTTCTTTCGCGCGGTGGTGGCGATCCTGTGGGATACTTTGCGCCAGCGGCCCGGCTTTTACGACATCCTGCGCAGCTATATCGATGAGGAGCAGCTGGCGCGCCTTGCCCGGATCGAGGGAAAGCTGGACCGGGCGTTGAGCGAAACCAGCACCCTGTCGCATCGACTGGGCCTGCGAGAAGGGCTGTTGATGGGCGTTGCCCGGCGCTATCTGGATGACGACCCGGATGATTTCGAGGCGGCCCTGCGGGGGATCGAAGCGGCGCTGGAGGAAGCGGCGCGGATGCGCGCGGCCGATGCCCTGCCCGGCAATACCGGAGCGGCGGTGGATGCCGTTCTGGCCCGCGTGGCCGCGCTGAACGATGCGGGGCGCACGGGGGAGGCGACCGACGCGCTGGAGCGGGAACTCGCCGACCGGGCCGAGCGCCGCGCCGCAGAAGACGCGGGCACAGCCCGCCTTCTCGACCGCGCCATCACCCAGACCCGCCTGACCAACGCCCCGGAAAAAGCGGCGACCTATGTGTTGGAGCGCCTGACCCTCGATGCCCCCGCCGACCCTTTCGAAGCGCTGCGGACTATACAGGACGAATGGTACGAGCGGGGCCGGGACAAGGGGATCGCCTTCGATCTGGAGGTCGCAATCGCCCTCGCCCGCGACACCATCACCCGCGCCCAAAATGCCGACCAACGCGGAGCAAGCCTGAACGATCTGGGCATCGCTCTTGATGTTTATGGAGAACGCGAGACCGGAACAGACCGACTCGAACAGGCCGTCACCGCCTATCGGGCGGCTCTTGAAGAACGAACACGCGACCGCGTGCCCCTCAACTGGGCCACGACCCAGAACAATCTCGGGAATGCGCTTCAAGCCCTCGGAACACGCGAGGATGGCACCGAGCGTCTCGACGATGCTCAAAATGCCTTTGACGAGGCGCTCAAGGAACGGACGCGGGAGCGCGTACCTCTCAATTGGGCTATGACTCAGGGGAATATCGGCCTCTTGCAAACCCATTATGCCGCACGCACCGGCGAAGTGGCGAGGGCGGAGGCTGCGGTGGGGGCCTTGACGCAGGCTTTGGCGGTCTTTCGGGCGGCGGGGGCAGAAGCCTATATCGCTCAAGCCACGCCCCAGCTTGCCGATGCCGAAGCCCTGCGTGACCGGCTTTCCGGCTTATGACGGCACGCTGCGGCGTCAGTCCAACCCTTCCGCCCGCAAGGCCGCCTCGATACGGGGGATGTCTTCGGGGTTGTTCAGCTCCCAAAACACCCGCCCCCGTCCATCCACTTCGACACAGCGGATCGGGATGCCGTTTTCCAGAAACCGCAATTGCTCCAGCCCCTCCAACCCCTCCAACGGCCCCGGAATCGCCGCCGCATAGGCGCGCAAAGCCTCCGGCGTATAGGCGTAGAGGCCGACATGGTGAAACACCGGCACAGACTCGCCCGGCGCGGGGGGCTTTGGCAGATAGGGGATGACTTCCTTCGAGAAATACAGCGCCGACATATCCGCCCCGAAAACCGCCGTGGTGCCCCCGACCCGGCCCGCGCGGCGATCCTCGACAAAATTGGTATAGGTCTGCGCATCGCATCGCAAAACCGGCGTGGCCACCGCCGGACCATCCGCCATCGCCGCGATCAATGCCTCGACGAACCAAGGCGGGGTCAGCGGCGCATCGCCCTGAAGATTGACCACCACATCCGGCTCCTCGCCCCGCACGCGCAGGGCATCGACACAGCGCTCGGTTCCATTGGCACAGCTTTCGGCGGTCATCGTGACATCGGCCCCGAAGCCCCGCGCCGCCACCGCGATGCGCTCGTCATCCGTGGCCACCGTGACGGCATCGACCCCCTTCACCGCCATCGCCGCGCGCCAGCTTCGCTCGATCAGGCTCATCGCCCTGCCGCCCGCCCCGGTCAGGCTCGCCAGCGGCTTGCCGGGATAACGGCTCGATTTGTAGCGGGCGGGAATGACGATGAGGGTGGACATGGACGCATCTCCGGGGGGTGTAGCACTGCGCCCGTGTTAGCGCAGTGCGCCCGCCGGGTCATCAAGGGATCGCCATGCTTGCCGCCCGCCCTAGCTTGGCCCTATACGCAGGAAACAGATTTTGAGGACGGATCGCTCCGATGACGACAGACGACAGCGCCCCGATGCAGCGTGGAGACGGGGGAGACGGCGCCGCATTCCGATCCTGTTTCGGGTCATTCGCCACCGGCGTCGCCATTGCAAGTTGCCGCGCAGGGGCGGAGGATCCGGGCACGGCGATCACGATCAATTCGCTTACCTCCGTCTCCCTCGACCCCGCGCTCGCGCTGTTCTGTCTGGAGGATACCTCGGGCACGATGGAATCCTTCCTGCGCGCAGGCCATTTCGCCCTCAACATCCTCGCGGCGCATCAGCAGGACATCTCGAACCGCTATGCCCGCGACCATACCGTCGTAGCGGGCGATTTCGGCGCATCATGGCAATCCGGCGCGCCGATCCTGAACGGGGCGCTGGCGGTGGCCGATTGCGTGCTTCATGATGTGCATGGCGGCGGCGATCATCGCATCCTCGTCGGACGGGTGGTCGAGACGGGATGGCGAAGCGGTGGCGCACCGCTGCTCTATTATCGCGGAACCTATGGCAGCATCGGCGATTCTGCGTCCTGATCCGGGGCGATGACGAGGGTGCCCAGCGCGCCTGAATCGATGGTTTCCCGGTCCGTCGACATCGGCACCAACTCCCCCGACCGCCATAGGGGCGCAAGATTATCGTAGTAATCCGACAATGGATGCCCGCTCGCCCCCGTCGAGACGATGAACATCGAGCGATCCAGATCCGCCAGATCGAATACAGCCCGCAGGCCCGCCGCATGGACATTCGTATAAGGGTCGGGACCGAGATGGGCCATCGCACCCCGGTTGAGCGTGTAATCACCGCCACTTGTCTCATGCGCGATATTCACGAATGGACCCAGCGACAGCGACACGCCCAGAACCGTCGTGCCCACATCGCCCAGCGTGCTGTGCTTGTGGAGAGCTTGGTGTGCCTCGCCCCAGCGCCAGTCATCGATATCGTTGCCATATTGCCCAGCCAGCGTCTCCAATGCCCGGTCGAGCGCCCGCGCGGCCATGTCGGAGCACGCCTCCGTCACCTCGGCGGTCTTAGTATCGTCGCACCACCGGCCCGCATCGTCCAGATCGCGATAGACCCGCTCGATAAAAAGCGGGCGCGATCCCTTGTAGTTTTCGATCAAGACCCCCAATTCGTCCCCCGCGATCAGGCCGACCAGCCGATCGAGCCAAGCGGTGAAAATCAGGCCCTCGGCCCGTCGCTCGCTCATATCGCCGTTCCAGTCGCGCAGACGTGTCAGCGCCTCGGCCCGCAGGCGATGCGCGCCCTCTTCCTCGCCGCTGTCCCACAGCCCCGCTCCGATCAGCGGTGCAACGGTGCGCGCCATCTCGGAGATGGAATCCATCTGGAGAGCGCGAAAACTCTCGACGCTATGGGTCTCGCGGGCGCTCAGTTGCTTGATAATCCGGTTCAGGCGATAGGGAGCATCCCAGTCAAAGGACAAATGCCGGGGAAATTCGGCATTGCCGACCCGGTTATTCGCATTGGCCACAGCCCCGCTCGCCGGATTGATCGTGCGTGGCAGGGCGGAGGGTTCGAGCCAGCCGAGCCAGTCGTCATCGTCCTTCCAGCCCGGCGAGGGAACGCGGCCCTGAATGCGGCTCGTCAGGCGACGCCGGGGCACGCGCCCCGCGACACCCATCCCCACCGTCTTCGCATCCGCCACCACCAGATTGAGCGCAGGCGCGATATACTCATCGGCGGAGCGCAGCGCCTCGGCCACGGTGCCCGAGCGGTTGAGCGCGATCAGCGCCTCAAAGCTGGTATCGTCATCGGTCAGCGCCGTCCATGACAGGGCAGGAACATGATTGCGCGGCGTCACCGTGGCCAGCCCTGCCACCGTAATCGGCAGAACGGGACCATGGCGCGTATACTGAAGCACCACGCCGACAGGGGCGGAGCCATTGACGCGGATCGTCTCTTTGCGGGTCTCGAATGGCTCCCACCCGCCCGGCGTGCGATAACGGGTGCTGTCATCCGGGTCGACCTGTTCTACAAAGACATCCAGATCGTCGATTTCGGCGGCGGTGATGCCCCATGCGATCCGGTCGTTGCGCCCGATCACGATGGCGGGCAAGCCAGGCAAGCTGGCCCCAATCAGCTCGATCCCCGGCCCGCTGATCTGAACGGGATGCCAGATACCGGGGGCCGTCAGCGGCAAATGCGGGTCCGATGCCAACAGAGGCGCGCGGCTGGCCGTATGCCGCCCATCCACCGCCCAGGCATTCGAGGCACCGGCGGCCTTTTCGTCGCTCAGATCGCCCAGAGCAAACAATCTGTCCTGCGGTATCGCTTGCCCCTCGGCCTTGACGATGGGCAGGGCCGTCACCCCCTGCCCCGGATAATCGGGAAAGAGATCGTGTACCTGCTTGGGGTCGAGGCTGAGCCAGAACCGGCCGCGCTTGACCTCCTTCGCCAAGGCGCCGCGTGAAATCTGGAACGCCATTCCCTTCAGGATCGATAGGGAATCGGCGGGGCTCCATGGATCGATATCGCCGCCGAACACATAAAATTCGGGCGCGCCGCGACCATGCCCCTGATCCTCGTTCTGGCGGATTCGGGCATTAACGCCCTCGGCATAGGCATCGAGGATATCGCGTGCCTCATCCGACAGCCCCGCCAACGAGCGCTCCGCATGGCCATCAAGATCGAGCGCGCGCATCAGGCGGTCGGTCGCCAGAGCAACCGTTCCAAACCGCTCGGAGAGGCGCCCTTGGGCCAGTCGCCGCGCAACATCCATTTGCCACAGCCGGTCCATCGCATGCACATAGCCCAGTGAGAACCACGCATCATGGGGCGTCTTTGCAAAGATGCGCGGAATGCCATGGGCATCGCGCACGATCTCGATCCGCGCATCCACGCCGGGCATCCGCTCGACCCCCGAAAACCGGGGCAGCGAAAACGAGGCGAGCATGGCGACCGCCAATACAGCAAGCAGCGCCAAAATGACGATCCCCGCGACCGCCCTTTGTCCCAGACGCCAAATACCAGCCACGGATTGCGTTCTCCCTGTCAGCCCATCGAAAAGACATCAGACCTTGACCTTGCCGACAGCATGGCCATGGTCGCGCAACGGGGGCAAGCGCCGCCCGAGTCTGCCGGTTGCATGCGCTATGACGCGGCACAGTTTCAAGAGCTTAAACCACAGGAGTTTGGAAAATGGCGAAAGTCTCCTTTATCGGGCTGGGTGTGATGGGGTATCCGATGGCCGGATATCTCGCAAAGAACGGCCATGACGTCACCGTCTATAACCGCACCTCTGCCAAAGCCGACGCCTGGGTGAAGGAGTATGGCGGCGCCCCTGCCGCAACCCCTGCCGCAGCGGCCGCCGATTGCGATTTCGTCATGGCCTGTGTGGGCAATGACGACGATCTGCGCTCGGTCACCATTGGCGAAGGCGGCGCATTCGGGGCGATGAAGGCGGGCGCGATCTTCGTCGATCATACGACCGCTTCGGCCAAAGTGGCCCGCGAATTATACGCTATCGCCAAGGGCAAAGGCATCGAGTTCATCGATGCGCCGGTATCAGGCGGGCAGGCGGGCGCCGAAAATGGCCAGCTGACCGTCATGTGCGGCGGGGATGAAGACCCCTATGCCAAGGCGGAACCCGTCATCGATCACTACGCCAAATCCTGCCGCCGCCTTGGGGAATCCGGCGCGGGGCAATTGTGCAAGATGGTCAATCAAATCTGCATTGCCGGGCTGGTTCAGGGCCTCGCCGAAGCGTTGGAATTTGCGAATAAATCGGGATTGGATGGCCGCGCGGTGGTCGATGTCATCTCGAAAGGGGCCGCGCAAAGCTGGCAGATGGAAAACCGCTACGAATGGGTTCTCGATGGCGATTTTCAGGACAACAAGGGCTTTGCCGTCGATTGGATGCGCAAGGATCTGGGCATTTGTCTCGAACAGGCGAACGAGGTCGGCGCGCGCCTGCCCGTTACGGCGCTGGTCGATCAATTCTATGCCGATGTGCAGGCGATGGGCGGCAATCGCTGGGATACGTCGAGCCTCGTGATGCGGCTGAACAAATAAGCGTCACCCGACGCTGACCACCACCTTGCCGGTCGCCCGACGCTCCGCCAGCAGTGTCAGGGCGTCCGGTGCCCGCTCGAAGGGGATCGTATCCGAGACAAACGGTTTGATCGTTCCCTCAGCGGCCCAGCACAGCAGTCTCACAAGGCTTTCGCGCACCGCCTCGGGGGCTTTGGGGAAATAATCGCCCCACCAGAAGCCGATCACATCGATATTCTTCACCAGCAGATGATTGGCCTTGAAGGCGGGCACATCCCCGCTCGCAAATCCCAGCGGCAGGACGCGCGCCTCGAATGCCGTCGCGCGCATCATCGCCCGCGCAAGATCGCCCCCGACCGGATCGACGATCACATCCATACGCGCCCCGCCCGTCCGCTCCAGAATCGCCTCGCGCAGAGCATAACCCGCCAGATCGATCCCGGCAGGATCGAGCACATGCGCGGCCCCCATGGCCCGCGCCGCGTCACCTTTCTCGGTGCCCCGCGCCAGCGCGACGACCCGCGCCCCCATCCGCACGCCGATTTCGATCGATGTCAGGCCGATACCGCCCCCCGCCCCGCCGACCAGCAGCCATTCGCCCGATTGCAACCGCGCCCGCCGCGCCAAGGCCAGTTCGGACGATCCGTAGGCGATGGGCATCGATGCCGCCAGAACCGATCCAAGCGCCTCCGGCACCGGCGCACAGGCAATCAAGGGGGCCAGAACATGGCGCGCCAATCCTCCATGCCCGCAATAAGCGACGACCCGCCTGCCGATCAGCTCCGGCGTCCCCCCCTCGCCGACCGCCTCGACAATCCCGCACACTTCGGCCCCCGGAGCGAAGGGAAAGGGGGGCGTGGACTGATATGTGCCCTTGAGCATCAAGAGATCCGCGAAGTTGATCCCACAGGCCAGCACCCGAATCCGCGCCTCACCCGCCCCCGGTTCGGGAATCGCGGCCCGCTCCAGAGCCAAATCCTCGATGGAACCGGGCCGGTGAATAATCCAGTTTTCCATATTCGCCTTGCTATTAAGGGCTTAAAGCAAACTCGTCATTTACCATTGTAAACTAGCATGGACGCTCGCAGTGAGAATTCGAGTATCCGATGTCCGCCAGCAGCTACAAGAGAGCGACAAAAAAATATGCGGCCCGAATCGACCATATCGATGGCGATGTTTCCTCCGGATTCGTTCTTGTTCCTGTTGGCACCGATTTTCTGACGACGGTTATGCAAGCCGAGAATTTCCTCCATTTCGAGATGGAGAACGGCGAAGAAACCTATGTCAGCATGCAATCCGTCAAGCGCATCACCGAAATGGTCGAGCAAAATGCCCGCCAGCGCGAGGAGGAGAATCAGGCCCGCCGCCAAGCCGAGGAAAAAGCCAAGGCCAAGGCCCGAAAGGAAGAAGAGGAAAAACGCAAGAAAGCCGATGCCGACGCCAATACAGGCAAGAAGAAATCTCTCTTCACCCGCAAGGAAGAATACGACGCCCTCGATGCGATGGGTCTGGGCGATAACCCGACCTATGACGAGATTCAGGCCACCTATCGACGCCTCGTCAAGCTCTACCATCCCGACCGCCTGCGCGGCCTTGGCGTCTCGGATAACAAAATCGCCTATGCGGCGGAACGTCTTGCCGAAATCAACAACGCCTACAGAATTCTGGCCAAAATCACCAAAGCCGCCTGATCGGACAACGCCCCGCCAGAACCGTTCGTTGACGCCGGATTCCCAATGTGTAGGATATGCCTAACAATGTCCGGGACAGTCCCGGCCATCGCATTTGCGGCCCGGCCAGACATGGCCCCCGCCCGATAGCAGGTCTCACGGATGACATCTCCAGCACAGCTCATGGACGGCAAGCGCGGCCTGATCATGGGGGTCGCCAATGACCGCTCCATAGCTTGGGCCATTGCAAAGCAATGCGCGGAGCATGGCGCTGAACTGGCCTTCACCTTTCAGGGCGATGCACTGAAAAAACGGGTCGAGCCGCTGGCCGCCAGCATCGGTTCAACCCATGTGCTCCCCTGCGATGTCACCGATACCGCCTCGCTCGATGCGGTTTTCGATACGCTCGAAAAGGAATGGGGCCGTCTCGATTTCGTGGTCCATGCCATCGCCTATTCCGACAAGGCCGAGCTGAAGGGCCGCTATGTCGATACCACATCGGATAATTTCGACCGGACGATGAGCATCTCCTGCTACAGCTTCACGGCAGTTGCCCAGCGCGCCGAAAAGTTGATGAGCGAAGGCGGCAGCCTGCTGACCCTCACCTATTACGGGGCCGAGCGCGTCATGCCCCATTACAATGTCATGGGTGTCGCAAAAGCGGCATTGGAAGCGAGCGTGCGCTACATGGCGATGGATCTGGGTAAGCAGGGCATCCGCGTCAACGCCCTGTCGGCTGGACCGATGAAGACGCTCGCCGCCTCCGGGATCGGGGATTTCCGCTATATTCTGAAATGGAACGAGTATAACTCGCCCCTGCGCCGCAACGTGACGCGCGACGATGTGGGCGGGGCCGGGTTCTATCTGCTCAGCGATCTCAGCTCCGGCGTTACCGGAGAGACGCATCATGTCGATTGCGGCTATCATGTCGTGGGCATGAAGGCCGAGGATGCACCGGACATCTCCACCACTTGATGATGCCCCCCGACATCGCGGCCCTGATGGCCAAGGACCGGGAGGCGTCGAAAACACCTCTCGACCATGCCCTCCGGGCATTGCACGGCTCCGGCGAGGCCCGTACGCTTTGCGCGTTGCATCGGCTGGCGGCGCAATACTGGGATACCGAACCGGCCCAAGCCGCCTTCCATCTGACCCATGCCTATGTCTACGCACTGGAAGCGGGAGATACGCACGCCGAAGCCGATCTCTTCGACGCACTGGCCCGCGACGGGCGGTGCTAGAGTGATCAAGGGGTCGTCACCCTAAAGGGGGCGGCAGGCTCCGCCTACTCGCCCGTCACAATGGAATATTCTTCCGCCGGGCCATCGGTGCGATAAATTCGAACGACCGCATCGCCGCTTTGCCGATCCTCCAAGACGATGATCAGCCGGTCCCCGGCGCCGTGATCGACGCTCTGGACGCTGTAGCCCGGCCCGACGCGGATTTCGGTCATCGGGATACGACCCCCCTCCCCCGCGATCCGCATGACGAGCGCCCCGGCGACGACCGCAATGCCGACGATCATCGTCGCGGTCAAAAGCGTGACCATGCGGCGCAGGAACCGAAGATTCGCCGGTTCGGGCAGATCGTCCAGTTCATCGTCGCGCCCGGACGCAGTTTGGTGTATCCGCCGCTCCATGTCCGATCAAACTCCCCCATCCGATGACGGCGAGCGCCTTGTCGTCGCCCTGTCCGAAGATAGCCCCTCAATGCGGCTCGACAAAGCGCTGGCCCTGCTATGCGAACCCCATAGCATCAGCCGCTCGCGTTTGCGCGCCCTTATCGAAGGGGGCGCGGTGTTTTCGCTACCCGATGACACCGCCCTGACCAATCCTTCGATGAAGGTGAGCGCGGGCGCGGCCTTTGCGATTATCGTGCCCCCCCCGGTCGATGCGATTCCACAGCCAGAGGCGATCCCGCTGACGGTGGTGCATGAGGACGATCATCTCATCGTCATCGATAAACCCGCCGGGATGGTCGTGCACCCTGCTCCCGGCGCCTGGACGGGCACGCTGGTCAATGCCCTGCTCGCCCATTGCGGTGACAGTCTGGCAGGGATCGGCGGCGAGAAGCGCCCCGGAATCGTGCATCGCATCGACAAGGATACCACCGGCCTGCTGGTTGTGGCGAAATCCGACGCGGCGCATCACGGTCTGTCCGCCCAATTCGCCGCCCATACCATCGAGCGGCTCTACACGGCCCTCGTCTGGGGCGAACCCTCCCGCGCGGATGCCCGGCTTGGCGGCTTGCCCGCGACCAGCTTTGAGCCGGGATGGATACGGATCGAAACGACCATAGGGCGCTCACGCACCGACCGCAAGAAAATGGCGGTGGGTATCAAGGACGGCCGCCACGCCATCACCCGCGTTTCCCTGCGCGAGCGTCTCGGCGCGGCCACCCTCGTCGAATGCCGGTTAGAGACAGGTCGCACCCATCAGATCAGGGTGCATCTGGCCCATGTCGGCCATCCCCTTGTCGGCGATCAGACCTATGGCCGCGCGCGGGTGCCGCCCCAATCCCTGTCGCCGGAGGCCCGCGCCGCGATCAGCGCCTTTCCACGTCAGGCGCTTCATGCGGCAACGCTGGGCTTCGATCATCCCGTCACGGGCGAAACAATGCGCTGGACATCCCCTTTACCCGCAGACATCACGCAATTATGTGCCTTGTTTGAAGTGAAATAGGGAACAATCAACCCATTTAAGTTCTTGGTCATACTGTTGACCTAAATCCTAACTAATGCGTCTTTAAGTTTTCTTTACAGGTATCTTCACCATGGCGACGACCACGGGCAATTTGCCCACCCTTAGTTCCGATAACGGCCTCAGCCGCTACCTCTCCGAGATTCGGAAATTTCCGATGCTGGAGAAGCAGGAGGAATTCATGCTGGCAAAAGCATGGGCCGATCATGGGGATACCGAAGCGGCGCATAAGATGGTAACGTCGCATCTGCGCCTCGCGGCAAAGATTGCCATGGGTTATCGCGGGTATGGCCTGCCCATTTCCGAGGTGATCTCGGAGGCGAATGTCGGCCTGATGCAATCGGTCAAGCGCTTCGACCCCGATAAGGGTTTTCGCCTCGCCACCTATGCGATGTGGTGGATTCGCGCGTCGATTCAGGAATATATCCTGCGGTCATGGTCGCTGGTAAAAATCGGCACGACCGCCAGCCAGAAAAAGCTGTTCTTCAACCTGCGCCGCGCCAAATCCAAGATCAATGCGCTGGAAGACGGCCAGTTGCGCCCCGAACAAATCGCCAGCATCGCGAAATCCTTGTCGGTATCCGAAGAGGATGTCGTGATGATGAATGGCCGCATGGGCGGCGGTGGCGATGCCTCGCTCAACGCCCCGATGCGCGGAGGCGGCGACGATGGCGGTGCGGCGGAATGGATGGATTGGCTGCCCGACGAGGAATCGGACCATGCCGCCGACCATGCCAATACCGAGGAGCACGACAAGCGCATGGACCTGCTGTCGCAGGCGATGGAGACGCTGAACGAGCGCGAACAGCATATCCTGCGCGAGCGCCGCCTGCGCGACGATCCGGTAACCCTCGAAGATCTGTCGGGCGTCTACAATGTCTCGCGCGAGCGTATCCGCCAGATCGAAGTGCGCGCGTTCGAAAAGCTACAGGAAAAAATGCGCGAACTGGCCGCAGCAGAGGGAATGCTCGACGTAGAACCGGCCTAAAGTGATCGGCGGTCACCCACCCCCCCGTATCACCAGAATAACTCGCCCTGCCCCGGAACAGGGCGGCTTTGCGGGGAGGGGCCACGAGGGTCTTTGCGCCGATGTCCCTTTTTCTACATCACCGCTCCGACCTGCCACGGCACAAATTCATAATCGCCCAGGCCTTGCGCTTCGGACAAGGATGGCTCGCCAGAGGCAACACGCAGGAGCAGGTCGAAAATCTCCGTGCCCACCTCCTCGACCGTGGCCCCGTCCGATACGATACGGCCTGCATTCACGTCCATATCATCGGCCATCCGGGTCGCCATGTCGGTATTCGTGGCGATCTTGATGCACGGCGCAGGCTTTGACCCGAAGACCGATCCACGGCCGGTGGTAAAGGCGGCAATATTACAACCCGAAGCAATTTCGCCGGTAATCGATACCGGGTCATAGCCGGGGCTATCCATGAAGACAAAGCCCTTGCGGTCGATTGGCTCGCCATAGAAAAACACCCCCTCCAGCGTACAGGTGCCGCTTTTGGCCACCGCGCCGAGGGATTTTTCCAAAATGGTCGTCAGGCCCCCCGCCTTGTTCCCCGGCGAGGGGTTGTTATCCATCGATCCGCCATGGCTGGCCGTATACCCCTCCCACCACGCGATGCGATCCATCAACTTTTGCGCGACCGCCTCGTCCCGCGCGCGCGCGGTCAGCAGGTGCTCCGCGCCGTAGATTTCGGGGGTTTCGGCCAGAACCGCAGTGCCGCCATTCCTCACCAGCAGATCGGCGGCATAGCCCAGCGCCGGGTTCGCCGTGACGCCGGACCACGCATCCGATCCCCCACATTGCAGCGCCAGCATCAGATGCGAAGCATCGGCAGGGGCGCGCTCGATCCGATTGGCATAGGGCAGCATTTCCTCGACGATCTTGATCCCCGCCTCGATGGTGCGCTTCAGGCCGCCCATATTCTGGATATTCATCGTGCGAAACAGCGGCCCGACCTTGATGCCATAACAGTCGAGCAAAAAGTCGATTTGCATCGCCTCGCAGCCAAGGCCCACCATCAGCACACCGGCGCAATTCGGATTTCGGGCATAGCCCCACATCACCCGCTGCAAATTCTCGAATCCGTTCGAATTCGCCGCCATCGCGCAGCCAGTGCCATGCACGAAGGCCGCGACCCCATCGACATTAGGAAACGCCGCCATCTGTGCCGCCCCGAAATGCTCGGCGATCAGACGCCCGGCGGTGGCCGAACAATTCACGCTGGTAATCACGGCGATAAAGTTGCGCGTGCCGACGCGCCCATCATCGCGGTGATACCCCTGAAAGGTCGCGCGCGCGCCTTCCGGCACATACTCGGTCGCCGTCGCCGCCTTGCAGAAGGCATGGTCCTGCCGCGAGGCGTGAAAGGCGAGGTTATGGGTATGCACATGCGCACCCTGCGCGATATCCTGCGAGGCCACACCGATGCCTTGGGCATATTTCACCACCTCACCCCCCGCCGGGATGGGCGCGAGGGCGATCTTGTGACCGCGCGGTATATCCTCGCGCGCGCCCTCCTCCCCGGTCTTCAGCGCAATGCGGGCAATGGCGACATTGTCGGCTGGGTTCAGCCGGACGGTCGCCCCGCTCACAGGAAGACCGTCGTAATCTGCGGTACGCAAAGCACCAGCGCCAGAATCAGGATCTGGATACCGATGAAGGGCAGGAAGCCCCGGAAGATATCCGGCAATGTGATATGTGCCGGAGCCACGGATTTCAGGTAGAACGCCGCCGGACCAAAGGGGGGCGACAGGAAACTGACCTGCATATTCACGCAGAATAATATCCCGAACCACACCCGCACCATCGATTCCGAAGGCAGACCCCCGGTCAAGCCCAGCTCGTTCATCGGCAGCTTCAGCACGATGGGCAAGAAGACGGGCATGACCAGCAGCACGATTCCGGTCCAGTCCATAAACGCGCCGAGAAACAGGAAGATGACCATCATCACCAGCAAGACGCCCATCGTCGGTAGGTCATAGCCCGTAATCAGGTTTGCCACATAGGTCGGCCCTCCGGCGATGGTATAGGCCCCGGCCAGTGCAGTGGCGCCGAGCGTCACCCAGATGATGGTGCCGGTCGATTTAAAGGTCCGCATCGATGCTTCGGTCAGTAGCTGGAACGAAAACTCGCGCCGCGCCATGATCAGCAGGAGAACGGCGACCGAGCCCATCGCGGCAGCTTCGGTAATGCCCGTGATGCCGCCATAGATCGAGCCGAGCACGACGAAGACGACCAGCAACGGCGCAACCATCCCCTTGCCCGCCGCCCAGGCCCGCGCGCAGGTCTTCGGCCCGATGACCAGCAGCGATACGACCAGCAGCAAGCCGCCCGTAATCGCGGCTTTGGTCAGGTATGTCTCGGAAACATAGGACGTGTCGTCCTCGATCCCGCCGAAGCTATGCAGATACCAGCCGCGCAGCACCATGATCGCCATCACCGCCGTCCAGATCATCGATAGCAGCGCAAAGCCATAGACCAGCTTGTCGGTCCCCGTCATGTCATCGGGTGACGGATCGGGGAGCGGGGCCTGTTCCGGATGCCGCCGGGTCCGCCAGAGGATGTAGACGATATAGCTGCCCGCCAGAACAAAGCCGGGCAGGAACGCCGCCTTGAACAGCGCATGAATCGAGGTTTCTGTAATCAGGCCATAGAAAATCAGCACGATGGAGGGCGGGATCATCGTACCGAGCGAACCGGACGCGCAAATCGTGCCGATGGCGAGGTTCTGGTCATAGCCGAGGCGCAGCATCTGCGGCAGGGCGATCAGACCCAGAAGCACGACTTCCCCGCCGATGATACCCGACATCGCCGCCATGACGATGGCCATGATGGCAGTGACGACCGCAATGCCCCCACGGGTGCGCGACATCCATAATTGCAGGCAGGAATACATATCCCGCGCAATGCCGGAACGCTCAAGCAGGGTCGCCATGAAGATAAAGAGCGGAACAGAAACAAGGACGTAGTTCGTCGTAATGCCGTAAAGGCGCTGGGCGAGGATGTTCATCGGCCCAGAGCCGAATTTTCGCGTCAGCGTCCCCTCCCCAATCGTCCAGTTCTCAAAGGCAAAGCCATAGACGAACGGGTCGGTAATCAGGGTTGGCTCGAATTTCAGCACCATCACGACGACGGCAAGGAAACCGGAGGCAAAGCCCAGCGGCATGCCGATCGCCAAAAGCACCAGCATTCCGATGAGCAGTATGAGAGAGATCGTGCCAATATCCATCGGAAATCGCCTCGTCGTTTCTTATGATTGCCGCAGGGGCGGATTGCCGGTCAGCACTTCGTCAGGCAGATCGAGATCATCCGCCGGATCGTGGCTGTCGATAAAGGGAACGGGCGTGCGGTTGAAATCGCGCCAAAGCCCGTAGAGCACGATCAGCGATGAAATGACCATAAACGCGACGATCCCCACCCGCCACCAGAACGGCACGGAGGTCGCCGGGTCGAGCACACGCGGGATCGCATGGATGGCAAGCCCCACGATCAGGGCGGTCGAAAACAGGTCGATACCCTTGCGCAGCCACGGTGCCGCAGGCCAGTCGCGCACAAGATTCGAGATCGCCTGAAGGCACACAAACAGTAGCGTCATCAGCACCAGCGGCTTGTTCGTCGCGGGAATGGGCGGATCGAAGGCGGTGCCGAACGTCTCCCACCGGGCAAATTTTGCCGCCGCCTCGCCAAACCCGCCCCAGACCACAGCGCAGGCAAAGACAAAGAGGCAAAAGACGGACAAAAAATTGAACAGCTTTTGGATGATGCGGGGCATCATGTCGTAGAGAACGAAAATGCGGATATGGCTGCGCTGTTGCATCGCGTAGAGACCGGAAGTCAGATAGATCGCCCCTCCGATCCACAGCGACATCTCGTTCACCCACAATGTCGGGGCCGAAAAGACGTAGCGCAGCAAGACCTCGTAGAAGATAATCCCGACGATGAAGGCTGGTCCCCACATGGCGACCCGGCTGATACACCAGGATAGAAGGTCCACCGGACCCGTTCGTTCATGCTCTACCATAATCCCCCCTCATCGGATAAGTCGCGCCGCCCACGGGGCGCAGGCGGCGCATCGTTGTCAAAAGCATCGGAAAAACAATGGGGAAAGAGCCGATAGCCCTTTCCCCAACCCGATTACTTCTCTTTGACGAGGCCAAGCTGGCTGAGATACGAGATGTGGCTTTCGACCAGTGCCTTGGCTTCCGGCGTGGTGGCGAATTCACCCCATGCGGATTGTGCAGCATCGCGGAAGGTCGCGAGGTCTTCAGCCGACCATGCATCGATCTGGATGCCTTTTTCGGCCAGCGCGGCGGCCGCTTCGGCATTCTGCTTTTCAAAGCTCAGCGCACTTTTCAGGGCGATATCGCCGATGGCGACTTCCATGATCAGGCGGTGATGCGCGGGCATTTCGTCCCAAACGGCCTTGTTACAGGCGATGTGGTCGGAAGGCATCGAGTGAAAACCGGGGAAGTTGGCATATCCGGCGATGTCATAGAGACCGAGGCCCACATTGTTCGCGAGGCCCGAAGCATCCGCCCCGTCGATAATGCCGGTTTCCAGCGCGGTGAAGATTTCGGTGAAATCCATCACGATCGGCTTTGCGCCCAGTTTTTCGAAGATCTTGGTTTCCATGCCGGGAGGCGAACGGAATTTCCAGTCTTTCAGATCGTCGATTCCGGCGATGGGGGCGGTCGATGCGAAGGATTCCTGACCGTAGACGATCCAGCCGACGAGCTGCATGTCATATTTGTTATACAGATCGTTCGCCGCTTCACGACCGCCGCCGTAGTAGAGCCACGAAAGCTGCTGTACGGGCGTGGCATAGCCGCCCATGATGTCGCCGACAAACTGGAAGGCGGGGTTTTTGCCGGTCTGATACGCGCCACCCGTGGCATCGCAATCGAGGATCCCCGTCGCGGCGGCATCAAAGGTCTCAACGGATTTCACGACCGAGGAAGAGTAGAACATTTCCACTTCGATCTCGCCGTTCGACATCTTCTGAATGTTGTCGACATATTCGGTCAGCAGCTTGCCGGAGGTGGTTTCGGGCGCATAATGCGTCTGAATGCGCAGCTTGGTCTTTTCGCTGTGACCATCGGCAAAGGCCGGAACAGCGGCGGTCGTCAGTGCAAGGGCACAGAGCGTGCCGAGCAGCTTTTTCATGGTTTCTCTCCCTGAGAACTTTTTTCGTACGGTCATCGTTAAAGTGGCTCCCGTGACCGGAGGAGCATGCAGCGTATTCGTTGAATCGTACCGACCTCCTGATCATGCAAGCGGTCTGAACATTCAACGACAACTCGTCCAAGTTGGGAAGTATGAATTTTTCCTTTGCCCTACAATTATGCGAACGCGCTGATTGCACCGCCAGATTTCTGCACCTTGAAGATGGATGTGGCATCCGGCGGGGGCGGCAATGGCATGGAGACCGGCACATCGCATAGGCGCGGGGCGGTGGGCTGGGTGCCGCAGACGATGTTTTCTTGCATCCTTTCCCACATGGCCGGGGCGGAAAGCCCCTGATACACCCCCGCCACGCCCATTAATGGCCATGCATCGGCGGCCATCAGCTCAAAGAACAACAGTTTGCGCGCCCGATCCGACCGATTCGGGGCCGAGCCATGCAACACGCGGGCATGGTGGATGCTCATATCCCCCGCCTTGCCGGTGATCGTGACGGCTTTTTGCCGCTCGAACAGCGGATCGGCGGGGTCGATGGCACCACAAAAGACGCCGTTGCGATGATGGCTGAGAACGGGATTCCTGTGGGTTCCGGGCACGATCATCAGCGGGCCATTCGCCTCGTCCACATCCTCCAGCATGATGCCCACGGCGAGAATATCGTCATTCGTATGCGGATAGAATGCCCAGTCCTGATGCCATTCCACCGCCGCCCCGCCGCCGGGAGCCTTGGTGTTCAGCTTGGATGTATGCAGGCGAATATCCGGCCCCAGCAACGGATGGAGCATCCCGGTCAACCGCGCGCCGTAGAGCACATCCGCAAAGGCGGCGTCGCGGGTATGGGGCAGTTTGATTCGGGTCAAGCGCGGAGTATCCGGGCCGTGCCCCTCATCGAGATCGAATAATGCGTTGCTCTCGGAGACCTCACGCGAGCGCTCGATCAGGCGCGCCGTCGCTCGCTGCATGGCCGATAAGGCATCCGGCTCGATGGCGTTTTCGATCAGCGCATATCCATTTTCGCGATAGCCCGCGATCTGTTCATCCGTCAGCATGGCAGTCCCTCCCCACCGCCCAGCGTGGCATTGGGCCTTCGGATCGTCAAGAATCGCCACCGGCTTGCCCCGCTTCAATGATCCACTCGAACCGCTGCACGATCACACTATCTCAATCCGTTGTAGCGAAAACGGCGTGGAACCCTGTATGGTATCGTCGTTCACCCGATGGCCGTCCAAGAACCGCCGGTCTCAAGCACCATGCTAGCGAAGAGGTTTGAAATGAACGCACAAGCGCCTTCTGCGTATAAGGGTTTCAATCTGGAAACCGGGGATCGCATCCTGTTTTTCCTGAAGGTGGGCCTCGTCGCTCTGGTTTTCTTGTCCTACGGCGTCGGCGCGACCGCTCTCCTAACCGGCGCGGCCTGCGCGGCCATGGCGTATGAATGGTTTCGCATGACGACGGGGGGCCGGGACTTCGATGAACCCTTGGTCGGAATCGTCCTCGCGGCGGGTGCATTGCCCCCGTTCTTCAGCTTTGCAGTCGGCGCAGGGGGCGGCGCGGCCATCGCGTTTTTGGCCGCCGGATTTCTGCTGATTATGGGGCCGAAGGAAAACGGCCTGCTGGTCCGCACGGCGCTGGGCCTTGTGGTGATCGGCGTTGCGGGGGCCTGTTTTGTCTGGCTGAGAGATCACAGCGAGCATGGCCTCGCCTTGAGCATCTGGCTGATCTTCGTCGTGGCCGCGACCGAGATTGGCAGCGGCATCTATGACCGCCATATCGCCCCTCAAGGTGATTCGACCCCTTCGGAGGATGCGCGGGAACTGCCCTGGGGATTGATCTTCGGGGCCGGAAGCGGCGTCGCGGCGGGTTTTGTCGCGGCGGCCTTCTATCGGGAAGGGAACCTGCTTTGGGTGATCCTTGCCAGCCTGCTGATCGCCTGTGTCGTGATGATGGCCGCCACCGTGACCGACCGCATCCGCCACGCCGTTGGCGGCGCACCCGAAGGATCGCTGTTGCTGGGCCGGGGGGCCGTCATCGAGAATTTCGACGGACTCGTCTGGGCAAGCATCGTTGCCGGTATTCTGATGATGATCGTCGGACCCCTCTACACGTGGTAGGATACGCGGCCCAGAGCATTATCGAGGAAGGCCGATAAAAATTCCGACTGGGAGATATTGGCTCGAACTCTCGAAAACAGCTCACCAAAGGCGCAGGCTTACTCCTGCGCCTTTTTTCGTTTGCCGAGAAAGGATGCGGCGGTATCGATGGCATCCAGCGCATCGATGGCCACGAAATCCGCGTTAAGCGTCTTGATCGCCTCCGGGTCCGCAATGGCGCAATACCCACCGATCCCGATCACGAGATCCCGATTGCGCGACACCTCCTTGGCCTGCTTGATCGCCTCCGCAACGGGCGGGACATGCATGGCCGATCCGACCGTGAAGCCCAAAACATCGATATCGTTATCGGCCAGAAGGGACCAAAGCCCATCGCCGATTTCGAGATCGACACCGCCCATGACGGTCCAGCCATCAATGCGGAAACATTCCGTCACCACCGTCAGGCCGAGCGTGTGGCTTTCCCCTTCGGGGCGGGCAAAAGCGATATTGCCATGCACTTCATCCTTGCGGTCCCGCTTCGCCGTCGCAGCCAGTTTTTCGCAGACAAAAGTCTGCACGCGACAGGTCGCCAGCGTGACTTCCATAAAGCTGGCCCGGTCATCGCGCCACATCTGGCCCAGATCGTCGAGGACGGGGGTAATCAACTCGCGCAGGATTTGCGTGAAAGGCTTGCTGCGCAATGCCATCTCATCAACCGTGGTATCGAACGCTTTTCGATCCTCGGACAGCATTGCCTCAAGGAAAGTGGCCCGCTCTGTGGCGTCGAAAAGCACTGGCTGATCACTCCCGGTGATTTTCTCCGCTCTTTCTGCTGCGAGACGGTCGATGACTTCAGAACGCACGGCACGGGCAAGGATGAACTTCGGGTCGAACGAATCCGTGCACTCGGCAGGCAAAAGAGCATCGGACCATCCACGTATTCCCTGCATCGATGCGGAACCCTTGAAACTTGCCATCCTGACCCCTCTCAGGAATGGGTGCGTGCCTGATAATACAGCTAAAGATGATATCTACAATAGTTGACACATCCAAGTGTCAAGATCGCTCAAAATGCTGCACCATTCAACGGGTTTAACGCGTTGTTTAACTTTACATGATCCGGGTTCAGAAAAGTTTACTTCGCAGTTGCAGCAAATTGCACCCCGCCGCATGGCCGCACCGAAACGGCGGCTCGACAGGAGGGGGCGGGAACCGAGTCGTGCTGACCCGTCCGATCCGTCTGTGGTGCTGTCGATTGCAAAAACCCGCCCTTATGACGCATCATTGGAATTGCAATTCCCCAGCCCATCGAACAACGTCGCGCTGACAAAATCGCAGGACAAGGCTTTCATGGCTCCACCGTTCCCGTTCTCGGCTATCGTCGGGCAAGATGAAATGCGCGAAGCGCTGTTGATGGCGGCCGTCGAGCCGACATTGGGCGGCGTGCTGGTCTTCGGCCATCGCGGCACCGGAAAATCAACCGCTGTGCGTGCCCTCGCGGGCTTGCTGCCCAAAATCGAAACCTTGCCGGGATGTCGCTTCAATTGCGATCCCGACAAACCCGATGCGGCCTGTGATTCGTGCAAGGGATTGCTGGCCAAGGGCAAGCCAACCCGCAAGAAAATCGCTGCCCCCGTCATCGACCTGCCCCTTGGGGCCAGCGAGGACCGGGTGGTCGGGGCGCTCGATCTGGAAAAAGCGCTGGTCTCAGGCGAAAAAGCCTTCGAGCCGGGCCTGCTCGCCGCCGCCAATCGCGGATTTCTCTATATCGATGAAGCGAACTTGTTGGAGGATCATCTGGTCGACCTGCTGCTTGATGTCGCCGCATCGGGCATCAATGTGGTCGAGCGGGAGGGATTGAGCATCCGCCATGCAGCGCGATTCGTGCTGGTCGGCAGTGGCAACCCCGAAGAAGGAGAATTGCGCCCGCAATTGCTCGATCGCTTTGGCCTGTCGGTCGAGGTGACCTCCCCCACCGATATCAAGGACCGGGTCGAGGTGGTGAAGCGCCGCGATGCCTATGACCGCGATCCCGAAGGCTTTGCCAAGAAATACAGCGCCCGCGAGGGCAAAGTGCGCAGCCGCATCGCCAAGGCAAAAGCGGCAGTCGGCGATATCACCATCCCGGACGACACCCTCGCCCTTGCCGCCGAACTGTGCCTCGCCCTTGGGGTCGATGGCTTGCGCGGCGAGTTGACGCTGATCCGGGCGGCGCGGGCGCGGGCGGCGCTCGATGGCGACAAGGCGGTTGCCCGAGCGCATCTGCTGACCGTCGCGCCCTCGGCCCTGCGCCACAGATTACGCCGCGATCCGCTGGACGAGGCCGGGTCCACCGCCCGCATCGACCGCGCCATCGCCGCCCTCGACGCCTGAGGTGAGCGAGTCAGAGGCATCGTGGGAAGACGCATTGCTTGCGATCCGCATTGCCGCGATGGTCCGGCATCGGATCGGCGGCATCCATCTGCGGGCGCGGGCCGGACCTGTGCGCGATATCTGGGTCAAGCGCTTGACCGATACCCTGCCGGATGCCCCGATCCTGCGGTTTTCACCCGATGTGGATGAAGGGCGCTTGCTGGGCGATCTCGATCTGTCGCGCACCTTGGCACAGGGCAGGCCGGTCTTGTCCGAAGGGGTGTTGAGCCGGGCGCATGGCGGCGCCATCCTGCTGGCCATGGCCGAACGGGCCGAACCGACTCTCTGCGGCATCCTTGCGAATGCGATGGATACGGGGATGGTCAAATCCGAGCGCAGCATTTCCTCGGCGGCTCAACCCGCCCGATTCCTGCTGGTCGCCATGGATGAAGGGGCCGATGAGAGCGAGGCGTTGCCCGTTGCCCTTGGCGACCGGCTGGGTCTGCGCGTCGACCTGACCGCCGTATCCTGGCGCATCGCGACCGGCGATCTGGCCGTGCCCGATGCCGCAACGATCGACCCCGATGACGTGGCCATTGCCGATGCGATGCTGACCGCGCTGGCCAGCGCCGCCGCGCAAGCCGGGTGGCATTCGATGCGCCCGGTCCTGTGGCTCTCGACCGTCAGCCGGATCGTCGCGGCCCTCGATGGCGCGCGGGAGGTTGCGCCAGAGCACGCAGCACGCGCCATCCGCCTCGTCTTTGGCCCCACGACTGTCACCGAAGAGATGCAGGAGGATGCGCCGGACGAAACGCCCGATGATCCCCCTCCTCCCCCTCCCCCCTCGCCGGACGACGCGGAAAGTGAGGAGACCGACCCCCTCGATCTCGACCCTGAGACATTGCAGGATATGCTGATCGCGGCGGAAGCGATGCGGAGGATGCAATTGCCGATCCTGCTGCCCGCACAAGCAGCGGGGATCAATGCGCGGTCCTCCGGCAAATCCGGGGCGAAGAAGAACAAGGCCCGGCGGGGCCGCCCACTGGGCTTCACGCCGAACCCGCCCTATCCGGGGGCCAAGCCGAATGTACTGGCCACCCTGCGCGCGGCGGCCCCATGGCAACGGGTGAGAGCGCGGGAGCGCTTCCGAGAGGGGCAGGGTCTCGATATTCGCAAAACCGATTTTCGGTATCGGCGGCTGCGCGACCGTTCGGAGACGACGGTGATCTTTGCCGTCGATGCTTCCGGCTCGACCGCACTCGCCCGTCTCGGCGAGGCGAAGGGGGCCGTCGAATTGCTGCTGGCAGAATGCTATATCCGCCGCGACAGCGTGGCCGTAATCGCCTTTCGCGGCACGGAAGCGGATATCCTGCTGGAACCGACCCGCTCGCTGGTCCGGGCCAAGCGGGCGCTCGGCCGGTTGCCCGGCGGGGGACCGACGCCGCTGGCCAGCGCCATGGCCAAAGCGCTGGAATTGAGCGCCCGCGTCACCCGCGAGGGCAGCACGCCGCTGCTGGTCATGATGACCGATGGCAATGGCAATATCGCCCTTGATGGCACGGCGGACCGGGCGCAATCGCGCGAGGATGTGGCGGCCCTGTCGCGGCATCTGGCCGTTCAGGGAATGCAGACGGTGATGATCGACATCTCGGCGCGCCCGCGCGAGAGCGCCCGCGCCTTCGCCGCCGGTCTTCATGCCGATTACGTTGCCCTGCCCCGCGCCGATGCGACCTCGGTTTCGCAGCTTGTATCCAGCTATATGCAGGGGCGATGACCGATGTTCGGCTATGACCGCACGCGGCCCGATTGGGAAACGGACGGACGGGACTGGCCCAATCGCATGGCAAGCCGCTTTATCCGCACCGGGTCGGTGCAATGGCATGTGCAGGTGGCCGGACCAGAAGACGCCCCCGTGCTTCTGCTGCTGCATGGCACGGGCGCGGCCACCCATTCGTTTCGCGACCTTCTGCCCTTGCTGGCGGATTCGTTCCGGGTCGTGGCGCCCGACCTGCCGGGGCATGGCTTTACGGATGCGCGCTCGGATCATGCCCTGTCCCTGCCCGGCATGGCGCGCGCCCTTGCGACCCTGTGCGAGACGCTGGAAGTCGCGCCGCCCCTCTTGGGAATCGGCCATTCTGCCGGAGCCGCGATCCTGCTGCGCATGGCCCTTGATCATCCCGCCCGATTCGAGCGGATCATCGGCATCAATGCCGCGCTGAAGCCGATCGAAGGCAATGCCATCCTGTCGCCCCTCGCGAAACTGCTATTCGTCAATCCCTTGGTGCCGAAGCTGTTTTCAAAGCGCGCCGCAACCGGGGACACCGTGAAATCGCTGCTGGCCCGCACGAAATCGACCATCGATGCGCCGGGCCTGCATTTCTACGAAACCCTTGCGCGCAACCCCGCCCATGTCGCCGGGGCGCTGGGCATGATGGCGAATTGGGATCTGCACGATTTGCAAGAGCGCCTCGGCGGGCTGGATGTGCCGACCGCACTGATCGTCGCCGATGACGACCCGATGGTCTCGCCCGACGATTCGCACAAGGCGGCGGCGCGGATGGCGCAGGGCAAGACCGAGCGTTTTGCCACCGGCGGCCATCTGCTGCATGAGGTCGAACCGGCGGCCATTGCGCGGTTTATCATGCGGCAATGCCAAACGGACCCTTAACAAAGGCTTGCGCAATCTCGATTGACAGGTCAAAGTGTCAATCAGACATGACACATCAGACACCAAACCAGTTTACCCAGACCACTGATAACACACGACCCCATGCGGTCGTTATCGGGTCTGGATTCGGCGGGCTTGCAGCGGCGGTGCGACTGGGCGCGCGGGGCTATCGCGTGACGGTTTTGGAGCGTCTCGACCAGCCGGGAGGCCGCGCGCGGGTCTTCGAGCAGGACGGTTTTCGCTTCGATGCCGGACCGACCATCATCACGATGCCCCATCTTTTCGAGGATTTGTGGAAGATCTGCGGCAAGCGCCTGTCCGACCATGTTACCCTAAAATCCCTCGATCCGTTCTACACGCTGAAATTCGAGGATGGATCGGTTTTTCGCGGCACGGCGGACCCCGACAAAATGCGCGCGGAAATCGCGAAATTCTCGCCGGAGGATGTGGCGGGTCACGAGCGATTGCAGCTCATCTCGGAAAAATGCTTCGACGTCGCCTTTACCGGCATGGCCGATACGCCCTTTCAGAGTTTAATCTCGATGGCCGGGTCATTGCCCGATCTCATGGCCTTGCGCGCCTATCGATCCGTCTACGACCTCGTGGCCAAGCATATCAAGGATGAGCGCCTGCGCATCGCGCTCAGTTTTCATCCGCTGTTCCTCGGCGGCAATCCCCAGACCACGAGCGCGGCACTGTTCCTCGTCGCGCATCTGGAGCGCACATACGGTGTGCATTACGCCATGGGCGGCACAGGTGCGCTGGTGCGAGGGCTGGTCGATCTGATCGAGGATCAGGGCAATGTGGTCCTGCTCAATTCGGGCGTCAGCCAAATTCGGGTCGAGAACGGACGCGCAGTCGGGGTCGATCTCGAAAACGGGATTTGCATCGACGCGGATGTCGTCGTCTCGAATGCCGATGTGGGCACGACCTATAAATCATTGGTCCCGGCACAGCATGTGCGGCGCTGGACCGATGCCAAACTTGCGCGCACGAATTTTTCGATGAGTCTGATTGTCTGGTATTTCGGCACGAACCGGCAATATCACGACGTCGATCACCATACGATCCTGATGGCGCCGCGCTATTGCGGATTGCTGGACGATATCTTTACCAACAAGGTGCTCGCCAAGGATTTCAGCCTGTACCTGCACCGCCCCACGGCGACCGATCCCTCGATGGCCCCTGACGGATGCGATGCATTCTACGCGCTCTCGCCCGTGCCCAATCTGGATGGAGACACCGATTGGGAGACAATGGCGGAGCCGTATCGCCAGAAGATCGAAGCGCATCTGGAGCGCCTGATCCTGCCCGGCCTGCGCGACTCCATCGTCACCTCGCGGATGCTCTCCCCCATCGATTTTCGGGAGGATCTGCAATCCTACAAAGGCAGCGCGTTCGGCATCGAACCGCGCCTGACCCAACTCGCGTGGTTCCGGCCGCATAACGAGAGCGAAGACATCCAAAACCTCTACATCGTCGGCGCGGGCACCCATCCGGGTGCCGGTGTACCCGGCGTGCTTTCCGCAGCCAGTATCCTCGACAAGGTGGTGCCCGATGCCGTTACATTCGCGCGTTAGCCCGTTATCGGAAGAAGATCGCACGCTTTGTGACGAGGCGATCTTTTCCGGGTCTAAATCCTTCGATGCGGCTTCGCGGCTGTTACCACGCGACGTGCGAATCGCCTCGCGGGCGCTCTATGCGTTTTGCCGGGCATCGGACGATCTGGTGGATGAGGGCGGCATGGGCCGGGCCAGCATCGCCCAGCTTCAGAACCGGCTGAACGCGATCTATGGCGGTGCCTCCCTCGCCCTGCCCTGCGACCGGGCCTTTGCCTCGGTGGTGGAGGGCTATGCAATCCCCAAGGCGATCCCCGCCGCGATGATCGAAGGCTTTACGTGGGACGAGGATGGCCGCGTTTATCATACGCTATCCGATGTGCTCGATTATTCGGCCCGCGTGGCCAGCACGGTCGGCGTGATGATGGCGTTGATCATGGGCTGCACGACGCGCCGTGGCTTTGCCCGCGCCGCCGATCTGGGGCTGGGGATGCAATTGACGAATATCGCCCGCGATATCGGCGAGGATGCCGGGCGCGGACGCATTTATCTGCCGCTCGACTGGCTGCACGAAACGGGGGTCGCCCCTGCTGATCTGCTGAATGGCCGGGCCGATCCTGCGGCCATCGCGCAATTGACCGCGCGTCTGCTGACCGTGGCCGATGGCTATTACCGTCGGGCGCTGACGGGGCTGGGCGCATTGCCCGTGTCCTGCCGACCGGCGATCAAGAGCGCGGCGTTCATCTATCGTGATATCGGGCGCGAAATCGCCTTGCATGGCTATGACCTGAACCGCCGGGCGCATACCTCCACGATCCGCAAGCTGACCCTGATCGCCCGTGCTGCGGCAACGCCGCTTCAGGCCGTGCGGGTGAATGATGCCCCCGCCGATCGCTCGACGGCCTTCCTTGTCGATGCGGCCCATGCGGCGGTGATGACCTCCGCCGAAAACACCACCGAAACCGGCTTCGCGCGCCTGCTGGAATTGATGATGACCGCCGAGGAACGGCGCATCGCCGATGCCACCCTGCGCGAGCGGGCCTGACTCCCATGTCGACCTCCTATTATGGGTTGATCGAAGTCGTCCTCGTCTTTGGCCTCGCCATCGCCTTCTACGTCTGGCAGATGAAGACCCTCAAGCGCGACGTCAAGGCCCGCGAAGAACGCGAGGCGCGCGAGCGGTCAGCCGCGCCATCCTCGACGGCGGGGCATTCTGAACGGCAGCATGAGCTTGACGAAACGTGATCCGAAGCGGTCGCCGGAAAAGCTTTCATGCATCATCTGCGCGCGTTGCCCGGCCAGATGCGTCGTGATGACCGAGCGGTTATAGAACGGCCCGTCCTCCAGCGTTTTCTCGACCACCGGCACATGCCCTGCATCGCAGGCGATGGACCGCGCAACCCCCCATAATCCCCGCTTTACCGGCACAGAATCCGGCGCATCAAAGGGTGTCGCCTGCCCCTCTTCATCAAAGCGGATCGCGATCAGGCCATGCGAGCCATCCCGGCGATGCGTGTCGTAGAGAATAACCGCACTGCCATCGGCCAGCGTCCCGCGCGACCAATCCCAATAGCGAAAATCCTCCTCCAGCCCCCGCATGCCCCAATTGCAATCCATATAGCCGTGCCCCTGCCATTGCAGGCCATCGGCATCCACGTCGATCCGGGCATCGGGCGAGATGGGCCACCAGCGATGGTCCCCGCCCGCATCGATGTCGTAGATCCGGTCCGTGATCGCACCGGGGCGCACGGTGACGCGGCCGCGCACCCGGCGGGGGATCAGGTTCGTGGTGATCCAGGGCAGGCTGATCTCGTCGAAATCAAGGGTCAGCGCCCCCGCGTCCCATCGCAGGGCACTTGGCCCCACGGTAAAGGTCGTGCCATCGCGCGACAGGGCGGCGCGCCCCCGCTCTGTCATCGTCCAGCGCTGGGCACCGGGCGCATACAGCCCCACATTGATGCTGACATGATCCTCCGGCGCATCGCGCCCCGCCCATGCGTAATAGGGCGAGAAAACCGATCCGACAAAGGCGATAACGGCAATTCCGTATTGCCCGCAATCGCTTATCCCGTCGAAATACCACCAGAGATACCCGCCGGGCGGGACTTCGGCATCGAAGCGCGGTCCGCGACCAGGCTCTCCGCCGCCAGACGCCCGGAAAGCGCCGCCATCGGCACGCCCGGCCCCGGATGCACACTGCCCCCCGCCAGATACAGCCCCCGCAGGGCCGTCCGCGATCCCTGACGCTGAAACGATGCCATCCAGCCATGCGACGCCCGGCCGTAGAGCGCCCCGCCTGAGCCGGGAAACAGCGCCTCGAAATCCGCCGGTTCCGTCGGGGTCGAGGAAACAGGGTCGAGGGTCAGGCCACAGCGGTCCAGCGTCTCGCAGGTATTGGCAAAGCATGTATCGATCTCGCTTGTTGTCAGCCGACGCGTATCGCCGTCGGCGGGCGCATTGATCAGGCATAGCAGGCGCTCGCCCGCATCACCCTCCGGCGACAGGGTGCCCGCATCGTCGCGGTCCTGCGCACAAATATAGACGGTCGGTTGCTTCGGCACCGCCCGGTCTCGAAAGATGCTGTCGAATTCGGCGCGGTAATCATCCGAAAAAAAGACGGTGTGACGCGATAGGGGAAACCCGCCCGTCTTCGCCCGCATCGACCATGTTAGCGCCGAGAGAGAGCGGGCGGCGGCGGGGACGGGCTTCGGTGCGCCCTTGGTGCCGGGCAGCATCCGCGCCAGCGCCGACGCATCGCCGTTAAAGACGACCGCATCGGCATCCAGCCGCTCGCCAGAGGCAAGCACGACACCCGTAACCGCGTCTCCCGCTTCGATCTGTGCAACGCCGTCGCCATAGTGAAACGCCGCGCCAAGGCTCCGCGCCGCCTCGCCCAGTGCCCGCGCCAGCGCATGCATCCCGCCCTCGACCAGCCACACCCCATCGCGCTCGACATGGGCGACCAGCATCAGGGTCGCGGGGGCCTGATAGGGCGAGGAGCCGCAATAGGTGGCGTAGCGCCCGAAAAGTTGTTGCAATCGCCCATCGGGGAAATATCCCCCCAAAGCCGACCACAGCGACGAAAACGGCTTCAATGCCCACATATCCGCGATATTCGTCAGCCCGATCCGGCGCACGAGATCCACGGGGCTGGGGCGCGGGGCCGCGATATAGCTGTCCTTCAGCGTCTCGAAGACCTGCTGACTGTCCCGCGCAAAGCGCCTGTAGCCATCCGCATTCTCGGCCCCCGCAAAAGCATCGACCGCCGCGACCGTTTTATCCACATCCGCAAACAGATCGAGCGCCGAACCATCGCGCCAGCCATGCCGCGCGAGGATTTCCGCCTGCGCCAAGGGAACATATGTGTCGAAGGACAATCCCGCCCGGTCGAATAATCCATCAAAGACCCATTTCATCGTGAAGACCGTCGGTCCCGAATCCACAGGCAGGCCACCGGCAGGCACGGTGCGCATCTTACCGCCCGGATCGCCCTGACGCTCGATGACGGTGACATCAAACCCCTGCGCGGACAGGGCAATAGCGCTGCATAAGCCGCCGATTCCCGCACCGATGACGATCACCCGGTCGCCTGATTGCCGTTTTTCGTCCATCGCCGATTCTCTGCGTTGACATTGCCTTCGAATGTGTCACTCTAAGTTGACACACACTGCTGTCTACAACAAAAGACACGAGGCCCGGATATGGATGCGACCCCCGCAATCGAACGCGCACTGGAACGGGCGCTCTCCTTCGCAACGCTTGGCGACAGGCCGCCGCTTTTGTGCCGCGCCGTCGAACATGCGGTTTTTGCGGGCGGCGCGCGGGTGCGGCCCCGACTGTGCCTCGCCGTCGCGGAAGCCTGCGGCAATCCCTATAAAGAAGCGTCGATGGCGGCGGGGACGGCCATTGAACTGCTGCATTCCGCTTCGCTCGTCCATGACGATCTACCCTGTTTCGATGATTCGGATATGCGCCGGGGCAATCCATCGGTACATGTGGCCTATGGCGAACCACTGGCCGTGCTGGCCGGAGATGCGCTGATCGTGCTGGCCTTCGAGACACTGGCCCGCGAATGCGCCGTCACGCCGCATCGCCTCGCACCCTTGATCGCCACCGTCGCCCGCGCCGTCGGCATGCCGAATGGCATCGTCGCCGGGCAGGCATGGGAAAGCGAGCCGGAAATCTCGGTCGAGGAATACCATCGCACCAAAACCGCCTCGCTCTTTGTCGGCGCGACGGCGGCGGGCGCGACGGCGGCGGATTCCGACCCCCAGCCATGGATGGAAGTCGGCGTGCAGCTGGGCGCGGCCTATCAGGTTGCCGACGATCTGCGCGATCTTGCCGCCTCGGCGAAGGAAATGGGCAAACCCGCCGGTCAGGACGCAATGAACGGTCAGCCGAATATGGTCGATGAACTGGGCGTCGCCGGATGCCTGTCAAAACTGCAAGAGCATGTGACCAATGCCGTCGATGCCGTGCCGGATGTGCCGGGATCGGATGGGCTGAGACAGCTGATTCACGGTGAAGTCAAGCGCCTGATGCCCCGCAAACTGAGACAAACTGCGGCGTAGGGCGACATTCATGACCACCTCTGGCCATCTCGATTCTTCAGTTTTCAGTCGCCTCGGGATTCGCCGACGCTTGGGTCAAAAAATCCGCGCGATCAGAAATCGTCTGGTCGCGGATGCGGGATTTCAGCGACGGGTCGCGCGGTTTCCGCTCACGCGCCGCTATGCCCGCAAGCAATCCGAAGACCTGTTCCGCACCACGACCGGCTTTGTACAGTCGCAAATTCTGTTTTCCTGCGTCGAAATCGACCTCTTTGCGACGCTCGCACAGGGGCCGTTGCAGGCGCAGGATATCGCCTCGCGATTATCCCTGCCGCTCGTTTCGATCCGGCGATTACTGCCCGCGGCGAAATCGCTTGGGCTTGTCAGGGTCGACCGCAACGATCTGTGGTCCCTCGATGATACCGGGGCCGTGATCCACGGAAATGAAGGCATCCGGGCGATGATTCGTCACCATGCGATGCTTTACCGCGATCTCGCCGATCCGGTCGCCTTGCTGAATAATCCCGATCGAGCCACCGAAATATCCGCATACTGGGCCTATGCGGGCGAACGCGCGGGGCATGGCGTCTCGGAGCGCGATGCGCAGACGTATTCTGCGCTGATGCGATCCAGCCAAGACCTCGTGGCCACCGAAATCCTCGATGCCTACCCGCTCGATCAACACGAATCTGTTCTCGATATTGGCGGGGGCGAGGGCGCTTTTCTCGCGGCAGCGGGGGCGCGGCATCCGGGATTGACGCTCGAATCATTCGACCTGCCCCCTGTCGCCGCCCGGTCCCGCTCGATCATGGATGCGGCAGGTTTCGGCGCGAGATTCACGGCCCATGGCGGTAATTTCTTCACCGACGCCCTGCCCGGCTCGACCGATTGCGTGTCGCTCGTCAGGGTATTGTGCGATCATGATGATCGCGCCGCCTTCGACCTGCTGAAGAATATTCGCCGCAGCATCAACCCCGACGCGACGCTGTTGATCGCCGAGCCGATGGAAGGCTCCGATACCGGCGGCTCGCTCGCGGCGGCGTATTTCGGATTCTATTTTCTCGCGATGCGGTCCGGGGCATGCCGCAGCCCGCAAAGCATCACACAGCTGCTCGACGCCGCAGGTTTTGCATCCATACGCCGGATTCCCACGCGCAACCCCCTTTTCGCGAGCATCATGACGGCGAAACCTCGACCATATGTGTAAATATTGATTGACACTATTGCGTGTCGTCTTAATCTGACATGTATGGATTGGACAGTCGCGACAGCGGCATGGGGACCACGGAACACTCGATGAGAACGAACGCCATCATCTTTCGCAAACCGGGGGACCTGCAGGTCGAAGACCTCGGCATCACGCCTCCGGGCGCGGGCGAGATCGTGGTCGAGACGCTCTGGAGTGGGATTAGTTCAGGGACCGAACGGATGCTGTTGGAAGGCACGATGCCGCCCTTCCCCGGCATGGGATATCCGCTGGTGCCCGGTTACGAATCGGTCGGACGGGTCACGCGCAGCGCCGATAACGGCACCGGGCCGCAGGTCGATGATCTGGTCTTTGTGCCCGGTGCGCGCGGCTATATCGACGCACGCGGCCTGTTCGGCGCAACGGCATCGTTGCTGGTGGCCGATGCCGCAAAGGTCGTTTCACTGCCCGAAACGCTCGGCGAAGAAGGGGCGCTGCTCGCATTGGCCGCAACGGCGCATCACGCCCTCGCCCTCGCGGGGTCTACCCCACCCCAGTTGATCGTCGGGCATGGGGTTTTGGGGCGCTTGATCGCCCGGATTTCAATTGCACTGGGCAATCCGGCCCCGACGGTCTGGGAATCCTCCGGCATCCGCCGCGGGGATGCTCCCTATCCCGTCATCGACGGCGCGGATGATTCGCGCACGGATTATGCCAGCATCATGGATGCCAGCGGCGATCCCGGCATCCTCGATACCGCGATTGCCCATCTTGCCAAGTGCGGCGAAATCGTGCTGGCCGGGTTCTACAGCCAATCCCTGAGTTTTGCTTTTCCGCCCGCCTTTATGCGTGAAGCGCGGTTCCGGGTCGCGGCGGAATTTGACCGCTTCGATATCGATGCCGTTCTGGCGTTGCTGACTTCGGGTCGGCTCAGCCTTGATGGCCTCATCACGCATCGCGCCGCGCCGCAGGATGCAAAGAGCGCCTATGACACGGCATTCAACGATCCGACCTGCCTGAAAATGATCCTCGACTGGAGAAATTGCTCATGACCGACGGTGTTGGTGAAATGACGCTGGAATCGTTCACTGCCCAGCTTCGCGACGAAGCGGCAATGGATCTCGATGCGCCAATCGAGAGCGAGGTCACGAAAGAAACGCAGATCATCGCCATCTACGGCAAAGGCGGTATCGGCAAGAGCTTCACGCTCGCCAACCTCTCTTACATGCTGGCGCAGCAGGGCAAGAAAGTCCTCCTCATCGGCTGCGACCCCAAATCCGACACCACGTCGCTGTTATTCGGCGGCAAGGCCTGCCCGACCATTCTGGAGACCTCTTCGGCAAAGAAGGCGGCGGGCGAGGAAGTCTCGATCGGCGATGTCTGCTTCAAGCGTGACGGCGTCTTCGCGATGGAGCTTGGCGGGCCGGAAGTGGGCCGTGGCTGTGGCGGTCGCGGGATCATTCACGGGTTTGAATTGCTGGAAAAGCTGGGCTTCCACGATTGGGATTTCGACTACGTCCTGCTCGACTTCCTCGGCGATGTGGTCTGCGGCGGCTTTGGCCTGCCGATTGCCCGCGACATGTGCCAGAAGGTCGTCGTCGTCGGCTCGAACGACATGCAGTCGCTCTATGTTGCCAATAATGTCTGCTCGGCGGTTCAGTATTTCCGCAAGCTGGGCGGCAATGTCGGCGTGGCCGGGATGATCATCAACAAGGACGATGGCTCCGGCGAGGCGCAGAATTTCGCCGATGCCGTCGGCATTCCGGTAATCGGCTCGATCCCGCAGGATGACGATATTCGCAAGAAAAGCGCAAATTACCAGATCGTCGGCATTCCCGGCGAACGCTGGGGCGACCTGTTCTCCTCCTTGGCGCAGAATCTGGCCGATGCACCGCCAACCCTGCCAAACCCTCTCGATCAGGATGGCTTGATCGCCCTGTTCGATACCGAAGACACGGGCGGCGATTTCGTTCTGCAACCGGCAACGGTCGAAGACATGTGCGCCAAGGGCGCGCTCGAAAAAGCTTCCCTCGAAATCATCTACGACGCGGTTTGACCCATGGATGACGCCCCCCGCTTACCCGAGGACGACACGGCTGAAGAGATTCAGGGTCTCGGCTGCCATGCGGGCGCCGAGCAGATGAAAGCCGCTGCAATTGCATCGGGCAAAAAGGAACTGCTGGAAGGGTTTGAAAAAGACTATCCAATGGGTCCCCATGATCAGCCGCAATCGATGTGCCCCGCCTTCGGGTCGCTTCGGGTCGGTCTGCGGATGCGGCGGGTCGGCACGATCCTGTCCGGCTCCGCCTGCTGCGTCTATGGTCTGACTTTCACCTCGCATTTCTACGGGGCAAAGCGCACCGTCGGCTATGTACCGTTCAACTCGGAATCCCTTGTCACCGGCAAGCTCTACGAAGATATTCGCGAGGCTGTCGAGTTGATGGCCGATCCGGAGAAATACGACGCGATCATCATGACCAGCCTCTGCGTGCCGACCGCCTCCGGTGTGCCGCTCCAGATGTTGCCAAAGGAAATCAATGGCGTGCGGATCGTGGGTATCGATGTGCCCGGCTTTGGCATCCCCACCCATGCCGAAGCAAAAGACGTGCTCTCCGGCGCGATGCTGCGCTATGCCCGCGAAGAAGCGACCGCCGGACCCGTACAAGCCCCGCGCGACGGGATCGAAGAACGCCCCAGCGTATCGCTTGTCGGCGAGATGTTCCCAGTTGATCCGATGACCATCGGCGCGATGCTGGAGCCTATGGGCCTTGCCGCAGGTCCCGTTACGCCGGTGCGCGAATGGCGCGAGCTGTATTCGGCCCTCGACTGCGCCGCCGTGGCCGCGATCCATCCGTTCTACACGGCATCGTTCCGCGAATTCGAGCGCGCAGGTCGCCCCATCGTCGGCTCGGCCCCCGTCGGGCATGACGGCACGGATGAATGGCTTCAGGCCATCGGCAAGACCTGCAATGTCGCTCAGGACAAGATCGACGCCGTTCGGAACACGATGTTGCCCGCGATCCGGGCCGCGCTGGCCGCAACACCGATCAAGGGGCGGATCACCCTGTCGGGTTATGAAGGCTCGGAACTGCTGGTCGGTCGTCTGCTGGTCGAGAGCGGCGCCGATTTGCGCTATGTCGGCACGGCCTGTCCAAAAACGCCCTATTCCGCCGAAGATGCCGAATGGCTGCGGTCCAAGGGGGTCTATGTCCAATATCGGGCCTCGCTGGAGCAGGATCTGGCGGCGATGCATGAATTCCAGCCCGATCTGGCCATCGGCACGACGCCCGTGGTTCAAAAGGCGAAAGAAACCTCCATCCCGGCTCTGTACTTCACCAACCTCATCTCCGCGCGCCCCCTCATGGGGCCTGCCGGGGCCGGGTCGCTGGCACAGGTCATCAACGGCGCCATCGCCAACAAGCCGCGCTTCGACAAGATGACGGCCTTTTTCGAGGGCGTCGGCAAGAGCGATACGGCAGGCGTCTGGGAAGACACCCCGTCGGATAAATCCGTCGCTTTCCGCAAGAAGAACGCGGCACGCAACAAGATCAACAACGCCGTGGATGCAGGCGAGGCGGTGGGCACATGACACTCGTTCTCGATCATGACCGCGCGGGCGGTTACTGGGGATCGGTCTACGCCTTCACGGCGATCAAGGGCCTGCAGGTTATCATCGATGGCCCGGTCGGCTGTGAAAACCTGCCGGTCACCTCGGTTCTTCACTACACTGATGGCCTTCCCCCCCATGAATTGCCCATCGTCGTCACGGGTCTGGGCGAGGATGAGCTGGGACAGCACGGGACCGAGGGCGCGATGCGGCGCTCGCGCAAGGTGCTGGACCCCGATCTCCCGGCGGTGGTCGTCACCGGCTCGATTGCCGAGATGATCGGCGGCGGCGTGACGCCGGAAGGATCGAATATCCAGCGTTTCCTGCCCCGTACCATCGACGAGGATCAGTGGCAAAGCGCCGACCGCGCGCTCAAATGGCTGTGGACCGAATACGGCACCAAGAAAATCCGCGAGCCAAAGGCCCGCAAGGAAGGCGCAAAGCCCAAGGTCAATATCATCGGCCCGATGTACGGCACCTTCAATATGCCATCCGATCTGGCGGAAATCCGCCGTTTGGTCGAGGGCATCGGGGCCGAGATCAATGTGGTCTTCCCGCTCGGTTCGCATCTGGCCGAAGTCAAGAAACTGGCCGATGCAGAAGTGAATATCTGTATGTATCGCGAATTCGGGCGCCTGCTCTGCGAAACGCTGGAGCGCCCGTATCTGCAAGCACCGATCGGCATTCACTCGACGACCGCTTTTCTCGAAAAACTCGGAGAATTGCTGGATCTCGACCCGCAACCCTTCATCGAGCGCGAAAAGCACACGACCCTCAAGCCGATGTGGGATCTGTGGCGGTCGGTGACGCAGGATTTCTTCGGCACGGCCAGCTTCGCCATCGTGGCAACCGAAACCTACGAGCGCGGCATCCGCAATTTCCTCGAAGAGGAAATGGGCCTGCCCTGCACGTTCAGTTTCCAGCGCCGCCCCGGCGTGAAGCCCGATAACGACGCGATCCGCGACGCGATCCAGAACACGCCGCCGCTCATCATGTTCGGCTCTTACAACGAGCGCATGTATCTGGCGGAGACGGGATCGAAGGCGATCTACATTCCGGCCTCCTTCCCCGGCGCCATCATCCGTCGCCACACGGGGACGCCCATGATGGGCTACTCGGGGGCCACCTACGCCATTCAGGAAGT